>JBGSHS010000243.1:0-86155 GCA_041752115.1 Pirellulaceae bacterium | reverse complement strand
GTTCACCGCACGAGCGGAGCTCGTGGGGGTCGGGAAGTGTTGAGAGGCAGCGTCGGTAGCTGACCATCTGATTCACCGCACGAGCGGAGCTCGCGGGGGTCGGGAAGTGTTGAGAGGGCAGCGTCGGTAGCTGACCATCTGATTCACCGCACGAGCGGAGCTCGTGGGGGTCGGGAAGGGTGAGGAGTCAGCGCTGAGCGCGCATCGGGCCAGCGTGCTCAGACACTAGCGCGACGATCTGCTACGGGAGCACGACGCGCACGGCGACCGGCTCGGGAGAGCCGGCGTGATGCACGAGCAGCGTTTTGGATTCTTCATCCCATTGGAAGGCGTCGGTTGGCACGCCATTGACCTGTACGGACATCGGCGCGGCATCCATCAGGATGCGCGTGCTGACCTGGATGTCCGCGGGCGACGAGATCGTGTAGTCCAGCTGCCCTGGAGCCACCTGCCAGGTCTCCACCCGTCCGGCAGCGGCCAGCAGCAGCGGTCGAGCTCCGCTGGTCCGATCGAGGTCCAGCAGCCAGGCCTGTTGGCCGGGAAGAAGCTGAAGTTCGCTGCGCACCGCCAGATCGGGATCGAGCAGATCGACGAACCGGCCGTTGATCTGCAGCGGTTCATCGGAGACCGATTCACGCATGACCGCGGCGATCAGATAAGGACCTCGCCGCAGGCGGATGTAGTTCCGCTCGACCCAGGTCCCCTCCCCCTCCCCTGCTTCCACTCCTTTGCGAACCAGCGACCGCAGTTGATCGGCCAGCTCTTTCGAGCGGGAGAACACGGCGGGATGCTCTCGCTGCACCAGGACCCGTCCCTGACCGTAGGAATACTCGCCAGTGGCCGGTTGTCGCTCGAGTCCGAGCGTCTCAAACAAATGCTCACTCGGGCTTTGATACGTCGCGAGGCCCTGGTTCCACCAGTCCTGTGCCGAGTGGAAGGGATCGGTATCGGCTCCGACATAGATCAGCGTTCCGCCCTGACGGACCCAGTCGGCCAGCGCCAGGTGCAGTCCAGGCTTCATCGGCTTCATGAACTCGTAGCTCAGCACCAGCACTCGATACGGCTGCAGGTAACCAGGACTGCGTGCCAGATTGTCGAGCTGGACCGGAGTGATCGGGATGCCGTGTTTGAGCAGTGGCAGGGTCAGGCCATAGAAGCCGGTGAGCATTTGCACTTCGCGAGCGGTGGGACGGGTGAGGTCTTGCGGATCGTCTGTAGTACCAGTGCTAAACGCCGGAGCTGCTCGCTGGAACATGGCCGAATCGGACAGGAACACGCCGACGCCGCTGGTGGCTCCGTCATAGTCGATCTGATCCTGTTGCATGTCGCGAAGCTGATTGAAGACCACGGCCAAGGTGGTGGCATAGGGAGCGGGTATGCCGGTCGCATCGGGGTTGCCATGCGGGTACTGCCCGTAAAACACGCGGCTGGGCCAGGGTGCCACTTCGTAGTGCCAGACCTGCGGATGCAGCAGCGACGCGACCAGCGTGCAAATGTAATTCGAGCGATAATCGTCCCAGTCGTGACGAGGATTGTCTTCAATCGGATCGTGCAGGAACCACATGCGGCGGTCGGTGCCTCGCACCAGTTCCTGCATGACGCCGTACTCGAGATAGGCGGTCTCGAACGTGCGTTCCGCGATCCGGCCCTGATAGGCGTTGGCGGAGCGAGCGGTGCCGGTCCACACCTGAGCGATATACCCGTCAACGCCGGGCAGATCCAGGAGCGACGATTCTGGACTGACAATCTGCCACTGCGCATAGTTCAACAGGCTGTGAGTCGGCACATAGAACCGGACTTCACGCTGATGATTCGCAAGAGCGTATTCCTTCATAGCCGAACAGAGCCGGTCGAGCGTGCGCTGGTAGAGATAGTACTTCAGCTTGCTGGCGCGATATTGAGCATCGACGCTCGAATCAGGACGCTGCCACGGCTCCCGATAGAAAATCTGCCACTCACGCTGAAACGCTTCGCTGAACCCGCCTCGCGCCCAGAACTCAGGTTCTTCCAGATGGATCGCCACCGCTCCGGAATCGATCGCTCGCTGAATTCCTGCTTCCAGATAACGACTGAAGGCCACCGACGGAACCATGTAAGGAACTGTCGGGCCGTGCAAAATGCGCGAGCCATCGGCCGCGACCTGGCTCTCGTCCCAGTGTTCGCGACCATCCACCTTCCCGTCGAGGTAGTCCTGATAGCTTCCCCAGGCGACTCCCGTCATGACCTGCGGCACATACTGCGCTTCGCGCCAGCGGGCAAGTCGCTCGGGCAGTGACGCGTCGACGCCATAGGCCATGACGAAGTCGCTGCGCAGATCGGCCCGCGGCCGATAGGGAGCTGCCTCTTGAAAACCGGTCCGTTCCGCACTGCGGTCGGTCACCAGGTTGGGGCTGGGCTGGGCGGGTTCGGTGCGAAGACGTTCGTCCGCAGTGGCGGCGGTACAGATCAGACACAACGGCAGAGCAAGCAGCAATCGCATGGAGGAGACCTCGGGGGGAGTGATGGCAGGGAGGAACAGGCTCGGGCGGCAAATGGATTATAACGTCGCGGATCGCCGCCAGCGATTGTCTCAGCTCAAAGAGCCAGGCAGTCGAGCTCGGGAATCTGGATCTGCGATGGTGGCGGGGCCCCAGGATCTGCTGCCCGAATCGCCCTACTTCTTGTCAGCATCGGCAGGAATGATTGCATCGATCCCCACGTCGATGAACTGCCCGCCGGTGGTCTGGTGGCAGTGAACGGCAATCACATTGCGGCCGCTTTGGAGTGCTCCCTTGCTGATCTCATTCGACTCGTAATCAGTTGTATAACCGCGGCGTCGAAAGACCCGTGTGCCGTTGATGTACACCTCGACGTCCTCGTCGTGATGAACTCGCAAAGCCAGTCGGTCGGGCAGATTGTCGTTCAGTTCCACGGTCCGCCTGAGCCAGATGTCGTTCGAGTTCCATGGGGTGCCGATGACTGCGCCGGGTGTGCCCGCCGCGCCGAAACCTCCGGGCCCTTCGTGCCATGGCGAGTCGTCATAATCGGCGGCCTGCCAGTTGCCTTGGGGAGCGGTCAGGGTATACCGCCACGTCGCCGGCTGCTGCTGGCTGGTCGGCACCAGCGGCTCTGTGCGCGGCGGAGTGGGCATGGGGGCCCAGTTCGAGCCTTTCGTCTTCTCGCGACCTGCGTATTTGGCCCAGACCTGCGGGTCATAAAGCATCTGCAGGAAGACACCACCGACCACCGGCCTGGCCGTAAAGCCCTGTCTGCGTCCGGAATCGGTGAAGTACCAGTCGGTCATCGGAACTCGATCTGGCGTCTCATTCAGGAACTTCACTACCGGATTGACCAGTGCCTCAAAATCATCGCGGTTCTGGGTGAGTGTAGCGGTCCACAAGATCCAATCGAGCTTAGTGTACGTCTGCCGGTTGTCGAGTGGCAATCCGTACACGTCTTGGATCTGGCGATAATAATCCATCTCGGTCCGCTTCACTTCTTCCGGGAACAGATTCAGTCCCAGAATACGATCCCAAACCAGATTGTATTTCTGGCTCCAGGTCTTCGGTCGATCGAATGCCAGCCGGAAATGATCACCTTCGCGGGCAGCTTGGACCCACTGCTGAGCGAACTGCCTGGCCAGCGCGGTGTACTCTCGCGCCCCCTCTGGATCGCCGCGCATCGCACACAACTTGCCGAACGCTCCCAGCCCGCAAATGGCTTTGGCGCTCAAGTTCACATTGTGTGCCAGGTGACCGGCGAAATCGTCGGTGCACAGCTGGTTGTCCGGATCGAAGCCTTTGTCCTTCAGGTATTCCGCCCATTGTTTCAGTTGAGGCCAGTAGAGCCCAGCGAAATCGGCATTCCCTTCCATCTGAGCGATGGCTGCCATCAAGATCAGCAGATTGCCGCTCTCTTCCACCGGCATCTGGTTCTCGTCCGTCCGCTCGCCTCCACCGTACCGCTGTCCGTTGGCATGTGGATACTGTCCAAGGTCGTGAGGAGCGAACGGGAACTTCCATCGCTCTGAGGCCGCGTAGTTCATAAACGGCACGAGGAACGATTTGGACAGGGTGGGACCGAGCAACAGGAACTGCGGAGCCATCGGATAGAACACATCGGATGTGCCAATGCAGCCGTTGGAGTGGTTCTCCTTGCAGAACTGCAGCGGCTGGCCGTGGTCGTCGGCCACGAACTTGCCGGCGGCGAAACACTGACGGTAGGCGAGCGCACACAATGCCGCGTAGTTTTCCCCACCAGCTTCTGCCAGATCGGTCATCAGCTCGCGGTCAAAGTCGGCACATCGATCGTGCAGCGTTTGATATTCGTCGGCCGAGGCCTTCAACAGGTCCGACGCTTCCCAGCCCGTGCGGCGCCAGTAAGGCCGCAGGTTCTTCTTCATATATTGAATGGAGTACAAATCGTCATAGGCAAGAATGAGCCAGCGCGAAACGGAAGCATCCGAGACACTCCCCAGATCGAAACTCACCGCTGCAGTGACATCCTGCCCGGCGGCTGGCAGCTTGTCCGCCGCCGGTGTGATTGACACCTGGGCGCCCTCGCTCTTGGGCACTGCGTTCTTGGGTACAGCACTCTTGGGTACAGCCACGTACAGATATCCCCAATCGATGCGGATGTCATCACCCGGCTTGACCAGCACCGGTTGCTCCACGCTCCCCACCTTGGCGGCGGTCAGCTCGCCATGCTCTTCGATCTGCGCTTCGACTTGCTGATCGGGAGTGTTGACCGCAAGTTCACCGCGCGCGGCAAAGTCGATCTTTACCTGATGCGATTGACCATCGGTTGCCACGCACTCCCAGGTCACATAGGTGACCGGGCGAGCGAGCAGATCCAGGTCGTCGGGAAGCGCTGGCGTCAGCCACGTGAGCGTCAGGCGAATACCGCTCCCTTCAAACGTATAGATCGTGCGCGTCGGCAGGACGAGGACCGACTTCTGTGGGAGTGGAGTGACATCGACCGGATCGACACCCATCAGGCGAAACGGCTGGCCGTCGATCTGGACCATGGAACTGAGTCGATGGGGCTTGCCAGTCCAATGCACGGTGCTGGCGTCGGTCAAGATATCGGCGGGCGACCAGATGCTGAAGTAGGGATCGCAGGCGACCAAGGGGACCGCCGGTGGTCGAATGGGTTCGGCAGACGCAGATGAGGCCAGCGTGGTCAATGCCCACACGGCGGACAGCGTGACTACAGTGCGGCGGATGGTCTTCATCGACTCTCTCCTGGTGGGGGCTTTGCGGCCGCTTCGGGCGGGTGCAATACGAAGGGAGCGGTGCCGCGAAAACGCTACCATAACACGACTCCCCCGTTCTTCCTAGGGTTCGCCGCGTGAGAGTGTTCAGGCCCTCCAGCTCTCGTAGCCACGCTCGCGCAGAGCGTGGGAAACCGCCCGCCGCCTGGCGACGGCACCTCCAACCACGAAAGTGATTTTTCCCGCGATTCTTAGTGGGGGAACGCTTTGCCACCGCGCAATTCTTGTCCTGGTCCCTGGGTTGTGGGAAACTGTTTGTGAGAAGCTGGGCGGAACGCGTTGCGCTCCGAGCGTATCTTGTGGTGCCGGCTTCCGACCTATACTACCAATGGAAAACTGCGAGTGCCTGGCAGGGGTGTTACTCTACTCTTCGGTCCGGATCTTGCTCAACACAAAGGGAATCCAGGGTGAATACAAACAAGTTGACGATGATTGTCGGCGTTCTGGTGGCCGGACTATGGGTGTCGGCCGTTAGTGCTCAGGAGCCCAAGACACCACGGCAGATGCGCAAAGTTGCGCCTCAGGAAGGACAGCGACCTGGTCCTGGTGGGTTTGGCACGCCGGGTCGCGTTTTGCCATTGATGGAAGCCCTCGACACCGATAAAGACGGGCAGTTGTCACCAGAAGAGATTGAGAATGCAGTTGCTTCGCTCAAGAAACTCGATAAGGACAACGATGGCAAACTGAGCCAGGAAGAGATCGGATGGCCTCCGCGAGGTCGCGGCATGGGTGGGCCGGCGGGATTCGGTGGAGGTCGTGGCGGGGTTGGAGGCCCTGGCGGACCGGGCGGCTTTGGCGGTCGCGGTCCCGGCGGACCTGGGGGATTCGATGTAGTTGAACGGATTATGAGCAACGACAAGGACGGTGATGGGAAGGTCACGAAGGAGGAGTTGCCGGAGTTCATGCAGCGCATGCTGGAACGCGCCGACACCAACAAGGATGGAGCGATCGATCAGGAGGAAGCGAAAGCAATGGCTGAGTCAATGGGACGTGGGTTCGGACGAGGCGGCCGCGCCGGTGGCGCGGATGCGCCTCCGCCACCTGCCGAAGCGGACGGTGGCGGCGAACCGGAGAAATCGTAATAGGTCCATCATGAATTCAGCTCGACGCGCGCCGCTCGCTTGTGCTTTCGTGCGACGCCTGCTCGCGGGGGCCATCCTCTTGGGATTGGCCCCCCAGGCCGACTCGGTCACGATCGCCGCCGATCAGCTGCAACTGCTTGCTGCCGGCAAAGACGCCCAGCAATGGAGCGGCATTTACCCGCATCTGGCCAGCTTCAACTCGGGAGCCGAATGCGGCACTGGTGCCGTGGTACCGTGGGCCGGGAAGCTGTGGTGGATCACCTATTCACCCCACATGCCCAGTGGTTCCGACGATCGACTCTATGCCGCCGACAGAGCACTCAATCTCTCCTTCTGGCCCCACAGCGTCGGTGGCACTCCGGCTAATCGGATGATCCATCGCCAATCGGAGCAGCTGCTGATTGGCCCCTATGTGATCAGCCGGACGGGAGAGGTGCGCGTCATCCCGCCGAGCGTGATGCGCGGTCGTCTGACCGGTACCGCTCAGCATCTGACTGATCCGGCTCGCAAGGTCTATTACGCGACGATGGAAGAGGGGTTTTATGAAGTGGATGTCCAGACGCTGGACGTCACGGAGCTGTTTCCTGACGCCAATTTCACGTCGAATGATGCGGGAGATTTGCTGCCTGGTTATCACGGCAAAGGGTTCTACAGCGGTCAGGGCGTATTGGTCTATGCCAACAATGGAGAGAAGAGCCCGTTGGCTATGACCCGACCTGACATCCCCTCCGGATCGCTCGCTCAGTGGCCCGGTCAGGGCGAGTGGCAGGTTGTGCTGCGCAGCCAGTTCACCGAAGTGACTGGGCCTGGTGGAATCGGTGGGAACGAAAGCTCTGAAACGGATCCGATCTGGAGTGTAGGTTGGGATCATCGCTCGCTGATCCTGATGCTGAGAGACGTTGGCCAATGGCACCTGTTTCGGCTGCCGAAAACAAGCCACTGCTACGATGGAGCTCATGGCTGGAACACCGAATGGCCGCGGATTCGCGAGATTGGCGAGCAGGATCTGCTGATGACCATGCATGGCATGTTCTGGCGGTTTCCCAGGCAATTTCGCGCTGGACAGACCGCCGGCATCGCACCACGCTCCAGCCACTTGAAAGTGATTGGCGACTTCTGCCGCTGGGACGATCGAGTGGTGTTCGGTTGCGATGATGCCGCGAAGAATGAGTTTCTCAATACTCGCAAAGCCAAAGGAAAGGTTGCCGGGCCGGTTGAGTCACAGTCGAATCTCTGGTTTGTGGAACCACGGCAACTGGATCAGTTAGGGCCAGCCATGGGGCGGGGAGCGGTCTGGTTGGACGAGCCGGTGCAGGCGGGCACTCCGTCAGACCCGTTTCTGTTTCACGGATTCACCTGCCGCAGCGTTCACCTGGCCCATCGTCTAGCGGAACCTGTTGTCGTGCGGCTGGAGGTGGATCGCTCCGGTGACGGAACCTGGTCACTCCTGGAAGACGTGGTTGTTCCCGCCGAGGGTTATGCCTGGCACAGCTTCTCGCCGCACGAGGTGGGCCAGTGGATCCGAGCGTCGGTCAGCCAGGACTGTCAAGCCACAGTCTGGTTCGAGATGCGAAATCGGGATGAACGAAAGCCATCGAGCGGTGTCACAGCCGATCCTGCGGATGTCCGATTCGCCGGCCTCTGCAGGGCCGGTTCGCCAGGTGGACGTGGGGCGCTGTTGCGAGCGGGCGATCGTGCCGGCGGGCTCATGGTACTGGCTACTGAACTGCGTGATGATACTACTGCTCAAACGGGATACTACGCGCTGCGGCCCGATCTGACCATGGAGCGTGTGGATGACCCAGCGCTACAAGTACGCATGGCTCAAGATGTGGCGATTCCCCAAGATATTCTGAAAGTGGAGCACCAGAGTATCGTGTACATTGACGACGATGGGCAGCGTTACCGGTTACCGATCGGGAATCCTGTTTACCTGGAGCATCCGTGGTTGCTCAATCAGCAGCGCACGTCGCGTGAAGTCACAACGGAACGCGATCTGTTTCAGTGCGCAGGCACATTTTACGAGCTGCCGGCGCGCAACGCGGGTGGTTTCGCCAAGATTCGGCCGATCGCCACGCATCCCTGGTTCATTCAAGACTATTGCTCGTGGCGCGGGTTGCTGGTGCTCAGTGGTGTGGCGAACGTTCACGAGATTGGAAACCCCCATATCGTTCAGTCGACCGACGGACACTCGGCAGTCTGGCTGGGATCTGTCGATGATCTCTGGTCGCTCGGCAAACCGGTGGGACGCGGCGGTCCGTGGACCGAGACGGATGTTTCGGCGGGAAAGCCTTCCGACCCGTATCTCATGGCTGGTTACGACCGCAAACGCTTGGCCCTGTCGCAAACCAGCAGCACCGCCGTTACGTTTCGCCTGGAGGTCGATATTACCGGGACCGGCCTTTGGCATGTCTTTGAACTTCTAGAAGTCCCGGCAGGCGGCCACGTGGAGTTCGCTTTTCCGCCAGGATTCGAGGCGTATTGGGTCCGTTTGGTACCCGAGGCGAATTGTCGAGCGACGGCTGGGTTTGTGTATGAGTGACGGCAGGTTGGGGGGAGAAGAAGGACAAAAAGATGGGGCACAAAAAGATTTGTCCTGGCCTTTCATCTCCTCATATCCAATCAGCGGCTCTCGGTTTTTTGGGCGCTGCGCGATACGAGAAGATTCTGTGCGTAGAGCAGGACGGCGGCGCCGGCGACCATGGTCAGGCCAGCGCACCATTCCAGCAGCGACATGGTCTCGTGCAGAAACAGGGTGGCCAGCAGCATGGTCAGAAACGGAGTGAGAGTCTGAGCGCCGGAGGTGACTGCGGCTCCCAGTCGCGATACGGCCGAATAGAGGAAGTAGTGCCCCAGCGCGATTCCCAGCACCGATGAGGCGACCATGACGACCCAGTCGACGCCCGATACGTGGAGCAGCTGCGAGTAGTCGCCGGCGGCAAACATGGCGATGAGAATGCCGACGGAAGCGTAGTGCGAGACAATTCCAAATCCAATCAGTGGATGGATGCCCCGCAGGAAGAACCGCACACTGACTCCGTACAGCCCCATGAAGACTCCGCAAAAGAGGATGATCCCAATGCCGGTCAGCGTGACGGCCGAGTCGAACCGCACTTTGCTGATCGACATCACGATAAACCCGCCGATCGAAAGGGCCAGACCCAGATAGAAGTGAGGCAGTGTCAACAATCGCCGCTCGTCCTGGAACAGGAACATCGAGCCGGACAGGGCGAAGACGAGCGAGAAACGCATGAAGAAAGCGATCGTGCCGGCTGGCAGATAGTACGGAGCCATGCCCCACAAGATCTGGCCACTTAGCGCCAGGAGCGACGGGACAATGCAGCGGCGAAACGTCTCCCGATCCAGATCGCCGGAACGCCAGGCGATCCACAACACGGGCCAGTACAACGCGGCGGAAAGCGGGAAGCGGAATCCGTTGGCCGTCCAGGCATCGACACTTCCGGTCAAGTAGCGGAGGAAAACGGGTACTGATGACCAGCACAGGATGTTCGCCATCAGGAAAGCGGCTCCCGATATGCCTCCCGACAGCGGTTCGTGCGAGTTCCTGTTGTTCATTCCCGTGTGGCGCTGACCAGGTCTGATAACCAGAGACAATTCTCTTCTAAACGGTTGTTGTGAGGAAACAGCCCCCTCGGACAAGGCGTCCTGGCCCGCTGTCGAGCACTATTAGAGGAGAGTACTCGGTGGCGTCCGATTCGGCCAGGGTGGCGGCGTGGCCTCTGTCCGCTCGAAATCACCGGCTTCCCACTGATTTGCCGTGCGGCAGCTGGTATCCTGGTGGAGAGAGGCCGCACGGTCTCGGGAAATATCCACGCCGCTTGACCCACCTTGTGATTCGCGGAGGCGATCTTCCATGAACGGTTCCCGTCTGCTGTCTGCTGTGTTGGCCACTCTCCTTTGGTCCGCATGTTCCTCGTTCGGCTGGTCCGCGGACGTGTCCGGGCTGAGGTTGGTTCCCTTTCCCAAGCAAATTGAGCTGCAACCTGGCACTTTCGATCTGCAGGGGAAGTGGCAGGTGCAGGCACCAGCAGCGTACGCGGAGTTTGTCGGCCGACGGCTCAACAGCGAGTTGGCGGTGGCAAAGCTGCCCGCTTGGGAAGTTCAACCGGTTGACGGCCAGACGCTGACCTTCCGCGTCGTGGCCGGAAAGGCTGATCGCTCTCTGCCGTCACTGCCTTCTGACGCGCCAGCCGGGAGCTATGTCCTGCAGCTTGCCGACAATGCCATTTGCTGTACTGCCGTCGATCTGGACGGCCTGCACTATGGCGTGGAGACGCTGGGGCAGTTGATTCGCGCCAATCGGACTGAAAACACGCTGCCGTGCCTGACGATTCGCGATTGGCCGTCACTCAAGTGGCGGTGCTTTCAGGACGATTTGACACGTGGTCCCAGTTCCACTCTCGCGACGCTCCAACAGCAGATCGACGGGGGGGCGGAGCTGAAGATGAACATGTTCACTTACTACATGGAGTACCAGTACGCTTTCCAGAAACATCCGAACATCGGTCCCGCGGATGGATCGCTGACGCCCGAGGATCTGAAGAGCCTGGTGCAGTACGCCAAGGGGAGGCAGATTGAGATTCTGGGAAACCAGCAGTCGTTCGGGCATTTCACCTGGATCCTGAAACATCCCGAGTACGCGGATCTGCGGGAAACCGGCTATCTGCTCTGCCCGACCAAGGAAGCGACTTACCAGTTGCTCGACGATCTGTACTCCGAAGTCTGTCCCCTGCTGCCGTTGGACATGTTCAACGTCTGCTGCGATGAAACCGAGGGGTTGGGTACCGGTCCCTCCAAGCAACTGGCGGAAGAGATCGGTGTGGGTGGAGTCTATGTGCGACACATTCGGCGTGTGCATGATTTGCTGAAGGAGAAGTATCACAAGCGGATGATGATGTGGGGCGACATTATCCTGATGCATCCTGACAAGCTGGATCAGATCCCCAAAGATACAATCATGCTGACCTGGGGTTACGGTCCGAAAGCGAGTTTCGAGGACCAGATTCTGCCGTTCAAGAGTTCGGGTTACGAGTTCTTTGTCTGCCCGGGAATCAACAACTGGAGCCGGATTCTGCCCGACTTTGCTGCGACGACCGTCAATATTCAGAACTTCGTGCGTGATGGCGCCAAGCACGGGGCGCTGGGAATGCTCAATACCGCCTGGGAGGATGATGGCGAAGCGTTGCAAGGATACAAGTGGCATGGATACGCCTGGGGCGCCGAATGTGCCTGGAACGCTTCGAGCACTTCGCCTGAGGACTTCAACCGGCGCGTGGGAGCCGTCTTGTTCGGTGAACCTGGCGATCATTTTGGCCGGGCAATCACACTGCTCGCTCAGACGCACAGTCTCAGTGGCATGGAGTACATGCTGAATCCTCGCTTCTGGCAGAACGACTTCGTGCCGCGTCAGAGCGTCAGCGCCACAACCAAGTCGGCACAGCGTCTGCTCTCGTTGGTGCAGCCGTCCATCGAGCATCTGGAGGCGTGTCGCCAAGACGCTGTCGTCAACGCGAATCTGCTCGACGCGTTCCTCTTGGGCGCCCGGCGCATGGAGTTGATTGGCTTGCGGATGCTCGCCGGTGTGAAGGCGGTGGAGGCCTACACGGCCGCGTACGACACGAGCGACCGTGACGAGCGCGTGAAGCGAGTGACGGAGGCGGAGCAGATTGTCCAGCAGATGCAGCAGGCCCATCGCAGCCTCGGGGAGGAATTCCAGAGGATCTGGTTGAGTGAAAGCAAGCCGTACGCGCTCGATTGGACGATGAAGCGTTATGCGGAGTTGGATAAGTGGTACCAGTCGCTGGCCGACCGCCTGGCTGACGCTCGGCAGAAAGCCGAATCGGGTGAGCCTCTCCCCTCCCCATCGGAATTGGGACTGGTCACTGCGGCGTCTCATTTCCGACAGACCCGTCCGTTCGCTCTGCGTGCGGACTCACTGAAGACCGACCTGCCGTGGCTGGAGCCTGAGGCCACGCATCGTTTCGGCCTGATGATTGAAGCGGGGAGTGTGGATCGTCATGAACTGCCAGTGGAAGTGGACGTCCGTATTCCCGAAGAGTTGGCGGCGCGGCCGATTCGTGCCTTCTGGATCCGCGCCAACGGCGAAGCGCCGCAGTTGCTGGCTCAACTGGATTCGAGCCCTGACTCCAGGAAACAGCGTCTGACATTGATCGTGCCAGGGCCGATCGCTCAAGGCACCGCGGCCGAGATTCACGTCTACTGTGGAGCATCTCCGCGATCGAGCGATTCCAGCACGGCCGCCATGACCGATAACGTGGACGACAATTTCTGGTGTCTGGAAAACGGAGCTCTGAAACTGCTGCTGGGGGCCGAGGGCGCGCATTTGTACCGCTGTGAAGTGAGAGCAGCCAGCGATCGAGACGTGACGACGCCGGGGGAAACCAGCTGGTTCGGCTTGTCTGACCTGAGCGGCGAGTACCGTGCGGCGCAGAACAAGATCACCTGTACCGCGCGGGGACCGGCGCTGGTGCGCTACGTGTGTGAAGACCCAACCGAACTGACGAAGTCGATCAGTCTGTATGGCGGCGTCTCCTGGCTGGAAGTCGTGCTCAGCGATCCAGTGGGATACTACTGGGACTTTGACGATCCGCAGCTCTTCGCCGCGGACAGTTCCACGCCGGGCACGTGTCAATTCTCGGATGGAACGACCAGTCCTGTGGGAAGCAACGCGGTGGGCGTCGCAGCGCAGGTGAAGACGGGATCCGCCAAATGGGCGATCAAGTGGAACGAGCAGAAACTGGCACTCGGCCTGACCACTCCCGAAGTCGCCACGCGGTTTGTCGTCGGGCCCGGTGCTGGCGCCGGGGGCGTAGGCATCGAAGGGGGCACACCCGCAGGTCACTTCATCACCTATGCCGGACTCCTGCAACTCACGCCCGAAGAAACCATGGTCCGCCTGCAGCAGACGCTCGATTTCACCAATCAGCCGAAGGTCGTGGTGTGGGCACTTGAGCAGAAGCGGTAAGGCGCGAGAGGGGGAAGACAAAAAGATGAGATGACAAGAAGATCTTTCTGTCATTACATCTTTTTGTCCCCCTCTTCCCTGCCCTCGGCACGATCATGATCCAGGACCGATGTTCATTTGGTTTTCAGCACTACCTCGTTGGCAGCGCCGCTGGTGAGCTGGAACCGTTTGAGGCCTGTGGGAGTGTCTGGCGCGAGTCGTGGCAGCTGGATCGCGGATGCTTCATTGGCTGGCACGACCAACTCGGCTGCCACTCCCGCTGGAATGGTCAGAGCCAGGTGTCGCCCGTCGGCCTGCTGTGAGGCTGCCAAGTGAATCGGGCCGTGGGGCGTATAGCTGTTCAGTTCCAGCTGGTTCAGATCGCCCAGCTGCGGGCGGATCTGGCAGCGTGCATAGCCCGGTTCCAGTGGGCGTATGCCGGCGATGTCCTCTGTCAACACGAACAAAGGTACTACGGCGCAGTGACTCCACTGATTGGTTGAATCGGGTGCTACCTGCCACATTTCCTGCAGCGTGTTATTCTCGAGCACCGATTGCATGGTGGCCCAGCGCGAACGGAAATCGTGCAGGACCGGCTCAATCCGGCCCGCTTGAGCCAGCGCCCACAGGCGCCAGCCGGCATTACAGGGATACGAGAATCCCATGTGTGTGGGGCACGTCGCTAACTCCTCCACTGCGGCTTCGGTCTGGCCGTTGGGGCACTGGTCAAACAGGACCGACATAGCGAGCGCCCGGTCGCTGGTCCGCAGCTGTTTCTCTTCCTCAAGCCAAGGCAGGTTGTCGACGAACATACGATGTTGATCGGACCAGAAGTGACGCTGTGTGGCCTGCAGCAATTCCTGGCCGAACTTTCGCACTTCGGTCGCTTGATCTGGTTCGCTCATTACTTCCGCCATTGGAGCGAGTGCATGTTGGAGCATGGCAGCTGCGTACAGATTGAACGCACACTGCTTGTGCCTCTGTTGACGATAGGCCTCGTGGTCGATCCACACCGTGGGAATTCCCAGGTTTTCGACCGGCAGCAGTTCGGCATTGCCTCGCAGCTGCCGCAGGTACTGTGCGAAGCGGATCAAGCGCGGATAAGGCTCTACGAGCGCCTCGCGATCCGCCGTTTCGAGATAGTGTTTCCAGCAATCGAAGTTGAAGCCCACTCCATGGTCCAGCAGCGGACCCCAGTAGGCGGCGTCGACCTGTTTCTGCGCGATGCGCGCCAGGCGATCGTAGGCGGGCCAGCAATCGAGAAAATAGCCGTCCGTTGTCATTCCTTCGCTGAACGTGCGCAAGAAACGTCGGGACAGCCGCGGTTCGCCGAATGCCTGTCGAATCGCGATCAGCTGATGACCACCATCACCGCTGTACTGCTGTCGTTCACGTCCCATCCCGTCGACAGCGGTTTCGATGGCCGAGTTGCGCAGCGTATTGATGGAGGCATCGAACAGTCGCTGCAAGGCCGGCTCATCGCATCGTACGAGCGGCTGATGAGGCCAATCGAATTGGCGTCGCAAGACGCCGACTTTGCGAATCACGACCGGGCCTTCTGCCGAACGGATATGCAGCTGGATCCAGCGCACGGAATCATAGTCAAAGGCAGCGAACTGATTTCGGCCGCCGCGGCAGATGAACCGAGTCCACGCGAAAAAGTGGTTGTCCATCCAGGCGGTCTTGGAGGGATCGTGAGCTTCCTGCGTCATCAGTTCGACGACCGTCCCGGCCGGCGCCGTGATCTCAAAATACGGAAAGCCAACGACCTGTTCGGCCAGGTCGAATGTCAAGAACACGGCTTCCTCTGGGGACGCCAGCTGCACCTGCCAGGTTCCCGGCGTCGTCTCTTGGGCCACCGGCTGTTGTGTAATCTTGAAGCTGCCGGGAACGCGGAAGTCGAACCAATCGGCAGGATCGCGCTTCCAGACCACACGTCCCTGATCGCGCAGCGCCTGCACGGGGATCGGCTCTTCCTGCACCAGGGGAATCTGCCGCACCCGCAACGAACCGTTCTCGCTGGTCACGCGATCAATGGAATCGGTCGTCTGATAGGAGCTGCACGAGGGTGGTTTGTCGGCTGGGCAGTCGAGTTGCATGGCTGCAACCCAGCGGTTGTCCGGCGTGAAGTCGGGCAGGTCCCAGCCGTAGGGGTGCAGGCGGGCGTCAAACTCCTCCTGCAGAGACCGCAGGAACCATCGCTTCGGTTGTGCTGGCGTATGGGCTCGGTCCACCGTACATAGCCAACTCTCGTCGGAAACGACCGTCATCTGTTCTTCGTTGGGCAGGAGGATATTGGCGTGAAACAGCAGGCCCGGCTTGCCGGCCGGCCAGGTACCTTCACCGATCCCGTAGTAGAGCACTTCCACGCCGATGACGTTCTTGCCGATGCGCAGAAACCTGGTCAGATCAACTGGATCGACGTCCCATTGTCGCGGATCGCAGGGAGCGGGACCCCACTGCACGCGTTGTCCATTCACGGTGAGCTGATAGCGGCTGTCGGCCGTGATCCATCCCACGGCACGCGTCGGCAGTTGGTCGAGCATCAGTTCCTTGCGCAGCAGAACGAACGTGTTGGGGAGCGTCCGTTGCGAGGGGAGCCAGATCCACTTGGCCGGTTCGAGCGTCACGCGGTAGGGAAGCCACGGATAGGAGTCATTCGCGTCGAACAACCTGGCTGAAATATCGGGCACGCTGAGAACTGAAGTGGTCGCATCGGGCGAGTCAGCCATCTGGGCCAGTGCCATTGTCGGCCACCACCAGGCACATCCCATAAACAGCCAGCTGAAGACGAGGCAAACGGCAAGATGAAGGCGGCGTTTCATGTGAGGTGATCCTAGGGAAGTGGTGAATCGTGATCGTCAGTGATGACATCATGATAGCGGGCCGACACGTGGCTCAGCAAAACAGACAAAGCGGGAACCTGGCTCGCGCCAGATCCCCGCTCAGGTGAACTTCAGAGAATCACGAGTTGGATTAACCGAAGGGGTTGAACGGATCAGTCAAGCCGGGGATCGCGCCGGGATAAATACCTTCATCATTGGGGAGGATGGGGGGCTTGCTGTCCCAGGTATAGTCTTCGATTCCGGGAGCGAGCGAAGTGCCATTCTCGACCGCCTCATCCCACGTGACGATCTTGCCGCTGTAAGTGGCCATGCGGCCCAGTACTGCGGTGAAGCTGCTGGTGGCGCCGAAGTGCCCTTCGTTGTAGGGGAGGTTATTGCGAATCGCTTCGATCAATGCATAGTGCTCTTGTTCGTAGGGATTCGAGAACTTCACCTCGATTCCATTGACGTCCTTCTCGTTGCCGCCGGCCTGCATGCTGGCATCACCCTTGGTGCCATAGGCATGCTCGTCCACTCGCTCGAAGCAACCGCGGACGTGTCGGCACTGGCTGTACATTTTCGAGCCGTCGGGATAGGTGAACTCGACGAAATGATGATCGAAAATCTGCGTCTGCGGATAGAGCATCCGACGGAGTTTGTCACCCCCCATGCCGTTGGCTTCGACGGGATGTGCGTTCTTCGCCCAGTTGCAGACGTCCAAGTTGTGGACGTGCTGTTCGCAGATGTTATCGCCGCTGAGCCAGCAGTAGTGGTACCAGTTGTCAACCTGCTTCTGCATTTCATTCCAGCCTTTCTGGCCATCGCGCCACCAGATGCCACCACCGTTCCAATAGGCTTGGAGCAGAATCAGATCGCCGATCTTCCCTTCCTGCAGCTGCGCGATACCATTCAGGTAACCCTGCTGATGATGGCGCTGCAGACCGACACCCACCTTGAGCCCCTTCGTATCGGCCATCTCATTCGTTTCCACCAGGCTGCGGTAGCCGGGGGCATCGACGCAGCAGGGCTTTTCCATGAAGACGTGCTTGCCCGCGGTGATGGCCGCTTTGTAATGGGCGGGACGGAACCCGGGAGGCGTGGCGAGAATCACCATGTCGACATCGGCGTCGATGGCTTTCTTATAGGAGTCGAGGCCCCAGAAGGTCTTGTCGGCCGGCACTTTGAATCGCTCTGCTGCTCCCTTGGCATTGTTCTCGAAAGCATCGGCTACCGCGACGATTTTCGTGTTGGCGCAGGCCGTCAGGTTGTCGGTCGCCGCTCCATTACCGCGACCGCCGCAGCCGATCAGAGCGACCTTGAGTTCGTCGTTGCCGGCCGGATGGGCGGCCCGGAGCACGCTGAGATTCAAGCCGCCAAGTAGTGCGGCTCCAGTCGCGACGGCTGTCGTTCCTTTGAGGAAATTGCGACGTGATTGCAGATTCTTGCTGCTCATCTGAGTATTCACTCCCAAGTCAATAGAGTTACGGGTAGTCACGATTCCGAACACATGCCGGTCGCGCTGTCAGTTCTCAGAACCTGATCCGAAAACTGCTGAACAAACTTCCTTCAGGGTGGCACTGGCTCTGCCAGTGCTGCTCCCTATCTGAAACTGTCTCAACCTATCTGCTACTGGCTCCGCCAGCATGCAACTTACCGCCTGCCTGTTCTGCACTCAGCGTCAGGGTGGCACTGGCTCCGCCAGTGTTGTTCTCTTTGCCGGGCACAACTCAGCACAGTTCGGCGCCATACGTTATGCCTGAGCCCATTGCGCTTCCAGGAACCTGGCCGACTTGGGAATCTCCACATCCCGGTCTCCCTGCACGCCGCATTCAAGACTGCAGAAATCCTGGTATCCAATCAGCTTCAGGCCGCGGAATCCATCCACGAAGCTTCGTTCATCCTGGCCCGGCAACACGCGAATCTCGGACGCCAGGTGGACGTGATGCAAATACTGCCCAGCCGAAAGGAACGCTCCCAGATCGCTCGTTTCCTCAATGTACATGTGATAGAAGTCGCCCATCATCTGGATGCCCGGGCTGTTGATGTCGCGACAGATCGAGGCTGCGTCGGCTAACTGGCGGAGGAAGAACGCTTCACCGCGATTGAGCGGTTCAAACAGAACGCGCGACTTCACGCTCACCGCATACTCGCCAATCGCGGGAAACTCGTCCAACAGAACCTTACGAATCTCCTGGTTCGTACGCTTCGTTTCGTGATTGAACGCCGGTACGAAGATCACGCCGGTGCTGTTGAGTGCGGCGGCAGCATCCAACGCACGCTTGATGTCGTCCGTCCCTTGTTTGCGCTTCTGCGCGTCTTCCGATACCAGGTCACCGCCGTGCGAGCCCCAGCAAATGGCACTCACCTTCAAATCGGTCTTCGCCACCGCCGCCAGAAACTCCTTCTGACGCCCCACAACGTCGTGGCCTGGCTCTACTCCGACAAACCCCCATGACTGCATCTTGGCCAGCTGCTCGTCCAGACTGCCGCCTGGAATCACCCCTACCTGACTCGATAGCTTGAGCACTGCTTCGCGCGGTGGAGCGGGAAGATCAACAGCCGTGGCAGAAGAGGCCACAGCCGCTCCTGCGGCGGCAGTTGCGGTACCGAGCAAAAAACCTCGTCGATGCATCATGTTGCAGGTCTCCCGTGTGGATGAAAAATGGTTTCTGTACTCTCTCAGCAGATGAACCCTGTGCGGAAACAGGCCGTTTGCAGTCGCTGCAACGTGTCGGATGGTCTCTCAAGCAGGAGACTAAGTTTTGCGACGACCATATCGTGCCCATCGCCCGCCTGCCGCAGACACCATCGAACGTCGATCAGAGAACACCGCTGCGCAGTCTCAACACCGAGCAGATTCGCCACTGGTTCTCCTCGAACGATCACTTCCCGCAGTCAGGCCCATCAGGTGTGTCCGCCATCGCGGCTGGTTGTGCTAGAGGGAGGATGGTCCCATTGTAATACGTTGCCGAGGCGGGCACGAGTTCCGTCCGCTGGCGAGATATTCTTTCTTGAGGTTTTTCACCACCGCCGCGATTGATGACAGATCCCCGCCTAGTGTGGGGGATGGGTTCCGTGAGTCCCGGCCTCGACGCGCCGCGGAGGCCGGCAATCCTTGACGGAGCGACGAACGAGCGTCACTCCGTCGGGTATTGCCTCGGCGACGAGACAGGTTCAGAAAGTTGTGTTCGGCCCCCTGGCGGACCACCATGAATCTTTTTCTCGGCTTGCGTGCCATGCCCGATTATCAGGTGTGAAGGCAGACGATGTGAACCGCCTGCGGACCGCAGGCTCGCTTCATTTGACCTCAGCGCTCGTACCGGTAGAACCGGTTCATTTCACGATAATCTGCCCGATCCGGTAACGTCGCTGACCATCATCATGGTCCAACGGCAAGGCGATTTCCGGCGTGCCATCCAGCCTTCCCACGGAGACGAACACGTCGTACGTTCCTGCCGATGCCGCACGACGGAAGCTGCGAGGTCCGTCCTGATAGACCTGAGCCATGTGAAATGTCCCGTCGCAATCCACAGTGGGTGCCTCGTTGGGGGGGCCGACCGGCAGGTCGCGCAGGTTGAGGCGGTCCAGCACGTGCAGCGACACGATGCCTCCCTGCGGATCCTTGAAGGTCAGAGCCATGTAGCCTCCCGGGTAGCAGGGAGCGACTCCGGAGTTGGCCCAATTGGCCGTCACCTGGAAGGGCGCTCCCAACGCGATCTCGCGGGGCCAAGTCACCTCGCGAAGCTGCAGTCGATAGCCCAAGCGGCGGTTGATGCGATCGATGACCTGAGCGTTCTTTTCCAGAAACTCATGCGGCCACCAGTGTATGGACATATAGGAGGCGTGGTACTCCTCCACGGCGCGCTCAAGCAGCGTGCCGTCCTGCCAGGCGTTTCTCGCCACCGACGGACCGTAGTGTTCATGTTCGAGGACGACGGGCAGTGTGGGCCAGAAGGCCCCAGCCAATTCGGCGTGGAACCACGACTTGGGAGGTGGTTGAACGCAGATGCTGTCGTCGCGGAGCGTCACGCCATGTGCCAACATGTAGTCAGTTATGACGTGTTGGGTCCCCGGCTGTTCCGGGCCGACAAAGTCGTCGCTGACCGCCAGCAGCGTCGTGGGAAAGTACTTCAGGTAGAGCTCGATGTGTTTGAGCTTGACCGCATCGTCCACTTCCAGACGCGTACTGGCCCAACAATGTCCTTCTCCCCATACTCCGAACGAGCCGACATCGACGAAGTCGATGTTCGGGTTGCCGTTGTAGCGTCGCGCGAAGGCCTTCAGGAAGTTCTCGAGCTTGGCCAGAAAGATCGGGTCATCGTAGACCGGTTCCCAGAACGGCCCGTCGGGATCGATGCCGGGGCCGACTGAAAAATTGTGGCCTTTGGCACCGGCTTCCTGTACCCACTGCGGTGTGGCATACCGCATCCAGCTCTCACAGCACGAAATGCGAAATGCGACACGTTTCCCTTGGGCAATCCATCGCTGAGCCGGTGTATCGACCACCGACCAGTCGAATTCCCCTTCCGTGGGTTCCAGGAATGACCAGGGGAGCCGCAGATAAACGGTCGACAGTCCTGGAAAATCGTCGAGCGTATCGGACGGTTCGAGACGCGAACCGTAGTTGGTGATGATGTTCGAATAGAAATGCATGGTCCAGCCCATGTCGGGATTGACGAGCGCACGGCCATGGTCGACGGGACGAACCATCACTGTCTCCTGGGCCGGTAACCGGATTGCCAACAGTCCGGCCGTCAGCAAGAAGACTAAGACGGTACTGGAATTCGTGCGAAGACTGGTTGAACTGCCTGCACATCTCACGATCAACTCCTCATATCTCTCGTCGCGTTTCCGCAGAGCCGCAACGGGCTCCAGGATCATGTTCGTTCCTCTCCACGGCTGTCGGCAAGAGCCGTGCGGTCGAATGCAATCACTCATCCACTCGCGTCAGCGCAAAGAGCCGGACTTCCTTGGGGCGCAGTGACACCGCGAAACTGCTGATTTGCCGCCCGATCACTTCGCCCGTCATTGTATCGACTACCGTCGAGGGTTGGGGAAGTCGAATCGTCGTCTCACCTCCGTCGGCATCAGCGCCCAGCGTGACGTAGTTGCGGTTGGCAAACAGCAGCTGTGAACAGTCGTCATGGTACAGGTGCACACCGGCATCACGGGCCACTTGCTTCAGATACCGTGCCGGCAAGGGAGCTGCGGCTGTGTAGATGGAAGTCCAGTGGTCAAGACGCCGGCGGGCCACCACGATTCGTTGCCGGTCGTCGGTTCGCGAGGCGATCGCTTCGGTCTTCGGGTCTTCGACAATCATGGCGTCGCCATCCAACAGCGGCGCGTCCCATGGTTCGCTTGCCGGCTCAACGAGGGCGACCGCTCGGGAGGTCGCAGACGAAGCTGCGCAGGGGGCGATTTGGATACCCGTTATCTGTGCCATGTTTGCCGGATCGGCTGAACCGGTGTCCGAGAAGATTCCGGGTGCATAGAACCAGATGACCGTCCGATCGTCGCAGGCGATTTTCCGGTTCAACACGGCTCGCTGCTGGCTGTCGAGTCGAAAGGCGTTGAGGACCAGCACCAGCTTGTAGCGGCGCGTGTCTAGTTGTGCCAGATCGCTGAGCAGCGCGGTGTCGTACGGCGCGACCATGTCCATCTCGGCGATCTGCCCGCTGAGCAGATTCGTCAGCAGCGTACCGGGTTGATCGGCCGGACTGCGGAATCGCAGATAATGCGGCGAATCTTCGTCGACCAGCAGCAGAATCTCGGCAAGTGATGTACGGTCTGGCCGCTGCAGGGACTCGCGTCGCAGCTGCCCCAGCTGTTGGACTCCGGCCATGATCACTTCGTCTTCATAGTATCCTCCATGAATATCGAAGTGCGCCGTCTGCACGCCGCTGGTCAGTGTCATGCCAATCTCGCGGCAATTCATCCACACGAATTCCTCGGCTGTCCGCGTCAGCCCCATCTGGTACTCCCAAGTCTTGAGATTGGGGTCTGCCTTGAGTTTGTCGAAGTACCTGTAGCTGACCTGATCAAAATCGTTCCAGAACAGCTTGTTGTGGAGCGTCAGCGAGGTAATGGGCGCGCGGAAATACGGCGTGCCGGGCAGGTTGCGGTTGTAATAGCTCGACGGTGCCATAATGAAGTCGACGTCAGGAGAGCGGAGCAATCGGTGCAGAGCCAGATGGCCCGCGTCTTCCCCCAACTCAGCAAACTCGAATGTATACGCGTAGAACGCTCCCACCACCTTACTCTGGCGGACCGACTGTTTGACGGTGCGAGCAAACAGCTCGACCGTGTCGGCCATGATCTCGGACCAGAATCGATGAAAATCGACGACCGGCTGTTCGCGAGGAATCTGTCGAAAGGTGCGCGACCGGTCCCCGATCCGCTCCTCCTGTGACGGGATCGTGACGGTTGCGAGCGTCACGTCTGGTTGTTGCCAGGCGTTCTGCAACGCCTGGTCAAGGCCGTATTTCTCAGTCAGCCAGCTGCGAAACGCGAGCTGCATGTGCGGGCTGTAATCGCCCAGGAGCGGGCAGTTCATGCTCCAGTGATACCACTCCTCCGTCTTCTGGCCGGAGAGCTGATAGCCGACGATCCGGTCCGCGTAATCCGACTGTTCCATGTGCTCGACGATCGTGCGGAGCGCAACTTGCATGTCGCGCCGCCAGATCCCAGAGGCGAGTGACGGATAGTCGCCGGCGCGTGGCAGAGCGAACAGCTTGTCGCCGAACGATGTGGAGCCGTTACCGAGGATCATCAGCTCCTGGGGATGTTCGGCGCGCCACCAGCCAGGGGCATCGATATAGATTCGCGGCCACAGGTAGGCACCGGGCGCTGCGGCAAGAATGCGATGTGCGCGGTCATCCAGATCGGTGAAATCCCACTGGTCTCGCGCCCGCCAGAGTGGGCGCGAGTATCCGTAGCCGCTGATCTCAACGACGAAGTTGAAAATATCACACCCGGCCGCGGCGAACTGCGCGGCCCGGCGTTCCAGATTGGGGGAGCTGGTGTCGTACGTGGAATAGCACATCCCGCTGTGCGGGCGAGAGTTGACGATCAACGTCGGCACACCGCCGATCGGCGCTATGCGGCTGTCGGCTGCCACGGCTCGGTTGAGTGCCGAGGGGCAGGCGAGCTGCAGCATGGCGAGTGGCAGCAGCGGCACCGCGAGTAGTCGCCCGAGGTGCCGCACGCTTCCGATCCAGCTATCCATGATTAACATGCATTGGGCGCAGGAGTTACTTCAACTTGACGAGGACACGCAAACGCTTGAGCTCGAAGGAGGAAGCGTTTCCGACGAACGTCCAGTCGCGGGTCTGGCCCGAGCTGTTACCGATGCCCAGATCGGCGTTTCCTCCGACGCTCCAGTGGTTCACGGCCAGAATCGTCTGGTTCGCCGCATTGTTGTGAACCTGCATGCAGCCGTAGCCGGCTACCGGCGGTTCCGTCTTGTCTCCCGTGTCGTAGACGCTGCCACTGGCGTTCGGGACGTTCTGTTCGTTGACCGCACTGTAGTTGTGGGGCCAGAACTCGATGTTGCCACCGTCCAGGTGCGTTCCTGTGTCAATGTCCTTCACGTTGGAGACGACAGTCATGTCGGTTACCATCTCTTGAAAAACGGCTCCGCTCGATGCAGTCGGGATCCCGATCTTGGTCAGATCCTGAGTGAATGCGGGCATCGACACGTAGGCATACGAAGTGGCTTCCCCGTTCTTCTGCAGTTCCAGGAAGTAAGCAATTCGACTGATCTCGCCCGAGAGGTCCGCGGCGTGGTTGACGTCGTAGGAGATCTCACCCGACAGCTTGTTCAAGTCCAGGTCGTACACCAGCTGGTACTCTTTGGCTTCAGGTACCTTGAGAGTCAGCCAGTCACGCTGCGGGACATCGCCTGCTCGGAACGGTACGGCCGGAAGTCCTTCCCGATTCGACAGGTTGGGCTCGGCGAGTTTGTGCCAGGCGAATCGCACCGCCACCGGCTTGCTGACCTCCGGAGACGAGAGCACAACGCAGTCGCCGTCGATCTCCGCAGTGGCCGGCACGAAATCGGTATCCTCGCCGATAATCTCAAACCAGGTGAGCGGCTTGTCGTCACGCGACACCAGGCCGCTACCGACATGGTCGAACGTCACTCGCAATTTGTTTCCGTCCGTTGACAAGGACTTGTACGTGGGACCAGAGTACACGACGTCGCTCTGTCCGTAGGTCTTGGCCAAAGCAATCAGTGCCAGCCGCTTGCCGACGTCCTGCTTATTGCGCGGATGAATGTCCTTCAGGTCGCCGATGTCGTAAATCACCGCCTGCCCCGTGTTAGGAATGTCGAGCGACTTGGTCTGTGCTTCCCAGAAGATCGGGAGAACGGTAACCGGTTCTTCGCCGTACTCAAACGGCGCTATCTGTACGAACAAAAAGGGAAATTCGCCCTGGTTCCAGACCTGACGCCAGCCACCGATCAACGCCTTCATCTTCTCGTAGTACAGCATCCCTTCGGTGTGATTGGATTCGCCTTGATACCAGATGGCGCCGCGAATGCCATACGGAACCAGTGGCTTGATCATGCCGTTATAGAGCGTCGACGGCTGCTGCGGATCGGTCATCGGCTGCAGTTCCTGCGGGTAGCCGGGGGCCGGCTCGAGCGGCTTCTTCTCGGTCAGCGCGGACTTTGCTTTTCCCAGCCACGTGTTCAACGAGCTCAGATAGCTTGACAGCCGCTCTTGATAGGCGGAGTTCTTCGGATCGGTCAACTGAACTTGCCTGAGAATGTCAGCCAGGGCCGGAACAGCGGCAAAACCGCAAGGAGGCGTCCAGGGCTCGATCCGCGTGCCACCCCACGACGAGTGGATCAAGCCGATCGGCACGTTCAGCTGCTGATGCAAATGGCGACCGAAGAAATAGCCGACGGCCGTGAAGCCTCCCACCGTGTCGGGCGAGCAACTCAGCCACTGTGCGTCAACGTCGTCTTGAGGGAACCCCGCTGGTCGCTTCGGGATCTGGATGTGCCGGATCAAAGGATAGTTGGCCGCCGCTCGCTCCTGCTCCGCATCATTCGAGCTGTTGACGGTCCACTCCATGTTCGACTGGCCGGAGCAGACCCAGACTTCGCCCATAAGCACGTTGGAAAAAGTGACCTTGTTCTTGCCGGCAACCGTCAGAGTCAACGCTGTGCCATCGGCGGGCTGAGCGGGCAAGCTGGTCGACCAGGTCCCATCGGCAGCGGCCTTCGCGTTGGCCTTGACCTCGCCCAGCGTCACGGTGACTTCCTCGCCAGCATCGGCCCATCCCCAGACCGGAATCGGCTGGTCCCGTTGCAGTACCATGTTATCGCCAAAGACCTTCGGTACACGCACATCGGCGTGCACGTAGGAATTGCTCCAGACTGCTGCGAGAAAGGCAATCACGAATGCCAAACGAACGGTGCGCATGATCAAGATTCCTAATCGAGAGTAACGCGGGCTTCAGCCCGCGACAAGATGCTGTCATGAAACTCAACTTCTTGGCGATCTGCGTGTCAATGGCGTTGGTCGCGCTGCGGTCGCGAGCTGAAGCTCGCGCTACGGCTGAAGCTCACGCTACGACGCAACGGACCCTATTGCTGCTCGAACAGGTAAACCCCTTTCTTGTTGGAAGCCACGATGTCCAGCCGGCCGTCGCCGTTGATATCGACGATCCGAAAGTGCAGACCGACTCCGCTTCCCACGTCAATCATATGTTTAATCCAGGCAGGTTGGCCGTTGGCGCGACTTGCCTCGTACCAGCAGAGGACGACCGGTTCGTAGGAGCCGGGGTCGTGTCCGTTGTGAGCCCAGAAGCGTTTGCCTGTGACGAAGTCGACCAGACCATCGCGGTTGATGTCGGCCAGGTGGACGGCATGGGTCTGAGAATCGACGTCATCGATGTTGTGAGGTTTCCATCCGTCGGCCGTCTGTTCGGTCCAGGCGATGCCGTACGCATGCGGGCTGGCTCCCAGTACATCGTTATCGCCGTCGCCATCGAAATCCCAGACGCACATCTGAACTCCACCGAAGATCGGGGCTGGATGGAATTTCCAGGGAGTCTGCTTCAAGCTGCCGGGGTTCTCCCACCATCCGTCAGGTGTGACAACGTCGAGTCGCTTGTCGCCGTTCATATCGCCCGCTCCTATTCCGTGCCCGGCACCCGGTTCATTCGGGGCAGCGATGGGAACAATCTGCCATTTCTGAGTAGGATCATCTCCGGGATGGGCTACGGCGCACTGGCTCCCGCTGACAAACAGCAGCTCTCGGCGACCATCACCGTCCAGGTCGAGGTACTCGGGACTCTCGTTGCCCGTCTGCTCAACGGCCAGATGCTTCTTCCACGAGCCACCCGATTTTCCGGGGTTTTCGAGCCAATAGGTGGTTTGGCCTGGGAAACCGACCACGATCAAGTCGATCGCCGTGTCGCCATTGAGGTCATCTTCAAAGCAGAGAAATGAATCGCTGTAGCCCTTCCAAGGAAAGACCTTTCCCTGGTCGATCATGGGTTGCATCTTCCAGTCGGGACCGGCGTAGTATTGATTTCCGGTGGCGATATCCAGCTTGCCGTCACCGTTGAAGTCGGCCACCGCGACCCCTTCACTGCGGAACGCAGGATCGATGACGATCTTCTTGAACCGGACCTTGGTGGCTGGTGGAGCGGGCAAGCGATACGCGGTTCGGACTGCGGCCTGCACCTTGTTCATGTCGAGGGACTCCGCGGCGAGCGTGTGCGAATCAATCCACGACTTCTCGGCAGCCGTCAGCTGCGGTGCAGGGAGCGGAGAGAGTCGATCGCTTTGGGCGGCGGTCTCGACCGTGATGGCGGTAACCTTGGGGATCGGGCTGCGGGCCGGATTGCCTACCAGCCGGATCATATCGAGCTGCTCATCGCGCAGTGCCACAGGCAAGTAGTACTGAAACGGATTGCCGGAGGTATGCAGCGTGATCGATGCTGCCTGGGTGAGCGACTTATCCTGTCCGTCGAGCGTGAATCCGTACATCAGCGGCACAATATCCACTGCGCCCGACTGGTAGTGCAGTTCAACTCCGCCGTAGACGCCCATCGGCGTCCCCTGGCTGACGGTGCAGCCGAGCAGGAAGATGCGTTTGCCGATGAAGCCGCAAGGGATTTCCAGATCCCCCTTTTCGCCGATCAAGCTGTAGATCGACGCGTTGCGTTGGAACGGCATGCCGTCGCTGATTACATCCATCTGGACCGGCGCTTCCTCTTCCGGGCGACTCCAGTTTTCGGGCAGACCGGTGCTGAAGTCCACTTGCATGGCCGGTGCCGCGTTAATACCGCCGACCCCCAGCCAGGCGAACGCGCCGCTCCGATTGCCATCGTGGATTTCCACTCGCACTTCCTTTCCCTTCAGCTCGGCAACATCCCATTGCCGCTCTTGCATCGCGTCGTTGCCCGGCGCCTCGGTCTTTCGCAGTTCCATTCCCTTGCGGGTATCGACCAGCGCGATGTAGTTGGTGCCTTGGCCGCCTCCCTGCCCATCGTGTCCGCAAATCGTGAACGTGATGGTGTCTCCCGATATGACGAAGGGAGGAGATGCGACCACTCCCACCGCGCTTTCTCCCTGGCTGAGTGACGAAAGGTAGGGCTTCACCTGGCGGTTCGCTCCATCACGCTCGAGAACCTGCCAGGTGCTTTGCAGTGTCGGGAGCGGGCATTTGAGCGCCTGGTATGGCGCCGAGTCAGCAGCTGGTGTCTGACCCCATGTTGGGCCGGCCAGACCCAGACCAAGAACCAGGAGTATCAACAGGGTAGTTCTGCTCATCGTTGTATCCTCAACACGTCGTCTTGATTGGGTTCTGTTCGACTTTGAGAAGCTCTGTAGCTCAGGCGGAAGCGGGCCGCGGGTGTCGTCGGCTGCCGCAGCACGTTTCACACGGAGTCCACTTCCCGTGAAACTCAGTCCAGTGTAACTCACTCGGTGGTGGAATGCTCCAGAGCCAAGGGGGCTCCGGTCGCTCAACCAAGAGGCGAACTCGCCGCCGGTGCGTAGGCTTTGCGGGGGGGGGCGCAGGTGTGGCCTGCACTATTGGTTCTACTGCAACGATGACCTGCTGACAAGCAAGGCGCGGAATCGGTCTCGCCTCCGGCCATTCAAGCACAGCGTCTTCTACCCTGTCCCGTTGACCGGCTTGAGACAAGATGGAACGTGTCAGTCGTCTTCCTCCAGCATCTCCTGCAGCTCGCGATATTGCAGCCAGAGCCGCTGGTTGAGCGAGCTGAGTTCTCCCAGCTCGCCGCGGGAACGCACGCGCCGAGCGAATACCTGGAACAGATCTTCCAGCGGAGCTTGAGTGAGCGAGTCGCTGGCCGCCGCCCGGCGGGCGCTATACTCGTCACGATTCACCGAGCCGGTCAACCGATCGTTCTTCAGTCGGTACGCCGGCTCCATGCCGCGACTGACCCGGTCCAGCAACAGCGTGAAACGGAGATTGTCAGCCAGCCAGCGGAGATTGTCGGTGTGCGTGTGCTCAGTCGTCTTCGACTCAAGTCTTTCGAGCAGTGTCACAGCTGCACTGAGTCGGCCGCGAAGTTCCTCCGGGACGACGCCCCAGGTAGGATCGTAGGGGAAATAGACCGGCGACAGCAGGGCGTCCATCCACCGCTGTTCGTCCATCTGCATCAGCAGGGCCGCCACGTCGGGCGCTGCCAAGGGTCCGTAGTGTTGAGCGCAATCTTCTTGATAGAACTGACCCGCTGTCGGCATGTGACGCGGGTCCCAGGCAAAACGGGCGAACGCTGTCTGATTGGAGCGCATCTCCTCTGTACGCCAGTGAATCGCCAAGGTACCGTGCAGTCCGTCCTGGTCCGCTCGCTCAATCTGTCGGCGAAGACTCGCCACGCTCGGCTGCAGATGCCAGAGCCGCGCGTCACCTTCCAGCCAGGGAATGGCCAGCACCGGGCGATGGGGTGCAATGCGAGCCATGACTGCAGGATGCGACTCGGATCCCTGGCCGGGATTCAGACAGGCAAAGGTGATCTCGCGAGGCAACACTCGATCAAGTCCTTCCAGCACCGGCGGCAGCTGCGCACCACCACCCCAGCCGCAGATCGTCAGGTTCACTCCCGGTGCACGCTGTTGCAGATACGCATGAGCGCGTCGGATGTACTCCAGCGACCAGACCCCGGTTAGTCGCACGTCGGGTTGGTCCGAGTTGCCGAACAGGTCCCCTTGCTCGGCAAGCAGTTTCTGAAACGGGCCAGCCGCCTGAGTCTGTCCCACATACATCGTGTGTTCGTGCAGCCACAGCCAGATCCCGTCGATACCCGGATACGCCGACAGAATGTTGTCGATCGTTGCGTGCAGGATCTCAATGGAGGAGGGGTGAGTTGGATCCGGCAGCATCGTGCCGGGGAGTCGAGAATCAGGAGGCACGATCGAGGCGAACTCCGGCGGGTGAATGCCGAATTCAAAACCCATCGCCACCTGGATGCCACGCTCGTGAGCCATTTCCAGGACGCGGCGAATCAGCTGCTGGGCGCGCCGGTAAGCGTCTTCGTTGTCGGCGGCCAGCGTGGCACAATCGGCACCAAAGGCGACAGCACCCGGCGGCAACGCAAAGCACTTCGCCGTCTGAAAGGCGAAATCGGCAACCGCCAGCGGGCGATAGCCCCAGCGGGCCGTCAGCGACGTATCGAACCCGGCCAACGGCACCACATCGCGATACTCGATCCGGATCATCGGCTCCACGTACGGCGCGTACCGTTCGGCTCCTCCGGTGTAACAGTGCAGCGCCAACAGGTTCAACCGCTGCTGCTGCATCCGGTCCAGGTACTGACGGTAATCGTCTTCATTCCAGGCCGTTGGCCCCGAGAGGAAATTGTGCCATGGCAGCAGGCCTCGCACGGCGAATCGAGACGCCGTCTCGTCCGCTTTCGCCGTGGCGCTCATCAGCAGCCCGAACAGAACTAGGGCGAGAGAGCTGACATAAGACTGTGTACGCCGTTGTCTGCACATGTTCTGATACCCTTTCAGCAGGTGGCACTGGCTTTGCCAGTGCTGACCCCGTCATCGGCGAGTCATCACGCCGTTCGCGATCTTAACAGAAAACGTCGGTTCGTCCGTCGGACCGGTCGATCTACCCAATGGCAGCTAGTCTATTGCAGCTGATTCGGGCAGTGAACGGAAGATGGGGTGGCGTAATTCGGGCTGCGAGAGCGACCGTTGGGCAGCGTCCGAGGGGGACAGAAAGATGAGATGACAAAAAGATGGGACGACAGAAAGGTCGGAGGTCGGTCGACCTTCCTGTCGTCCTGAGGACTGCGTTCGCCATATTGGAGACGTCCGCGTCCCTTCCGGCGTCTAGCGGATCTTCTCCGGATCTATGGGCGTCCGGTCCTGGGCGTTGAAGAGCTGCCACAGGACGCCATTGTCGATGGATGCCGCGATGACTCTCACGCTCCCATCGCAAAAGGCGGTCAGAAACCACGGGTGTTGGTCATCGATAAGTCCCTTCTTGGGATCGGCTTGCGTCACCGGCAAGTCTTCCGGTTTGGTCCAGGGCACGGCACGATCGGGAGTCGCGGCGACGATCAGCAGAGTGTTCGACGTGCCGTCGACGATTTCCTTCATCGTCAGTGTCTCCTTGCCTCCAAACACGGTGCCCTCGCCGATGGGGACCAGGTAGGTCGTCATGCCTGGCTTCAAACGAGCCAGAGGGTCCTGAAAGGCCGGCACAACGATCGCAGCGAGCTTCTTGTTGTGCTCGCTGTCCCAAGGCTCATCCAGTTTGAACTCGTTGTGAAGCGCTTGCTGGTCCAGATAGGGCAGCAGATGGACTCGCCAGCTCAACAGCGGTTTCCCGGCCGCGTCGTGCGAGGCGGCGGGAGGAAACTTCTTGTGAACGTCGTAGTAGTTGTGCATGGCCAACGCCAGCTGTTTCAGGTTGTTGGTCGACTGTGAGCGCTGGGCGGCTTGCCGAGCGGCAGCGAGGGCCTCGGCGACCGGCTTGAGCACTAGCTGCAGAGTGTTTGTGTCGGCGGTCAGGTGGACGTTCACTTGATCGCCCTTGACCTCCGGTTGCAGGACCTTCACGATCTGCGCCGCGTCAGGAATCGCCTGCTGAATTGGTGGAAGCTGTGCCAGTTGTTGAAGCGATTGTGTGATCAGTTGCTTCAACTGTTCAGCCGCAGCTGCGTTGGCGGACTGGATGAGCACGTTGGCTTGCAGCGCGGGCGAGGTATCAAGGGTCAGGCTGGCCCATTGCACTCCATTGGTGATCGTCTCGCCCGTGACGAACTGCCACGGAGGAGGAAACTGCGGGAACGTTTCCTTAAGAACTCGCTGCTGATCGGGTCCTGGGGCGACGATCAACTGGAACGGCTTATCGGCAGCGGCTTGCAGCGCCGCAGCGAGATCGGGCCGCGGTTGCGCTTTGATCGCCTGCACTCGGTCAAGTACAGCAGGCACACCTACCAGCAGCCGATGGCCTTCCGACCGCCGAACTTCGGGCGCGTGAGGACTCCCTCCGCGCGCCATCCCCTTGAGGAATGCCTCGAGCGAATCCATGGCATCGGGCTTGGACGAAGTGATGACGAAGAATGGCGGCTTGGCGAAATCCAAGGTACTGTAGACCACAAAAATCTCTTGTCCGCCGGCTGCCAGGAACGCCTCGCGGACCATTTTCAATTGGCTGATTGCCGCATCGATTTGCTGCTGGTCTTCCGGCTGTTGGATCATCTCCTTGAGATAGGAAACAATCTGGTCCTGCATTTGCTCAAAAGGGAAATTCTTGACATCCAAGCGACCGACAAAGACGGTCTGATTTTCCACCACGGGCGCGACAATGGTCGCCCTCTCTGTCGCCGTATCAGCCGCTTGTGACAGGGTGGCGGCGGCCAATCCGCTCCAGGTGCAACAGGCCACGAGTAAGTAGGTGATTGGTCGATGTAACATGTTCTTTCCTTTTCCTATGAGGGTGTATTGCTCAGTGGGCCGGCTGATCGCTGATCCGGAGGATGTATTGCTTGCCGAAGTGCGACGCGCTCTTGCCTTCGGGCGGTGGCAACTCAAGGATCGCCCGATCACCTTCCCGTCGATAGATTAGCGAGTGGCCGGTTACCGGGTCGATGGGAACCGGCCAATGGTTTTCGGCAGACAGTGAATCGGGCAAGCCTTGACCGGAGCTCGCGGCGGCGCGAATCGCTTCGATCGCCCGCAGAGCGTCGAGTTCTCGCTGGACTCGCACCGGTGCAAACGTGGCACTTTCGATCGCCGGCAGGAACATGGCCGCAATCGGAATTACACCTGGCAGTCCACCGGAACCGGATAGGTGCCCTTCCTGAGTGAGCGCTTGAAAGGAATTGCCCATTTGACGGTACGACTGCCAGTACGGCAGGTAAGTCCACTTCATCGACTCCTGATAGACCTTCCGGTACGAGCGTGCCGTCGCAATGGCGACAACCTGACCTACCGGCATCGCTTCGACCTCAGCCGGATCCAGGCCGCTGTCAATGAGTCCCTGTTTGGCCGGGCCATAGCCGGCGAAGATCAGAGCTGTGGCCGCCGACTGAGCCACCAGGTCTGAAGAACCCGCACGCGGACCGTCATTGAACTGACTCAATCGCTGTACCGACTCCGCAATCTGCTGCCGCCATTGGTCCGGAGTGTACCTGGCGTGCTCGGGATCCTTCAGGATCGGGAAGGTCTGCAAGGGCAGGTTCATTTCCTGCTCCAAGGCCTGGCGGAGATCTACTACTGGCGTCGGCAGACCGGCCAATGCCCAGTAAAGGTTGGGGCCGCCCGATTCGATCCAATCCTGGACCGATTGGTTCGTTATTCCGGCGAGGGCCGCAGCCACAAGATTGCTGATGAGCAGTGGCGACTTGCTTACATCAGTCGCCAGCCGGTAACTCATCGTCATCGATTCGATGGCCGCGTCGTATTGCCGCTGCGATATCTCCAAACGGGTCTTGATGCGTAGAACACGGGCCAGGGCACGTGTTTCCTGCATGTCCGGCAGCAACAGCGAGATGGCCTCGATGCCCGTCATTTCCCGCACCGGCAGGTCCCAGTTACAGTGGTCGCAACGAGTAGCCGATTTCAACTCCAGAAAAGTGTTTCGATAGGGCTCCAGAAATGCCAGCGCTGCGTCCTGCGGAAACTGACTCAAGGGCTGATCCAACCAGTTTGCTTGCTCATCACTGTACACCTTTTCCTTTTCACGAGGCATGAGCAGGATGGCGCGATAGTAACGTATCGCTGCGTTGCCCGATCGAATCTCGCTGTAGGCGGGAACGAGTCGGTATTGAAGTGGCGGGTCGGGCTCAGGCTGGGGCACCAATGACAGCTCGACGGTGGGCATCGTATCGGTCGACGGCTCTTGCGCCTGGCCATAGATAGGGGCGGACCAGAGACCGGCCCACATCACAATTGCTATCCATCGTGTGTGCTGTTTGCGTAACATGATCCAAAAACCTTTCAACCTTGCAGGTTCAACCATGCGGTCCAGGGAAATAGTGGAGACGGTGTGGCATCGGGCCGCTGCAACTGATCGGCAGCGCTCAGGTTCTCCAACAGCAGACGCCAGTCGCGGCAGCGGATAGCGCGAATCGGTGCTTGTTCGGCTTCTAGCTCGGACGACACAGTGTCCCATTTGTCGAGCAAAGCCAAGTGGCGCCACGCGAGTCGGTCGATTTTCGCGGGAGCCAAAGGTGGCTGCAGGCCATCGGGATGGGTTTCCTGATCAGAGGTCACTTCGGCCAACTGCTGCGGTGGCTGCGCAACACTTCTGTCCTGCTCCTGTTGTGACGGTGGAGCCGAGTCGCGTGGGATGTACACCACGTGCGGCGGGCGAGGAGTTGCCAGAAGTACGGCCAGTGTGAGCGACAAGACGGCCAGGCAGGCGGACGAGAGTGGCCAGATGCGCTGCCACTGCTGCTGGGACCGCATCGATTGCCGACCGGCAAGATACATGGTCTGGGCGATGTTCAGTTGAGCTGGAGTGGGGGCGAGCTCTTTGAGCGTACGTTCCAGGTCTGTCAAGCCCCGGTCGAACTGATGTTCTTCTTGCATCGCACTTCCAACCTTTCACGCAACTGCTGCAATCCGGCCTCATAGCGGCGGTGAGCCGTACTGGTGGAAGCCTCCACCACTTCTGCAATCTGCTCGAACGAGAGTCCACCCCAGATCCTGGCCACCACCACTTCACGCAGGCCCGGATCGATTGCCCGGAGCGCCTGCGTCACCTCGTCGAGTTCAGTGGCGTTCCAGCCCGGTGGAGGAATCCAGAGCGGACGCTGCGTGGCGACGACCGATTCGCGGCGGCGACGGCGCCAGTAGGATCGTTGCCAACTGATGGCCCGATTACGCACCACCCGGTACAGCCAGGCGAGTGTGTTGTGGGGAACCGCCCGTTCACGCACCAGCTGCAACAGCGCCTCCTGTACACAATCTTCCGGCTGGTTCGTCCACTGCGCGGCGAACAACTCCAGAGCGGCCCCGTGGTCGCGCATTATCTGCTCAAGATCGTGCGGACTAATCTGCTCGCTCATCAACCACCGTGAGGAAACCAGGAGCCGGTCCGATGTCGTACGGTCCGTCGTACCATTCACCCATTATGACGCCACGACCACGGCGATTTCCCACGCCGGAAAGAAATTTCTGGTGGAACTGCCAGCGACGAAGGAGGCGAAACTAATGAATTGGCAGGCCGTCCGCTATTTCGACCGCCCGTGTGCTGAATCACCATCAACGCGCACCGCCACTGCGGGGCCAGCGGGAGTTCGTCTTACTGTGTAACATGCGCGCACCGTGCGCACATGTTTGTCGAGCGACCAACGGGAGCAGGCCACTGGATGGCGTTCTCCCTTTTTGGTTGGCGGCCCTGCCGCCTGAAGGCACGGAGGAAAGAATAGCTTCGGCGTTTCTCCGGTAGCCACGCTCGCGCAGAGTGTGGGAAACCGCCACTGTCAGTCAGCCATCGCCTCGGCCCGCCGGGCGGCTTCCACCTCCCGAAAATGGTGCGGAGGCGGCAGCCCGCGACGGCCGCGGCGGAGCACCCACAATTTGAGCTCCAGAACGAGACTGAAGAGGGTCGGGACCAGGATCAGCGTAAAGAACGTCGAGACGACCAGGCCCCCCAGCACGACGGCTCCCAGGCCCCGGTACAGCTCGCTGCCGGCTCCCGGAAAGAGGATCAGCGGACACAAGCCCAGAACCGTGGTGATGGTGGTCATGAAGATCGGGCGAATGCGCGAACGGACGCTTTCCAGAATGGCTTCGTCGGGTGACATGCCTTCGTTACGCATGTGGTTGATCGATTGATGCACGATCAAGATCGGATTGTTGACCACGGTCCCGATCAGGATGACGAAGCCGAGCATCGTCAGGACGTCGAGCTGTTGGGGCAGCGAGTAGGGGACGAGTTTCAAGTATTGATTGACCAGTTCGAGGCCCAGCAGTCCTCCGACAGCACCCAAAGGAACAGTCAGGATGATGACCAACGGGTAGAGCCACGATTCGAACAGAGCTGCCATCAACAGATAGGTGACCAGCAAGGCCAGCAGGAAATTCCACCGGAGCGCTTTCCAGGTGGCCTGCAGCTTGTCGGCCGTACCCGCCAGATTGATCTGGCACTCCATCGGGATGTCTCCCGACTCGTAGCCGGGGCGAATGATCATCTCGTCAATCAGGTGGATGGCTTGTTCCAGCGGCATGGCGATGGGCGGAGTGACGGAGATCGTGATGGCACGCTGGCGTTCGCGGTGCAGGATCGACTCAGGCCCGCCGGCGAATTCCAGTTCGGCCAGGCCGTCAAGCCGTGTCAGATCGCCGCTCGGAGTGGCGACTTCCAGGCTGCGCAGATCCTGAGTGCGTTCGGCGAATCGGTTGTTTCCCAGGATCGAGAGGTCAATCTTGCGGCCGCCGATGTAGTAGTCGGATGCATAAGCCCCGTCCACCAGCGCGTTGACGGTATAGCCCAGTTCCGCCGTTGTGACTCCCATGTCTGCCGCACGTTTCGTCTTGCGTACCAGATGGATTTCCGGACTGTTCAGATCAAGACTCGGCTGAGGGAAGGCACGCGCCGCTTCTTTCACAATGGTGGCAACCTGTCGATCATCGTCACGAGAAAGGACCACATCTGTCTCCGCCAGCTCCGTCACTGGCACGACCTCAGTCAGCACGACGGTCTGAGGCACCTTCTCGAAGATCCTCTTGCCCACTTCCACCAGCACGTCCAGATCGGGACCGGTGATCTCGATATCGACACTGCGTCCGGTTCCCAGCGAGCGGGGAAACAGGCTTCGTTGCGAGGCACGCGTGATGGTCCCCGGCGCGTTGGCCGTCACTTCCTGGACCAAATCGACCAACTGACCCGTGCGCCGCTGATCGGCTGAACGCAGGCCCATAAAGACCTGTGCACCGCGCGCAAAGAAGAAGTAGTCGCTGATGGGAGGATAGGGTAGGTCCTTCGCGCGTGGATCATCGGGATCCAGATCCCAGTAGGGACGAATGGCCTGCTCCAGTTCGTTGCCGAACTCCAGCGATCGCTCGACACTGTATCCGGGCGGGGGGAGCATAATGGCAATCACCAGATTGCGGTTCCCCGGCGGAAGATACTCGACCTGCGGTTTGAGCAGGTAGCTCAACACGACGGCCGTGCCGACGAAGACGATGACGGTCACCAGCCGATACAGGATCCGGCGCTGGAGCAATCGGTTGATTCCCACGACTGCCTCGACAAACAGCCGGCCGAAGGCATCGAGCGGACCGAGGAACCAGCGGGTCAACGCCCCCGGACGACGACGGCGCCGCGATGGCTCGGACGTCACGCGATTTCCTTTGAGAAGTCGCGCCGCGGACGCGGGGATGACGGTAATGGAGACAATCAGCGAGAGGCCGACGGCCGAACTGATCGCCAGGGCGATATCGCGGAACAGCTGCCCTGCTTCTTCTTCCACAAACAACACGGGGAGGAACACGGCCAGTGTGGTGAGTGTCGAGGCGACGACGGCCCCCCACACTTCGTTGGCTCCGCGCACCGAAGCCGCATGCGGATCATCACCCTGCTGGGCGTGCCGGTAACAGTTCTCCAGCACCACGACGGCATTGTCGACCAGCATGCCGACGGCAAACGCCAATCCAGCCAGGCTGATGACGTTGAGCGATCGATTCATCAAACTCAGCATGAGGAACGTGCCGATGATGCTGGTGGGGATCGCCAAGGCTATGACCAGGGTCGCGCGGCCACTGCGCAGGAATACCAGCAGTACCCCCACGGTCAGCAGGGAACCAATGATGATATTCCATACCACCAGGTTAATGGCCGAATAGATGTATTCGGTCTCGTCGTAGACCTGGATCAGTTCCAGGCCGCGGTCGTTCAGCAGATCCCGGTTCAGCGAGTCGCGCACGTCGCGCAAACCATCCATCACTTCCAGCACGTTGGCACCTGTTTCGCGCGCACAGTTGATCGAGAGGCAGGGTACACCGAAGTTGCGCGACGAAACGCTTGGCTTCTTGAATCCCAGCCGGATCTGAGCTACATCCCGCAGGTAGATCGGCGAACCCTCTTCACCTTGACCGACGATCACATCGCCGACTTGCTCCGGACTGCGGAAACGGCCCAGGGTCCGCACGACGTAGCGGCGTTTTCCTTCCCACAGATCGCCCGCCGAAATGTCCCGGTTCTGATCCCGCAGCGCGTTACGAACGTCAAAGATCGTCAGTCGCCTGGCGGCGAGTTGCTGAGGATCCACAATCACCTGCATCTCCTCTTCCCGCCCGCCGCGTACTTCGGAATTGGACACGCCCGGCACGCGCTCGAAGCGAGCCTCGATATAGTCTTCCGCAAAGTCCTGTAATTCGGGTACCGTGATATTGGCCGGGGGAAGTAACCGGGCAATCCGCTGTTCGATTTCGGGATGAGCCTGAACGAGGGTCTTGAGTCGTTGGCTGCGCAGGCCCGAGTTCTGAGCGCGGCGGGCAGGCTCGAGCAGCTCCTTCAGGTCGGGATTCTCGGCCTGAAAGGTCGCTACTTGCTCAGAGGACGCCACCCAGGGGCGTAGAATGAAATAGGCAATGGGGCTGGCATTGGAATCGGACGTGCTGATCACCGGCTCGTCCGCGTCCTCCGGATACTCCGCCACCTGCTGCAAACGTGAATTGACCTTCAACAGCGCTTCGCTCAGCTCCGTGCCGACGCGGAACTCCAGCGTGATGCTACCGGACGAATCGCTGCAGTCGGCGGTCATCTTCGTGACCCCTTCGACGCTCTGCAGCTGCTCTTCCTGCTCCTGGATAATCTCCCGTTCCACTTCGCCCGGACTGGCCCCCGGCCAGGTCGTGCGAATCGAGATCTTGGGGATCTCCACTTCCGGCGTCAGCTGCATCGGCATCCGCCACAGGGCAATGAAGCCGAACAGCGCGACGATCAATACGCCGACAGCCACCTTCACCGGATTGTTGACGAACGCCTCGATCAACTGCATCGTGTCTCTCGCCTGTTCAACTTGAAACCAGTGGCCGCGGTCGCGTCGACAGTGGCCGCGGTCGCGTAGACAGTGGCCGCGGTCGCGTAGACCGCGGGGACTTCGAGTCTCTGCGCGCGCAACGCTACTGGGCCGAAGGCCGGTTGGCAATCACCACATTGGCGCGTGGGTTGACTCGTTCATTTCCTTCTGTAATGACGACGTCGCCCTGGCGCAGCGGCAGTGAACCATCGGCCTCCACGGGTCCGATGACTTGCACCCAGTCGCCTACCGACACTGCTTCAGCGATCTCGACCGATACCGGCCGTACGCTTGAGCCGGTACCATCCCGCGCCTGGTCTGGCGAGGTCACGACCCAGACGGTGGGCGGTGTGCGGTCGAGCACCAGGGCATCCTTGGGGATCATGATGGCACTGCCGACTGTCCGGACGGGTAATTCCACACGTGCGAACATTCCGGGCTTGAGCATCATCATGTTGGTAGTCGGGTCGAGTCGGTTTTCGACGCGGACGCGAACGGGAAAAGTCCGAGCTTGATAATCGGCTTGCGGCACGATAGCCACGATATCTCCTGAAAACTTCTCATGGGGCAGCGCGTCGACGACGATGCTCACGGTTGGTGTACCGGGCCCGGCGAATGTTCGTGCACGGAGTTCGGCGACGTGAGTTTCCAGCACCGGGAGATTGATGTCGACTTCGCTGATCTCCACGATCTCGGCGACCGGACCTCCTTTGGTCATCCACTGTCCCACTTCTGTCTGTTCTCTGGTGATGTAGCCATCGAAAGGGGCAAGGATGGTGTGTTGGTCGATGGCATCGTTCAGCTCATTGATGATCTCTTCCTGAACGCGAACCCTGGTCTCTGCCTGGGAGATTCGTGTCGGGGAGGTTTTCTCAGCCAGTTCCAGGGCCGCCGCCCGCTCGTCGTATATGTGCAGCGCGGAGGTGGCCGCCGATTTCAGTTCTTCCAGCTCCGCGGTTGGGACCGGCGTGTTGGTTCCCAAATTCTGGCCCCGTTCGTACTGCCGACGGGCATATTCCTGCAGCGCATCAGCAGCTTGCTGGCGAGCCTGGGCCTGCTTGATTTCGATAGGGAGTGATACACGCAGGTCCTGCAACTGACTTTTCAACAGATCCAACGATGCCTCGGCACCCGCCAACTGGATCTGCAGCTTTGTCAGGCGCAGCTGCGCCAGCACGTCCCCCTGCTTGACATAATCTCCTTCTCGGACGCGAAACGCGACGACCTGCCCTTCCACCAGGCTCCCGATGATGCTGGTACGCGTGGGAGTGACCGTTCCCACAAAAGTGTGACGGATCACCACATCCTGTTGACGGACCTCTTCCGCGAGTACCGGCGCGGCAGCCGATTTGGCTGCCGGTACCTGAGCGTTGATTGCAACCGTCGGGCCAATCAGGATCCAGCCCAAGAAGGCCAGAAGAATACCAGTGCTGTGCGAGCCCTTGATCGAACGCTGCTGGCGGTCAATCACGACGGAATGAAACGACGTCATGGGCTTACTTCTCTCGATCGAAGTGGGGTTCTTGTCAGGTCGAGATGGAGTGGTCGGGATGCGTTCAGGCAAAGCCGTGGTTCGAGTTCTGGGCACCTTTGGTTTGTCCCGCTGACCAAACCGGCATGAGGACGTTGTCACAACCCGGTTACGTCAGTGTGGTGGTGCAGATGCCTTCGGGGAAACTGGCAAACTGCGGGCAACGCCAACGCAACCCTGGCCAGGCAGTGCCACCCGAGCTTCCACCGGCAACACAACACTAGTTGTAAGGTTACCATGGGAGCCCAGTGATTGCACGCGTCCGAGGACCACTCATACCGGCGAGCCGGGTCATCCCTCATGATGGAGATGCGGTCGAGCGGGGCTTCAGGACGAATCTTGAAGCTTGGCAGAAGACCGCTGAATCGTGCACAAACAGCCGCACAAGGAACAAGAGAGAGCGTGGAGTGAGCGACCATCGAGCGATCGCGGGTGACCGCATGACGCGACTCCGCCAAGTTGGAAAGTGGACAGTCCTTGTTCGATATTCTGGGGTTCAGTTGCTTAGTTGACTGACGCTGCCAGGGGGCAAGTTCAGTCGGCCGCTGGATGATCGGTGGTGTTTGTCTCGCGGTCAGTGACGGATGGATCATTGTCGCGCGGAACTCTCCTCCGGCGTCTCCACCTGGAGGATTTGAGTCTCCTCTTTCTTGGGCTGCTGCGTGAGGTTTGGCCTACAGCCGATCGCCCGGTCGGTCATGATGTCGCGTGCAGTACCAGCTTGTCGCAGATTCACCTTCACCGGCCCGTCTTGTCTTGTGGTCCATGCAGGACGATGAACGGCCCGCTGGCGTAGATCAGCAGGACGCTGGAGAGAGTTACGCAATGATGTGCGGTCATGGTCAAAAACTCGAGCAGAAGGAGGTTGCGACGTGGTCTTGTGGTGTGAAAGCAGCAGGGAGAGGTCGTGGGCCACAAAGTGGGAGCAGCGGGGCTGTGAAGACCTTCCATCACCCATTAGTCTGCCGGAAACGGATCTCGTCTGCGACGGGCTTCGCGAGAAGCAGCGGTATTGTCTTCGCGTCCTGGTTGATGGGCTGGCACCGAGGCAACGTATGAGCAGGCATCGGGCCAACCGGTAACCTGCGGTGCGATCGAACCGGGCACGCGCGAGAATAATCGGTCCAGCCGGCATTCCGGCAGATCGACAGACGTGAAGTACGAGGCCAGGAATGCAGGCTGGGACCAGGTCGAAACGGGATTGGTCGGTTGTGGATTCAACTGAGCTTGTCTTTCCCGAATCGGCAAGGGCCGCCGGCCAACTTGAGAGGGCGCTGATACGTGGTGCATCGTGGGTTGGCCGCTCAACGAAAGAAGCGCGCATCGTGCGCGTGGCGTAATCTAACACTCGAACGGATGGTGATTCGACTATGGAAATTCGCAATGGCGAGCAGTTGCTGGAAATGATGCGCAGTTACCAGGTTCCCTGTATTCTGACAGCGGGAGTGGATATCGGATTGTTCGGTCGGCTGGCCGATAGCGCGCGGTCGGCCTCTGAGCTGGCTGCCGCAACGGGGTGCGATCTGCGAGGGATCACGATCCTGCTCGATGCTCTGGCTGGTGTTCAGATATTGCGCAAAGACGGCGATCGGTATTCCATCCCTGAGCACCTGGCCCACAGCTTGCGTGAGGATTCCCCGCAGAGCGTGATCCCGATGCTGCGTCATCAAGGCAACTGCCTGCGCCGGTGGGCGCGATTGCCATGGACTGTTAAATCCGGTGCTCCGGACGTGGTGGGGCCGAGCTTGCAGGGAACTGAGGCCGATCAGGCTGCGTTCATCGGTGCCATGCATGTGATATCCTGCGACGTATCCCAGACCTTGATTCCGGAAATCAATCCGGGCGGCTTTCGCTGCGTCTTGGACCTGGGGGGCGCGTCGGGGTCCTGGACCGTGGCCTGGTTGAAGGCCGAACCGCAGGCACGAGCGATGATCTTCGATCTGCCGCACGTTATTCCGATGGCTCGTCAACGACTTGCCGGGCTGCCGATAGAGAGTCGGGTGGAGCTGGTGCCGGGCGATTTCTACTGCGACAAGCTGCCCAAGGGAGCTGACCTGGTGTGGGTGAGCGCGATTATTCATCAGAATTCCCCCGAGCAGAACCGAGCGCTCTATGCTCGCATCGCTGAAGCGATTGAGCCGGGCGGGTGGATCTACATCCGCGACATCGTGCTGGACAGCTCACGAACCAGGCCGGTGGCTGGTGCACTATTTGCCGTCAACATGCTGACCGCCACCGCCGGTGGCAACAGCTATTCTCTGGACGAAATCACCTCCGATCTGCAGTCAGCCGGTTTCACTAACGTGCAGCTCGTGCGGCACGATGAGGGCATGCACTCGATCGTTCGCGCTCAGGCTGCCAACTGAGAAGCAATGTTGGCTCGATGAGGCGGAAGAGAGGACAAAAAGATCGGGCACAAAAAGATCGGAGGGCAGAGGACGCGAGGTGGTCGGTCCTCTGCCCTCCGATCGGGTGTCAGCGTTCGTTGATTGGAGCGGCACAATCAGGATCAATGCCGCTCGTTTCCGTGCTTGGCTTTACTACGATTTGCCACCGCGCAGCCAATAGAGGAACTTGTCGCTGCGCAGCAGTACACCTCCGTCTGCGACTGGAACGGGAGACGCGTTGAACAGGCTGTCATCTTCTCCAAACTGGGTGTGGCCAATCAGCTCGAATTCGGGTTTGGCCGCTACCACGAAGATGCCGTTTTCGCGGCTTACGTAGTAGAGTCTGCCGTTGGCCAGCAGAGGGGAAGCGTAGATCAAGCCGGGAGCGGGTCGCATTCGCTCTTCGTACAGCAGCTCGCCGCTCTCGGCATCAACGCAGTAGACGATGCCGTTCTTTTCATGCGCCCAGTAGAGATGGCCGTCATGATAGACCGCTGAGGAAACGTTGGATCCTTTGCCGATGTCCCACAGGCGATGCGTCTCCGTTACGTCCCCCTTGCCACCCGACTTGATCGCAACGGTGCGAGAAGACCGGCCGCCGCTGGCAAAGACGATGCCATCATGGACCACAATACTGGGACAGATGTAATCCGGAATTCCTGCGCAGTTCCAGAGTGGTTCGCCGGTATCCGGACTAAACGCCACGATCTTACCCTTAATGGTCACTGCTACTTCATACGAGCCATCAACGTTCTGATAGACTGCGGGGGTGTTCCAGGATTCGGCGATCCCGGATTGTCTCCAGACCTCTTTGCCATCGGTCTTCCTGAAGGCGATGAGATGACCGCATTCCACGCTGGCATTGACCAGGACCAGACCTTTGTGCAGCACAGGTGAACTCCCCGCTCCGAAGACATGCGTTCCTGACCCGCAGTCCGCCTGCCAGAGCTCTTCTCCATCGTGCTTGAATGCCATGACGCCGGCTGCGCCGAAGAACACGTAGACGCCGGTTTCATCGACGGCGGGCGTGCTGGAAGCGAATCCATGCAAGGCCACGGCCCAGGGGGTGAACTGGTTCTTTTCGGAGGGGGCCGGAAAACTCTTCTCCCAGATGACTTGCCCATCGCTGAGGCCGATACAAAACAGTTTACGCTCCAGCTTGGCTTCATCGCCCGGATCTTCGGTTCTGAGTCCATAGCCAGTGTAGGCGGTCAAGTAGACGCGATCGCCGAAGATGACAGGGCTCGAGGCGCCGCGCCCCGGGAGCGGAGCCTGCCAGGCGACCACGCTGCCGTTCCATAGCTCAGGGATGTCGGTTTGTGTAGTCCGGCCAAAGTCCGAGCCACGAAACTGTGTCCAGGTTTCCGTTGCCCAGGCCGTTGATAACGCTGCTGCAATGGCTATTGCGAGTACACTTGCTAGTCGAAGCATAGTCCCAAACATCCAATTCTCTCCGCAGGTATGAGTTCCAGGGGGGGGGGGGACAAAGAGCGCACCGGCCGCCCCAGCAGCGGCCACGAACATGGTATACCGTCGGCCGACCGATTTCCATGGACCCGCAAAGCCTGGGGCCACTCGGCTCGGTATCCGGCATGCTGCAGAGGACGCAGAGCGGTGACTTTCCAGCAGATACTTCGCAGTGTCACTTCAAGGTGGCCGGCGAGGTCATAGAGGGGCGAGGACGTTGAGGGCGAACGGTCAGCCGTCGCTCGCAGCGTGGTGCTCCTGGCGATTGAGTGGTATTCTGGATCGAGTGATTGTGCGCATGTGCCTTTGTCCAGGTGATCGCAAGGGCCTCAGTTGTGGCCAACCGATCGACCCTTCCCCAAGCCTGCTACCGATTGGAAAGCTCGAGTTGATGCAAGCGAAGAACAACCAACGTATTGGCAGACCGTCACCCCGGCTGCGATTCTGGCGAATTCCGCTGCTCGTTGGAGTAGTGTGGGTCTTGGGAAGTCTCGTGACCCTGGCCGGCGAGGGCGACGCGATTCGACTGATCGTACGTGGCGACGATATCGGCTCATCACACACGGCCAACGTGGCGTGCATTCGGTGCTGCCGCGAAGGGATCGTCACGTCGCTGGAAGTGATGGTGCCGGCCCCCTGGTTCAACGAAGCCGCCAAAATGCTCCGTGAGAATCCGCAGATTGACGTAGGAGTTCACCTGACGCTGACCAGCGAATGGGAGAACATGAAATGGGGTCCGTTGACTGACGCTCCGAGCCTGGTTGACCAGCAAGGCCACTTCTTTCCGATGACCAGCCAGCGAGAGGACTTTCCGCCCGACACCGGATTCCTGCAGGCGAACCCCAAACTGGAAGAAGTGGAGCGTGAGTTGCGCGCGCAGATCGAACTGGCACTCAAAGAATTGCCGACCGTTACTCATCTGACGTGCCACATGGGTACCGCCAATTGCACGCCCGAGCTGCGTGCGCTGGTCAATCAGCTGGCTGAAGAGTATCGCCTTCCCTTGTCTGCTCCCGGAGCCAAGTCGCCCGGCGGATTTGGAGGAAGTGAGCTGACGGCACAGCAGAAGATTGCGAAGCTGGTCGAGCTGCTGGAGAACCTTCCGCCAGGTCTGTGGATGATTGTGGAGCATCCGGGTGCGGATACGCCCGAAATGCGAGCCATCGGCCACAGAGGATATGAAAACGTGGCTGCCGATCGTGAAGGAGTTACTCAGGCGTTCACGTCCGACGAGGTCAAGGAAGTGATCCGCCGTCGCGGCATTCAACTGGTCAGCTACGGTGACGTGATTCGCCGGTCCAAGTGAGCCTCAAAGAACTAGTGAGCCTCAAAGAACTAGCCGCCAATCCTCTCTTCCGCTGACACATGGCCGGTGGGGAGAATGCAGCTGCGAATACGCCACCGGCGGCGTGAGGGTAGTTGACGCGTTCGACAACGAATGGGCATGGCGTGATCAAGGAGACCGTTTTGCATTCGGGAGGGGTGACACTGGTGCTGCTCGCAAACGCCATGCTCTCAAGCCGCTACGGCAATTCATAGCCAGCGCGTCTGGGACGTTCCAGAAGGGTCGATGCGGCGGGATGATCGTGGATGGACTCATCGGCCCCTTGCCAATGGAAGCTTTCGCCGGTCAAGTAGGCAATATTTGCCAGGTGGCAGCAGGCGGTCGCTCGGTGGCTTTCTTCCAGGTCGATGGGGCTCGGCTTGTTCTGTTTGATGCAATCGAGGAACAACCGCTGCCATGGTCCATCGACTTCATTGCCCGGTTGACCATCGCGCCAATACCGCGGATTGTCGACTTTCTCCACTGATCTAGCTGGATTGCGGTCTTCCCAGATCTCGAAGCCGCTGCGATCCAGTACCATCGTCGCTCGATTTCCGTAGAAGCAGATCCCGTGTTGTTGCGGGCGGCTCTGCACCTTGTGGAAGTTGTTGAAGCCGCGATAGGAATACTGCATGAGAAAATCGGGGAATTGCCAGGATGCCTCCACCGTGTCGGGTGTGTCGGCCATGTCATCGACTACCCATTTCCCGCCAGGGCAGGCGACAGCGGATGGCCACTCGGCTTGCATCGCCCAGAGGATAATGTCGATGTGATGTACGGCCCAGTTTGTCAGCATGCCGCCGGCGTAGTCGAACCACCAGGAGTTGTTCATGCGTCCCGGGTTATAGGGGACCAAGGGAGCTGGTCCGAGCCAGCGATCCCAGTGGAGTCCGGCAGGAGCCTCCGTGTCCGGATGACGCCCGACGCGTCGGCCTGTGTTTTCGTAGTTCCAGCATTCCACGAGCGCGATTTTGCCCAGTCGGCCGGAACGGATGATTTCGCAAGCCTGTACGTAGTGCGGGTAATCTCGTTGCTGGGAGCCCATCATGGCAATGACGCCCGCACGCTTGGCCGCGTTAACCATCGCTCGACCTTCCACCACGGTATGTGACAGTGGCTTTTCGACGTAGATGTGCTTGCCGGCCTGAGCAGCGTGAATAAACGGGAGTCCGTGCCAGTGCTGCGTTGTGGCGATTACGACCGCATCGATATCCCTGCGCTCCAGCACATGCCGGTAGTCCACTTTCTGATCACATTCACCTCGGTTGACGTCCGTGACCTTCCGTGCCGCCTGATCCATGCGCGGTTCATTCACATCGCACACAACCGGTACGTCGACGTCTGGATACTGCAGAAACACATCCAGCAGCTCCCGTCCACGTCCTCCGCAGCCGATCAGTGCCAGTCGGACGCGGTCACTGGCGAAGCCTGCACCGGCCGCTTGCCACGCGGGAGCCAACGTGGCGACTGCCCCGACGGCTGCGACAAATTGACGACGATTATATCGTTCAGACATGATGGTCCTCCCGTGTGTGCCACGTCTCGAGTAGATGACCGTGTGCGATTCGTCATTCACCCAATTATCGTCACGAAGCCATTTTCGCCTTCAGGAGTATGCTGTGGGTGCCACTTCAGCTGCTCGAGGAAGAGCCGAGACGTACGCGCTCAGAGTGGCAATCGATATTGCGACATGGAAACGTCCTCTTACTTCAGGGACACAATCGACTCGCGGGCAACTTCAAAGTCTTTGCCATGCAACTTCAGATGCGGATCTCCAAAGCCGTGGAAGATCCGTACCTGCTGCGATTCGGACAATGGCTTGCCATCCAGGCTGCGTGCCGTGAACAGGGCGGGAGTGGCGTAGTCGACGCCGTTGTAACGCAGCGCACAGAAGGCAACAAACTGCGGGCTCTCCACGATGAACCCATAGGGAGGCACGACATGGTCTCCCAGTTCGGCGCGGTTCTGGTAAGCGACAGTAATCGTGACGTCGCCGAAGCGAGTCTGCTGGACCGAGCGATCCTCGGTGAGGAAACGATGGTCGTCCAGGGGCAATTCGGCCGTGATGGAGTTGAGCGGACTGAGCACTTCCCAGACGTTCTTGATCACTCGGTCGGTCTGACCAAGCTGTTCTCCCCAGCCACCGTCGCCGCGCGACCAGATTCCGACTGGGGTGTCGGCCACGTTGTCCTCCGGCACCGATTGGGTGATGGGTGCATCCTTCCAATACAAGTGCGCGCCGAAGCTGGGAAGGAACATCTCGGCGTACAGGATGTGGTCGGCAACCTTCTTCTCATCCCCGACCCCGATCCGATTACCTTGATGGGTCATCATCTGAACGCAGTCGCTGTATACGAGTGGGAAGAGCGGAATGACTTCGCCTGGTGTCGAATCGGTCTGATGCGAGAAGATCCCTTCCAGATAGTCAGCGCACGGTACTGCCCATTCCCGACCTTCCTCGCTGCCGAAGAGTCCGAAATGCTGCTTGGCGAGCATGCAGAGATTCGATTTCCAGATCAAATCATCGTGGCGCGTCATGGGATGAGCGGGATCTTCGCAGGTGACCAACGGCCACGCAAAGACTGTATCAATGAAATAGATGGTCGGCTCAAACAGCCTGGCAATCGCCGGCAAATTGGTTTCCTTGCGAGCGGCCAGCTCGACCTGCTTGATGGCACACACCTGCCAGGCCTGACCGCCATTCCAATTGCCCCCCTTACGCGAGACGCCTTGGGCATCTTTGTTGAGCCATTGGTGGTCAAAGGAAGGAGCATCTTCGTACATGTCCTGATAATTGTCGTGCAGGCCGAACAGATACCCGCAATCACGGATGCGAGCTGAAGTTTGGGTCAGTGCTTCATTCCCGCCACACTCGGGGGCAGCAGGCAAAACGTCGGGGTGGCTCACGTCATAGCCGCGGTTGATCCAGCCGGCCAGGACGACGAACGCCTTGTCGATCTCCAGATCCTTGCGCCAATGTTCAGCACAGGCAGCCGCTTCCTCAAAAGTGAATCCCAGTGAAGTATGTTCCTTGCCGTCGCGGCTGTACACCGAACTGGGCAGCACTCGCGAAAACACGAAGGGCTTGAAGTTGGCTGCACCGAAGATGCGGTCGACCGTAGGGAATTGCTTCCGCTTCTCAGCCCACGTGCGACGCCATCCGGCACGGTGGGCCATCGACCGATATGCCTTGGCGATGTCGACATAGCTCCCTTCACCCAGCAGCTGGATCACGCAGCCGTTGCTCGGCCCGCTCAGTTGTAGCGATACCGAACGAGCGCGTCGTCCGGGCACGAGCGGCAGGTCGGGCCAGCTGTTATGCACCGTCAAGCGGGAATCCACATTGAACCAGCTCACCAGCAACGCCGACTGCTGCTTGACCGCACCGCACATGGCCATTGACAGACTGTCGTACGTGGTAAACTCCCGATTGCCGGGCAGGTCGCGGTCCGCCGACAGCTCCAGCCCCAGCCGATAGGGAACGTATATCCGACCGTGATCCTCTTCCGTTACTTCGAAGGCCTCTTCGAGCAGATTGGCAGAGGCCACTTGCCAGGGGCCAGCCGCCTGCGCAGTGTAGGCCAGCTGCAAGCCGTTCAGATTGGGCAGTGCCACAACCGTAACCAGAACCGTGATGCCGGTTGGCTGATTGTCCACCTGCGGTCGCGCTACCAGGCGAAGACTGCCCGGCATCGAGATCACGTCGTCGAACCGGTCGATGCGCCAGATCACCCGGCGGTCACCGTTCTGGAGTACCAGTCGTCCGAAACGGGATTGTGTGGTTTGAGACGTCCAGAGCACATTGGTCGACCGATCGAGAAGTGACCAGGCACCACTGTTGCGATCCACGTCGAATCGCCACCCGGCCGTCTCCAGGCCTTCCCGGTCCTGTGGAGCAATTCGCTCGACAAGAGCTGCGCGACGCTTCTCAACCTCGTCGCGAGCCAACGGTGGAGGACTCAACGTGTCGATAGGCGGGGCCGAGCGCGATACGTGGACCATCGTGTCGCAGTAGACATCCAGAACTCGCTCCCCGCTGCCGGTGAAATCAAATAACCCGACGTGAATGTGGTAGTCCCCTTCCGCTGCGTCCTTGGGAACCGAAAACGTGTGGGGGCCGTCGACGATCAGTTCGTCAGTTTTCCACAGAGTTGTTGGCTCAGTCGGCTCGTGATCGGCGTGGACCACGATGTTCTCGCAGCTCTTGCGAGGCGCTTCGAAGTGCGTGAAGACGCGGTAGTCAGCGGAGGCCGGCTGAGTCCCGGTATTGCGGAACTTCAAGGTAAAGGAAATCGGATCGCCGGGACGCACTTCGCTCGCCGCCAGCTCAACCGACACCAGCTCGGGCTGAAATCGAGCCGGGGCTGCGCTCACACGGCTCGGCAGCATCGAGGTGCCAATCGCCAATGTCACTAAGCACATCAGAGTCATCAGGACGATGCGCATGACGTTCCACCTTTCGTCATTCCACGGGTCATTGGGTATTTCGTCATTGGCAACGGCACGCGGCACGCGGCAATGACCGAGCTGTATTCTACCACGTGACTGCCATAGCGTGTGCGGATCGTTCCCCAAGGCGTGCACGTCCGTGACGCAGATCGTGACTTGATGCGCCGAGTGCCAGTCTGACTCGTCCGGGGAGGAAGGTGATTGCTCCTCCCGCAGGTGTTGCGATTCCCGGCGTGCTTGGTACCGTCTGGGCGAAAGCAGATTGGGTCCCACTTGTCGGGACAGGCCCACCTCCGCGACAATGCCAGGGTTCGAGCGAACCGCGCCGGTCGCTTCGGGATCTGTACAGGCCGTTTGGCACTTCAGGAATTCGTGATGGCTGATTCAATGGACCCACAGCAACTCCGGCAGCGCCTGGTGCGACTGGAAGAGTGGATGATGCACACCGATCATCTGCTCAGCAGCCTCAACGAAGTGGTGTGCACGATCCAGGATCGGCTGGACGAGCAGGCCCGGCAGATCGCTGCTCTCAAAGCGTCCGTTCGTCGCCAGCCGGGCCCTGACGAAGACGGCCAGCGCTCGTTCGAAGACGAACGACCTCCCCACTACTGAATCAACGAGCCAGAATCTACGGCGCGCCGCCGGCTCGACCCTCCGTGATGTGGCCTTTCATTCGTCATTGGGTACTTCGTCATTCGTCATTTCCTTGGTCATTGGGTACTTCGTCATTCGTCGTTACTCCTTCGTGTCGAGGGGCACGCTGTCCTGTCCCTGCGAGGTGATCTCGATCAGTTTCTGACCGTTGATCAGCACCTGATAGGTCACTCCGGCTTGTCCCTCAATCTGAGCTGCCCCCTCGCGAATGGTCACGGGAAACGGGGCGGCCACCACGGTGTCGCCGCTGCGCGCGACCTGCAGGAAATCGACCTGACCGTCGACTGAATACTGCAGGCTGACCAGAGCACAGGGATTGATGTCGGCCGGTTGTCGGCGCTGGTGGCGGATGTTGAACGAATCAGGGAGCAATCCGATGTTCGCTCCGTCGGGATACTGCTGTTGTTGAGCGCTGACCAGAATCCCACGAGCCACATGATTCCAATCCAAAGTTGTGTCATGGGGGGCCAGTAAGGTGAGGGCGTAGGCATACACGCCGCCGACCCATTGGACAGGCAGACCCATCCAGTTGGGTGCGACCCAGTTCGTGGCTCCGTAAACCGGTGGAGTGGCATAGCCCATGATCGGGTAGCAGCTCCACAGGTACGTGAAGGGGAGTCCCGACAGGGCCCATTTCCGGGCCTGTTGCAGATACGATTGGTCACCCGTGAGCTGATATCCGCGCGTGTAGGCCCACACCAGGTAAGCGGATGCCAGTTGATCGGGAGTATGCAGGGCGCATTCCCAGACCTGCGCGCCGCGAGGAGTATTGAAACGTTTCATGTACTCGAGCGTCCGCAGGCCGGCCTGGAGTGCCTCTTGATCGCCGGTCACGTAAGCGAATTCCAACAGTCGAGCGGCTGGGAAAGCACACACACCGCTGGCCGTATCTTCGAAATGTCCGCGACCGTATTTCCCGCGGTAGTGGTACGATCCGTCCGCTTGCTGACCGGCGATCAACTGACGCACCTGTTGGCGATATGCGTTGAGCCATTGCTGGGCGTTGCCCGTAACGAAGTAGATCGTGCCGTTGGGAACGTGCGCGCCGCCCATGACAAATCGTTCGAACGGCGCGACCTGTCCGGAAAGCCGCCACAGCGTGGAAGCCATATCGGCAAACGGCTGCTGCGGCCAACTTGGTCCAGCGCAATGGCCCCACCCCTTCTCGCTGCGCAGTGGCCCGTTGAGCCCCGCCAGGCAGATGTCTCGCTGCTGCTCTGGAGTGCGCGGTGCAGGAGGAATCTCGGGCAGACCCTTCCGCTTGACCTGCCAGGCAATCGACTCTTCCAGCGGATCATGAGCCAATCGCAGCGTGGCGCGAATCGCCTTGCCTTGCAGCGTCATGCGGTGATCGTCCGTGCCGTCAAAGAAATTGGGAGTGGCATAGACCGGCTGCAGCGTCATGTCGTCCCACGTCAGAGCCACGGAAATCCGATCGGTGACGAATGCCATCAGTGGCATGGTCACCTTCAGAGGATCGGGCGCGAATCGGATGTGTTCGGGCGTTTCGATGTCGAGGGTGGATGAGCTTCGCTCACCGCGTCCAAGGTACTCCAGTCCGGCAAAGAGTCCCTGTTGCAATGCGCCTGGGGCGCGGACGACTGGACCTTCGCACGGCTGCTCACTCTGGATCTCGATCACAAGTTCGTCGTCCTGCGGGACCAGCGAAAGCGTGATTCCATCGCCGCGAAATTGCACGGCTGATGCCTGGTCGTGCAAGGTGAGTGTCGGAAGCTGATCGTTGCGAGTCACCAAGGGTGCCAACGAAGTCACCAGTTGATCGTCCTGGCGGATCAGGGCCATGGATCCGTCACGAGCGACCGAGAGCGCAAAGCGGCCCATCGGCTTGTCGATCCACTCGCACGGCGCCTGGGGATTGACGACCCATACGCTTCGGATGAGAGGCGGCCAGTCCGGGCACTGAATGTCCAGAGAGACCTGCTCCAATGGTCTTGCTGCTGCGACCGGCCGGTCAATCGTGAGCGACCCGCCGGCAGCAAGTGTATATGGCTGCTGTCCCGCCGTGAACGACACGGACGAAGGAGAGTCGTTCGTGATCTGGAACTCCACTGCTTCGGTTTCCTGACGAACCGAAGCGACCGCCAGAGGATGAACGTCTTCGTGAATCACCTTGATCCAGTCGATTTCCACCAGTCCGGGTCGAGTGCCCGGATCAATTCGCAGATCGGTGATGCGTCCTTGTGCTGTGAATCGTGTACGCGTGACCATCCACTGTCCGTTATCGGGCAGCTCGAAGTCAACTCGCTTGTCTTCTCCCCGCTGTGGAGTCTGTTCGGATGTCCAGAAGACCGAACCCATTGCGCCGACACTGGTGCGCACTCGCAGTTCCACCACAGTCTGACCGCCAGGCAGATTCACGGCTGTGTGAAAGAACGGATCTTCTCCCATCGATTCGATATTCAGCTGGCCTGGGACCACCGTCAAAGTGCACTGATTCTCGGCCTGCCAATCGGCATTTCCTGCGACAGAGTCCCCTCCATCGAATTCCCATGTGCGGACCACGTGGGCCTTCACCGGTCGCGCAACAGGATCAACAGGAGCGTCCTCGCCGCGAGCCAACTCACCGTGAGCGGCGATCACTATGACGGCCAGAGAAATCGACAGCATTCGTAGCATGGCTAACCTCTTCGCGGGTACATGACCGGGCTGGCGGGCGACGCAGGAGTGGGAAACAGGGAGGATCGAAATGGTACGCGGCATCCATGACGAAACACCCAATGTCGAATGTCGAACCACCCTGCGCAAAGACTCGGCGCGGTTCGCTTCCGGATCGCCCATTCGTGACCGAGTCTTCTTTTGTCATTGGCAGCGCCGCGGAGCAGGACCGCGATCGTTGATTCAGCGTATTCGAATCACCGCATGTCGTTAAGATGCCGGCCGTCGGCATCGTGTGGTTTTCATGGGTTACGATGGCGAGATGGAGATTACTCGGCCGAGTACTTCAGTCCGTCCAACTCCTCGCCATTGGGGCTGCGCAGTCGACAGCCGACTTCCCAACCCCCTTCGAAATCTACGGCTTTCAGCAGCAGTACATTCCAGCCTTCGCGCAGGCGGACTCGAGCCAGATGCTGGCGCGGTGCACACCCCTGCTCGCTCCACCGGCTGAAGACCAGCTCGTCGTTAAGCCACGCTTTGACGGCATCGTCACTTCCCATCTCCAACTGAGCCTCTTGATCGGTCGGCGACCAGACGCCCGTTCGAAGATAGGCGGCACAATGGTTGCGGCCACTGTACAGTTCATCCAGATTGATCGACCACGAACCGACCCCCTTCGTGACCTTTTCCCACTTTACATCCTGGGCCTCGGACTGCTCAGGGGGAAAGGCGATTTCATAAATGGCGGCACCATCCTTGGCCTTCTCGACATAGGGTCCGGCAGCCACCCACTCGAGAATGTGCCCATCGTATTTTTGCAGCTCGAGGACGACCTCCTGGGCCCGTTGCCGCACGTCCGCATGATCAACCTGTTGAATCACTTGATTCAGAGCGCTGCGAGCCCGTTGCGGCTCGCTGTCGCGCAGCCGATTGGCGATGCGCAGTGTCGCCAGACCGGCGGTCGGAGCCAGTTCGGGATCCGCAAGGTAGTTCACGGCCAGTTCCAGGGCCGGCAACGTATCGGCTTGCAGGCCGAGTTCTGTAAGTGCCAGTTTCTTGTCACTTGGACGCTGGACCTGCTGCAGCAACCCGGCGATCAACTCGGTCGGGTTGTCGGTGAGACCTGCCATTCGCAGATAGCCCTGCAGTGCCAGTTTCTTATAGGTCGGATTGCTGGTAGTCTGAATCACATCGAGCAGGTCCTCGCGGGCATTGGCGTCAGGCCAGTCGGCGAGTGCCTGGATGACGGCGTTGTGAACAGCTGGGGAAGTGAATTTCCGATGCGCGCGGATAGCCGCCAGGGCCTCCGGTGCACCGGTTCGTCCCAGCAGCCTCAAGAGGACCGGTGTGGTGGACTGCGATTCAGAATTCAGAGCAGCCAGGAGTGAGGCGACGAGGTCCTGGTTTCCGCTGTTTTTCTCCAGCATGTGCGTCATCACGGTTAAGTACACTTCTTGATCATCGGATGACGTGAAGTTAGCTGCCAGGGGGATCATCTTGGCGCAATCAGCAGGCCCGCCAAGGGCTGCCAGCGCCCGCAGTGCTTCCTGTCGCACGGAAGATTGCCGGTGCTGAGCCAATTGGAACAGTGGTGGCAAGGCGGCACTCATCCGTCGGCCGGCAACGGCGTGAATCGCTTGCACGGCGATGGACTCCTGCGCATCGGTCATATGCAGCAGCAGTTGAACCTCCACGCCGTCTCCCTGCAGCAGCAGGAGGCTCCGACGCGCGATGGACGCCACATTCCCCTCCTCCGCGGCGGTCCGCAACAGCACGATGGCCGCATCGACATGGCCTGCTTCTCCCAACGCTTCGATCGCAGCGCTGCGGACCGATTCATCGGAACTGCGCGCGGCGGCAATGATCTGCGGTGAGGCAGCGCGGTCGCCACGAGCGGCCAGTGCGCCCAGCAGCAAGACCTGATTTTCGGGAGAAAGTGTATCGAGTAACTTGGCACAGGCGATGGTGACCGCCTCGCCGGGAGCGGTTGCCGTGAGGGCGATGGCATCTTGGACGATCGTGGAATCGGGCTGGCTAATGGCAGCGACGAGTGTGGCCGCCGCGTCCTCGGGGCGTGCCCGCAGCAGTCCGCGCAGGGCGGCCAACTGGAACTGCCGAGCCGGTTGCTGAGTGCGGACGAAATCCAAGGTGTCGGCCGCCTGCTGTTGATCACCGTCGGCCAGGAAGCGATCGGCCGCCTCGAGCAGGCCGTGATCGATTTCGACAGCCAGTTCGGCGGTAGCCTGAGCGCGGATGGTCTTGAGTGCCTCGACGGTGTCGGAGCCTCCCAGTGTTCCAGCCGCATGTGCTGCTGCGGCGACGACGACTGGGTCACCGGAGCTCAGCAGTTTCAGTAACTCAGGCTTCGCGTCCTGGCAGCGCCGCCGCGCCAATGCATGGATGATCCCTGCCTGCTGGCTCCCTGGGGCCTGCGGCAGAGCGCTGAGCAGTGCTTCGTCGACCTGAGGTGACTCCAGTCGCTCCAGAGCGTAGATGGCCATCGAACATGTGTCGGCATCGACCAGCAACTTGCTCAGGCTGGCGATGCAACGCGAGGTTCCCACGACGCGGAGTTGCCGGCATAAGAACTGTTTGGCTGCGAGCGTTTCAGCCGCGTCCAGCGTGGCAATCAGCTTCTGTTCTATCGGTTCGCGAAATCCGGAGCTGGGAGGAAGCGCAAACACGATCTTCTCGATTTCCACCAGCGGACTGGTATCATCACCAGCCTGATACGCTTTGGCTGCCGGCAGATATCCTTCAAAGGTCTCCAGCAGACCGTCATTGGCGCGAGCCGCTGGCGAGAGAAGCAGCGGGGCCAACAGTGTCAGCCACAGGTTTCTTCGAAGACTCAACATGGATAGGACTCCCTTGGCTAAGGGCTGAGATCGGCCAGATTCAAGACAGGCTCCAGGGGGCTCGCTTCGGGCGATCCAACCAGCGATTCGCCTCGTCGTCCCCCAGAATCTCCTCTTTCAGAGGATCCCACTTCAAGCGGCGATTGAGCCAGTAGGCGATGTTTCCCAGGTGAGAAACGGTGGCCGTACGTTGTGCTCGTTCAATATCGCGGAACGGCTTCTCTCGAGTCCGCACGCAGTGCAGGAAGTCGCCGAAGATCCCACCGCTTCCTTTGTAGTTAGGGATGTAGATATCCGGAGGTGTCTGTTTGTTACCCGCTCGGTCTCCTCGTTCGGAGATCTCTCCTTCTGATCCGCGGAAATTCAAGATTCCATCCCAACCACCCTGATGATAGATTTTCACGCCATTGGCGAAGACGTACGTCAGCAGTGGCGTATCACGGCCGTCGGGCGGAATGATCTCCACGGGGCCTGTCTCGTGCAACTGCAAGGCAAACAGCGCTCCGCCAAATGTGTGACATCCCCAGTCGGTCATGCCGCCTCCGGAGTAGTCGCGGAACGGTCGGAAGCCACCCGAGATCAGATTCGGATGGAATGGTCGCCAGGGTGCCGGGCCGAGCCAGCGGTCCCAATCCACTCCTGGCGGCACGTCAACCGGCGGCAGATAACAGGGGCCCGAAGGACCGCCGACGTTGACCCACGCCTCCGTCACCTCCCCAATCGCTCCCCCGCGCACCATGCGATGGAACCAGTTGTAGTCGTCCCACACGCGCTGGCTTCCACCCGAGAAGACTCGGTTGTAACGACGCGCGGTTTCGACCATACGCCGACCCTCGCGAATCGTCAGGCACTCCGGCTTCTCGCAATACACATCCTTACCATGCTTCATGGCCTCGATCGAAACGATGGCATGCCAGTGATCGGGAGTGGCAATCAACACGGCGTCGATATCATCGCGCGAAGTGATCTCACGGAAGTCGTTGTACGACTGACAGTCCTGGTTGCCATACCGCTGATCAACGCTCTCCTTAGCTGCCTGCCGATGCCCTTCGACCACATCGCAGACGGCGACAACGTGTACCTGCGGAAAGCCCAGGAATCCGTGCAGATCGCCACGTCCCTGCCCTCCTACTCCGATGGCGCCCATCACAATCCGCTCGCTGGCGGCCACGCCGCCATCAGCGCCCAGCGCCGAGCCGGGGATAATCATGGGTGCTGCGAGGGCGCTGCCCAGTGTGACCTGCAGAAATCGGCGACGGTTGAACGTTTCAGATTGCTTCATCTTCAGTTCTCCTGCGATGCGTAGTGCAAGTCGTGTCAATCGCACGTGCCACCGCCCCGGCAACAATGGCATGCGGCGCAACATGGTCAGTCAACGGCCCCTGGCCGTGAAACTGTCGATGTTGAAGTACTCTTATTTCACATTCTCGACGGCAGGGAAATCCTCGGGAACCGCGGTCGTGCAGTGACCTGTGGCAGCCCATTCGACGCTGCGGCAGAGCAACAGCTTGAAGCCGGCGCATTCCATCGGCTCAAGACTTCCCACGTGTCCCATGACATTCGTCACCACTCGGCCTTTGCCAAAGGGAACCCACCAGACGATCGGTTCCTGCTTGCCGGTCCCGCCACGTCCGGGTGCTGGATCGGAAAGTGCAGTGAGCAGGATGTGGATGTTCTCAGCCGGACCACGCTGACCGTGATACAGTTCATCTTTCTTATGGATCCAATGCAGCGGCAGGCCTGCAGTTATCGGATGCTCACGGTCGAGCGTGGTCATGACCCATTCGTATTGGCCGCCGTGTCCCATCCCGCGTCCCTGGCCAGGCAGCTCGCGCACGGTCTGACCGTTGTCATCCACGTACAGGGCATAACCGTAGCTCGGATCGCGCCACAGCAGACCGACCATCTGTTCATATTCCTTCCAGCCGGTGAAGGAGTTGTTGGCGGCGTGAATGACCACCGCTCCCCCTCCGCCACGGATATAGTCGACGAAAGCCTGCTTCACGTCCGCAGGCCACATGTCACCGTTGTAATCGAGCACGACGCAGCCGAAGTCGGTGAAGCGAGGGCGCCAGGCATCCCAGGCCTCTTGGCTCGCGCCACTCTCTGGCGTATTGTTGACGACCGTGTCGAAATGGCCAGCCTGATCAAGTACCTGCTTCATGAAGGGCGTCGACTGTTTCCAGTCGTGGTTGTTCTGTCCCCCGATGATCAGCACTTTAATCGGCGCCTCGGCGACGGTCCGTATCAGGCGGCAGCCGAACAGGCCGCCGGCAAAATTGCCGGGGTGGCCGAGCAGTTTGACCGTCACAGCTTCCCGCCCCCGGATCAGCTCGGGTGGGATCGAGTACGCAACTTCGAAGAACTCGCCCGGTTTGTCGTTGAGCAGCGTCTGCTGAGCGATCTTGGTGTCATCCACCAGGATGTCGAACGTGCGCGGTCCCGATTCACTGCCCCAGTAAGTGCAGAGCAGCTGCTGAGGTACATCGGATTCCACTTTGAGTTGGAAGGAGAACCAGCCGCCATCGATCGCGTGGCGCCAGGTGCGTCCCAAGTGCGGTCCGGTCCCCGTTCGCTCGCCTTGCAGATGGTGATCGCGTTCCGAGTTGGCCTCACCAATCTCCAGCATATCGACTGTCTGGGCCGCCAGCTCCCGTTCACGCTGTTGAAGCGCGAGGATCTCCGTTTCGCGCTGGTTCCACTGCTCTGGCGTCAGAACATCCAGGTAGACGGTATACCGCCGGTCATGCAGTCGGTGAAACGGGACGAGCGCTATGTCACGCGGCCGACCGACACCTTGAGTGTGAAACGTGCCGGGCTGATCGACGCCTTCTTCCACCCAGTCGGCGACCGATTTACCATCAGTCACCAGCGCCGGGACGAAGAAGGGAGAGTCTGCATGGGGGTCGTCGACCGGCCCCAGGTCGGCGGCGAGCAATGTCGGTCCATAAAACACTGCGATGCGGTTCGCGTTGTCAGGCATCGACTCCGTGCGCAGTGACATGGGGAACGTCACGACGACTTGATCACCACTCTGCCACATACGGTTGATTCCCACGAAGCTGCTCGGCTGAGAATCCAGTTGCTGCGGCTGGCCGTTGACCGTGACCGCCCATCCCGTGGTGGCCCAATAGGGGCGACGAATGTAGAGCGTCAGTTGTTGCGGTGTCTGGCAGGTGAATGTCAGCCGAGTACTGTCGGCATCGGGCCAGGCAGTTTCCTGCCGCAGGGTCAGATGGCGTTGCTGCCAGTTGACTTCCGAGGCAATGAAGAGATTGACCCACAGCTGGTCGTCGCCATGGAAGTAAATGGCCTCGCCATACTTCACGTGATTCTCCATGCCCGTCCCACCACAACAGGTGAAGCTGTCGGCGGTAAGGTACTGCTTGTTGCCTCCCGGCTTGAGCGACAGGTTGTAGATCACTCGGCCGTCCGGGTGCTGAGTCGATCGGATGTGATTGAGGAGTGCCCGCTCATAGAAGTCGCCCAGATCGGCCTCGGGTTTCCAGCCAAACAGCAGACGGGTGAGCTTGAGCATGTTGTAGACGTTGCACGTTTCCGTGGTATCGGTGCTGAGTCGATCGTTCAGCTGATCTGGCTGACCGAAGTGCTCGTAATTGCAGTGACCGCCGGTGACATAGCTGTGATGATGAACCACTCGATCCCAGAAGAACTCCGCAGCACGCCGATCATTCTCGTCGCCAGAGAGCTCGTAACGCCGGGCCAGGCCGATCAGCTTGGGGATCTGGGTGTTGGCGTGTTTGCCGGGCAGAATGTCTTCCCCGGCTGCCAGCGGCTGTAGAATCGCCTGATGATGGAATCGTCGGGACAGAGCCAGGTATCGATCGTCCTGCGTATCGGCATAGAGATCGGCCAGCACTTCGTTCATGCCGCCGTGCTCCGTGACCAGGATCTGCTGGAACTGCTCGTCCGTCAGGTTGGCCAGCGTTTTGTCCAGCCAATCCACCAGCGCTCGGGACACCTGGAGTGCCTGCTGATTGTCACACCATTGGTAGGCGTCGCGCAGACCTGCCAGCAGTTTGTGGAGTGTGTAGTTCGGGACCCAGCATCCGTTCAACTGAAAAGGTTCGGAACGGATCTCCCCGGCGCCGACCTGCGTGTAGACCTCTTTACCGTGCGGAATCGCTGCGACATAGCCGTCTCCCTGGGCCTGCTGGCACTCGGCCAGTTCGCTCACGATATAGTTAACCCGGTCGAGGAACCGCGGGTCGCCAGTGGCGGCGTATGCCAGCGCGCAGGCGCTCAGGTAATGCCCCGCCGTGTGTCCGCTGACCCCCTGCGACTCCCATCCCGCATAGTGAGGTGCCTTGGGCGAAAGTCCTGCCTCCTGGCGGAAATTGGCTAGCAGGCGATCGGGCTCGAAGCTCAGCAGATAATTTGCCGCGATTTCCTGGGCGTCACAGAACGGACCGGGCAGGAGCCGCACGTCGGACAGTGGAAAGGAGTGTGCGGTAAGTGCAGGAGGGGCGGCAGTCGCTCCGATGGCGAAGCTGACGACAAGTAGCGGCGCGGCGCACCAGGACATCCAGCGGGTCAGAGAGGATCGTTGATTCATGGGGTGAGTCCCTTCAGTGGCTCTCGAAAGGATGAGGCGGAATATCGGGATGAACGACTCGGCAGCCACGGCAAATCAGTGTCGGGCCACCAGCCACACGGTGACTAAGGGCGAACCGACTTGCCGTGGTGGACCAGCGCGGGGGTAATCGGTCTGCGGGGTGCGTGCGAGCGAGCTGCCCGCAGCTGATTCAAGTCTATCGCCGCCGAGAACGTGCCGCTACAGGGCAAGACTGCTTCACCAGTCAGAGAGCGACTGCTACCGCGGAACCACACTCAGTTCGTCCAGAAATGCTTCTTCGTTCATGGCCGTGACCGCACCGCCATAGGCGATTTTCACTACGATCGAGATGGCTTTTCCGGCGTACGGTTCGAGCGAGTATTCCAGAGTCCGCCAGTTGCTGTCTGCAGCCGTCTTGCCCGCCTCAATCGTTTCCGGTTCAAACCAATGCAACTGTTGACCGTCGTGAACGCCTGCCGTGAGCACGAAGTCGCTCTTGCCAGGCGCTTCATACGGATCGCCGCTGACCACCAGACGCAACTGGAAGGGGTGGTCTGGGGGCAGCTGGACCTTACGCACAACCAGCGCCGGTACGAACTCGCTCTGCGCATGCAAAGCCAAGATGCCGCGTCGCCCAGGATTCGGACTGCCCGGATGACCACCCTGCGGTTCGGGGACGTCGATCCAGAAAGGGTGTGTTCCGATGTAGCATCCACCGATCGCCACTCGCTTCAGATCCTCTGCACAGTCAAAGGTGTTGGCCAGCTGGTCGTCCAGGGGAGCGGATTCAATCAACTTGTTCACGTCGGTTTCAGGGACACTGGAGCGAGTCAGCGGCAGCTGCCGCTTCTCCAGGGGCGGCAGCGACTCGTGTTGATAGCCCGCAGGATCCGTTTGATACCAGTAGAAGACGCTGTCGTACTGGACCCAGCAACCCTCGGCTGCCACCCGCTCGGGCCAGATCGGCAGGGCCGTGAAGTATTTTTCCTGCTGCCAGTTGATGACCCAGGAAAGCTGTTTGCCGAAGCGGATCGGCTGGTGGTCGTGAAAGCGATAGATGGACAGCAGAGACGGATCGGCCGCGCTGACAAACGGCATGCCGGCGTGCAGGCCGACAAAGGTGTTTTGAAATCCCCAGCTGAACGTGAAGGAATCTTCGGTGCCGAGATAGTCCAGAGTGCGCTCCTGACCGTCGATCTCCACTTCATTATTGCCTTCCATCACGATGTTGAAGCCACGAAACAGCGGTTCATCGGTGGCCACGCTGAATTGCCGGCCCAGCAGGTGTCCGGTGCCGTTTGTTCGGAAGAACTCCACCCGCGACTCCTTGGAGAGCTGAAACAGCTTGCGACTCCAGGTAGCATGGAAATACCCGAGCGACTCGTTCCAGGCGGGAAGAGGCTCCCATTCGACATAACTGTAATTCATGATGTCCTTGGGAGTGTCGTTACGCAGGATCACGCGAGCGCGCTGGGCGAACGGCATCGGAATGTAACAGTTGTAGCTCCACGGCGCGCATTCGATCAGCGGCGTGCTGAAGTACATGCTCTTGCCATTGCAGCCGTCGCCAAAGAAGTCGGACAATGGACAGTGAACTGCCGGCTGTTCGGCGTCGTCGAAGTAAATCTCCAATACGACTCCTCGAGCCGTTTCGACCGCGTTCTGGTGACGCGTTGTGTGGAAGTGGCGAATGATGCCGGGGCCTTTCAGATCGGCCACCACCATATGGCGTCCCGCATCCAAGGAAGGGAGGTCGCTATAGCGGTCGTACTTCCAGCCGGCATTAGAGAACCCAGTGGTGACGTCACTGCGAATCGTCGCCAGGTCGGTCCCCACCGTGCTCTGTGCCGCCTGTTGCGAGTACGAGAGCCGAATTGTCGGGCCGCACAGGACCAACAGCCAGACGCTGCGCGTGAGCCATGTCGCGTTCATCGGAAAATCCTCGCTTACACGGTGGGCCATCAACAGCCAGGGAGGCCGCCAGACCAAGTCGGGCCGAGCGGCACTGGCCGTATGTTACTGGATGTCGGGCATTTCGAGTGGTTCGCCTTGCAGTTGACGTGCCTGGTCCTCGGGGCGATACGAGCCGAAGAACACGGCATTGCAGTCGATCCACATGGCCAATCGCTGTCGATCGTCGTCCGATAGTCGCACCTCATAGTGGCCGGCGTCGATCAGCTTCATTAAGCGGCTGCCGCGTGCAGAGTACTGGCCTCCCGGTGGAGTGATTTGCACCTGATTGCGCCCGCCAAAACGAGGCACCAGTGCGCTGGCAGCCGTATCGGGATTGGTGCCCATTCCCCAGAAGTCGGCGTCGCCGCAGAGTGCCCAATACGATTGCGTGAACCCGTCGCGCGGAGTTGCTTGCAGATCAACGTTGCCCTCCTTTTTTTCCGGCCCGTGACAGCTGACGCAGTGCTGATCGAGCACAGGTTGAACGACCTCCATGAACGAGAAAGGACGGCCGCCCCAGGGTCCTGGCTGAAGGTCGTCCGGGGATCGCTGCAAGGCCATCACCGAGTGATTGGACGGGGTCGATCGCCGATTCTCGTGACAGCCGGAACATGAAATCCGTTCACCCGGCTGCGCGTACGTGATGGTGCGCATCGTCTGGTACGCCATCCCCTGCTCGTCGAGGGCCTGGAACAGGAGCGGTTTCAAAGCCGGAACGCGGAAATAGGCCGAGCCGTCCGGTTCGACTGGCACCGTTCCCAAAATGGCGCGTGCGTTTTCTTCGCGCGCCAGGCCGACACGAGGTGAATCGGCAACGTGCGTGGTCTTGGGGAAGATCTGAATGACGCGCAACTGCTTGATCGAACCGCGCGCGACATCGCCCAGTCCCTGATACACGTCGGTCAACACCATCTCGCCCGTGCTATCCGTGCCGGCTGGCAACATGCTCGGGATGACCGGTGGCGTCGGACGAGGTATCAGCGGACAGGCATTCGTGCTGCCGATGTCGGGATCGCGGTAAATCAGTTCGCGATTTCCGGCGGAGTCAAGCAAGTAGATGCCCAGTGCATTGGGCTGGTTCGCACCCGGCTCCCAGACCAGACGTGTGGGACTGTAAGACACGAGGAAGAAATCTTCCGATAACGGCCAGGGCGAGGCATAGTACTCACGGATGTCCATGCTCTCCGCTTCCGGGAAGGGGATCTCCGGAGTCAATCGCGTGATGGCTCCCTCCCCATTGTTGCTGACGGTCGGGTCGATGATCGCCAGCGACCCTCCGGTGATTGAGTGATGGGCCGATGCGGTGAAGATGATCTTGGACGAGCCGGGGATCGGTTGTGGCTGAAACGTGCAATGCGGAGCACTCGTGGCATTGCCCCAGACCGCCAGCGGATTGGTGCCATCAGGTCGCATGGCCCACAGATTCTGGTGCGTCACCGCGTCACGATCGATGTAATCCCAGCGGCTGTAAAGAATGTGGCCGGTGTTCGACACGGTTGGAAACCACTCGTTGGTGTCGTGCACGGAAAGGAGTTGAATCTGACTGCCGTCTTCGTTTGCGCGGTGGATGGTGTAGACATGCCAGCGCTGGCTGAACTGCCCTCCAAAGCACCGAGCATACCCGCGGCGGCGGGTGGAACTGAAAGCAATCCCTCCATCGGGCAGCCAACAGGGCATCAGGTCGTCATAGGGGCCGCTCGTCAACTGACGCAGATTCGAACCGTCGACGTCCACCGACCAGAGATGATAGAAGCCTTCATCGCTGTTGTTATCGAGTGCCTCCGGAGACCAGCTCGCCCCGTCTCCGCGGCACTGAACGTAGGAAAACACGATCTTCGTGGCGTCGTACGAAAGACGCGGCTCAAGCACGTTCCCTCCGTTGAGCTGTCCCGCCAGGATATCACGACAGGACAAAGAGTATCCCGGTCGCTCGAGGACGAAGATCCCTCCTCCCGGTCGCGCTCGCCAGCCGTAGTATTGCATGACCAGGTGGCTGTACGAGGTCGGCACGCGTTTAGAGAACAGCAGTGGACCGAAATCGAGCAGCGGGTTGGACAGCGCAATCTGACGCTTCGCAGCTCGGGTCTCCAGGTACAATCGCCGCGCCGCAGAAAGCGACAGGTCTGCCGCCGCGACACGCTCACTCAGGCGCTGCAGCTTCTCCATCATCGCCGCCTGCTGAGGCAGAACGTGTTGGCGGGACAGACTGCTGAGCAGTTTCTGAGCGCTGGCCATGTGCCGCAGAGCGGCCTGCTGGTACGAACCGACGCTGTCTTCGACCTGGTCCTGCTGTTGCCAATCCTGCATCACCATGGTGATCAGATCGTACTCGACAGGTGCTTCTGCAGTTGTCAGGCCCACGCGCTCAGCACTCTCGTGCATGATCCGCCGCAGTGGATCGGCTACAGGAATCTCGGTGGACGCGGTCAGCAGCTGTTGCAGTTGCTTGATGCCGTGGAGCCAGGTGCCCTGGTACGGAGTCACTATGACGTCAGGCAGGTCTCGTGATTCGCCGGGGGCCAAAGCGGCCGCGCCCTGGCCCGGCAGTGGCAGCACCTGAATTCTCAAGTCGCCGTCTTCTTGCTGGCTGCAGCGCAGTTGTCCGGCCGCGTCCGAGGCGATGGCCACGGCCAATCCGCTGGCATCAGGACGATCTGCCACGATCCAGGCCGGCAGCGATTCGGCCGGCCCCAGTTCCAGTGATCGTCCCGGGAGCAGCAGTTCGCTGTACAGCGTCAGTTCCGGGCGGTACCCATGAACGCTCGGATGCTGCTGCGCCGAATTGGCCCCCTCGTCCGACTCCATTTCGTACGACCAGCCGTTGGCTCCTTGCTGATGCGAAAACCCGGCAGACGCCTGGAAAGCCGTGCCATCCTCATAGGTGATGACAGGGTCCCAGTGCGTTGTATCGAAGCCGATCTCGCCGCGGCGATGGACTATGAAGCGGATGGCGTCGCCACTCCGCACGGGAAGTGATAATGCCGGTTCGACGCCGGTACTATCAGCAGCGTCGATTTCGGCGTTCCACAGCGTTTCGCGACCGACGCGGATCTCCAGTCGCACTCCGTCCCCGCCGTTCGTGTCGGCCTTGTAGACCCTTCCCCGGATCTCGATCTGGCCATCCCGCGGCACCGTGAAACGCCGGATGCTCGAGGTTTGCGTGCCCGAGTGTTGCCAGTCCTTTCCCACACGCGTCCAGTCGGGGCCGGTCCAATAGGTCGAGCCATACCAGGTGTCGTCACGATATGCCAACGGAGGGAAATGCACGGCCTCGTAGCCGCCAGGGGGCGGGAAAGTCCAATCGATGGCGGCCGCACCATCCAGATCGACAGGTTGTGCCGTTTCATTCATCAGTCTGCTGCGGATCAGCAGCACCGCTGTCTGAGGAAAGAACCTCAGCTGCCTTTGGATCGTCAGGCCGTTGGCCAGCGATTGGCAGACCGGCTCGTCAGTCTCACGCCAGCTGCTGATCAGACTTCCTTCTGGAGCCGACGCGAAGTAACGGCGGACATCATCGGCGCTGCTGCCCTCAGCCAGCGACAGGACCAGTAGCAGCCCGGTGGCGAGCAGCGTGAATTGACATGATCTGAACTGCAGAGGCATGTTGGATCTCCGTTCGACACTTTTGGCTGAGTGGCACTGGCTCCGCCAGCGCTGAGCAGTACATCAGTTGGGTGGCACTGGCTTCGCCAGTGCTGAGCAATACACTGAGTGGCACTGGCTGTGCCGACACGGACAACCAGCCAAACAACATGGATCGTCCAGCGACTCATCCGGGTTGAGCATTTGGCGAGGTTAGTCACCGAAGCATCTGAACCGCAGAATATCGAACAAGGAACATCCGATTTCCAAGTGGAAGATACTCGTTTTGCAGTCCCTCGCGATCGCGCGACACCACTTAGTGTAAATGAAGCGTGAGCGCAGGGAAATCGGCAGATCGTCAGGACCGAGAAGAAGCAGTGGCGGGGCGACACGATAATTGCCCGTCTGCCCCCCCTGTTTCTGTCAGATGATCCAGATACCGAGCAGCCAGAGCACCAGACAGCCCAGACCGGCCAGGAGTGCCCAGCGCCAGGGGAGTTGGACGGGATCCTGGGTCCCGCACGTCTCGCAGATGCTGCTGAGCAACCCACAGGGACTGTGGCACTCCCGGCACCGACACAGCTGATCGGCAGTGGCACGCAGATACCGATAGCATTGCACGAAGAAGTCGACTTCATGATCGTGTGTGTGCGTGTTCTGACTCATGTTGCTGCTCCTGACGGGAGCCTCACAGCCGCGTGGCCGCAGCCTGTCGGCACCCACTGATCCATTAACAGGACGGTGAGTTGCCTGGCGGCAGGAGAGGTCGCTCCTGCCCGAACGACAGCTCACAGATCGTTCCACTCCCACACGTGAGAAGTACGTTGCTCAACCCGTCCCACGGCGTCTGTGCGTCCTGCCTCGAGTCCTGGTGCCCCGACTGCCTCGGGACCACCAGCCACGCACAGACGCCGGGGCCTGCTGAGCCTGAAATGTTGCTGGGATTCGGGGAGTGATGTGCTATCTAAACAAGTAGCTTTCTTTCGGGCCTGAAGCAAATCGCGTCGGAACAGTTCTCTCCCACGGCGAGGTGTCATCTGGGAACATCGCCCGGATCGCGAGGTGCGAGCGATTGTGCGGCCGCGGCTGGAGTGCGATGCTGCGGCAGACTGCCCGAGCGAGCGGGTCGAGCAGAGCGCGACGCGCGTTGGCGAGGGATTGGGGAAACTGGCCACGCTTGCTGCCCGGAAACGGGCAGAAACATTATGATAGAATCGCCTGGAGACCTGGAGACCTGGAGACGTCGGGTCGGCGGTGTCAGTTCGGCTCGGCGGTGGGACTGAGCGCCGTGTGCTCCGCCATGCTGCTTGGCACGGAGATGCCTTTGTTCAACAGGAAGGATGGGATACCAGCGATGCCATATCAACAATTGGATCGGTTCCGGGTCAAGATGGAGCCGTTGTCAGCCCGCACGAACAAGAAGGACATTCAGCGCGATCACGTCTCTCCGGCAGTTCAGCCGCGCCCCTTGTCAGGTCAAGACGCGGAGATCATGCACGAGCTGAGCGGCCGCATCCGCACGGCTCGGCTGGCCGGCAGGCCGGTGATGATCACGTTCGGAGCGCACAGCATCAAGAACGGCCTGGGCCCGGTGTTTCTGGAGTTGATTCGCGGCGGCTGGGTGACGCACCTGGCCACCAACGGCGCAGGGATCATTCACGACTGGGAGTTCGCCTACCAGGGGAAGAGCTGCGAGGATGTCGAGGAGATGGTGCGAGAGGGCCGCTTCGGCAACTGGCAGGAAACGGGTTTCCTGATCAATCTGGCGCTGAACGTCGGGGCCTATGAGGGATTGGGATACGGCGAATCGGTCGGCGCTCTCATTCAGAATGAGGGGCTGACGATCCCGTCCCCCGACCAGTTGACAAAAGAGGTGGTGGTCGGCCTGGAGCGCGATCCCGAGCAGGCTGCGGCGGCTGCCGACTTGCTGTCGATCATCCGCCGTTTCGATCTCGATGAAGGCTGGCTTGCCGTGCCTCACCCCTGGAAGCAGTACAGCGTGCAGGCGGGAGCCTATGAAGCGGGGATTCCCTTCACGGGGCATCCGATGATCGGCCACGACATCATCTACAATCATCCGATGAACCACTGTGCCAGCCTGGGCCGCACGGCGCAGCAGGACTTTCTCACGTTCGCCGAAAATGTCAGTCAGTTGGAGGGGGGCGTCTACATCTCCATCGGCTCGGCGGTGATGAGCCCGATGATCTTCGAGAAATCACTCTCGATGGCTCAGAACCTGGCCATTCAGCGCCAACAGCATATCGATCACCACTATCTGCTCATTTGCGATCTGGCTGAGTCGAATTGGGATTGGAACCGGGGTGAGCCGCCGGAGGACAATCCGGCCTATTACCTGCGATACAACAAGTCGTTCAGCCGAATGGGCGGGACCATGCGATATCTGCAGGCCGACAATCGCGACTTTCTGCTGACGTTGGCCCATATGCTCGCCGCCGGCGCCGCCTATCCGGACGGTGCGGGGAGCTGACGTGTCATTCCACGTAGTGTTGCCGAGTTAAGCACGGTCTTCAGTTTTCGGAAGGTTGCGACGAGGGATGGACAGAGTACAGATGTCAGAGGCGAGGCTGGCGGAACTGTCAGCTCGCTTTGGCCAGTGCCGGATTGCCGTGATTGGCGATTTCTTTCTTGACAAGTATCTCGATGTCGATCCGGCGCTGGCCGAGACGAGCGTCGAGACCGGGCTGACGGCGCATCAGGTGACTGATGTGCGGTGCAGTCCGGGTGCGGCCGGAACGATTGTCTGCAATCTCGCCGCTCTGGGAGCCGGACGTCTGGATGCGATCGGATTCACGGGCGACGACGGTGAAGGGTTTGATCTGCGGAAGGAGCTGGAACGTCTGGACTGCCTGACGCGTCATCTGCATACTGTGGCGGATCGCCACACACCGACGTACCTGAAGCCACGCGATGCTCAGCTGGCCAGTCTGCAGGCCGAGCACCCGCGGTACGACACGAAGAATCGCCGCCAGACCAGCTCGAAGGTAGAAGACCAGATTCTGCGTTCGCTGCGCGATGTGGTGGAAGTATCTGACGCGGTCATCGTCATGGATCAGGTCGAAGAGGCGGACTGTGGGGTGATTACGGCGCGCGTCCGAGCAGCCATTTCCGAATTGGCTCAGCAGTCGCCTCACGTCATCTTCTGGGCTGACAGCCGGCGGCGCATCCGTGAGTTTTCTCATGTGATCATCAAGCCGAATCAGTTCGAGGCGGTGGGCAAGTGCAGTCCAGTGCCGGGTGAAGACGTCTTGCCGGACGAGCTGCGTCATGCGGCGCAGCAACTGCGCGACCGCACCGGCGCTCCGGTGGTCGTTACACGCGGTGCAGCGGGGATGCTCGTCAGTGACCCTCAGTGGACGCTTGTTCCCGGCGTGCGGGTAGCAGGGGAAATCGACCCGACGGGGGCGGGAGACAGCGCCACGGCCGGAGCCGTATTGGCGCTCGCCGCGGGTGCCGAACTGCCGGAAGCTGCGCTCATCGGCAATCTGGTGGCATCGATCACCGTGCAGCAGATCGGCACCACCGGCGTCGCACGCCCGGACCAGCTTCCGCAACAACTGCGGCTGTGGCGGCACCAAGGCGACTGAGTTCGCGATCACCATGCTGCGGCGCGCCGCTGCCAAGCCGTTGCCATGCTCGCGCAGAGCCGTAGCCATGCTCGCGCAGAGCATGGGAGATTCGCCATTCGTCTTCTACTTCCCCCGCGGTCTGCGCGACCGCGGCCACCGGTCTGCAGAGACGCGGCTGCGGAAGATTGCGAGTTCAGAAATCCGACGTCACGGGCTGCTGATCATCGCGCACTCCGAGCAGCTGGTAGAGCCCGACCAGTTTGGCGGCGGCTGCATGGCAGAAGTCGATGTGATTGCCGGCGTTGCCGGAATCGATACCGCCAGCGCGCGAGTCGATGGTGTCGGCCAGGAAGTGGACTGATCCATCGCAGAAGCAGAACGTTGATCCACCAGGGTGGTGACTGCTGAAGCCATGGATGTTGGTCGGATGGTTAATGGGTACCGATACGCATGAGCTGACGGTGCTGCCGATTCCCAGACCGCCGGGACCGCACCACGAAGGCCACTTATCGGGTGCCGAGGCATTGGCGGGAAAGACGGTCCGCTCGCCCAGGCAGATCGTGTTGGCAGTGCCGTCCCCGATGTCGGAAATTCGAATGGCGCTCACGGCGTACAGGACGCCATTGTTGGGCTTGGTCAGATGTGCCGCATCACGATAACTGAAGTACCCGCGGCAGCATGTGTAGTTGGCAGTGGCCACCAGCTGTCCGCCTCCTTTATATTCGCGCAGCTTCTCCATGGGCGACGACGAGCAACGGAACACGGGGAGATCCAGCTGGAGCATCAAGAGCAGCTCGGGATCGGTAATCACTTCCGAGAGCGTATAAAGGGACGGACTCAGGCGATCCTGCAACGGGCATTGCTCGATGAACGGCATCAGGAAGACTCCCCACGCCCAACCTCCCGAAACCGCGCCCTGATGATTGACCGCCATGAAGCCGGGTGGAAACGACTGGTGCGAGTCGTGGTAGAGGTGCATGGCCAACCCCAGTTGGCGCAGATTATTGGAACAGCGCATGCGACGTCCCGCCTCACGTGCGGCCTGGACCGCGGGCAGCAACAGGGCCACGAGTATCCCAATGATGGCGATGACGACGAGCAGCTCAATCAAGGTGAAAGCGCGGGCAGGTCGATGACGACGCATGGCTCGGATCCTCATTGTCTTCGGCCGGTCCAACCAGGTTGGAGGTGACTGGAGTGTGGGGCGTGCTGGAACGAGCGCAGGTGCAAACGTCGCTCGTCTTCTATCGTGGCAGATCCAGATGAGCCGCCGTGGCTCAGAAGGTCAGGATGGAACCGGCTTTGTGGCAGACACGCTTCGCCTTCTCTTCCCCTTGTCAGGCACTGTGCCTGTCCAGCGTTCTGCGTCAGGGAAGATGTGGACCGTCGCGATCCACGACCGGAAAGGAAGTAGTTTCTCGATTCTGTACGGGTCGATTGTGTCGGGGGCGCTGAATGCGATTGGGATTCAGCGCCGCCGGCCATTGTATCGCATGCAAGACCGTGGCCGCAATCGAACGAGACGCGGCTGGGGGTTAGAAATCGGTGAAACGCTGATGAGCACCGCCCACTACGGATTCGCGGCGGCCAGGGTACGATTCAGATTGGAGTGGAGTGTGGCCATCCAGCGGCGTGAGGCGCGCAAGTCGCCCGCGGGATCGTAAGTGGCGAGCAGGCGCAGGATGCCGCTCTCGAGAGTCTCTCGCGAATCCTCCAGCGAACCAGCTTCACGCTGCAGGGTCCCCAGGTCGTCGGTCACCTGGCAGAGCGAAGCGACGTAGACCGGCACGTCGGGGAATCGATCGAGCAGCCCCTGCAGTCGCTGGAGCGATTCGGCCAGGAAGCGGATGGCCAGATCACTCTCCCCTTTGCGGCGCAGGACCAGGCCCAAGCGGTACAGGGCATTGGCGTGGAGAAGCTCATATTGAGGCTGATTCGGAAACGCGCTGGTCAGTTTCCGCGAGATCTGTTCGGCCCGTTCGAGCCGCTGTCGACTCTGCTGGCCGAACGCGGTGTTCCAGAGTGTCGGCGGATCGATGGACGAGACATCAGCCAGTTCGTACGAGTAGCTGGGTGTGTCGGGGTAATCGGCCACAAGCTGCTCGAGGATCTGGATAGAAGTCTGGAGATTGCGTGCCGCGTCAGCCGCGTGTCCCTCACGCAGAGTCCAGGGGAGGAAGTTCCGATGACAACGGGCCAGTGCCAAGCGGTATTGACCGTTCGTCGGATCCTGAGCGATCAGATCGTTCAGGATCGCCAGGGCTGTTTCCTGGTTCTCTTTCATCCAGGAAGCCGCATTGGAACGTACCGCTGCGTTGCCGGGACCAGGGCCTCCTCGGCCCGCACCGCTGCGGGCCAACCCACCACGTGCTCCCCCACCCCGCACCAGCAACGGCGCGGTCACGGCGTCGTCGCGAGCCCAGATCGCTCCGAGGTAGATGCAGGTTTCGGCCAGTGCGAAGCGGCAGGCGGTGGTGTCGCGGAGCGTAGCCGGCTGACGGGTCAGCAGATCGCGCGAGAACATGTGCACTTCGATGGCTTCCCGCATGTGCCCGGCTCGCGAAAGGGTCACTCCGCGCTGATTGGAGGCTTCCACGGTGGCCAGCAGCAGAGTGAGATCGTGCGAGCCGGCCGAGGTCATGTCGCGGTAGATGCGCAGCGCTTCGGCGTAGGCAGTTGCCGCCAGATCGAACTGGCCCAATCGCTGGCGAATGTCGCCGATGCGATGGTGCGCTTTGGCGGTCTCCAGATGCACGCCTGCATCGGCCGAATTGCGCTCGGCAAATTCCTGATAGAAGACCAGGAGGCTCTGCAGCAACTCGGCGTCATCTCCGGTCACGGCGGCAGGTGGTGTGCGCGGCGTATCTTCGTTCAGGTCGAGTTCGAGCGATTCGGGCAGCCCGCGGCTCGATATGTGCTCCATCACATCTTCAAACGCTCGCATCGCCAGCTGCAGATTGTCCTCGGCCCGCTGGTACTCCCGCCGCGCGTGCTCGGTTTCCTCCAGCACCTTGCTGTGGGCCAGACGCAACTGCGTGGCCTGCGTCTGTTCTCGATTGGCCCACGCCACGGCCTGTTGCCTGGCATGGGCCATGTGGACATAACCGATGGCCGAGACAATCGCCACCAGCAGTAGCAAGATGACCGAAATGCTGCTGAGGATAGCCAGGGCCGGATTGCGGCGACTCCATCGCCAGGCACGGCGCAATGAAGAAGTGCGGCGCGCGACGATCGGTTCGCCATCCAAGAATCGCTGCAGATCGTCGGCCAGTTCTCCCGCCGTACGGTAGCGATGCGAGGGATCGAAAGCCGCTCCCTTGAGGATGATCGTCTCCAGGTCGGCAGGAATCGCCGGCGCCAGCTGGCGTGGTCTCGGCACCCCCTGCTGCGTAATCCGCGCGATCATCCGTTTGGCATCCTCTTCGGTGAAGGCCGGCTGCCCAGTCACCAGTTCATAAAGCGTCAAGGCAATGCTGTAGATGTCGCTTGCTTCGTGGGATCGCCCTTCAAACTGCTCAGGAGCCATGTAACGGAGCGTTCCGAACACGTCGCCACTGCGCGTCAGTCCGTCCTCGCCGAAGACCTTGGCCAATCCGAAATCCGTGACCCAGACCGTCTCGTGCTCGTCCAGCAGCAGATTGGCGGGCTTGATGTCGCGATGCAGAATGCCCTGGCAGTGTGCGTAATCTACGGCCCGAGCGATCTGGACTCCGAAAGCGGCAATCTGTTGCCAGGTGAATACCGGACCGATCTTTCGACGCGGTGAATCGACCAAAGGTTCGATCGCCGTTTCTGCCTCTGTTTCGAGCGTTCCGGTCGGGACACCCTGGGTCGGATTGCCTTCCACCGCCTCATCGCTTTGCTGGTCAATCAAGCGATCGAAGCTCACGCCGTCGATGTACTGCATCACGTAGTAGTGCAGCCCTTCATCACAGCCCACTCCGACCACCGGGACGATATTCGTGTGGTGCAGCATGGCCGCGGCCTGAGCTTCGCGCGTGAAACGCTTCAGCTGCCGAGGATGATCCGACACGTTGGCGGTCAGTACTTTCAAGGCGACAGAGCGCCCCAGCGATTCCTGCACCGCTTCATAGACGACGCCCATCCCGCCGCGACCAATCACGCGCACGATATGATAGTCACCCAGCCGATCGAGCAGATGTTGATCGATCCCCGTATGGCGTCGTGTGTCGGATCGTAACGTCTCTTCCTGGCGACTGAGCTGTTCCATCATGGCGATGGCCGGGAAGAGCTCCCTGATCTCATCGGCCAGGTGCGGATAACGCTCGGCATAGATGGCTACCGAGGGACAGCCGCCACTGCGACAGCGCTGAGCGAATTCCTCCGCCAGGTCGTCGATCGGATTCCGTTGATCGTCAAGTGGCCCATCGAGCATGGTTGTCATCTCGCCAGCTTCTCGTTCCCACTCACATCACCATCAGGCGTCGCCCAGCGACGACGACGCGTCCAGGCACTCCCGCAAACGCCGTAAGGCCCGGATATATCGATTGCTGGCCGCGGTCGCCTTGATTCCCAGGATCTGAGCAACTTCGCTGTTGCTGAGCTGCTCAAAGTGACGAAGAGCCAGCACTTCTCGGTCCAGCGGATCCATGTCGTCGAGTGCGTTCCAGAGCAGCTCCATCCGCTCACTGCGAATTGCGGCCTGGCTGGGTGAAGTGAGATGACCTGCCAGTTGCCGCATGAGCCGACCTGTCATCTCCTGGCTCTGCGGAGCGCCGTGATTCGAGACCGAATACAGAGAGACTTCCTGACCGGCATTTCGCTTGCGGCCCAGGTGACGGCGGTGAACGTTCAGCAGGGTCTGCCAGGTGATCTGACGCAGCCACACGAAGAGCGACACACGCGGCTCGGCCAGAAACCCGCCGATGCGGCGCGCGACCTCAATATACGCCTCTTGCATCACGTCCGCTGGATCAACACGACCCAACAAACGCGGATCGAGTCGGAACTCGACCATCCGCTCCAGGCGATCGCGGTACTTCGAAAACAAAGCCACCAGTGAATCCTCGCCCCCTGCTCGCAGTAGCGCGAACTCCTCGAAACTGCCGGACTCACTCGAGAGAACTGCCTCGACCGTATTCATCAATGTTCACCGTCCCATCTGCACCCAATGACAGCCGACCAGACGATTCTCACACATCTGGGCTGCCGCTCTGCCCGCACTCCTCCAGACAAGACCCCGCCAGGGCACGACCCACTAGATGGAACCCCTGATCGTGCGGTAAGTACCGTCCAGACCCGACATACCGGACGGTGGCGGGCGATCCGTGCCCCTTACGTTCCAAGGCCACCGACGGTCGTCGAGAGGGGTGTCGACGACAGAGAATCAGGTAAGGCATGAGGGAAAACAGTAGCTTCGGCGTTTCTCGTGTAGCCACGCTCGCGGAGAGCGTGGGAAACAAGGACGTTGCTCTTCCCAGAGCCATAAGATGTTGGTGGATAATCGCTTACACCATTTCGTGGCCTCTGGGGAGAGCTGCCAGGGAGGGTATGGCGAGTGGTCCCGCAGCAAGCTCTGGATTTCTTTTTTTTCCGATCGGTGGATGCTGCCTGGGACTTTTCGGTATCTGTAATGACGGCCCGATCAGTTGTCAGTCAGATCGCTTTGGATGGGACGATTGATCGATGCCGCCCTCGACGAAGAATGCCGAGGATTGTCCCTGATGCCCATACTCAGGTGAACGAGACACGCAGCGATCGCCGCTGAGTGCCGAAGCAACGACTTCCGAGCACTCGGATGGTGTGAGGCTGGTTCATGACTCACCCTAGTCACAAGGAGAAGCGCAGATGAAGGCACGTCCAATATACCGATGGATCGCGGGTGTGGTAGCGGGGCTCTGTCTCGCCGCTGCCTCGACGGTCACAGCACAACCTCCGGACGGCGTGGCGGGGCCAGGACGTGGCGGTCCACCCGATCCCGAGGCGTTGTTTCAGCGGATGGATAAGAACTCGGATGGTCAGCTTTCCCAAGATGAAGTGCCCGGTCCGGCCTGGAATCGGCTGTCGCGCGCCGACGCGGATGGCGATGGGATCGTGACGAAGGACGAGATGAAGAGTGTCATGAAGTCTCGCCGTGAAGAGCTTGCCCGCGGTCGCGGCGCCGGCCCGGCGGCGAAGTCTGAGCCAGGAGGGGATAGGGAATCGGCGGAATCTGCCTCGCCGCCGTCTGGGCGTCGTGGCGGGCGCGGGGCGGGATTTGGCCCTGGCCGAGGACTTGGCCCTGGATTTGGCTCTGGATTTGGCCCCGGTTTCGGCCCTGGTGGGGGACCATTCTTCGGCATGCGTGGCTCTCCGGGACCTCGCGGTGGCTTCGGGCCGGGAGCGGGTGGACCGCCGCAAGGTCCAGCGGACGCCGACGCGGCTGGCGAACAGGCTGCCCAAGAGAAGCCAGTGCCGAAAGAGCGGGCCAAGGCTGATGGCCCGCGTCGTGGTGGCAAAGGTGGGTCTGCTGGACGCGACCAGGTGGGCCAGCAAGGTCGACGCGGGCGTGATGCCGGCAAGGGGCCTGGAGCGCGGCCCGAGAAGTCGATGGCTCAGCGTGCTGGAAAAGGTAAAGGAAAAGGAAAGGGTCCGCGCGGCGAGATGGCGGCCCGCGGAGGTCGAGGGGCCTGGCAAGGGCGCGGTCCCCGCGGCATGGCATATCAGCAGCGGTTTGGGCGTGGGCCTGGTCAATTCGCACGTGGGCCACATGGACCGAGGTTCGGACAGCAAGGCTGGCAAGGCGGTGGTCCGAGCTATCGCGCGTGGTGGAATCGAGGTCCGCAGCGTGGTTGGGCTGCCGGTCCGCGTGGGAAGCGGCCCTTTGGCCCGCCGAATCATCGCGGACCTGGTTTCTCCCAGCGAGGTCCTCGCGGCGGCATGCACGGCTACTCATATTATCAACGTGAGACGGTACGCGCGATGCACTTCGGCAAACCTGGCCCGATGATGCGAGGTCAGGGGCGGGGCGATCACCCTGGTGGCGGCTCTCCCTGGATGGCTCCCGCAGCTCGGTTCGGCACTGGGCCGCAAAAACACTGGCCGCAAAAACACTGGCCGCAAATCAACGGGCCGCGGCACATGCAGCAGTCATGGGCCAGCCCACCCTGGGCCAACGCTGGACGTCGAGCGTGGCAACAGCGCGGCGATCGTCCTGGCCCACGTCATGATTCCGATCGTGGTCGACCACGCGCCGATGGAGATGGCCCGCGCGACGCGGGGCCGTCGGATCGCGGACCTCAGCAGCGAGGCCCACGGCCTGGTCGCGCCGAACGTCCGCCACGTGACGGGGCGCCCGGTCCTGTCAGTGCTCGAGAATCCGATACGCAGGGAGATGTGTGACTCACTTCGGTGACGGCCTTGTGCCTCTTAAGAGGTCGTCACCTCAAGTGCTACCTGCAGCGGGGGTCGCTTCTGTGCGACCCCCGTTTCTTTTGGCTGGCACGGTTGTCGTTGGCGCAGAGCTTCCACGACTCGACTGTGCAAGGATCAGGCTGTGGCACGGCACTATTGCGGCGTCTTGCGTACGAACACCTGGTAGACGCCATGCGGTTTATCGTCGTGTGTGAGCACGGCATGCAGAGTCGTGTCACCTTCGGGCAGTTCCCATCGGTCGATCGAGCAGTGATCGGCGTTGGCTGGCAGCGGCAGGTCCCGCGTCTGGCCAGCGATTTCTACCCGGAGCGAACCTGGTGTCGGTTTCGGATCGAACTCGCAGCGGATATCATAGGGGCTCTGTGCCGCAACGTGAATCTCCCAGTGACCGATCGAGTCGGGGGCCCACGTGCCGCCGCGCCAGTCCTGCCGCGTCAGCACGGTTTCTGGTTCCTGAGGCGCTCCGATCCAGATGCGTGGTGGAGCATAGTTGTCAGGCCGCGTTGACGAGACGTCGTCGAACCAGCGATCGTAAGCGGCTTTGAGCCGTGTCAAGATCTCCGGCTGCTCAGCCACGAGATCATGTGATTCGGTCGGATCGGATGCCATGTCGTATAACTCGAACTTCGGTTCGCCCTCTGGCTGTTCGCGTCCGAAACCACTCGCATTGACGAGTTTCCACCGCCCGTCGCGGATCATGAAGTGGTGATACCGAACCGGTACGTCTCCGCGATGCGATTGGATGACCAGTGTCCGGTCGGGCCAATCGGCAGTGCCGTCTTCCAGCAAGGGAAGGATGCTGCGGCCATCCAGATTTACTCCATCCGGCACCGACACGCCGCACGCGTCGAGGATGGTGGGCATCAGATCGATATGAGCAGCTACTTCATCGCGCCCAAGGCGAGCGTGCAGACGGGCCGGCCAGTGCAGCCAGAGTGATGAGCGGATGCCCCCCTCGACCACGTCCGACTTGACGCCGCGTCGGTTTCCGACGTATCGCCGCGTGTTGGGGCCATTGTCCACCAGGAAGATCACCAGCGTGTTGTCGGTGATCTGCAGGCGGTCAAGTTGCTCGAAGACTCGTCCGACATTCTGGTCCACATTGGTGATCATGGCGGCGATGCGCGTGAGTGTGTCAATCTCCTCGTTTCGCTGCGCGTCCTGACGCGGGCCGACAATCAAGGTGGCCAGCTGATCCTGTTTGCTGACGTAGTGCTTGCGCAGCTCCTCGGGGACATCGTGAAATGGTCCGTGCGGGGCATTGGTCGGGATATAGGCAAAGAAACTGCGATGCTCACGATGAGCCTTCTCGATAAACTGCATCGCCGCATCGAAGTAGACGTCCGTGCAATAGCCTGTGGTTTTCACCAGCTGACCGTTGTGCGAGAGGATCGGATCGGTGTAGCGGTTGTTGCTTTCGCGCGGTTCGGATGGCTGTGCCAGTCCACCACCGCGAAGTACCAGCGCTTCCTCGAATCCCTGATCGATCGCGCGCATGGGATAGCAGTCCCCGAGATGCCACTTGCCGAAGATACCGGTGGCATATCCGGCCTGTGCAAGAACCTCAGCGATCGTCGTTTCGCTGGGGTCCATCATGGAACGTCCTACCCACGTGTCGATACACCGCGTGCGGTAGTTGTAGCGGCCGGTCATCAGGCAGGCGCGAGTTGGTGAGCAGACCGGACTGACGTAGAAGTTGTTCATCGTGGCACTGCGGCTGGCCATCGCATCAAGGTTCGGCGTCTCAATGACCTTGTTTCCCGTCCAACCGAAGTCGCCAATCCCCTGATCGTCGGTCATGATCAGAACAACATTCGGCCGCGTAGCAGGATCAGTCGATGCCGAAGTTGTGAGAATCGGTCCGGTGAGCCAGAAGCAGGCAACGATCGCCAGTTGTGCGAGTTCTCGGTGCCGTGAGTCAGTGCGGCAGGGCTCCATTGGGTATTGGCTTGACCGATGGGATGGTCTGTCGACGGAACGATGTCGTTGCATGGTTGGACTTTCTCTCGGGAAATGTGCGACTGCCGACGTGCTGATAACGGCGGTCATCGACTCGGACACGTGCTGTCTGCACATGTGCCACCAGACGACGTCCAGGTAACGAAGCAGATTCCAATATGGAAGATGTCCGGACGCTCGTCAACGCAATCAACCTCCCGTGAAGTGAAGGGAGGCGTTGCGTGGTCGCAATGTACATTGACCAGTGCCGCCAGCGGTGAATGAGTTCGATTATCGTCGGCAGGGGGTAGTTTCTTTCCGGCGAAGACTTGGGTTAGATTGGGGGAGGATCGCCACGTTCGTCGTTTGCACGACGACAAACAGCCTGGATCGTCCGGCCGCTCACTCGGGTGGAACCGTTGGCGGCGGTGGTTCCCAAGGGCATCTGAACCGCAGGATATCGAACAAGAAATGTCCAACTACCAAGTGGAAGAATCGCGGCTCTTGGTCCTCAGCCAACACTCAATTGCTGCGTGTGCCGTGCAGTCTCTTCCTACTACAATCTGCGGCTGGGTGACTGATATTCTGCGGTTTTCTGTCAGTTTCGTACGCTCTGCTGATATCTTGCTCCCAGCAGGAGGACGCTGATGAAACGGGTCACGTTGATCTGCAGTCTGCTCGCTCTGACCGCGGTGGTTCGCGGCGACGAAGTACTCTTCACGGCGGGACCGCAGCAGTACGCTGGCGTGAATTATTACTGGCTGGCCGAATGGGAACTGCAGGTGACGCTGCCGGCCGGCACGACCGCGAGCGATTCGTTGGAGGTGCTTTTCGGTACCAAAGGACCGCAGAAACGCACGCTCTATTTCCACGACGGGCAACACGAGCGATCTCTGGCCGAGGTGTTCGACGAATCCTACACATGGATCACGCTCCCTGTGGAAGGATTGCACGGCGGCCAGACCATCCGGCTCTATGGCAAGGGCTCCGGCCCCGTGGCCTTTCTGGCCGGTGTGCGAATCGCCGGTCCGACGTCTGGCGCATCGGAAGTGAAGTTTGTGCGGCTGGCCGCGTCAGCCAACTCACCCGGAGATGGTAATGCCACCTGGTCTGAGCTGCCTGGATTTGAGATCAACGACGTCACTCGAACGCTCTGGGATCCTGCGCCTGCTGAACCCGACTGGGATCGAGCGGCGCGCTCGGCTCGGTTTGCGGGCATCGCGTTAGACAAAGTGCAGCGGTGGCTCCATCAGCGGTGTCTGCGTGATCGGGATGAGGAAACAGGGCTCTTCTTTCCGACGGGAAATGAGTGGAACTACTGGGACACGGCAGCTGACTGCTACCCCTTCTACATCTGGGCGGCCTACTTCACTGACCAGCAGGTGCTCGACACGGTCATGATCGACACGCTGCAGGCCGAACAGCGTCTCTGCAATCGACTCGATCGACTTCCAGTCCCCTACGACAGACAGACGCGGCAGCAGGTGGAGATTCCCCTCGAGCGGCTGATTTTCGGTGCCAGCGAGTATGCCAAAGATGGACTGATCCCGATCGTCGAGTTGACCGGGCGGGACTATCCCTGGTACGGCCGGATGCGCGAGATCGTGGACGATATCTTCCTGCACGCTCAGGTCGAGACGCCGTACGGACCGATTCCGTCGACCGATATCGAAGTGAACGGCGAACTGCTGCAGTTGTTGCCTCGCCTTTACAGCATGACCGGCGAGGAAAAGTATCTGACGTGGGCACACCGCCTGGCCGACTACTATCTGCTTCCCGGTGGTTTTGTTCCTCAGCGGCTGTCGGATCATGGCTGTGAGATCATTGGCGGATTGGGATTGCTGCTGGCCGTAGACTCCGCCGCGCACGGCGAGAAGTGTCGTCAATACACCCCGCATATGCAGTACATGTTTGACGAGATCCTGCGACGTGGCACGAATTCGGACGGGATCATTGTCGGTACGTTGCAGGAAACTGCCGGACCACACGACGAGGTGATTCTGCGCGATGGCTGGGGCTACGACCTGGTCGGGTTCCTCGACTGCGACCTGGCGCTGGGTCAGTCACGCTACCAGGAAGCGATCCATCGTCCGCTGACCAATCTGCTCAAACCACGATACGAACGTTTCAACTGGGATCATGGATCGCGCGACAACGTAGCCGACTCAGTCGAAGGAGCGCTGTACCTGCTGTATCGTGTTCCGGTCGCTGAAGCGTTTGTGTGGGCTGATCGCGAAGTAGCGACGCTGTTGGTCGATCATGCTCATCCCGATCGACTGTGGGAGACTCACAAACTGGAGGCGAATACCGTGCGCACCGTGCTGATCCACACGATGCTGCACACCCGCAACGTGATCGCTCGACCCTGGCAACAGGGTCTGCAATTAGGCGCGGCGCCCTGTGGAAAAGGTATCTGTTTGTACCTCAGCTCAGATCGCCCCTACGAGGGACGACTGGTATTTGATATTCCGCGCCATCGCCTGCACATGGGATTTCAGCACGACTGGCCGCGAATGAACACGATCCCTGAGTGGTTTACGGTGGAGCCGGATGACCAGCATCACTATACGGTGACCCAGGTCGATGTCGACGAAGTCCAGACCGTCTCCGGCCAGACGCTGCGCGAAGGTTATCCGGTCCGGGTGAGCCCCACTGCCCCGCTGCGGCTGATCGTGGCGCCCGCCGTCCAGTGAAACGGCTGAGGCACGGCCATTCCCCGCCGCGGTGATTCACTGTGGCAGGAGTGACTGCAAGTCGCGGCGGGGGCGAGCCCAGGCGCGCTTCACGGCCTGTTCGACCAGGTCCCGGACGGACTCAAAGTCGGGATCATCCAGGCTCGTATACACTACGCCGCTACACTTCTCCGTTCCCCCCGCGGACTTGGCCAGCGGAGCGGCCAGGAAGAGGCTCTGCTGCGGAGCTGCCAGGTTGATCCAGTCCAGCCGCGACACATCGGATACCTCGTGACAGCCCTGGCAGCGCCGTTGATGGACTTCGGCAATAGCACCGGCCAGCTGCGCATCGGCAGGCAGGTCGTAGGCCGGTTCGCCGAGTCGTTTATTGATGAAGCGATCGTGGTAGGGCGCGTTGCCGTCAATCCACGTGACCAGGCTCAGCCACTCTTCATCACTCAAGGTCGCACGTTTCGAGCACACACCGTCGCGCAGCACGTGGACCAGTCGACTGCGGTGCGAGCCGAACTGGAGCGGCTGCGTGATCGAGGCATCGTCATGAACATTCGCACGCGATACCAGCTCATTGACGCGAATCGTCTCATAAGCACGATTGGAGCCGAACGCTGGAATCACTCCTTTGGCGGTCAACCCGCCCGAGAAGTCAAGTTGTGCGGCCGGCTTCAAACCGCTGTGGCACTGCGTGCAGTGGCGGTCGAGAATCGGCTGAATGTCGCGCAAGAAGCTCACTGGCTGCTGGCCCCATGGCGGCGGTAACGGATCGGCGGGAGGGTGCAGCAGAGCCAGCGGGAAGGAGTCGGCAACCGGAGCCACTCCTCGTGTCTCGTGGCAGCCGACACACATCCGCTGTTCCCCCGGTTGGAAACTGATAAAGGACCGCATCCGTCGCAGTTCCATGTGATTCTCATCCAGCAGCTGGAAATAGACCGGTGTGTCGGCGGGGACCTGGAAGCTGACGCTCCCGTCCTTTTTGACCGGCACTTCGCCCAATACGCGGACCGGAGTCCAGTTGGGAACCAGCGTCTGCGTGTGCGGGACCTCATGATAGCGCTGGCCGCCATGCGTGTTGTCGTACGGCCATACCAGCCGCTCCGAGATCCGAAGATAGCGGATCGTTTGCGGATCGATGTCCGGCACGCCATAACCGATGTTGATGACGGCACAGGTGGCGTATCTTCGGCCCGGATTCGTCACGTCAGTGACGTTCAGCGGTTTTTTGCGTGGCGTGAGTGGAATCGGGACGAAACTGGAAATGTCCGGATCGCGATAGATCAGTTCCTTGTTCCCGAAGACATCCACCAGGTAGAGTCCATATCCGGTCGGATCGTTCTGTTTCTCGCTGTAAGAGTAGGCTGCCAGAAAGTACTTCTCCGAGAGCGGCCAGGGAGTCGAGTAGAATCCGCCGCCGTCGCGCACGCCCCCTTCGGCCACCGGTGTTCCCGACATGCCCCCTTCAGGCGGCAATACGTCCGGCGTTACGATGCGAATCGCTGCCGAATCGTTCATGCCCACGGTCGGCGTGATCACGACGATCGGTCCGGTGGCCAGCGTGTGATGGCCAGCTGCGATGGCAACCAGTTTGCGCGTGCCGGTGCCAGGAATGGAGCGTACATCCTCGAGCGCCCACGGATCGTTCACGTGCTGCTTGAATAATGCGTCGGCTCCCGTGCCGTCAGGACGGACGGTCCAGATCGACTGGATGTTCGCCCAGTGCCGTTCCTGGTACTCCCACCGGCAGTAGCCGATCGATCCATCATCCAGGCAATGTGGCAGATAGTCTCCATCCTTCGACGCGCTCAAGCGTCGAATGTTGGAGCCATCACCGCGCATGACGAACAGGTTGCACGACGTTTCGTCCTTGTCCCACTCGTTACATTGCAGGCTGCATCCGCATCGCTCCGAAACGAAGGCAACGTCCCCGTTGGGAAGGTAGGTCGGATCCAGGTCACTCCACTCAGAGTCCGTCAGTTGCCGCACCTGCTCTCTGGCGATATCCAACTCGAACAGATGAATCGGCTCGACCGTACGTCGCAGATCAAAATTGGTCTGGCGGTCGAGCCAGCCCTCGACCGGCTCGTCACTCGACGACTGAGCATATCCGAACACCACCTTACCGGCATCCCAATCCAGATCGATACCATGCACGTGCCCGGGGCCGAGCGCTCCGTTGAGTAGTGTCCGCACGGCAGGTTGCGACTCCGCGCCCGCTAGGCTCAGAATGCAGATGTCCCCGCCGGGACGGGATACCCACGGCATGTGATTCAAACAGATGTCTGGATACGTCTCCTGCGTGAATCGCTTGACAAAAAGAAACTCGCGAGGGTGCAACAGCGGGTTCTGAAATGCCAGCCGACGCACCAGCCAGCGCGTCGTCAGGTAAAGTTGCTGCTTCTGCTCCGTGGTCGTCGACTCAGACCACGCGGCCAACTCCGCTTGGATCGCGCTGAGCTGCTGCTGCGCCTCGTCGGTTTCCAGCCCCATCGCCTGCAGGTCGGTCGCCAGCAGCAGGCCTTGCTGCACAATCCGATCGACGAGCGAGGGAAGAGCGGTAGAGGCGTCGAGCGTCACCTTGTTGGTCGACCACGGACTGATACTGCTCTGATCCGCGCGACAATGCAAGGCCATGTTCTTCTGAGGATCGGCAGGCCCGTAGATTTCCACCTCGTCCAGATGCAGAAAGATCGGACTGGCGCTGGGGATCTGCAGCCGTACATAACGGGCGGTTATCGGAGCTGCAAAGGTCACCTCCAGTGGCGGTGCGCCGGAAATCCCACCGAAATGCTTGCCACCATTCTCGTAACGGGTCGTCCAGTTCACTGCGTCATCCGACGTCGATATCACCAGATGGTCGGCGTTATGCAATCCCGGCGGATAGTCGAGCCGATTGAACACGACGATCCGCGCAATTTCGTTCGGCTGCCCCAGGTCGACGTGCCACCAGGGTTTCGATTCCTGGCCCGTATGAAACGCATACTTGCCGTCCTTCACTCCGTCGACCGCGCCGGCGGCATCTCCGACCGTCTTGGAAATACCCGCTGCCGCCGCGGCCCAACGCGACGCCTGCTGCAGCCAGTCGGCCTCGATCTGCTCACGCATCGTCGCGTCGGCCCGACAAGGTACCGGCCCCCATGCCAGCGTGCTGATGACGGCCAGCAATCCCCAAAAAAACCGCCTCGTGGCGGCGACGCAGCGTACATACCGGTGCGCGAGCATGTCCATTCTCCCATGGTCCTGTCTGTCGAGGGGAGTCCTGTCAGAAAACTGGTTGGAGTCTGCCAATGACGAATGGCCGAAACACCCAACGACGAAAGAAGACCGACGAGTAATACAGAGCCGCGCCAGGATCGAGCTCGGTCGATCTATCCTGGCGAACCAGTTCGTCATTCGTCATTCGAAATTCCATTCGTCATTGGGTCTTTCGTCATTCGTCATTGGGTACCGTTGTGGCCGATTCGCAGGGCGGTCACCGGCTGAAGCCGGTGCTACGTCGGTGCTACGTCAGTCGGCCAGGGGGATCAGCTTCACGGTGCGGAATTGGATTTCGCCCCCTTCTGACTGCAAACCGATCGTGCCGGCCACTTCGTCGCAACCGGAACATTCGTTCACCTTCTCTCCATTGACAACCAGCGTCAAATTGCCTCCCTGCAGCGTGATCTCATACTTGTTCCACTCGCCCGGCTTCTTCTCGTTGCCTTTCATCTTGCCGACGCCCATGAAGTCCCCGATCTCCTTCGTGCTCGCCGTGCGGAAACGGTCCGACGTGTTCGCCACTTCGAATCCTTGAAATGCCCAGATGTCTCCAGCGCTCTCGCTCTTCAACTGGGCTTCGACACACTTGGGCAGCATCATCGGCTTGCCGGTGATCCGCAACAACACGCCGCTGTTGCCCGGTTCCTTGCCCTCCGGCCAACGCCATTCCACCACCAGCTTGTAGTTCTTGAATTCCTCCTTGGTGGCGAGGTAACCGATCGGTTCGCCCTTGCAGATCAACAGGCCATCCTTCACGCTCCACACGTCGTCCATTTTCACGTTCGGATCGACCAGGAAGTACTCCCAGCCCGTCAGGTCCTTGCCGTTGAACAGGTCGATGGCCTTTGGCTCATCGGCCCGTGCCGTCAAACTCCAACCGCAGGCCAGACCCATGATTCCCAGCAGAATGTAGCGTCGCATGTCTTTTCTCCTCAGTTCTGCCACCAGATGGAAGTACTTGTTTCACATGTTCCCACCGCACGTTCGTCGCAATTGGGGAGCGGGCACAGCCTGTGTGCACAACATCACCTCAACTGAGCAATCGGAATCCGACGCCGGATCGCCCCTGGCCCCTGTGCGACAGCCCTATTGTAACCAAGTTGAGGGTGCCATGGGGACAGGGGTAATATTGTTCGGCACGGGTTTTGCTAGCCCGTTTTTCTAAGAATGGGCTTGCTAGCTATCGTCGGATGCGTCATTGCATAGGGCATGCCAGACGATCGCACGCAACAGAAGAAGATCAAAGCGTCGGATATCACCGGGCTCAAGTACTTCGACCAGCTGGCGCCGCTGCTGGC
>JBGSHS010000242.1:0-12005 GCA_041752115.1 Pirellulaceae bacterium | reverse complement strand
GCGGAGCTCGTGGGGGGCGGGGAGGGGTGAGGAGGCGGTGCGGTAGCTGACCATCTGCTTCACCACACGAGCGGAGCTCGTGGGGGTTGGGGAAGGGTGAGGAGGCAACGCGGTAGCTGACCATCTGGTGCACCGCACGAGCGGAGCTCGTGGGGGTTGGGGAAGGGTGTGCGGTCGGCGCGGTAGCTCACCATCTGATGCACCGCACGAGCGGAGCTCGTGGGGGTCGGGGAGAGAGGGGGCGGGCGGCGCGGTAGCTCACCATCTGATGCACCGCACGAGCGGAGCTCGTAGGGGTCGGGGAGGGATGAAGAGTCAGCGCTGAGCGCGCGTCGGGCCAGCGTGCTCAGACACTGGCGCGACGATCTGCTACGCGAGCCCGGTGATATCCGCTTCTTCGATCTTCGGTTGCTTGACTCGCTTGTTCGACATGTACACAAGATGACATCTCTGCTGATCGCTAGTTAGCCCCGCCTGAGAAACATGCCGGCTAGGAAATCTCGCGCCGAACGGCATTGAGGCAGACTCCGTTTCGCGAGATCTCAAGCCAAGCAACATCATCTTGGACGCACACAGTGAGTCGCATGTCATGGATTTCGGACTGGCCAAACGCGATGCCGGAGAAATCACCATGACGACGGAGGGGCGAATTCTCGGTACGCCTGCCTACATGTCGCCAGAGCAGGCACAAGGCAACGCTCATGACGCTGATCAGCTTTCAACATCGGTGAATCTGTCGGGGGGTAGCATTGACCATCATTCCTGCACTCCTGGGATTTGGCAAGCAGTGCCACGGCAACAATGGTGGCAGCATCCTGCAAGTGTCGTGCGGTTTGTCAGCGGCGCGGCGTTGATAGATGCCACAGTCATGCTCTATTCGGCCACCGCAGCGACGCGGAATCCGAGAGTCAAGTGGCGATTCTCTGGCAGGTCGCCGCTACGGCTCGCAGATCGGAAGCCGCGAGCGCAGTTGAACCATCCGCCGCCACGGTAGACGCGTTCCTCACCCATGGCAGGCCCCTGTGGATCGTTTGTTGGCGACTGCGCGTAGTACTCGACGTCGAACCAGTCTGCACACCATTCCCAGACATTTCCGTGCATGTCGTACAGGCCAAACGAGTTTGGCGTGAAGCTCCCAACTGGCGACGTATACGCATAGCCATCGCTGGCCTTGATCACACCCTTCAACTCGGGAAACTGCGTTTCGAACGCCGCATCCGCCACGTTTCCGACCTGCGACATTGCTTCGGAGTTGTGCCCGTGATAGAACGCGGTTGTGGTACCTGCTCGGCACGCGTACTCCCACTCCGCCTCGGTGGGCAAGCGGAATGTCGCCCCCCCCTTGCCACTCAGCCACCTGCAGAACTCCGTTGCATCATTCCAACTCACATTCACCACTGGGTGGCTATCCAACTGGGCAAATCCCGTATTCCGCCACGCATACTCGTCGTGCATCTGGAACTCCATCAAGGCGGGATTCCAGCCGAAGGCGCCTTGGAATCCGGTCCCCTTTTCCGCGTCGGTCGCATAGCCGGTCGCTTCGATAAACTGGCGGAATTGCGCGACCGTCACTTCGCACTGTCCGAGATAGAACGGTTTCGTGATCATCACCTTGTGGGCAGGCTTCTCGTCGTCAAGCCCCGTATTATCTCCCATGACGAATGACCCTGCAGGGATCAACACCATTTCCAGCTGTATACCGCCGCCCAAATCGACCGCTTTCTGAGCTGGCATCTCCGAAATTTTCCCGGCAACCTGCGGCCGAGCAAGCACGTTGACGGCTAAGCCGGCACTCGGTGGCCCCGACGACTGTTGGTTTCCGCAACCCGACGCCAACATGCCGGTGAACCCCACGATACAGCAAATCAACAAGTTCTTCATTGGATGACCTCTCCCCACCAAGGGTGTTTGAGTTGGATGTCGTTTGTTTCCGTGCGATTGATCCGCCCATACTTACGAAAGTAGTCGGGGCTCCACGGCTGAAGGCGGAGTTTCACCCGTGTTCCGACCGGCCAGGAGTACGCCGGTGTATTCTGTTGGTTGCGCATGCTGAACAGATATACGGCAATTTTCGGCTCGGTGACCGTCCCGCTTTGAACCTGTACGTCCGTCAAATCGAGGGTAAAGATATGGTGCGCATAGGGCATTTGGCCTGCCCTCGGGGCCGCCGATTTTGCAGCGATCGTCCCGCTGACGATCAGCTCGCCGTTGACTGGCGGTGCACCATCTGCCATGGTGCTCGGCTGCGCGAGCGTCATGTCGAGCAGTTTCCAGTCGCCGACGGCCAGTTCGCGCACGGCGAATTGCCAGACGACGACCTTCTTGCCGGCAAGGCGGTCCACGCCTTGAGCCAACTCCCGGCTGAGCGCCTCACGCGTCGCAAACGCCCCATGGTCGTTCCGCAGGATCGTGTCGACCGGGCGGCGCAGCGTGAAGCTCAGTTGTTCCGCCAGGCCAGCCGCGGCACCCCAGTTCATCATTTCAAGCGAGTAGATGTTGGCAAAGCTGTCGCCAAGCACGAGGACTTCAGCGGCTGAATCGGGTTGCCAGGGCACACCCGCCGCGTCGACCACCGGGTGGATTGTCAGCACTTCCTCGCCAAAGACACTTTGGTTTTGACGTAGTCTGAACATCGCGGCAATGTCGCCGAGGTTCTTGACCTGCCGGGACGTCCGACGCCAGCCGTATTCCACGCGAAGTGCGCCCACAGAATTCTTCTCTTCGATGAGCCGGGCCAATTCTGCCGCGGCGAGTTCCATTGCCTCGGGCCGCCAGTGCGTGTCGGTCGCCAGGTAAACGTTGTTGCCGGACCGGTCGCGATGCCCGGTCAGCGTATCGGTCACATCGCAGACCAGGACGCCCTCGGCCTCAAGCTCGTCGAGGAACTGTCGATACGAAGGATTCTGAATGCGAATCCGCTGGCCATCAAAACGCGACGAGAGTTTTTCAGGGTGAATCGTGGCCTTGTCGGGAATTGGCATAATGACGAGCTGTATGTTTCGCTGGGCAAGTTGCCGTTGGAATTGGCGAATCGCCACGCGCGGGTCGGGTTGGCGGACTGGCTGCCACTCCGCGCCGCTCTCGGCCCGGCGCGCAATTTGCGATGCATCTAAGAATCCCGGACCAGTGCAATATTCGACACCCGGCCGATAGAACAACCATCGCCGGCGGCCGACATAGGCTTTCTCGTTGCCACTACCGCCCAGCACCAAGATTTCCTGGGTCGGCGGCAAGACGAGCCGCGTCAGGAACGACTCCGCCTTCAGATCGTTCTCGTAGTTTTTGATGGCCTGCAGAAGGACGGTGTTGCCTTGAAACGTTTTCGAGATCCAACCGCCGTCATGCTCACGGTAGGCCGTCACTGCCCGAGGCAGCGCATCAAAGACATCGACACACTGAGGAAAGAGTGCAGCGCGTCGACGCTCCACGCGCTCCCGCATCTCGCAGAAAATCTGCACGGACGGCACCGCGAAGAGGGTAAACAGCCCGACGGTAAGCAGCATCCATTTCACGCCAGGGCTGAATTCGGTGTGACCGATTTCCAGCTTGGCGTGGCTCTCGCGCGTCAAAGGTTGGGGTCGTTTGGTCATTGGTCGACGATAGCTGAATCGCCATCAGAAGATGAAGTAGATGAATGGATTGAACTCTTGTGTGGTCATGGCCGCGATCGCCAGCCAGAAAACAGCAGTGATCCACAGGGCCTTTTTCCAGCTGATCTTTCGAGTGAACTCCCAGGTTTGCGGGCACGACCAGACGACGATCACTGCCACCAGCATCGACCCCAGGTAGTACGGCTGATAGATCAACCCGCCAATCAGCCCGGCACCTGGTTGGGCGGTCGTCACTCCCAACATGCTGCAGCAGTATTTCAGAGCGGACGGCAGGTCTGCGGCGCGGAAGAACACCCACGTGAAGCAAATGATGCCGAACGTGATTGCCGTCTTGGCGAACCTCGGCAGCCGTTGATAGTACGCCTGCTTTCCGCCGAGCCGCTCGAGAATCAGCATCACTCCGTGGATCGCGCCCCAGATCACGAAGTTCCATGAGGCCCCATGCCACAGGCCACCCAGAAGCATCACCAGCGCCAGGTTGAGGTAGGTCCGCACGGGGCCCTTGCGATTGCCGCCCAGCGGATAGTAGAGGTTGTCGCGGAGCCAGGTCGACAGGCTCAAGTGCCAACGCCTCCAGAATTCAGTGATCGACTGGCTGAGGTAAGGCGAATCGAAGTTCTTCGCGAACATGAAGCCCATCATCAGCCCCAGACCGATCGCCATGTCACTGTAGGCGCTGAAGTCGAAGTAGATCTGGAAGGCATACGCTATCGCCCCGACCCACGCGTCGAGGCAATCGATCGAGCCGGCGCCGAACACGACGTCGGCCACTTTGCCGCACGGATTGGCCAGCAACATTTTCTTGCCAAGCCCGAGGCCGAGGAAAGCAATGCCACGGGCGAACTTCTCGATGGTGTGCGTCCGCTCGCGAAGCTGATCAGCCACATCCTGGAAGCGGACAATCGGACCGGCCACAAGCTGCGGAAACATCGCCACGTAGCACCAGTAGTCGATCGGATTGCGGATCGCCAGGGCATCGCCACGATACACGTCGATCGCATAGCTCATCGACTGGAATGTATAGAAGCTGATGCCCAGTGGCAGGGTCACCCGGAGTGCGCTTTCGAGCCCCATACCAGTTAGGCCAAGAGACTCCACGAGGGCTGTATAGTTGAATGCGAGGAAGTTGAAGTACTTGAAGAATCCCAGTAGCGAAAGGTTCGACATCAGGGAAAACGCCAGCACCCAACGCTGCCCCGTTGTCCGAGTCTGGCCCGGCTTCAACAACGGAATGGGAGCGTCCCAGCTAGCAGGCCGCAACTGACCGACCAACGCCAAACCGCACAGGTAGTCGATGAGCGTCGAGACGAACATCAGGACCACAAACAGCGGATTCGCCCAGCCGTAAAACACGTAACTGACCGCCGTGAGCGTCACGTGCTTGAACCTTCGTGGGCTGAGGTAATACAGCACCAGCGAGACGGTCAGAAAATAGAACAGAAACAAATGGGAACTGAAAACCATGACGTCCTCTGAAGAGCGCAGCGTCGAACGAGGTCCAAGTCATCGAGAGCGCCGCCTCAAATCAGAAAGACTTGTTTGGCGATATGGAAACGAACTGGCAGGAGATGTCGACTCGCCGCGCGAAATTGTCGCTGCAGACCGCTTGCCAACTGCACAGAATGCACACGGCAGAGTGCTGCGCTGGATGGCGCGAACGGCGGATAGTACGTATCATCAACTGGTCGACGCAACGAGGCCAGGAAGCACTTGCGGCTTGAGCACAGCCGGAGGCCGGGATGCGAATGATCGCATCGACACTCCACGCATCGCTCCTGCAGTGAAGCGTCGCAATAAGATGTCGAGGCTGCATACCGGCTCTGGCACGCATGCGCATGCAGCGCGCAGCAGCCCACCGTCAGGTGAACCACCAACATCGCGCTGACCAGAATGCGGCACAATCGATCCATACAGCTCTCCATCCGCCCTCGTTCCACCTTCGACGCAGGCGTTCTGCTATCAACCGTCGCTCAATTGCCCCTGGTAAGGTCGCACATGGCGGCGATTCCGGCGCACTCATCCACAAGATCCCGGCTACCTCGTCTTGGCCTTCTGTACGGCCGCTATCAGTTGTTCCTTCGTTGTAGCCCCCCGATACTCGGCGACCACGGAACTGGGCGGCACCAGAAGTGCTGTTACAGCCGTGGTTGACTGCGGGTCGATCTTCAGGTTGCCCAAGAAGGACGCTTCCGCCTCATCGCGCGGGTCCAATACCACGATTTCACTGGCGTTCGCATATCGCTCGTCCGCCGTGAAGTCCTCCACGCCTTGGAGGGCCTCTCGGTTGGATGTCGTCGAGTCGTTCTGCACGCACAACAGGACCAGCTTGCCCTCTTGCAGGGCTTTCAGGCATTTCTCAGCGCCAGGGCTTGCGAATGCGCTCAACAGATCTCGTTCCTCAAACTTCGTCGGAAATCCACCAGTGATGGCACCGTTCGGGGCAATAGCCAGCACCAGCGGCATCGGCGCACGCTCCAGATCGTACTTCCTGACGATTCCGCTTTCGCCTGGCTCCCCCACGCGGACGGAGACGGACGTCGCGCGATCAGCGACCTTGGCGGTTGCATCCTCGAATACCTTCTTCAGCGCGGCCGTTTGGCCATCATCACTGCGCCAAAAAAATGCAAAGAGATATTTGTTTTCCGCAGCGGCCCGAGACATCGTCTCCAGCCCCTGTCCCGCTCCCTCGAACATCAAGGGCGGCGATTCTGTCCGGACGGAACTCTTGTCGGCGGGGCTCGCGTTGGCCTTCTGCAGAGCCGCTATTAGCTGTTCCTTGGTTGTCGCGCCCTGGTACTCGGCGATCACAGGGCCAGGCGGCGCCAGAAAAGCCGTTACGGCTGTCGTTGTCTGCGTGTCGATTCTCAGGTCGCCCAAGAAGGACGCTTCAGCCGGATCCCGTGGATCGAGAACGACAATCTCCGTGGCGCTCGCATATCGCTCGTCCGCCTTAAAGTCCTGCACGCCTTGGAGGGCTTCCCGATTGGATGTCGTCGCATCGCTTTGGACGCATACGAAGACCAGCTTGCCTTCCTGCAACGCCTTCATGCTCTTCTCCGTGCCGGGACTACTGAACGCGTTCATCAGCTCCTGTTCCTCACACTTCGTCGGAAAACCACCCATGACCGCACCGTTCGGGGCAATGGCCAACACCAACGGCATCGGAGCACGTTTCAAATCGTACTTCTCGACGATTCCGCCCTCCGTTGGATCACTCACACATACCGACACGCTGATCGCCCGGTCCGCGACTTTCGCGGTAGTGTCCTCGAACACTCTCTTCATTGCAGCGGTCTGATCGTCATCACGGCTCCAGAAGAAGGCGAAGAGGTACTTGTTTTCCGCAGCCGCCTGAGAGATCGCCCGCAGGCCTGCGCCTCGCCCTTCGAGCATCCATGAGGATGACCTGGTTGCGGCCGAGTTCGTGCCAACATCGGAAGTCGTTGCAGCAACATTCGGCGTAGCGGAACTGAAAACTCCCTTGGCTACGGCAACTGACAGTCCAATCACCACGACCAACACGCCAATTCCTCCAACAGTCAGCTTCGTCATTGCTGCACGGCGCGCGACGACGACCGACTTCGTCACTTTCTTTTTCTTCATCTCACACACCTTCCAACACTGGATGTCACGGACAAAGCGGAATAGTCCGGCAGTTGGACACGCGAGCGACAGTCCCAGGACAGTCCCTGGCTGGCAGCAATGCGTCCCAGATGGCGAAGCTGATGCCGGTGTGCCGAATTGCTGTCGGCGTGGCGGCAATGCCAGATCCCTCGGCAGCCTTGAGCGAAACGTCAGATAACTGCCGGCGCGGCATCAGACCGATGCGTTAGCAGGCAGTTGAGGGCCGTCAGATCAAGATGACTTGATGGGCCAGATGGAGCCGAACCGGCAGAGGATGAGGGGTATCGGTCGCTGTGCGCTGAGTGACCCAAATGCCGAATCGCGCGCCGGCCATCGTGAGCCCTGCAGCGGACACCTGCTGACAGGCTCGGTCTGGCACATAGGTTCGGTGAGTCTTGCCTCGCAAATAGAAACAATGGTCGCTTCCGCACCTGCCTCTCTCACAACCCCTTTGATGACATGGGCAAGCGTTCCCGTTCGACCCAGCTAGCACGACGTTTGACTCGCCAGTCGATAGGGCCAAAATGCTCCCGTTGCATCCAGCATTACAGGCTCGCGCATAATGCGAGCAGCACCCCAACATGCTGTGGGCGACGAGCAACCACATCGTTAGGCTGAATCGAACAGCGAGCATGTCACGTCCTCCATCCGCTATGGTCGTCAAGGACAACCAATGCACTTGAACAAATCCAGCCTGCCACACCTGTTCTCGCACGGTGGAGTGAAGAACGGAGTCTGCCTCAGTTTTGGCTGGATAGGCAACCGTGGAATTCACCCGGGCTACCATCACGGATGGCAGACTCCGTTTCGCCTCCGTTTCGCCCGATTGCTCGCCCTTCACCAACAAGGACTTCTACTACCGAGCTTCCCCGGCCGGGTCACCCCGAACCGAAGTCGATGATCACTACCCGGGCAACGGACAACTCCCGGGGCCGGACTTGCACCGGCAAGACTCGCAGCCGCATGGGCTGCAAACGGAGGCACGGAGGCATAGTGACACGAAGCGTCGGTGACAGGACGCGGAGGAAGTGGGTGAGACCAGCACAGACGTCTCTGGCCACTCTGACTCTTCTCTGCGACCTGCGTGGCTCCGTGAGATCCATCCGAGCTGCGACCCGTATGAAAAGGGGACGATCTGGTTTCACAGTGCAGCTTCGGTAGCCGGTGCGGGCGGCGGTGCATCATGATCGGCTGCGGCTTCCTCACTTCGTCGCGAGAACCAAGGCCGCAATGGGTACGTGCGGCCGTTGAGCAGCTTCCCCACCCACGTTGAACGCACGAGGTAGTGATAGCTGGGCATCATGATGGCAAACGACACCAGCACGTAGAACAGAGACTTGAGCAGCCAGTGCCAGGGGATGTCAGCGACGAGCATATTGATCTGCCAGAGAATCGGGAAGTGGATCAAATAGAGCCAATACGAAGAGTCGGCACAATACCGCACAATCGGACTGGAATTGGCAAAGAACCGCAGAAAGAACCCCATCGACCCGAAAATGATGAGCCACGTTCCCAGCGCATAGATCCCCGTGAACGTCGCCATCAACAGACGGTGATTCGGCTGCGCCAGGAGGTTCGACGTGAACGTGCCGGGTGGAAAGGCCGCCTCCAATAGCCACCGATGCTGCAGCGGTGTGCCCGCCGTGTTCGCGTCGATCGGAATCTCGACATGCCCGCGCCGCGCGGCTTCAGCCTTCAGGTAGTCGAGCACCCTCTGATCCTCGTCGGTCTTCGGCTGGAACGCCACGGGACTCAACAGCACGGCTTTGTTGACTTCCATCGTCCAGCTGACCATCTGCCCGTCGCTCAATACGGGCGAGTCCTCGATCATCTTCCGGTGCAGATCCGGCAAGGCCTTGCGGAGAAACTGCGTGTTCGCAACGAACTCCGGATCGCCGGTCTTCCGCACTGCTGATCGGATCAAAGGGTAGTCTTTAATGTCCGTGTCACACAACAGCGGATATGCAAACGAAATCGCACCACGCTCCCTGTTGTGTTCATGAGGCTGTCCTTGGAACGGAGCTGCGAAATGCCGCGGACACATGGAACCGTAGATGAGTTGCAAGAGGCGGTCGCAACATATCAAGGATGACTATCGTGTGTCACCACCTGACCCACGATATTCCTGCAGCGCACGTGACATACTGCCAGCGGCGTTTCTGCCGGGGGGCCGGGTGGTGAGGTCGCACGGGCGCGACTGCACACGACATGTAGTGCCAACCGGCTCAATCACATTCATCCGCCCAAGAATGCCGGATATGAATAGTCACCCCCTTTCCCCTCGCTTTGTGAACGCACCGACAGCGGCATCCCCCGATAGAGATACTGGAAACGAATGTTGGAAAGGGTCGGCACAACGACTGACATGTTCTATGGCGCACCGTTGGCAGGTTCAGCACCGGCATTCCGGCAGCACAGCCATCTGCGCCGGACGCTCCTGGGTATGGTCACTGTCAGCGGCGTTGGGCAGGCAGCCCTCGTCGCCAGCCTCGTTTCCCTCAACTGCGTCAGGCAGGGTGGATGCTTGATCGCCACTCGGGAAATGGTAGACTTCGCGTCGGCCTGAATTCCTTCGAGCGACACTTGAGACGTGTGCTTCCGAATTCACGACTCATATACGTTGCCGTGGAAGACATCCCATGGAAACCGCTGGATTGATATGTCGCCGAGCAAGTGAACTCCGCAGGACACGAGCGACGAACCTGTGGCGATCGATCTGGCACCATGCTATGTCGTGGCGTGCATCAGGATTGATCTGGACATCGTCAAAGGAGGCCGCTCTGACGGGGCCGCTGACCGACTGCGAAAAGGCCGGTATTTGCACACTTCATTCTGGGAGGCGTTACCATGAGACGATTGACGACACTGTCTGTCCTGGTTCTTTCACTGAGTTCACTGAGCTACGTACATTCCCAGGACGTTGAGAATGTCTACTACGAGAAGCTGAAAGTGCTCGAGCCGATCATTGGTACCTGGAGATCAACCAAGACCAATGAGCAGACCAACAAACAGGTGGAGACCGTCACGACGTACTCCTGGTTGTCGAACAAGAAGATGATCGTTGCCACGAGTAAGCTACGGCGAGCAGATATCGGGGAGGACATTTCCAAACAGGAATGGACCGATTTGGGCCCTCGGGTCAACTTCGTGTGGAATCGCAAGTCGGAGTGTATCGAACAGTATTTCTTTTTCTACTGGGGTCCCGTGATAGCGAGCAAGGTGACACCTCAGGGAGAAGGCAGATTCGAGTTAGACGTATTTCACTCGACATTTCCGGACGCAGCGGATAGCGATAGCGACACCGATGTGGTCAATGTCATGACGATAACTGAGGACGAGCTTCGCATTCGAACGACCAATATCAAAGGACCGGAAGGTCAACCCTTGGAAGACTGGGAATGGCATACGTTCAAACGGGACAAGCCAACAGACGAATAGCGACACCCTGGCTACGCTCGATTGGACCCAAGGTCAGCCTGCGGCCCTTGTCGGCCGGTAGTCCATCGCCCCTGTGAAACGCCTTGGGCCTATCGGATACACGGGGAAACGGTAAGCCAAGGTGCGCAGCGACCGTGGGCTATTGAATGCAACCGCTTCGCGAAAAAGCGTGAGCCGTTCTCAAGAAGATGCTCACCTAGGAAACAGCTTCCACAACCACCACCCGGGCCCATGCGTTCGCCTGCCGGTTTTGACCCGATCCGTGGCTGCCGGTTTTCACCCGATCGATGCCAGATAGCCGATGCTCTGCAGCACGCGCATGAGCATGGAGTCGTCCACCGAGATCTCATGTCAAGCAACATCATCTTGGATGCATACGGTGAGCCTCATATCATGGATTTCGGACTGGCCGAACGCAATGCCGGAGAAGTCACCATGACGGCGGAGGGGCGAATTCTCGGTACGCCTGCCTACATGTCGCCAGAGCAGGCACAAGGCAATGCTTATGACGCTGATCGGCTTCCAAAATCGGTGAATCCGTCGGTGGGTAGCATTGACCATCATTCCTGCACTCCTACGATTCGGCAAGCGGTACCACGGCAACAATGGTGGCAGCATCCTGCAAGTGTCGTGCGGTTTGTCTGTCGGAGGCGGCCGCTGGCTGGTCCCGTTTCGCGGGGTGGCTGGCCGGATTCGCGATGGGTTGATCGCAGCAAAGCGTTGGGACAGTGACTATGCTGGGAGGTGGGGAGTTGCCGCTCGGAGTATGAGCAGCGAGTAAACAGAGTCGCCTGTCTGCTGATCGCACTCGACACGGGTCGTCAGCCGACCCAACGCACCTGCGAGTTGATCTGCTTCTACTTCATCGGCTGGGCAACCGAGGTTGAACTGTTCGCCCATCTGGAAAGACGGAAACGGCAAGGCAGCTGAGGACTCACACGTTCCTTGGTCCGAGGCTGCGTTTGGCGCTGCGCACTGCCTGAAGTCCTCGTACTTCGCCACCACCTCGGCCGAGTCCTGCATTCCCGAAAAAGACCACCGGCTGCCGCATGATGCCAGCGCGTCTGCCACAGAAAGCGTCAAAGCATATCCAGTGCCGAACAGGATTGAGGCAGACTCTATTCTTCATCTTCCCCGACCCCCGCGAGCTCCGCTCGTGCGGTGAAGCAGATGGTGAGTTACGGCGCCGCCTCGCCCCCTCCCTCCCCGACCCCCGCGAGCTCCGCTCGTGCGGTGAATCAGATGGTGAGCTACCGCGCCGCCTCGCCCCCTCCCTTTCCGACCCCCGCGAGCTCCGCTCGTGCGGTGAATCAGATGGTGAGCTACCGCGCC
>JBGSHS010000241.1:0-20329 GCA_041752115.1 Pirellulaceae bacterium | reverse complement strand
GGCGGTGATCGATGCCGTCGGCGGCTCGGCTCGACAGGCCTGTGACGCCGCTGCGATCGCGTTTCAGAACACGATGGGCACGGTCTGCGACCTGCTGCACGGGATGGTTGAGATCCCCTGCCACACGCGTAACGGCGCCGCGGCCGCAAGTGCCTTCGTCAACGCCGATTTGATTCTCGGTGGTTACACCAATTTCATCCCGCTCGACGAAACCATCGACGCCGTGTATGCCGTGGGGCTCGCCATGCCGTCGGAGCTGCGCTGCACTTCCAAAGGAGGCTTGGCCGTCACGCCATCGGCACTGGCCATGAAACCTGGTTGTTGCGGGCGCGGCTGCGGGTGCGGTCCCTAGCGATGGCGGCCGCAATATTCCTCCTGTGCCAAGGGATCGTATCGCAAGCATCGCCTGCAGCGCCAGCGAATCCGTAGCGCCGCCAACTCGGGAGGCAAGCTGGTGAGCGGTGCCTCGAAACAACCTCTGCGATCGAAGCGAGTCTCCGGGCAATATCGGGCGAATCATTGCCACTCGCCTACTTGTGCTGCCAGCGGTCACCGGCTTCCAGCAGCGCGTGCGGCCCGTGGCCGTCCAGCCATTGCGAGGCCGCCTGATCGTCGCGCAGTTTGGCATCCCAGAAGGCGGTACTCAACGCCAGAATCAAGCGATGGTGATTCGGATTGCGTTTCTCACGATCACCCGGCAGCGCGCGCTGCGTGAAGGCGGAATGTTCGGCACCGTCGAGAACCAGTTCGTACTTTCCACCCGGAGGAAGAGCCGGATAGACACTCAGCCGAGACGGCACATCAATGCCGCCAATGGGCGCCACATCGTTGGTGCCCGTCATCAGCATCCAGGGGATTTTCACTTGACCAAAAGACCTCTGGGGATCACGGCTGCCACGCGGACTGCTCGGACTGAACATGATGGCTGCCTTGATTCGCAGCTCGGTCAGCGACGCCCATCGTCCTGCCACAGTCTGCCCGCTGACCGCTTGTGTCGTCACGGCGCCGAAGGAATGCCCTGACATGCCGACGCGGGTCAGGTCGAGCCGGCCGGCAAGCAGATGCTGCGGCTCCGCGTTCCACCGCTCCAGTTGATCCAGCACCGCCGTCACGTCGTTCGCACGAAGCAGGAAGTTCTGACCGTTTGCCGCCTGGTTCATGGCTTCCATTCGCTCACCCATCGGCCTGCCACGCCAGACCGACGTGTCGCTGCCAGGGTGCTGGAGGAAAACGGCCACATAACCCCGCGCAGCCCAGTGCTTGCCAAGGTAGGCCGAACCCTCCCGAGATCCGCCCAGTCCGTGACTGAAGAGCACAACCGGCTGCTGCGTTGTTTCGGCCGGCAGGTAGACGCGAATCGGAATCTCACGACCGCGCCGCTGGTCCGTCACCGTGAGATCCTGAGTTGAGGGAGACGGACCGGCTGTCGTCCTCAGCGGGTCGTACGATTCACCCGGGTCGGCCCCAGATCCAGAGAAGGGCGAAATCAGAAGGACGACGAAGCCGGCACAACAGATGAATCGCGACATAGCCCTGTCTCTCCTAGGAACAAGCGGATTGCGTCGAATGCGGGAATAACTGTCGCCTGAATGATAGGGCGAGGCGTAGGCGACCGAAAACCGTACTCGATTCCCCGCCTCAAGGCCATACAGCCGGGCAGGGTAAGCGGGTCTCGCGATACTGATATTCGCATGCTCGAACCGTCTCCCTGAGTATAGTGTGCTCGCCGCGAGCCGAGGTTACACCCGGGACGGGAAGATCAAATTTCGACAATGGACCTCGTCACCGAGGCAGAGCGGCCCCGCACGTTGGCGGAGAAATCTGCGACAATCTCTGAATCCGCGTTGTCATGACCGGGGTATTGATTGCAGCAAGAGTTCCGATTTCCTGGTTGCCGGGCCGGCTGGACAATTCTGTCAGGCGTGGCCGAAGTCCGAAACGGGAGATCCATGATGTCGAGCCGAACCACATCTCACATTGATCTGGTCAGTTGCCGGGGGATCACGTTCGCTTCCTGGTTGATGGCGACCCTGCTTCTGCCTGGACCGCCGCATCATTTCGCGTTGGCTGGAGAACTGGATTCCATCCCGGTGGGTGTAGTGCCCTATGCCATGGGCGCGATCGACGCCGACAACGATGGAAAACTCGACCTGGTCGTGGGAGGGCTGGACCAGGATGCGATCTGTGCGGTTGCCGTATCTGGTGGCCTCATCTGGCGGCACTCGACCGACGGCATGCCGCTGGCAATTCGGACAGGCGACGTCGATGGGGACGGAAAGCAGGAGATCGTCGCCATCCTTGGCACATGCTCCTCGAAGATCGTCGTGCTCCGCCCGACCGGGGAGCTAATGCGGGAGATTCAGCCAGAGTCGGTCGTCTACCTGCTGCAGCTGGCGGATGTCGATGGTGACGATCGAGCCGACGTAATTGCTGCGGGGTACATGGGGCAGATATTGGTCTACAACCATCAAGGCCGCAAGCTATTGGGCCCCACTGTGACGACCAAGAACTTCGTGCGGGAGATGGCGGGACTCGGCGCAGGCGATGTCGATGGAGACGGCCGGATCGATATCGCCTATCACAGCAGTCTGCAGTTGCCTGGCCTGATCAACGGGGCGGGCGAGCCGATCAGCCGATGGATGCTGCCGTCGCTCAAGGGAGGACTGGCTGACTGTGCCGATATCGACCGAGACGGCAAGGCAGAACTGCTGTTCGCGTGCCTGTCGCAGATACGGGCCGAGCGGAAGTCAAGCAAGCTGTGGGCGGTTGACGTCGGCCAGCCACCCGGCGCACTGGCCGCTGAATCGGACGGCGATCGGAAACATCCTTGGGAATATGGTGGCACCCGGTCCCTGGCCGTCGGGAATTTCACGAGCCACACGGGGCTGGAGATTGCCAGTTTCGCGTCAGACGGCAAGTTCGACCTGCTGTCGGCCGCCAGCCAGCAGCTGGTGCAGACCAAGACGCGTTATCCGTTGTTGAACATTGCCGCGGCCGACGTGGATGGAGACGGATTCGACGAGGTACTGCTTTCCCGGTTGCACTACCCCTGTGTTTATATCGCTCACCTTCACGCAGGAGTTGACCGTTCTGTCCGCGCGCTGCAGAAGGCCCTCTCGACGGATCAGGTCACCAACAGCATCGACATGATGCTCTCGCAAATCGATGCCATCCAGGAACGAGGCGCACCAGTCGGATCGCGGCACGAGAAGTTGCACGTGCTGTGGGGGATGGAAGGCACGATTGCTCCGGCCTTGATGGCGAACACCATTCGTACGGTCGACCAGAAGATGCGCGAGTTGCGTTGTGACAACGTCGAATATGCGTTCATGTTCACGCTGAAGGAGAAGGGGGTATCCAAGTTCAAACGTAATGGCATCTGTGCCGTGGCACCATGGGAACCCTCGGGCGAAAAGCTGCTCGATCAATGTCGCCAATGGGAGCGGATGGGGGTGAAGTTCTACCCGGTGATCAGTCACATGGGTGTTCCAACCGTCATGCCCGATACGGCGCGTCAGATCATGGAAGTGGCGCCCACGGCGTGCCAGGGTTATTTGACCTGGGAGACCATGGTCAACTATCCGAGCGAAGTGTGGTACGACTTTCTGCATCGCATGGACGATCTGGCTCAGATCTGCCTGAAGAAGGGCAAACGCATCCTGTTCGCCGAGGAGGCTCCTTTCTGGGTCGCGCTAGTTTCCGATCCCAAGGCTCGGGCGATCCTGCTCAAACCCGACTATCGCCACGTGCTGGTGCCGGTACTGAAGACACTGCGACCACAGGGTGATGAGACGGACATCGCGGCCTACGTCGGTTCGCTGTTGGCGAGCGAGATCGACACCTGGGGCATCACGAGCGAAGAGGACTTCTGGCCCTTCGAACTGGGTCACTACCGCGGCTGTCCCGACGACATCGTGATGCGGCAGGATGTGATGGCAGTGGCGTTGGGAGCCAGCTTTCTGCTTGTCGAGTCGGGGCACTTGTACTTCGAGCCGATGGACGCCCAAGGGAACTACAATCCCATTTTGCCGGTCGCCGCCCGGATCGCGCGCGAGGCGAAGCGTGAACATTTGGTCGTCGAACTCTGCCGCAAAGGCATCCTGCACCCCGCACCAGCCGACGATCTGCTCAGCATCTCGTCGGTGGGATTTGCGCTCTCCAGAAGCGCCCGCGTCGACACATTTCCGATGACTTGGGAAGCTTACGGCTTGCGGATGTATGACTCCCAGGGGTTGTTGAATATCGACCTCACCCGGCCGGTGATGAATACCGGTCCGAATTCAATGGCCCGCAACTTCTACGGCTCGCGGAAGCTCATGAACGGCGTCTTTCCCGCGACGCCATGGGGCATCGTTCCCATCTTCGGTCCCCAGGCGATTCAGGGAACCGGCCGCGTCGCCACCATGATCCCGACAGATGGCGAACAAGTGACTCTGAAACAACGACACGTCCCGGCGTCACAAGCGATGCCCGATCTAATAAGAACCCTGGAAACGGCCGCATCGACCCTGCCGTTTCGAGCCGAGGATAACGTCTTTCTGTCCGCCCGACGCGTCGGTGAGCGGCGATACCAGGTAATCGTCATGGACACCGAAATGTTCGCCCCTCTCGACATTCAGACGACAGTGACCACAACTGTTACGGACCTCACCTGTCATGACGAGATCACCGGTCAACCGCTCGCAGTTCACGATAACCAGGTGACACTCACTGTGCCCGGCGGTGCGTTTCGCATCCTGCGGTTCACCGCTCGCAGAAAATGAGTATCCCTTCAGGGGAGAATCCGACTATGTTGAGAAGTCGCCAGCGCCCGATCCTGCTCCTCTTCGCCGTGACACTGTTGATCGGAGTATCAGGGTCCGTTGGCTGCCCGGCAGCCGACGTGAAAGTACAGCGAGGTATCGCCTACGGCACAGGAGGCGACACGGTCCTCAAGCTCGATCTGGCCGAACCGACTCAGCGGGAAGGACTTCGCCCCGCGGTCATCTTCATTCATGGCGGCGGTTGGTTATTGGGCAGTCGTGGAGCACACAGTGCGGACATCCGGCAGGCAGCTGAACGCGGTTTCGTCGCCGTCAGTATCAGTTACCGACTGATGAACATCGACCGGACCACGCGACCTCCGTCCGCTGACCCCGTCTTTCCCGCCCAAGTGCATGATGCAAAGGCCGCCGTGCGATGGCTCCGTGCCAACGCCGCACAGTACCAGGTCGATCCGGAGCGAATCGGAGTCGTCGGTTTCTCGGCCGGCGGCCACTTGGCCTTGATGCTGGGCCTGACCGACCCGTCGGCAGGCCTGGAAGGAGATGGCGGCAACGCGGACCAGTCGAGTCGCGTGCAGGCCGTAGTCAACTTCTTCGGCCCCACTGAAATGATCAGCTGCTACCGCAACAGCGCGCTCTCCTGGCTGTTCCCGTTGATACTCCGAGGGACGCCGGAACAAGTCGCGGAGACCTATCGAGCAGCGAGCCCGGTCACCTACGCCAGCCGACACGACCCGCCGGTGCTCACCATCCAAGGAGACAAGGATAATGTCGTGCCGGTGCAACAAGCGCGACTGTTGGACCAGAAGATGAGAGAAGCACGAGCCTCGCACACCCTGATCATCCTCGCAGGCCAACCGCACGGCATTCAGGGAAAGTACCAGCAGTCGGCTTTCGAATCAGCGTACGACTTTCTGGATCAGTATCTGAAGAAGACGGACCGCAGGAAAGGTCGTCGATAACCACGAAGTGAACGAAGCTCAATTCGGCGAAACCCGGCTGGAAATGACCAATGACGAACGCAGAGACGAATTCCCAAGAAAGCAGCGACTTGCGGAAAGCACACCTATGCCGAAGGGGCTGCGACTACGGTGAAGAATACCTCGATGGATGATGTCTTCGATCGTGAGAACGACACAGATGAGAGAAGGCGAGCACAACGAGTCATCCGCTGCGCTCGCCTCGATTCAGCTGCACGCGCCGCTACTTCTGGCAGAAGCGGCATGCCATCTGGCTCGGACGCATGCTACTTCTTTTCGGGAGGCAGAATGACGGCATCGATGACGTGAATGACACCGTTCTTGCAGATGATGTCCGTCTTCACGACTTTGGCACCATCGATCTTGACCGTACCCTCTTTCACCGTGATCTTCGCTTCTGATCCTTGTACTGTCTTGGCCTTGTCGAGCTTCACGACATCAGCTGCCAGCACTTTGCCCGGAACCACGTGGTACGTCAGAACCGCCACAAGCTTGTCTTTGTTCTCGGGCTTGAGCAAATCGGCCAGCACCTCCTTTGGCACCTTTTTGAAAGCCTCGTCGGTTGGGGCGAAGACCGTAAACGGCCCCTCGCCTGACAGCGTTTCGACCAGATCGGCGGCCTTAACTGCCGCCACGAGGGTCTTGAAACTGTCGGCCGATGCAGCCACTTCGACGATCGTCTTGTCCTTCGTCTCGGCCGCACCGATCGACGATACCCCAAACACACAAAGTGCCGCCACTGCCACTAAACCGGAATACAACCGCGACATATCAGCTTCTCCTGTCCAACATGTTGTCAACTGATGCTCAACACACAGTTGTGCTGGCTGAGGCACTGTATCCGGAGCAGACCAGTTGCCAAGAGGAAAGAACGAATTCTCCGGGAGATATCGGCCACCGTGACATTGCACGACACCACCCCAGGATCACTGCGCACCCTGGGAGACCGTCTCTCCCTACATCCGATACGCCGAAGGCGTTTCACAAGTGCGATGGGACACCGGCTTTCTGTCGCCGCCATTAACAAACGACCCCATCCGGGGTATCGCAGCACCCTGCGACGCCTACCCAGACATCGCCACCAGTGCCAGGAAGGGGAGCCTCCGCGTCATCCGATCCAAGCAGCCATGGCATCGACCTGTTACGTGGCTTGGACCCTCAAACGCATGGCATACGAGTCATGTGGGAACGTAAGGAAGTCGCCTTTTGCACGCCCAGAGGCCTCGCCATTCTGACCATTTCCTTCCTGCCGGATACATTTTTTTGCTTGCTGAAAACCAGCACCAACGGCTAAGATGTTCGTCGGAGTCCGAGGAGTTTCGGGTCCATCGCAGGTGGTACGGCATAACGGGTGAGGTCGCCCCGCCGGCCACCATTGTGGGATGGTTGCGAGCAGAGCATATCTCGCTGGTGCGCACTTCATGAAGCAGGCGTGAGGAATCACCCCACACCGGAACAGATGTTTGCCGCGTTTTCTGTCAAGGCAATCATGTCGAATGATTTGATTGGCAGGACGCCGGCGTGGCATGGAACAAACCTGGAGAAAGAGCATGCGTCACGACGCGAAACGGTTGATGGTACTAATAGTGCTGTTGTTGGTCGGTTTGGTGCACGATACTCCTTGCAGAGCTCAAGCATCGCCGTCGCAGTCAGGGGTCCAAGGCGAGGCGACAACTCCGTCAGACGATGAAGATCTGGGCGAATTGGCCAAGGAGTTAGAGGCGGCCGAGGGGGATACCGCTGCCGCAGCCGCCGCGGCGGCGAACGCCATGGAGTCGTATGAGTCGCGTGCCCGGCAGGCCGCTGAGGAAGCGCGCACCCGTCTTCTGAAAAATCCCCGCTGGAATCCGACGCATAAGCTGGCTAAACGACTGACGGTCTCTGCTCCGCTGAACAACATGTGCCTTGACGCGGAAGGTCGCATTCTCGCCTGCTGCGGCGACAAGATGATCCGTGTCCTATCGCCCAACGGCGAAGTGCAGTCGACATACACGCTCAACTTCACTCCGGAAGCTATCAGTGTACGGCACGATGACGGTGCGATCTTCGTGGGAGGCGCCGGGCAACTGGCAAGGCTGGGTCCTGACGGGACCGTGCAATCACAGATGGCGTTCCCGCCGCCCCCCTCGGCGGAAGAGAAGAAGGCGATGATGGAAGGTATGCTCAAGCAAGTGGATGAGCAGATCAAGCAGATGCAGCAGATGGCCGAAGGAATCAAGAAGCAACTGGATGAAGTCAAGAAGCAATTGGCCACTACACCACCCGCAGAAGAGGAGACGAAGAAGACCGCAGCCATCTCGGAAGACGAGCTTTTCAGTCGGGTATCCGGTATTACGATGACTGGAGACCGCTTGGAAATGTTATTCACTGAAGGTACGCCGATCACTGTCCAGGCGAGAGCCCTGGAGTACTATCTCAAGTCACTTGGTGGAATGGACTTGGACGAGCAGCGAAAAACCATGGAACAGCAAGTGCGCAGCCAGGTCGAAACGCGGACCGAGACGTCTCGCTTCACGGGGCTTGCCGTCGGGACTAGCGATCTGTTTGTCATCTGCTCCGGGCCTGGATACAGCTACAATGCCTGGCGCATGACGCCCGAATTCGGCGAATCCAAGGTAATCCTCAGCGGATTGCGGGGTTGTTGCGGACAGCTCGATTGCCAGACGTATGATGGAAAACTCTGGCTCGCCATGAACACCGAGCACCAGGTCGTGTGCTACGATCGGGATGGCCAGAAGCTCAGCGCGTTCGGCAAGAACGACGGTGAGGCAGCTGACGGCTTTGGTGGCTGCTGCGAGCCGAAGAATCTGCGATTTTCGCCGGATGGCAAGTATGTTTACGCAGCCCAGTCGGGCCCACCGGTGTGCGTCAAGCGGTTCACTCTTGACGGTGAGTTCCAGGACGTCGTGTGTTTCCCCATCTACGAAACCGGTTGCGTCCGAGTCTCGGTCGACGTCGACGAAGACACGTTCTTTCTCATGAGCCCGGATGAAAGCGCCATCTACATGTTTCAGCCTCAGTAAGGCGCGTCCTGGGGATCAGAAAGGGAGGCAGGTGCACCTGTACCTGCCCGCAACTCACCAGAACTCGAGAAGGACTGACGATATGCGCTGCCGCAATGCCTGCCTGTATGGTACCGTATTGCTATTGACTTCCGGTTTTCAGCCTGTGGCAGTCTTCTGTCAAGAGACCACGGCGTCCGACGCTCCAACCCCGCTGTCCATTCTTGTGGCCGATCCCTTATCTAAGGATCTGGCGTGCGACTGCGTCGCCGGCTTCGCGCAGCGACGTTACGAGGCACTAGCTCTGGTTCTGGAAAAGCGTCTGCATCGCCCGGTGAGGACCTTCAGCGGCGCGAAGTTGTCGGCCTACTGGAGCGACGAGCAGCCGATTTCATTGATCGTGGGCAAATACTCGGATGTGATCTACCAGGCACGTGAATTGGGACGGCCGGTCTACCCCATCGCGGCACTCACCGACAAGCAAGGCCTGACCACGTTCCAGGGTCTGTTTGTCGTGCGGACGGGCAATGCCGCCGAGTCGCTGAGTGATATCCAAGACTACCGCGTCATTTTGGGCCCCGCTGCCTGCGACGAGAAACATCGTGCAGCGATCGACGCGTTGCATGAAGTTGGCGCCCACCTTCCGAGTCCAGAAGCATTGGAGACGGTCCCCAGTTGCACGGATGCCGCCAATGAGCTGATGAAGCTGACAGATCAAGACAAAGCCGTGGCTGTGATATCCGACTATGCCCGGGTGCTTCTGGAAGGGTGCCATACGATTCCGAAGGACTCACTGCGAGTGATTGGCAAGACAGGGACTTTGCCCTTCGTGACGGTGTTCGCCACTGCCGAGGTGGCGCCCGAACTGCGAACCAGAATCCAAGAAGAACTACTGGCAGCGAACAAGTTTCCTTCACTGCTGCGACTGCTGGAGTCCAAGAGCGGATTCCAACGCGTCTCGCCAGAGAGCTCCGATGATCTCTCCCGCGGATGGTACGACTTTCGCGGCCCGCACCGCACGGCCTTGGTTCCGGCACTACCCGCATCGCTGGAGGACATGCGCACCGTGTGGACAGCCGCGCTCGAGGGTCGTGGGCTCGGAGGCCTGGCCATCACACCGCGTTGGGTCGTCGTTACGGATCGAATCGAAGAAACTCGCAGCGATTACGTCAAGCTGCTGGACGTGTTCACCGGTGAACTGCGATTCTCCGGCCACCTGGTCGAACCGACGGAGCACTTGAGGGGTACGAACCTGGACTACGGCAACTCGATTCGCACCACTCCCGTCGTGCGGGACGGATTCGTCTACCTACTGGATGCATACGGCACGCTGTATAAGTGGCCACTTCCGACCACAGATGCTTTTCCGCCCACCGACTGTGTCACGGGAAAGAGCACAGCGCTGCTGGTGGACGACTATGAACTGGTCCGATGGGGTGTCTCTTCGACTCCGCTGTTCACCTCTGATTCAGACGGCCAGCGGCGTCTGATCTGTAACAGCTGCAGCACTTCCCACTCATTGCTGGCCTTCGATCCCGATTCGCTGGAAGTACGGTGGAGTGGCATCGGACACAGCACAGGATACGCTTCCTGCATTGAGGGGCAGTGGGGCTCGCGGCATCAGGTCGTGGGCTATGACGCGCAGTCGCTCGGAGGTTGGGATATTCACACGGGCGAACGAATCTGGTCCGTGTTTCCGGAGGTAAAAGGAGATTTCAACGTACCTACGCCAATCTCGCTTGACGACCGCAGGATCCTGGTTGTGACCGAATCTAATGGCATGAGAATCTATGCCTTTGATGAGCACGGCGTGCTGCAGAACAAACCGGTGGCCGAGAACCTGGACGTGAACAACGACACGGTCACCCCCGTGGTCGTCGCAGGAAAAGCCTACTGCACCAGTGACGGAACACTCGTTCAGTTAGAGGTGGAGCGTGGCTTGGCGGAATGCTGGCGAATGGCAGACTCCGCTTTTGCCGACCATGTATCTCTGTTGGCCGACGAGGATGGCCGCCACCTGCTCGTGACCACGTTCCGCGGCGAGCTGCTCCTGTTCGATATCCAAAGCCAGCCACCTCGCCTGATTTCCCGCCGCGAGGCGTTTCGAGCTGACGAACGGGAAGAGATCTACTCACATCCGTCTCTCGTGGGCAAGCGACTCTACTTGAGGGGACTGCAGTGCGTCCGCTGCCTGCAACTGTAGTTCTGCTTTCCTGGATTCCGCATTGTCGCACTGTGGCATAGTCACACTGCGAGAATGCCACAACGAACTCCAACGCCGCGATGAGCCTCCCCGCCGCAGGGTTGCCGCTTCTAACACCGCTCGCCTCTTCCCCTGGACATTGGATATTCCTTGTTCGATATTCTGCGGTTCAAGCCCTGCCCAGATGCACACCATCGTCCACGAGTGGCCGGCGTTGGCAGAGACTCCACAAATGGACGCCACTGACCCGCGGCCTCAACCGCAGAATATCCAATATCCAACCGCAGATTGTTGAAGGAAGAAGAGCCAGGGCATTCACTTGGAAACTCGACATTCCGTGTTCGGTATTCTGCGGTTATCTTCCCCCTGGAAAATTCGACATTGGAGACATGAAAGGCCAGGACGATCTTTCCCGGCCTTCCAGCTTCCCACCTCCTAGTCGATTTCTAACCGAGAGGACATCAGACGCTCCAATTCGATCGCTATACTCTGGACCTTGCAAGGGCGTAGTAGCCGTTTTGATGCGGATCACGCGCCCTCCGAACCGTTGGCAGCATCTGGTCCCGATAACGAACAGAGAGTATTGGCACATGACTCGTCTGACCCTGCTGCTGGCTCTGTTTTTGATGTGGGGAATTGTCACCGGCGTCACTCCGCAAGGCAAAGGAGCAAGAGCACTGCAAGATTCGGACAAGGCCATCTCGGATCCGTTCGTCATCAAGCCTTACCTGCAGCGAATGACCCAGGACGGCGTTACCGTGTTGTGGGAGACGACCGAAGGAGCCACCTCTGTGGTGGACTACGGTGCGGCCCGTATCGGCGACAACACTCCTCATCTCTGTCAGCACATCGATACGACCGACTGCAGAAACGTTCACGCGGTTCGCCTGTCGGGACTGGAACCGGAAACAGCCTACTTTTATCGCGTCCGCTGCACGACCGCATCGGGGCGGGAATTCGAGACCGACATCCGCACGTTCAAGACCGCCGTCCGAGTCGATTCGCCATTTCTATTTGCCGCCTTCAGCGATTCGCAGGACAACCCGGAAATCTGGGAGCGAGTGACGCGGCATGCCTATAACGAACGCCCGGACTTCGGGATCCATGCAGGCGACCTTGTCGGAGTTGGCGCGAAGAAGTCGGACTGGACCGACGAGTTCTTTCCGCCGGCGTGCGACTTCATGTCCCGCATACCGCTCTTTACGATCCTGGGCAATCACGAAGGTGATGCACCGTACTATTACGAGTACTTTGACAATCCATCGCCAGAGTATTGCTACACTTTCGATTACGGCAATGCCCGGTTCTTTATGCTCGACAGCTGTCGCCCAGTCACAAAAGGCTCTCCGCAATACGACTGGCTGGCATACGAACTATCGCAGTCCGACAAGACGTGGAACTTCGTGGTTCACCACCATCCTCCGTATACGTCGGATGAGGACGACTATGGCGATACACGCGTCGCACTGGCCGACGAAGGCGATCCTGACGTACGGCCGTTGATCGAGCTTTACGAACGGTTCAATGTCGACATCGTCTTCTACGGGCACATTCACGATTACGAACGTTCCTGGCCGATTCGCGAGAACCGAGTCGACACGGATCGGGGTGTGCTGTACCTGCAGATCGGCGGTGCCGGTGGCGATCTCGAGAACTATGCACCCACGCGCCGGTGGCACATGGCCAAAGTTCGACGATGTCATCATTTCTGTCTGGTCCGAGTGGCGGGGCGTCAGCTTTCGCTGCAGGCCTTCGATGACCAGTGGCACTTGTTCGACCATTACGAAATCACAAAACCGCTGCGGGCATTGAACTCCAGCATGTTTGCCAACTTGATTCCTCCCCCACCGCCTCGAATCGTTCCTGATCCGGCCGTGGCGATCGGAGAGGTGACTGTCGAAATCCAGGCGACCCCGCGTGATCAGGGACAAATCTACTACACGCTGGACGGTACCGTCCCCACAACATCCTCGCTACACTACAGTGGTCCCTTTGTCGTCAGCGGCGGTACCCAGGTGTCCACACGCGTCATTCCCCAGTCCGGTTCTGCCAGCAACCTGGTGACCGCGACTTTCCGCGATGCTGTCCCTGTTCCAGCTGTTCAGAAATCAGACACCCACGCTGGACTGCAACTTACCTACTACGAAGGAGACTGGCAGTCAATCGAAGCTATGCTCGAGTCGCCGGCACTTGACAAACGATCTGCTGACGAACCTGCCATTTCTGGCCTGACTGCCCGCGAACATGGCTGGGGAGCGACGTTCGAAGGTTACCTGCAGATCCCTGTCTCCGGTATCTGGCGATTCGCTACACTGTCAGATGACGGTAGCATGCTGCTCCTGGATCAACAACTGATCGTCGCCAATGACGGATCCCACTCGTCCCGATTGCGCGAGGGAGTCGTGGCTCTTGAGGCAGGACTTCACCGTTTCGCGCTTCACTACTTCCAAGACCATGGCGACGCTGAACTGAAGGTATTCTGGCAAGGCCCCGAAAGCAACCGCGAGCCTATTCCGGCATCGGCCTACCGTTGTGAATAACTGGCATCGAGTCCGATGAAATTGGGAATTCGGGCTGAACCGCCGGACAACAGGTAGTCATAGATCTGCGACACGGTGAGAGATGCCTCTGCGACAGGACCTCGGGCGTCCTGTTGGATGGGGCTGTGAGTTCGTTCGGTTTGTAGCTCGCCTCACCAAATGGCCACCCCTTTCGTCCCGAGCAGATCCTTGGTTATTTCGGGAGGTACTACACCTGACCAGTCGCATGCAGTGGCGGTGTTGTAGTACAATGAGAGGGTCACCAACGGCGTTGATTGCACCCCATTTTCCCCTTCCTGAGCCCTACCCACAACCGGCATTCACGCTTAGGATCGCGGGACAAACAACTTCCGTGATTGTAGATACCGTCACCAGACGGCGGACGGTTTCCCACGCTCTGCGCGAGCGTGGCTACAAGAGAAACGCCGAAGTTGTCTTTCCCTCGTGCCTAAGCTTCCTGGGAGCGATCGCCGATTGGCCAAAGCCGCACGGCAGAATCCTCAGTCACTGATTAGGAGCATGCTCCCATGTTGAACTCCCTTTCACGGCGCACTTTCCTTCAGACGTGCGGAGCCCTCGCGGCGTCGGCACTGGCCCATACTCCTGCGGTAACCGCCTTCGCTGCATCCGCGCCGGAAAGGCGCTGGTTCAAGGGCAATCTGCACATGCACAATCAGTGGTCGGACGGCGCACCGTTGGCGGAGTGGGCCGTGGACTGGTACAAGACCCACGGGTACGACTTTATTTGTCCCTCGGATCATAACATCTTCCAAACTGACGAACTGCGCTTCGCCGGGTTTGGATTCGAGAATCCACCGTCCGACCTGTCCGCGTTCCAAGGCCAGACTTCACTCTGGAAGGTCGTATCCCCGCAGCCCGGCTGGCCCAAACTGACGCAGAACTGCCTCGACGAAACAATCGAGCGATTTGGTGAGGAAGCGGTTCGAACCATCACGGTCGGTGGACAGACCTACGTGCGTATGACGCCATTTTGTGAATTGGAGCAGAAGTTTGCCGAACCGGGCAAGTTCCTCATGATTCCCGGCTACGAACAGACCGGTGGCTGCACGAACGAACAGCAGGTCCACCTGAACTTCATCAATGTCCGCGAAGTGTTTCCGTATGTCGGAGGGGAGCGTCCCAAGGAGATCCTGGAGAATACCTGGACGAAGGCATTGGAGACCTATGATGGCCAGGATTACGTGATGACGGCCAATCACCCGTTGTGGCGCTACTATGACTTTTCGCCTGCCGACCTGATCGCGCTGCCACAAATCCGTTTGTTCGAGCTCAACAACAATGACATCGACGGCAAATATGATGCTCATCCGGAAGGCTGGAAACCCGAGCAGTTCTGGGATGTGGTCAATGCTCATCGAGCAAGCCATGGCCAGCAACTGCTTCTGGGAATGGGCTCGGACGATCGCCACAGTTACGACTCCAAACCGAAGGCCTGGAGCGTCGTTCGGGCAGTGGATCTGAGCGCCCAGGATCTGCTCCACGCCATCCGCAGCGGTGACTTCTACGCTTCCAATGGACTCGACTTCCAGGACATCCAGTTCGATGGCAAGTGTCTGTCGGTCAAGATGGATGTTCGCCAGGAAGGCCAGTACCGAATTCAGTTCATCGGCACTAAGAAGGATTACGATCCCACCAGTCGCATCATCGACGTCAAAGAAGGTCCTCGCTGCCCCGCTCGCAAAGTGGACATCTACTCGGACACGATTGGCCAGGTGCTGGACACCGTCGAGGGAACGGAAGGTTCCTATACGCTCAAGACCGACGACCTGTACGTTCGTGCCAAGATCCTCCGAGTTGATGACAACAAATCCGACTGGCAGTCCGAGCCGGCTGCCTGGACACAGCCCTACTGCTGAATGCCCGCCGTTGAATTGGCAACAGCTTACAAAATGAACAACATCCATCGTCCAGCGCCTCACTAGGATTAAACCGTTGGCGACGTCGATTACTGAGGCGTCTGAACCGCAGAATATCGAACCAGGAATTTCCAATTACCAAGTGGGAGAATCGTATCGTACGGTCTTCCGCGTTCGCTCGAATGCCGCTCAAGCTATGCACTCCATTCCTTCTTCCTTCTGCAGTTCCTTGTTGGATATTCTGCGGTCGTCTGTCGGATTCCCAGGGTGAAATATCGAATGGCGACATTGCGAAGACTTAGGGAGTAACTCATGAGAGCGAGAGTAGCTGTTACGTGCGTGGCCATAGCCATCGTTGGGGCTGGAATTCCGATCTCCACTCCATGCCTGGCCGGCGAAACGGTCCCGGAGGTTATGCTGAATCGGCAGTGGGCCGAGCGGGCGTTCACGCAGGACCCACCTGCTCCGCCGCCAGCCAATCGCCTGGTGATTATCCACGAAGACGCCCCGGGCGATACCAAGCTGGGGCGCTGTGCCGCCGTAACGGCGCCCCCGATGAGACTGGGCGACAGAGTGTACGAGCATGGCATTGGTGTCAATTCGCTGAGTGTGATCCGAGTGATCCTGGCAAAGCCTGCCGAGTGTTTCACTTCGACGATTGGCATCGACCGGAACATGGACCATTCACCAGCCTCGGTGCGATTCCACGTCAGCGTGGACGATTCCGACCTGTTCGCGACCGACGTGATCAGGGCGGGCGATGCGCCGCAGGACGTTCACGTGCCGCTCAACGGCCGGCGGTCATTTGACCTGATCGTGGACGTCGGCGGTGATGACCGCAACTCCGACCAGGCCGACTGGGCCGATGCCAAGGTCACGCTGCAGGATGGAACCGAGCTCTGGCTGGACGACATCGGACGTCAAGCAACTCCAGTGAGTGGCCTTCCGTTTTCGTTCGTCTATGGCGGTCGGCATTCGTCCGAGTTCATTCATCTCTGGAAACGGAACGTCGCGGTCGAGCAGGTGACCGCGTCACAACTCCGGCGGGTCCTCACGCTGACCGACCCCGAAAGCGGTCTGGAAGTCGAAGCGGTCGGCACGATCTACCTCGACACCCCAGGGGTCGACTGGACCGTCTACTTCACGAACCAAGGCGACGTCGACACCCCCGTCATCGAACAGGTCCGAGCTCTGGACGCGACAGTCGACGTGGGACTAGGTTCCAACGTCGTCATCCATCGGCTCAACGGCGCGCCGTGTGCCGCCGACGATTGGATGCCTTTTGACCAGCCTGTTCCCATCGGACAGACGGTAGAGTTCTCGGCCACCAACGGCAGGTCGTCCAATGTCTCTCCCTGGTTCAATATCGATTGGGGCCAAGGAGGAGTGATCACGGCAATCGGCTGGTCGGGGCAGTGGACCGCATCGGTCGAATTGCGGGACGGCAAATTGCGGACTCAGGCCGGCATGCAGAACCTGCACACCGTGCTGCATCCCGGGGAACGCATTCGCACTCCGCGAATCATGCAGCTGTACTGGCAGGATGGAGACCAGTACCGAGCTTACAATCTCTTTCGACGCACCATGTTTGCCCATGTCATGCCGCGGATTGATGGCAAAGTCGTCGAACCGCCCATCGTTCACCTGAGCACCTCTTTTTATGAACTGAACGATTCGAACGAACAGAATGTGCTCTCGCACCTGGCCTCGACCGAAGGATTGGGCTTCGAGCTGTTCTGGCTCGATGCCTATTGGACAGGTCCCAACGGCTTCCCCAATAGCATGGGCAATTACGGATTTCCACTCGAGCGAGTGGAGCCTCGAGACCGTTTTCCCAACGGCCTGAAGGCGATCGGGGACGCGGTTAAACGGGCTGACTTGAAATTTCTCATGTGGTTCGAGCCAGAACGAGTGGCCGGCGGCACGTACCTTGCCAAGGAGCATCCGGAATGGGTAATCGGCGGGAGTCACGGCGGTCTGTTGAATCTGGGCATCCCCGCAGCTCGCCAGTACATGACCGACTACCTGAATACGGCCATCCAAGAGTATCAGCTGACGGGCCTGCGAATCGACTACAACATCGATCCGTTGGGGGCGTGGCAGGCCATGGACGCCGCCGACCCGAACCGCATCGGAATGACCGAGATCCGCTACGTGGAAGGACTATATCGGATGTGGGACGACATTCGCCACGCGAATCCGCATCTCTGGATCGACGATTGCGCCAGCGGTGGCCGCAGAGTCGACCTGGAAGCTGTTTCACGGGCCCTCGTACTGTGGAGGAGTGACAACACCTGCGATATGCTCGATCTGAATCCGCAGACAATTCTGGCTGCGGCCATGAAGAACCAGCTGATGAGTGCCGGCCTGAATCGATACCTCCCGTTCAGCACGGTCGGACAGATGGGGGCAACGCCGTACCTTTTCCGCAGCGGATTCAACGGCGGGATCGCCTTCGGTGAGGACATTCGAGGCGATGACTATCCGCGCGAACTGCTCCGGCAGGGCATTGCGGAAGGCAAGCGAATCCGAAAATACTACTACGGCAACTTCTATCCCCTCTCCGAAGTCAACGTCGATCCACGCGACTGGTGCGTCATGCAGTATCATCTGCCCGCCGAGCAATCGGGCATGGTGCAGGCTTTCCGGCGGGAAAAGTCTCCCTACGCAAGCTACGACTGCTCCCTGCGGGAGATCGACGCGTCGGCCAATTATGAAGTGACAACGTACGTCAGCTACGATCCGGACCCACCGGTCACGATGAATGGTGCCGCGCTGCAGAAGTTGACGATCGCGATTAGTGATCGACCAGGTTCCGTCATCGTGGAGTATCGGCGTTCACATTATCGCCAACAGGTCGAGATGCAACCTGCCGAGTGACCGGATGAGGCTGCGAACTTGGGCAACCCAGTGAGTGACATTGCGAGTTGCGACAGCACATATTGCGAATACCGTGCAACTGCAATACTATTGCGACGAACCTGGCGGAGCTGCCAGTCTAACGTGCCCCCCCTCACATGTGGTGCGTCGAGTATTGGTCGTTCCTCTCCCCTGTGCGATCCGAATAGGTACCGCACAGTCGAACAGGCGAACGGCGCACCCCGAACCGATTCACGCACTTCCTCGGAGAGTTACGGGTCATGCTGCATGGCACGGCTGCCATTTTGGGCTCGACCACGATGCTCCCTTGCATCGGCGTCGTACTACTCGTCGCCAGCACATTGCTGCAGGCGTCTGGGACCAGAAACCGTCAGGGCACTCTATCTCCCACCCGCAAGGCCACTGCCAAACAGGATGGCACTGTGCCCCCCGGCACTGTGCGCCCCGGCAGCAGTGGAGGAGCGGGAGAGAAACAGCGGCCGAGTCCGTCGACGACACGCAGCGAGGGGGCGACCGCCGATTCCAAGCCATCAGGAGCCCAGCGTCAACCTTCCGCGCGCGAATTGGCTTTTCAGCGGCGAATCCGCGCGTGCTTGGCCTACTACCTCTTCCGGCCCGAAACAACTGGCGAACGAAGTCCCTGGGGTGCGATGCACGCCATGCTGCCGTTTGGTGTGGAAGCTGAATTGGTTGCCGACGGTCGACGCGTGAATTCGATTGGATGGCTCTGCTTCAACGGCAGGTGCCGCGGCCAGAGCCTCTTCGTCGTCCAAGGGGACAAGCTCTCGCTGCCGTTGGGCCCGGGAGTGCAAGGACACGAAGGCCAGTTCCTGGCCATGCTGGCGCAATCCCTCGTGCCACGGACCTACCCCCTCAAGGTGCAGGGCAAGCAGTTCACCGTGGAAGACTTGATTCAATATGAAATGGCCACCTGCCGCGAGAATTCTGAGCTGACGTTCAAACTCATTGCCCTGGCCCACTATCTTTCTCCCGATGAAGAGTGGGAATGCCGACAGGGCAAGGACTGGTCGATCCGCAAGCTAGTGGCCGAAGAGGTCAAGCAGCCGTTGGTAGGCTCCGCCTGTGGAGGAACCCACCGGCTCATGGGTCTCAGTTATGCCTGCCGACGTCGGGTGGCGAAGGGATTGCCTCTGGACGGATCATTTCAGAAGGCACGCGAGTTATTGGACGCCAGCATCGAGCGGGCTTTTTCGCTGCAGAATCCCGATGGAAGCTTCAGCACCGACTGGTTTGCGGGGCGGGGGAACCAACCCGACATGGATCGTAAAGTCCAGACAACCGGACATATCCTGGAATGGTTGATCTATGAGCTTTCCGACGATCGAGTGCGCGATCCCCGCATTACCCGAGCTGTCTCGTTCCTGCTCAGCCAGATCTGGGAAGATCGCGATCATGACTGGGCTATCGGGCCTCGGAGTCATGCTCTGCGCGCCCTTGTGCTCTACGATCAGAAGGTGTTTCACAGCCAACCCGGAAAGCGACGCGAACTGCTCGCGGAATACGCCAAGCGAGGCGGCACCCGACGCTAACGGATCGCCGACTCGTTGCGAACGGGCCAACGCTCGTCGTCGGTGTAGTTCCCTGGTCGGCAACATTTCACCTGCACTGACAGAACCGCATGCCGGCGAACGACGGCCGAGAACATATCGCACCGCGTCACGCTTCAGGCCATGACAGGCTGATGGACAGTGGAACGGGAATAGGGAACGCGACAATGCCACAGTGCGACAATGCGGAATTCCGGGAAAGCAGAGAGGGAAAGCGGACACCCTGCGCCCGGGGGCGTTTGAACCGCAGAATATCGAACGCAAAATGTCCAATGTCCAAGGGAAGAGACAGACGCTGTTAGCAACGGCAATCCAGCGGCGAGGAGGCTCATCGCGGCGTTGGAGTTCGTTGTGGCATTCTCGCATTGTGCCATTGTCGCGGTCCCTATTCCCGCTCCACTTCGCTGCGGCTTGTCTCGGTCAGGAGCGGCCAGTCGGGTCGTCGACCGCCGTCGGCCGGTGGTCCGGCTAGCCGAGCCAGGCTCGTCGAACCGCGCTGACCGTGCCGGCTGGCCT
>JBGSHS010000240.1:0-9775 GCA_041752115.1 Pirellulaceae bacterium | reverse complement strand
CCGATCATCTCGGCCTCCGCTTGGTTTCGCGTCATTGAGGGGGACCAGCACCATGATGGGCCCAGGTTCCCACTGCGTTGCGAAACCCTGAAGCAGGCGATCCAACGCGCGACTACGATCCAGGTCGCAGCGCGGCGTGCGACCATGTTTGCGCAGTAGATCCGCGGACGGCTCCTCCCGGACATCACCGTGCATCCGCTGGTCGTCGACGATGCGCCATTCGGCCGTGCACGCCTTGCTCCGGAGAAATGGCGACTTTTGCATAGTAGAAAAGGACTCCCTATGCAAAAGTCGCCATTTCCCCCCTCTGCAGGACGAAGCGTTGGTTGTTTCGGCATGATCGCTGCTCCTCACGTGCGGTGTCTTCTGGTAGCTGACTCACGGTTTTTGAACGAGGTAGTGCGAGCGGCGCGGCACGGAGCAAGTTCCGCAGGCAGGATTCCTGGAACCGATGGCACGCCCGAGTTTCTACCGACGACCAAGACTTAAGCCTGCAGATTGACGCACTGACGCAGCATGGAATCCCGAAGTCAGCAATCTTCATGGACAAGGTTTCTGGCGCCAAGACCGAGCGCCCCGGCTTGACCAAGTGCTTGGCGACACTCGCCAGCGGGGACGTGCTTGTCGTATGGCGACTGGATCGTCTCGGGCGCAGTATGCGGCACCTGATCACGCTGGTTGAGGATCTTCGCAACCAGGGGATTTGCTTCCGTTGGCTCAACGAAGGGGCGATTGATACGTCCTCCGAGTCAGGTGAACTAATCTTCAACATCTTCTCCGCCTTAGCGCAGTTCGAGCGTCGGTTGACCCAAGAGCGGACGAAGGCGGGACTGGCCGCTGCACGCTCACCGTGGTCGGCATGGAGGACGGCCGAAAGTCTCAGCGAGTGATCCGAAGGTCGAACGCGCCAAGCAACTCAACGCCGATAAGTCGCTCGACATTGACGACATCTGCAAGACGCTACGAATCTCGCGCTCGACGTTCTACCGGTACGTACGGCTGTGAAGGGGAGTGCCGGGTGACGGTCGTTAAATGGGACGCATTCATATCTAAGAACAGGCCCTGTGCGTACCAGTGTACAGGTTTGTCCCGTGGCGATATGCGCCATCCCCTTGGCATTGTCGGCCAGGCACGATGTCAACGTCATGGGGGGTCACGGAATGCTGTACACACAACTTCGCATTGTGGCAACGCTTTCTTGAATCTGGATATGTCGACAGCCCCCTCATTGCCAGGCCGAATCTCGACCATCCGTAGATTTCGCAGGTCGAGAAGCGGTGACAGTCCCTTGACATCGGAGGACAAACGAACCCTAACCACCGCACCGGTCCAATTACGGTCAACACTGCCGCCTTGCCTCGCGACCCATGCAATAGCACGCCTCTCGGATCGCTGTACGTTCCACACCAACACAGCATAGAAGATCCCGATCAGGACGATTCCACACAGCGCTGTCATAGCGCTTACGCGGAGCACTCGAACTGGCACCAAGTTGAGAACAAACGCTATGCCCGTAATTCCGAGAATCGCCCCGTAGAAGATCAACGGAATGAGCAGCAGTATCAATGCGTAGCCGACGTAGCCCTGCGACGCGAGTGCGAGGCAGCAAGATGTGAAGAAGACCAGAAGAAAGACGCGACGCAAGGTGAACTGAAAGCTCGATCCACCTCCACCGATTGTCACTTGTGAGCTCATGGTTACAGTGCTCAGCGGGGGCCTTTCGCGATCAACAGCTTCCCAGTGTCAGACGCCTCTCTTCGCCTGGGCGCGGGCGGGCCTGCTCGAGCCAAGCCAAGTACTCATGTCATGTGCCGGTCTTGCTGTTCCTGTCGGAGAGCAAATTCCTGCGTCTCAGAATTCGTTCCATTTTTGCCGGACTTGGGCTGCCCCGTTTCGGCTGTCCTTACCCCGGCACGATCCATCGCCCTCAATATGCCCCGACCGGGTTGGCAGGTCAATTCGGAATTCGGTCGTTTTTGCGGACGCTTTGGTTCAGAACGGCTACTTCGGGAACGCCGGGAGTTCCTCCACGGTCTTGAGTTCTCCGTCCGGTTTCACAAGAACCTTTACACGGTAGTCTGCGTCTTCTCCCGTCCCACCGAGTTTCCCGTCAGCACCGAGACTCTCGACGGTCGCTGTTTCTTTGGTTCTGGAGTAGATCAGTTGTCTTCCAAGACCATCGATTGCGTCGTTCGCGTAGCCGTCACGTGTGGGGAGTTGGTCTAAGGACTCTGGCAACGCACCATACATGTCATGGTAGAGTCTTATGCGTGCTACTGTCTCATGAGTACTACCAACAGTCACGCTCCGTGACGGAATGCGCGTCACCAACGGCGACCAACTACAACTTACACAAACGGCCATGACTAGCAATAACGTGGACTTCGCGGGCATCCCTACGCTCATAAGTCGACTCAGTCAAAAGGGTCGGTTCTTGGGAAACTCACTCTGGGTTATTCGACAAGAGGTCTGAATCTTGTAGAACGGCCCGAACGTTTACAAACAGAGTATAGGGAATTGAATGGCGAGGGCAAAAATGGCTACGCCTAGAAGCGAATAGAGCCCCCATTCAACTTCAGCAAGCAATTCGCGATTACCGTATTTTGCTGCGAGTTCATTTCGCGAGAAGGCGGCGTCGACCAACATGCTAATTCCCCACATGATGATAGCCCCAAAAGACACGCAAAGGCCGCACATGAGTGCGTATCGTCGTACCAACCGCTCGTCGCGCCCACTTCGTTGGATTCCTCGGTACGAACCACCATGTGACAACCGTGGCTATTCTCATGGGGCATGGGTGTCCTGTAATTCGGTCATGTCTCGGTACACCTCCTTGCCGATCATCTAAGGCCGATCCTACCAAGCCCCGCACCCCTCTAAAAACAGCGTTCGTGCCACTTTCCAACGCTCTCAGCCACCGACGCCACTCACCGGCTCCCTGCTTCGCCTGGTGCCGATTCAGCGTTTATCCCAGAATGGTTGAGTAGTGGACAACGCGTCTCGGATGCAATTCTCAGTTGCTGGCCTCAAATAGCATTGCGGTGCGTTAGTCGGATTACAACCCAATAGCCCATAACGGTTACGAGAAGTATTAAGGCTGGCGACACAGCAACGCCGATGAGCAAACCACGCCATATGCTGTTGTCCCGCCGACATCGATGACCAATCACCATTCCGATTGTGCCGCAGAGCGACACTCCAGTCAGGAAGTAAGCCACTGTTTGGACAAGCGGACCAGCCAACACTTGCACCAATACCATCAATGTCGTTACGAGGACTCCGCTCGATATCGAAATTACCGCACCTAGACGAATCGCTCGTTTCATCAATCTTAACCCCACATAAGATCACTTGATCTACGCGCACCGACACCAAGATGGCAGATCGTGGAGAATATTGCTCGACCAATGGCTGTCATTGTCGGTGTCACAGATAATCGTGGTTAATCGGAACCTGTCCTTGTCGTCCGCTGATTCTACCACGACTCGGCCCCCAGGGACCAGCAGGATCTTCCCGTTGACGCTCCCGATTCCTACCTCTCCAGACCTGTTGTTTCACCCAACCGATGTCGCAAGGGGAACGCGTCCCCCCCGCTCTCAGCCACCACGTTGCTCACTGCTTCCCTGCCTCGTCGGATACCGCTTCAGCGTTTATCACTGAAGAGGTTGAATGTTGATGTGCTTCCGTAATCAGACGAATGGCCAAGAGAATCGACAAGATGATTAACGGCGCACAGTCAAGAGTCACCCGAAATGCCACTCCACGTTGCAGCGACTTCTGGAGGAGAGTCCTGAGGACATCCTGATCGACATCGATATGCCGTGTCACATCTTCAGCCACGGCCTCCGCCTGCATCACATGTTCAAAGAACCCCACTCCGGCAAAAAACACCAGAAGCATGACGGATACGATCAGCAAGAAGAAATTCCACGTCATTCTACCCTCGCAAGCTTCAGGATCCGCCATCCCGGCAACGATACGCGATATCACACACCTTGTGCGACCTATTCGGCCGATTACCCGCCATCATTCTGCTCAACGCCGCCTCCAGCATACACAACTTCCTCGTGTGTTTCAGGGTGTGCTTTCGGTGAGCGTGTATGACGGATTTTTCGGCGGCAGGTACATTGGGCTGTCATCACACCAACCCGTGGAGGACAGCACATGGGTACCAGCAAGAGACAATCACTTCCCGTTCGATTGCAGGCGGCGCGGCGACGGTTCGAGCAGTGGCGGCGGACTCGCACGGCCGGTGCCCGGATTCCCGGACCGCTCTGGGCCCAGGCGGTGAAGCTGGCCCAGTCGTATGGGATTCACCCGACGGCTAAGGCACTGGGACTGGATTACACCGCGCTGAAGCAACGTCTCAAAGCGGCTGTGCCGTCACCGGCGGTGGCCTCGGCCCCGCCGGTCACGTTCGTCGAGTTGACGACTCCCCCTGGGTTGCGCATGTCCGAGTGCATCCTGGAGCTGGAAGGTGCCGAGGGCGCCAAGATGCGGCTGCACTTCAAGGGCATCGACGCTCCCGACCTGGCTGCGCTGAGCCGTAGCTTGTGGGGAGTCGAGTGATGCTGCAAGTGACGCCTCAGATGCGGATCTGGGTGGCCGTCGAGCCGGTCGACTTCCGCTGTGGCATCGATGGCTTGGCGCGCGTCTGCCGAGAGGTCCTGCAACAGGACCCGTTTGGCGGCTGTCTGTTTGTCTTTCGCAACCGGCGTGCCACCTCCATCAAGGTCTTGGTGTATGACGGCCAAGGCTACTGGCTATGTCAAAAACGCTTATCCAGCGGTCGCTTCCCGTGGTGGCCGCGCGGCACCAGTCAGGCCTCCCACACCTTGGCGGCGCACCAACTGCACGTTCTCCTGTCGGCTGGGGATCCCTCCCACACGCGCGCGGCACCGGAGTGGCGACCGGTTAACGGCGCGAGGTAAAACGCGCAGAACTGCTCTTGCGTTCCAGGCCGCAGCCGGTTATCTTGAGGCCATGAACGCGCCAGTGAAGTACCGCGGTCGCGAGGTCACGGCAGCCGATGCGACCTTCATCCAGGAACTGATTGACGCGCATCCGACGCTGAGTCGGCGTGCGCTTTCGCGGAAGCTCTGCGAGGCTTGGAACTGGGTGCAGCCCAATGGGCAACCACGCGACATGGTCTGTCGCAGCTTGATGCTCACCCTGCACCGGGCCGGGCATATCCAGTTGCCGGCACGCCAGCACACGCCTCCCAATCCGTTGGCCCAACGGTCCCGGCCGGCCGCGATCGAGGTGGAACATCGGCCGCTGCGCGAGAGCCTGCAGCGACTGGGGGCGCTGCACTGGGAACAGGTGCGGCGCACCGCTCGGGAACCGCTGTTCAACAGTCTGATCGAGCAGCATCACTACTTGGGCTACACCCAACCGGTCGGCGCACACTTGAAGTACCTGGTGTGGGCAGGCGGCCAGCCGATTGCCTGCCTGGCGTGGTCCTCCGCGCCGCGTCACCTGGGCTGTCGGGACCGCTTTATTGGCTGGTCGGCCGAGGCGCGTCGACGCAACATCCGCCTGATCGCGTACAACCTGCGCTTCCTGATTCTGCCCTGGGTCGAAGTGCCGCACCTGGCGTCGCATCTGCTCGGGAAGATGGCTCGGCTCCTGCCTGACGATTGGCAACGGATCCATGGTCACCCGATCTACTTCTTGGAGACCTTCGTGGATCCCCAACGGTTCCGCGGGACGTGTTATCGGGCTGCGAACTGGATCCTGCTGGGCCAGACCACGGGACGTGGCAAGGCGGATCAGACGCATCGTCCCAACCGTTCGATCAAGGAAGTGTGGGGCTATCCTCTGCATCGACGGTTCCGGCAACGGTTGTGCGAAACGCCTTTCATCTCCACGGAGGCGTCATGAGGCTCTTAAACAAGAAGCAACTCAACAGGCTGAAGCGGTGCGCGCGGTCGGGACGCTACACTCCCGAAGATATCGCGCTGTTGAGCAAGGCGATCTCGACGCATATCGACCTGCTGAACTTGCTGAAAGACCCGAACACGTCGCTCGAGGACGTCTACCAGTACCTCGAGAGCGATGAGAATCCTACGTCACCAGACAATCCTGCTGGCACCCAAGAGTGAATCACGCCAGAGCGAGACAGACGCGTGCAGAGCGCGACGAGCGTGGTCGCGGATAGCAGCACCTCCGTCCGTCTCGTAGCGGAAGATCGTCCATGACACGACGAACAGCAATACCCGAGTTACCCATCGTCGAAGTGAACGCCGCGGACATGGACGGACTGCGCGAGCGTGCCCTGGCCGAGGCGTGGCAGCACGGCGACGGGGAGATCGTGCTCTTGCTGATGACGTCGCATGTGGAACTGCTGAACTTGATCAGGAATCAGAACACGACGCTGGCGCGCCTGCGCAAGATGCTGTTTGGCGCCAGCACGGAGAAGACCAAGGACGTGCTCGCGGAAGATGCCCAGCCGGATGCCGATCCGACGGCCAGTGAACACGAGAGCGCCGCGGATGCGACCGAGGAGTCCGCCTCACGTCCCAAGGGGCATGGTCACCATGGCGCGAAAGATTACCCGGGGGCCAAGAGAGTCGCGGTCCCCCACGAAACCCTGCACGCGGGCGAGACGTGCCCGGAGTGTGGAGCGGGCAAGATCTACGACACCGGGCGGCCGGGAGTGTTGATTCGCATCGTCGGTCAGGCTCCGGTACAGGCGACGGTGTATGAACTGCAAAAGCTGCGTTGCAATCTGTGCGGCAAGGTCTTCAAGGCCCAAGCGCCGGAAGGCGTGGGCCAGCAGAGGGCGGATGCCACGGCCGGAAGCATGATCGCTCTGCTGAAATACGGCAGCGGATTACCCTTCAATCGCAACGGCAGGCTGCAGGGAAGCCTTGGCATTCCTCTGGCAGCCTCAACGCAGTGGGATATCGTCCACGTCAAAGCCAAGGCGATCCAGCCCGCCCAGGACGAGTTGATTCGGCAGGCGGCTCAGGGGGATGTCGTCTACAACGATGACACCAGCAACAAAATTCTGGAGTTCATGGGAGAGCGTCTCCGCCAAGCCCAAGTCACGACAGAGGAGGACGCGACGCCGGAACAACCTGGGGACCAGAAGAAGAACAAGAAGCCACGCACCGGCTTGTTCACCACGGGGATCGTATCGCAGTGCGCGCGCCACCTGATCGCCATCTTCTTCACCGGTCGCCAGCACAGTGGCGAGAATCTCGGGGACGTACTTCGCCAGCGTGCCAGCGAGTTGGAACCGCCGATTCAGATGTGTGATGCGTTGTCACGCAATCTACCCAAAGAACTGCAGACCATCCTCGCCAACTGCCTGGCGCATGGACGCCGCTACTTCGCCGATGTGGTGGATGACTTTCGGGACGAGTGCAAGTATGTGCTGCGCGCGCTCGAGGTGATCTACCAGCACGATGCCACAGCGCGCCAAGAGCAACTCTCACCCGAGGCGCGACTACACTACCACCAGACCCACAGCGGCCCGATCATGGACGAGCTTCACACGTGGCTTGCGCGTCAATTCGATGAACGACTGGTGGAGCCCAATTCAGGACTCGGCGAAGCCGTTTCGTACATGCTCAACCACTGGCAGAAACTGACACTCTTCCTGCGCCAAGCGGGAGCCCCACTGGACAACAACGTGGCGGAACGCGCGCTGAAGAAAATCATTCTGCATCGCAAGAACTGTTACTTCTTCAAGACCCCCACCGGTGCGCGTGTCGGCGATCTTTACACGAGCCTCATCTACACGTGCGAACTTAACGGGATCAATCCGTTCGACTACCTCACCGAACTGGAACGTCACGCCGACGCGCTGGCCTCCCATCCCGACCAATGGATGCCCTGGAACTACCAGGCTACGCTCCGGAGCATGGAAGAAATCCCGACCCGTTCGGCATCCATCCCGCTCGACGCCTAGTCCCCTTCGCCGCACACCGCCGCTCGCCAGGCCGCTGCCGGCGCGTGGGCAACTCTGACCACCTAGCGCACGGTGCCAGCTACCGCGAAGCTCATCCGTGCGTCGTGTGCCTCGCCCGCCACCGATTCGCCCCCTGGCTGCCTGCGGGGACACCCGCCGCCGCCCGTGCCCGGCCTCCTCACCGCCTCTCCGGAAAAAAAACCGGCCCGCCCACGGCTCTACACGCTCACCGAAAAGACACGTTTCAGGTCGCTGCGCGGCGACGAGCCATCTTACGAAACCTATACCGAGGGCAGGCACGGCGACAGCGAGAGTAACAACCACTGCGATTGGCAACACCGTCATTAGTTGTTCGACTGGCCGAGGGACAAGAAATAGAAGTACAGTCCTGCCGCAACCTGCATGTTCAGTAACACGAGCAGGGCGACAACTCCAGTGAGAAGTCGACGGACTTGTCTGGTGTCTTCCAGGTGTGGCCTGTCGTGTACCTCGTTCAACACGGAACCGTTCTCTCGCTCTTGCCACGCCAACCGTCAGTTTCAGTAAACGGTCATATTTTGGGTCACTTGTCGGACACCCGTCTATTCGAAACCTCATCGGGCTTGAATCCCTTCACAAGAACAATCAATCCCGACGCAGTCTGGATTGTGATGATGCCGATGATAAGGTACGGGATATTGACCGTTGCCTTGTAACGGGAATCGTACGGATACTTCGGCAGCGCTCCAATGAACGCGATTCCCGAATCCATGGTCAGAGTCTCGGCGCCGTTTTCATCAGGCCATGGAGCCTTCGTATGGTATGGCGGAAAGTGGAGTAGGCCAACCAGAGCCACTGCAGTCAATATCAACACTGTTCGTTGCTCGCTGTTGAGTCTGAGGTGCATTACTTGCCTCTCGGCTGGGGCTGTTTCAAAAACAGGGTCAATAAACGACACGTCGCGTCCCAGTGTGCGCCCCGTGTATCTGCATGCCCTCAGTCGCCATTCTGCTTGGTCGTACGTCCGACGACGTAAACCACAAGACGAAGGCATCCTACTCCGAGAATTGAAAACAGAACCGGGAAGATCGCTAGACTGAACCAGTCTCCTGACTGCCTCGCTCGCATTCCTGACTGCCTCGTTTGCAATACAGGCCAGATTGCTTCATGGCCATACCATAGTGTATCAGCTAAGTTCTTCACCAGAACAAGAGTGGTGAACACAGCCACTAAGACTGTCATGATCGCAAATAGTGTGCCCCGTGATCGGATTGTAGACAGAGTCAACCAGCTCACGACGGCAGCAGGGACTGTGAATACAAGTGCTATTGGCGAAATGTGACCACACATGCACGAGAACCACACGCTCGATCCGAGTGAGGCAAAACCAGCGCATCCGACTAGCAAGGGCGCTCGCACCCCTCTTCCCTGAGTGGAAGCACTGCTGGTTGGGCTTGGTGCGTCCGGCGTAGCCGGAGATTCATAGGGATTGCCTGTCAAATGCGTGTTGCTCGTTTTCATCAAAAACCACAACCGTCCGGTAACCGCTGCCTGCCGCAGAAATCCTTCGATTAATCGGACGCTCTCAACGCCCCGATTCTACCAACCGGTACGTGACGATCCAACAGCGACTGCCGGATGCCTCTACCGGGTTAGGTACCATCTGTTCGTTATACGGTCCATAAAGAGCACTTGTCATCAGGCAAGAGCTATGCGGCAAGTAGTAACGTGCGAATGGTGCGGGGGCGCAAATTAGCTGACCGGATCAACCGGCCGATGGTTCAGATTATTTGACCCCGCCCGAGCCCGTCGCTATCCCGCTCCTGACCCCGCTTGCGTAGATTACATCTCGGACCCCGCCTCTTCGAGTGGCGCGGC
>JBGSHS010000239.1:0-6034 GCA_041752115.1 Pirellulaceae bacterium | reverse complement strand
CACCGGCTGCAGAGCCGAGTGAGCCGGAGGCCGAAACGACCGGTAGCTCCAGCCCGCCCGTGTCGAGGGCCGACATTCTGTCGATGCCGGTACTCAGTGGCCCGGAGCCGTCGTCACCCAGCCTATCGGCACGACGATTGTTCGACACGATCAGCGAAGCGCTCGACGAGCCCGCTCAGCAGACCGCAGCTGCCCGGTCGACTAACAGGCCGGTGAAAGCCAACTTGGCGAAATTCATCAGCAACTGAGCTTCGTTTGGCGGGACGGACGTCGCCCGTGCGATGCTCCGGGGAAGCCACCGACACAGCCTTGGCTGTGTCGGTTATTCTTCGCGCCTTTCTCCCTTCGCGCCTCGGCATGAGACCACACGATCGGCTCGCGCCAAGGCGCCAAGCACGAAGCGGTTCGGCGAGGAGGGCCGTGCGCCTAAGAGGCGGCGGCGACGGGGCTGGAGAGATCGAGCAGATAATCGCATCCGAAGGCGAATCCGCTGCAAATCTGCTCTCTCCATCGCTGCTCGCTGATGAGGAACACCGGGCAGCCGACGCTGGAGTCAGGGCCGTCCAAGATCTTCACCTGGAGCATCTTCCCCTGGTGCGCATCGGTACGCAGCGACGTCGTGCCTCGGAGCACGACTTCGCGTCCCTGCACATCCATCACGAGTGCAATGCGTTTGCCGTTGTAGTGAGAGAATTTCATAACGACTCCAAGTCCCTGAAGTCAAACACCCCGGTCATCGGGCGCTGCGACGGTCACCACACTAGGAAAACACCGCAGACACGTCGGAGTTCTGGTCCCATCCCAGTCGATCTGCCCAATACACTCTGGCTGCACAATTTACCTGATCGGTAGTCTCCCGGTCTATACAAATCGCGAACAATTTGACCATGAATCGATAACGGAGGATTCATCCCGACGAGCGAACGGGCAGGTGGTGCGAAGCTCGGCTGCTGGTGCGACTAGGCTATTGGGGGGTGGTGCTAATGAACTGCAAATAAAACCGGTTAGCCGGCATGCCTCCGCCAGCTAATTTCCGGACATACTGCTAATTCGCACTCCAAGCACGGATCCTGACATTTCTCGCAGTGAACGATTTTCGTTGCGCTTCTCCGCAAATCCCCTGCGCTCTCTGACAATCGGTGGGGCGACCGCACGTCAAATTGGGCTCCGATACCACCAGGTCTCGCCACTACAAGGGGAGTAATCGCATCCAGAGTAACTGTTTTCCCAGATTTTTCAGGATGCCCATTTCCTGTCACACAAGGTTTCGGTAGATTCTCCGCTAACGTTGAAATTTGACGGGGCTCAGTTGTGACGTATGGTTTGGTAGATCCTATTCACGCGTTCTAAGACTGGGGCATTCGCCCAGCATTTTTTTTCTTATCTATGACTTCGCGGAAGGTTCGCCGGCTGGTTTTGCCAGCGGCAACCGGTGGCAGTCTGCGCAATTCATCCGGCAATGGAGGCTGTTGCTCTGCGCGCTGTTCCGCACCAGTAGTTCGAGGTTCCGGCTATGACTCAAGCGACTCTGTCGAGCCGCAACAGCCATAGGGATGTTGCAGGTTTCGAGTTCAAGGTTGCCGACACGCCGGAGGAGAGAAGAGACGCATTTCGGTTAGTGTACGATTCCTATCTGCAAACTGGACTGGCGGAGCCGAACCCGCATCGGGTTCGCGTGACGCCATACCATTTGCTGACCACCACACACATCTTCGTCGCACGGTATCAGGGCGAAGTGGTGTCGACACTCAGCCTGATCGGTGACAGCAGGTTGGGGCTGCCGATGGAATCGGTTTATGGTCGGGAGATCCATCGGCGTCGGGCGCTGGGGTTGTCGATCAGCGAGGTCTCGTGCCTGGCCGATCGACGCAGCAATCGGCGCGACTTTCTGACAGTCTTCTGCAACCTCAGTCGAGTGATGGCGCAGTTCGCACGGCGACAAGGCTATGACCAGTTGCTGGTCGTCTGCCATCCCAAGCACTCGGCGTTCTATATCCGCTATCTGGGGTTTGAAGTGATGGGCGGACTGACCGAGTGCCCGCATGTGCTCAACAAACCAGCCGTGGCACTCTGTCTGGACTTCGAGCGAGTCGACCGCGACCAGCCGGCGTGCTATACGCGGTTCTTCGGACAGTGGCTTCCGGACGAGCAATTGCGTCCGAGTCGCATGAGTCCGTTCGAGCGTCGGCTGTTGGCCAGAATGGTCGATCGGACTTTCTCGGGCCGCGTCAGACCGACACCGGCTTGGGAGTGCCCGTTACCCGCGCAAGAAACGTACGCGCCGGCGCTGGTGGAAGTGTAACGACCAGCACAGGAGCATAAGTCGCCTTTCGCTCCGCGAAAGGAGCGGACCTGTGCGCAACCGTCGCCTTTCGCTCCGCGAAAGGAGCGGAACTGTGCACGACGGATGGCGCCGAGGCGACAGCTATTGATTCAGCCGTCGCAAACGGCGGCCACGTCCCATCGCCCGTTGGCGATGGATGCGCGTGGCCGCAGCATGCGCGAACCAATCTTGACCAGCATCTGAGCTCCGCGTACCCTCCTGGGAACCATGCATCACCGATCGTTTATCCTTACCCAATCAGACCTTACGTCAGAATCTTCACGTCCAGGAGGAGGCGAATCGATAACGACACTAGATGAGCCTCTCGTGACGAAATACCCAATGACGAAGTGAATGACGAATGAGGAAACGAGTTCGTTGGTCTGGGTCCGAGACAGAGGCGGTCTGAGTATCGCGGCAGGAACGCTCCCGCTGATCGGGAGCCCTGGGGCAATCCGTTAACCGACATACGACAAGGAAGCCCACATGTCGGGTTCATTGCATCGCAGACTCAAACGTACGGTGGCATCGTATGTCACGCAGATCGCCACTCGCCGACAAGATCTCCTGCACGCCTATCAACTGGTCTATCGCCGCTATGTGGCCCGCGGCTTCGTGCCACCCCATGCCGGCGGCGTGGTCTATCACGATACGTTCGGCCTGCCGACGAGCCGGACGATCCGGACCTGCTACGACGGACATACGGTTGGCACTCTGACACTGGTGGGGGACAACTTCCACCGACTGCAGATTGAACAGACCTATCCGGCGGAGGTGGCTCGGCTGCGGCAAGCGCAGCGTGTGCTCGCCGAAGTGACCTGCCTGGCCATTGAGCCGCGGCAGGATGAGCCGTGCAACGGAGCCTTCTTTGCCTTGACTCGGTTCATGTATCAGTACGCGCAGTGGAGCCAGTTTGACGACCTGTTGCTGGCCATTCATCCTCGGCATGTCCGCTTCTACGAACGCTGGTTCCGGATCTACCGATTAGGGCCGTGTCGGCCTTATCACTCCGTGCAGGGCCAGCCGGCGATCGCTTGCCGCATCGATCTGCACAGTGTCAACGAGGTCGTGAGCAGCGACGTATCGCATTGGTATAACGACCCGCGAATCGCGCAGTTCGAGTTCCAGCAGCCGGGCATCTCGGCCATCGATCACGCCTACTTGACTCATCGAGCCGCCGCCAGCCACGCTGCGTACAGCGCCAAGCGTGCGGCATAGCGGCGTCAACAGTAGAAGACAAGAAAATCGCGTGACAAAAAGATGCGATGACGTCGAAGTGCGGAATCATCTTTTTGTCACGCGATTTTTTTGTCTGGCGGACGCGACTCGGCGGATTACTCGATTCGATACGCGTCGATGGAGCTGGCGGATTGGATTCCCAGCCGATAGGGATAGTAGCCCTCGGCGGCCAGCGCTTCGAACGCCGCTTGGTAGCAGGCTGCCGCGCGCTCCGATTCCCCGGGCTGCGTACGGTCGTAGCAGACGGTCAGCACGGCCACACCCGCTCGCTCCGTGATCGCCGTGATGGTGACCAGCAGTTCGAACTGGTACTGGTTCCAGATCCGCTCCACAACTTGTAACACGCGCCGCGTGTGGCTGGATTCGAGCGGAAAGACGGGCGACAGCCAGATACATCCGCTCTGCACCGGGTCGGCTCCGTCCGGAGCCTGGTCGGCGCGGGTGCGCCAGAAGACGCCTCGCAGGTGTTCTGAAGTGGGATTCCCGTCGAGCAGTTTATAGACGGAGGCGGCGCTGGTCACCATTTCATCCAGTTGTCGACCCCACTGCGTGTGACCGATCACGCGTGTCAGGCGGCGCGCCCAGCGGATTTTCTGCTCGGTGAAGAAGTGGACGTGAGCCAGCGTCTTGAGGCGGCGCCGGACCGCTTGGCAGGCCGCAGCAACCTGAGCGCGCGTGCCATAGAGCCCGCCCATCACATTCCAGGCACCGATCCCCGCTTCGTGCCGCAGCTGACTCCGCACTCCGTCAGGCAGTGGCGTCCGACCCGCGGTCAGGTCCCACGGATAACGTCGGCGAGCGGAGATGACGCGCAGGTCGTTGGCCATATGCACCGTGCTCTGCACCACACCGGCCAATCGCAGCTCGCGAATCGCATCCACCATCGGCAGAATATCGGTCTCGCGAGCTACTTTCAGCGCGAATCCGGCGATCGCTTCGGGACGCGGCAGCAACCAGATTCCCATCTGCGTCACAATGCCCGCGTCCGATTGACTGTACAACCCGTCCGCAACCGGCCCCAGGCCCCAGGGAAAGACTCGCGTGGACTGCGCATTGCGCAAATTGCCGTAGCCCGTGTGCACGATGCGGCCGTCACGCAACACCACTTCCATCCCGGATGTATGCGTGAAGTGGTTTCCATACGGAGTGTGTCCAAACCCGCGCTGCAACGTGTTCCCCACAATGCTCGCATCGGGCCCAGCACCGGTGACGTCCAGAATCAGTGGCAGATTGTTGTCACGCAGGTACTCGTAGAGCTGCCGCTGCGTCACACCCGGTTCAATCACCGCGTACGCCAGGGGCGTATTCACCTCCACGATCCGATCCATCCGACTCAGATCAATGATCAGCCGCCCATCCGCCGGCGCGCACCCGGCCCCATAACCCCAGTTCTTCCCGCGACTGATCGGATGCCATGGCAAACCGTGCTCTCCCGCCATCTGGACCACACGCTGCACCTCGCGAGCGGATCCCGGCCGCACGATCGCCAGCGGCGTGGTGCCACGCGGGAGCGCCGTACGCGCATACTTCGACACCGTCTCAGCATCCGTTCGAACATGCTCGTCCCCCAGCAACTGACGCAAGGCAGACAAGGCCCCCACGACGCTCGGCTCTCGAATCGCCATTAGACCAGCCCACGGTTCGGGCGAAACGCCCGGTGAAGTGAATTCGGATCGCATCGCTAGTTGTTACCTTTCGCACGGCGTTTGTCACTAGGCAATTAGCAGGGTCCGCCGACACCCACCTGAGGCGGAGGAACCCCGGTCCTTCTTTGCTGCCCGCTCCTCCGCTCTTTCTTTGCGCCCTTGCGCCTTTGCGTGAACCCGTCTTCATCAATTTCTCACGCAAAGGCGCGAAGGGAAGATAACCACAGGCAGGCTATCCGATCCTGCCCGACCGCAGAATATCCCAGGAAGAAGAGCAGGTTGGACGCTTCGCCACCGCCTCGCTCGTTCCCTTAAACATTGGAAATATCTCGTTCGTTGTTCGGCGGTCCCTGTCACGACGGATCGAGTTCGACATCGACGCGCAGGCCGAGGACCAAGTCGGCGGCCTCGTCGCTGGTCAAGTCGATCCAGACCTCGCGGGTCTTGGTATCGAACTGTTCGTCAGGCGCGTCGGAGAAATGGTATTTGCGGTCCATTCGCGGACTCATTTGACTCACCGTCCCAATCAGCTGTTTGCCTGGCATACCGTCGGCGGTAACACGTGCCGCCATACCGATGCGGACGCGTGGCGCGTCGTATTCTTCGACAAACGCTCGGACGCGATAGCGACTGGTGTCGGCCAGCACGATAGCGGGAGTGAGTGAGTCGGGTCCGGTCAGTTCACCGCGGTCCGTGTTGACGGCCAGGACAAGTGCATCGCAGGGAGCGACGAGCCGAGTGCGTTGGAGCTGCAACTGGGCGGCTTCGAGTTTGGCCTGAGCGGCGGCGACCGCAGCCTGGGCCAGTTGCACCTCATCGGGCCGCG
>JBGSHS010000238.1:0-8057 GCA_041752115.1 Pirellulaceae bacterium | reverse complement strand
GATGCTCTACGAAATGCTCAGCGGCCGGCGGCCGTTCGCGGGAGCGACCACGCTGGAACTGTTTGACGAGATCGAGCATCGGGATCCCCGTCCGCCCCGTCAGACCTGTCCGCACGTGCCGACGGAACTGGAGCGGATCTGTTTGAAATGTCTCTCCAAGCGGGCCGTGGATCGCTACTCGAGCGCCGCGGATCTGGTGGCCGATCTGCGCCAATGGCTGGGCGAGCAGCGGGACCGGCAGCCGCCCGTGGCGGCGGACAAACCGGGCCGGATCGTCCCGAAAGGACTGCGCAGTTTCGACGCGGAGGACGCGGATTTCTACTTGGATCTGCTGCCCGGCCCCCGGGATCGAGGCGGCTTGCCTGAGAGTATTCGGTTCTGGAAGACGCGGATCGAGTCGACCGATGCCGAGAGTACGTTCAGTGTGGGGCTGATTTACGGCCCGAGCGGCTGTGGCAAATCGTCCCTGATCAAGGCGGGCCTGCTGCCGCGCTTGGCCAACCACGTCGTGCCGGTGTACCTGGAGGCGGCCCCCGCGGACACGGAACTCCGCTTACTCCAAGGATTGCGCCGCCGTTTTTCCGCGATTCCCGAGGAACTGGCGCTGTCCGAAGTCCTGGCCGGAATCCGGGAAGGATCATGGGTTCCGGATCGCACGAAAGTGTGCGTGGTGCTGGACCAGTTCGAGCAGTGGCTGCACGCCCGGCGCGGCGACCTGGACACGCAGCTGGTCCCGGCGCTGCGGCACTGCGATGGTGTGCGGCTCCAATGCGTCGTGTTGGTGCGCGACGATTTCTGGCTCGCCGCCAGCCGGTTCTCGCGCGCCGTGGAAGTCGAGTTCCTGCCGGGCAAGAACTCGGCCTTGGTCGACCTGTTCGACCCCTGCCATGCGCACCACGTGTTGGCCGCCTTCGGACGCGCGTACGGCCGACTGCCCGAGGGAGCGGTAGAGCTGGCCGTGGAACAGCAGCAGTTCCTGGACCGGGCGGTTGAGGGCCTGGCGCAGGACGGCAAGATCATCTGCGTGCGTCTGGCCTTGTTCGCGGACATGCTCAAGGGCAAGCCCTGGACCACTGCCACACTCGCGCAGGCCGGCGGGACCGAGGGTCTGGGCGTGACGTTCCTGGAGGAGACGTTCAGCAGCTCCACCGCCCCCGCTGCGCACCGGCATCACCAGCGGGCAGCGCAGGCAGTCCTGAAGGCCCTGCTTCCGGAGGCGGGCAGCGACATCAAGGGGAGCCGGCAATCCTACGAAGCGTTGCTCGACGCGTCGGGCTACTCCCACCGGCCCGACGATTTCCGCGCACTGATCCGGATCCTGGACAGCGAGATCCGGCTGATCACGCCGACTGATCCCGAAGGAATGGAGACGGGAGAAGAGCGAAGTGAGAAGGAAGAACCGGGAACGCACGGCCGGCAGGATTCTGATCCTTCCCACGTCGCACTTCACGCTTCTGACCTCTCCCTTCGTTACTACCAGCTGACCCACGATTACCTGGTTCCGTCGCTCCGCGACTGGCTCACGCGTAAACAGAAGGAAACGCGGCGTGGCAGAGCGGAACTGCGGCTGGCTGAGCGAGCCGCACTGTGGAGTGCCAAGCCGGAGAATCAGCAGCTACCGTCGTGGTGGGAGGACCTCAGCATCCGCTGGCTGACTGATCACGGAAAGTGGACCGAGCCGCAGCGGCGGATGATGCGGCGTGCCCGACGAGTGTATGGGCTGCGAGTTGCGCTGGCCGCGTCGTTGGTTATGGTGCTGTTCTGGAGCGGATTCGAGGTTTTCGGGCGATTTCAGGCAGGCAAAGTTCTGGTGGCCGATCCCGCGACGCTGCCGAGCGCCCTCGCGCAGCTTTCTCCGTGGCAGATATGGGCGCGACACTACCTTTGGACGTTCACTCAACGCGATCACCAGGGTGCAGCCGAACCGCGCGAGCAGTTCCATGCGCGCCTGGCGTATGCCGACGCGACCGGTACGTACGACCCGAGAATTCTCGATGCACTGTACCACTGTGATATCCGATACCTGAGTGTTGTCCGGGACGTGCTTGAGCCTCATCGTGAGCAGGTGACTTCCTCGCTCTGGGACACGCTGCGCGATACGTCGCAGCCGGACAGTCAGCGCTTTCGCGCCGGTGTGGTGTTGGCCCAGTACGCACCGGACTCGGAGCACTGGTCCGCCCCCGATTTCGCGTTGCTGGCCCGCCAGTTGGTCATGGAGAACCCGATCCATCAGCCGCTGTTGTGGCCGAGCCTGCAGCCGGTGGCCTCGCGGTTGATTCCGGAGCTGGAGTTGTTTGCTGACCCTGGACTACCGGAAACCCAACAGATCGGCGCGGCCAATGCCCTGGCGGTGTATTGTCGTGACGATGGTCGCCGGCTGGCCCAGCTAGTAACCGCCGCGACTCCCGGGCAGTACAAGATCCTGTTCCCCCTCGTTTCAGACTGGTCCGATGGAACGGTGAAAAGCGTCCTGTCCGAGCTTGTCGACGCGCGGCCGACCGGAGACGTTGCGCAGCAGGAACGCGTGGCATTGGGTCGACAGCGCGCCGGTGCGGCCATCAGCCTGCTGCGACTGGGCGAGGTGAAGAAGAGCCACGGTGCCTTTGACATCCAGGACGACCCGGAATCGCTCACCCAGTTTGTGCACGGCTGTCGGGACCGGGAGGTGCAGGCCAACGAACTCGTGAGCAGTCTGCAACAGACCAACGACGTGCGCAGCCGATTTGCCCTCCTGTTGGCACTGGGTGACTACCCGCTTACCGCAATCGATGACTCCCAACGTGACTCGCTGGTCAGGGAATTGGTCGAATCCTACGCGCAGGATCCCAGTTCAGCCATCCACGGCGCCACCGGTTGGCTGCTGCGAAAGTGGGGCCGGACCGACGAAGTGACGCAGGTGGACCGTACGCCGTTGGCCTATGACGAGACCGGCACGCGCGAGTGGTATGTGATGGAGATTCCGCCCAGATCCACCGGCAGTTCGGCACTGCTTTCAGGGACGCCGGCGGGCGGTGAAGCGTGGGACGAGAGGGTCTACTTCACCTTCGTAGTGTTTCAGCCCCATACATTTGTAATGGGGTCGCCCGAGGGCGAGGGCGGTCGCCAGGCCGACGAGCGACAGCACGAAGTCCAGCTGACGCGGCCGTTGGCTGTGAGCATGCACGAAGTCACTTGGGAGCAGTACGACCCCGTGGATCGCGGACTGACGCGTGCTGCCAGGGAGCGCAAGTTTGCGCGGAAACTCGGCTCCACTGATCCGGCACTCGGTGTCAACTGGTTTGAGGCCGTCGAATACTGTCGTTGGTTGACGCTCCAATCTGAGCTGTCGGAAGCAGACCAGTGCTATGACGATCCGCGGTCGCTGCCGAAAGATGCGGAGGGCAACCCGCAATACCCGACCGTCCACCTGGACCGGCTGGGTTTTCGGCTGCCGACGGAGGCGGAATGGGAGTACGTGTGTCGGTCCGGGATGCGTACGGCGTACAGTTTCGGCAACGATCCGAAGTTGTTGCTGTACTATGGGTGGTTTCTAGACAATGCGGAGCAGTGGTCGCATCCCGTGGGACAACTGCGTCCCAACGCGCGGGGCTTGTTCGACATCCACGGGAACTTGGTCGAGTGGTGTCACGATGCGTATGAATTTGGGTTGTCAGCTGAAGCCGTGGACCCAATCGGTGCGGAAGACGTCTTGGGTCGGGTGGACCGCGGCGGTAACTGGAGCTGCGCCGCCGCGTATTGCCGGACGGCGTTTCGCAACAGTCACCAGCCGACGGTCCGCTCGTCCGGCAACGGCTTCCGCTTGGCCCTGAGTCCGTCTGGAGAGTCCAGTCCTGCGGAGCAGGAGCAGAAGGAAAAAGCGGAGCCAGCGGGCGAAGGCACGGAGGAACGCAGCGGAGCCGCGACGACCGTGCCGTAGCCCCCTTTGGGCGAGACTCATGGGCGTGACACTCAGTGGATCGTCCCGATGTCCAGCAGATCGTCCAGCAGCCCGTCGAGACACACCCGGTCCACCAGTTCGTCGAGGTGGTGGGCTTGCTTCGCCGCGTCGCGTCGGTAAGCGCTGTCCAGATCACCGAATACCTGATCGGTGGCGCACGCGTGGGGGATGGCCACGGACGCCGTCGTCGTCGCCACCGTACTGCTCGCCCGGCGAATGGGTGTCTCGCTTGCCGCGGCCACCAGCCCGTCCGTGGTCCAGGTGGCGTCGATCGACGTCCCTTCGCTGCCAGTCTGCGTGCGCGCTGCCATGATGGTAGGCCGCTGGAACGTACCGTCCGAACGCGCATAGACAGGTTTGCCCAGGTAGGCGATCAGGAAGTTGTCCCAATGCTGACTCGTGTCTGCCAGAAACGACAGCTTCTTCCCCGTGTACGAACCGAAGTCGTAATCGAATGCGTTGCGCGGGAAATAGATGGAGAGTCCTCGTTGGGAGTTGGCTGTGTGTGCAAACTGGGGGTCATTCCAGACGTCGACAATCATGTCCTTGAGTGACTGCACCACGGCCTGGGCCGCTTGGCGCACGGACTGTGTACGCGATCGCTGGATCAACTCGCGGCAGAACTGATTCAAGTCGATGGCCGTGGTGTAATCCGGAGCGTAATGGCGCGTTTGTTGGAACGCGACGCGGATCTGGGCGCGCTCTGCATTCAGGTTCGCCGTCAACGCGTCGGCCAGGTCGGAGAGCTCCCGTCCGACATTGGGTGCGAAGCGCATGTCGGCCGCCATCAGCGTGTCCGCCGAGTCGTACGCGTCGTATCGACTGGCAAACGAGGCAACGATCTGCTGAGTCCATACTCGGGGGCTGGTGTTGGGCGTCAGGACTTGTGGCTTCAGGATCACCTGGTATTCCAAGCCGTCCCAGTTGACCAGGTCGGGGGAAGCGACGAAGTAGCGGGCCATACCCTGCAACTCGGCAGCCACTTCCAGTCCGCCCATGAGGCAGGCGTCCATGACGACAACGTTCAGCGGGTCCGTGCCGTTGGCCGTGGAAGACCGCAAGGCACGCCGCAATTCGGGCATGGTCAAGGAGTCATTCCCGTCGAAGGCAATGCCGTCCTGCCAACCGCCGCCGTGATTCCAGATGACGAGCGCTTCACGGTCTGCCGGATAGAAGGACCTGGCCCAGATCACGAAGTTCGCCAAGGTCGAGGGGGCCCCCATATTCTGTTCGCCCAGGTCATACAAGGCGTTGGACGCGGTCGGGGTCATGCCCGGGCGTACCAGAAATCGCTTGGTGGATGTCCAGTCCCCGTACTGGCTGCTGCCGATGGGATCGGACCACCGGTCGAATTGCACGACGATGTTGACGTTCGGGTTATTCACGCTCGCCATTTCCAGGAAGTCGTCGATGGCAGCCTGTTCCAGATTGTTGTCGCCGTCCATGTAGACCATCACGGTCCATGCTTTCTGAGCGGCGGCCACCGATCGGCCGGTAGCAGCGGAGTCCGAAGCCGAGAGGGTTGTCACAGTCGACGGGCCGACCAGCGCGGCGGTCGACGATCGGGACGATACCAGCGATTCCGGGATGGCGGACGAAAACGTGGCGAAGTCGGCAGACAGGAGTTCGCGTCTCTCGAGCGTTTCACACGACGGACTGCGATAGGTGCGATGGGTCGTGCTGCCGCGTGCGATGTCGGAAGTGCGTGGGGGCTGTCGCCGACTGAGCAGGTGTCTTATTGGGCGGATCATGCGCTATCCCTCGAGTGAGCGGAACCAGGTCGGAGTGGTGATCACGGGGCGGCCGCTAGTCTCTAAGGCGAACTCCGCCGCGAATCGGGGCGCGCATTTTCCGCGCCCCTCCTCCCCTCTCCCAGGGCGGCAGATTTCTTGAGCACGAATAGCGCGAATAACACGAATCGCACGCATCGGAAAGACTGACACGCCGACGGGTAGTGCATACTTCGACCCGCAACTCTCATCGCACACGCCCGGAAATCACCTCCCGACCTTCTGCGCGACGCTCATCGAGGGCCTCACACTCGCCCCGACGTTCCCAACTGCGCGCGTCAGCCCCCCGGCCCCCGGCGCCACTCCGAAACCAGAGTGTCTGCCTTCCGCCTTCACCGGCGTCCGGCTCCATCACGCCATTCCGATCGTCCCGGGCTACGGGCTGACACACGCTGGCCAGTTCCAGGTTGTGCTCTGCACCCTGTGGGAGCCGTGTGCATCATCGTGAAGCGGATTGTGAGGCCGATTGACGAAGCGCTGGCCGATTATCTGCAGCGCGTGGACGCGGGCGAACGGCGCAAGATCCGGCCCGCTTTCCCTGAGGACGAGCGGGAGCAGTACTTGACGGCGCTGGCTTCGGTCCTGGACGAACAGACGCCTCAGCGGGGCAAGCTGTTGGATTTCGTCATTCAAGAAAGACCGACCGCAGGCGCCTGCGTGGCGGCGATGTGCACACTGTCGCAGGAGTCCGAGTTTGCCGGTGGGGCGCTGCAGCGACTGAGAGAGCTCACCCCGCTTGGTGCGGAGAGGGTGGATCGCCTGCTGGAGAAATGGTGGCGGCGGTAGGCGGGCTGCCGTTGACCGTTGGGTGAAGTCAGCGGCCAACGCCGCCCGGTTAGCTGGCTTCACCTGCGGCAAGCGTGCTGCGAATCGTCATCCAAAGCCGCGATCAACAAGGCGTCTCTGAGGCTTACACAATAGCGAACGCGATCTGAGGCTCTTCCATCAGAGCGATCTTCAGCCGTTAGTCGTCGTTGCGAATCGTCCCGCGTCCGACCTTCTTGCCGGCCGTGAGTGTTGCGTTCGTTGCGGAAGTCAATTTCACGGTGAAATCCTCGTCCGGTTCGCGTTTCTTGTCGCCCCGGACCAAGATCACGATCGTGCCCTTGGTCTGTCCCTTGGGGATGGTCACGCTGAGGTGCGTCGGCTTGTCATAGTCCTTGTCGGCCAGCTTGGCGGTGCCAGCGGCGACCTGAAAGGTAACTGTGACGTCGGCCGTCGTAGGGGCCGAGAGCGTCACGGGGAACTCGAACTTGGTCAGCCCGCTATTCCCTTCCCGTTTGGTGACATGTCCGATCGACACGCTGGGCGGATCGTCGTTGAGGATGGTCCCCTTCGCGATTGCCTTGCTCGTGTCAATCGTGCCGTTGGTCGCGGAGACCAGCTTGACCGTGAAATCCTCGTTCTGCTCCAGTTTGGTGTCGCCCCGCACCGAGACGACGATCGTGCCCTTGGTCTGTCCCCTGGGGATGGTCACGCTGAGGCTCGTCGGCTTGTCATAGTCCTTGTCGGCCAGCTTGGCGGTGCCAGCGGCGATCTGAAAGGTGACTGTGACGTCGGCGATGGTGGGGGCCGAGAGCGTCACCGGGAACTCGAACCTGGTCAGCCCGCTATTCCCTTCCGGCTTGGTGACATGACCGATCGACACGCTGGGCGGATCGTCATTGAGGATGGTCCCCTTCGCGATCGCCATGCTCGTGTTAATCGTGCCGTTGGTCGCCGAAACCAGCTTAACGGTGAAATCCTCATTCTGCTCCAATTTGGTATCGCCCCGCACCGAGATCACGATCGTCCCCTTGGTCTGTCCCTTGGGGATGGTCACGCTGAGGTTCGTCGGCTTGTCATAGTCCTTGTCGGTCAGCTTGGCGGTACCATCGGCGACCTGAAAGGCAACTGTGACGTCGGCGGTGGGGGGGGCCGAGAGCGTCACGGGGAACTCGAACCTGGTCAGCCCGCTATTCCCTTCCGGCTTGGTGACAGGACCGATCGACACGCTGGGCGGATCGTCATTGAGGATGGTCCCCTTCGCGATCGCCTTGCTCGTGTTAATCGCGCCGTTGGTCGCGGAGACCAGCTTGACCGTGAAATCCTCGTTCTGTTCCGGTTTCGTGTCGCCGCGAACCAAGATCACGATCGTCCCCTTGGTCTGTCCCTTGGGGATGGTCACGCTGAGGCTCGCCGGCTTGTCATAGTCCTTGTCGGCCAGTTTGGCGGATCCGTCCAGGACCCGGTAGCCAACCGTCACGTCGACGGTTGGTGCCGCCGACAGAGTGACGGGAAACGCGAACGTCTTTGTACCGCTGTTCCCTTCTGGCAACGTCACGCCACTA
>JBGSHS010000237.1:0-54176 GCA_041752115.1 Pirellulaceae bacterium | reverse complement strand
GTGTGAGGAGGCGGCGTGGTAGCTCACCATCTGCTTCACCACACGAGACGAGCTCGTGGGGGTCGGGGGAGAGGTGTGAGGAGGCGGCGTGGTAGCTCACCATCTGCTTCACCGCACGAGACGAGCTCGTGGGGGTCGGGGGAGAGGTGTGAGGAGGCGGCGTGGTAGCTCACCATCTGCTTCACCGCACGAGACGAGCTCGTGGGGGTCGGGGGAGTGGGGGGCGGGGACACGTACAATTTCGCCGATTGAGTGAGCAAGACAGGTAACCCGGCATTGGTGATGCCATTTTATTGTCACTCGACATGCCCTGCCCGAGACCTGTTCACGACCAGGCAGTTCACCGGGGGCCGTCTGAAAGCCGCGCGACGTAGGCCTTCACCACGCTCGCACGATTCCAGGTCCGACAAACAGCAGTCGTGCGGAGACTCGCTCGATCGGTAAGCGGAACATGATGGATACCGCTCGGCGGTAGGCATCGAGCTGGGGGCGATAGTAGGCGACGAGCCGCTCGACTTGTGCCGGGTCATCCGCGGATGCGGAGTCGGTCTTATAGTCGAGTACTTCGGCGGCGACCAGGTGGTTGTTGTCATAGAGCAGCACCAATCGATCGATCAGACCCGACATCAGCCGCTGATCATCGCGGACGGCAAATCGTCGTTCATTGTGCACTTGCGGAGACATCTTCTTCTGGACCAGGTCGGGTCCCAGAACTCGCTGCAGCACCGCATCGCGTGGAGACTGGTAGAACTCGCGTCGCAGTACTGCCGAGATTTCGGGCAGGCCGAGCATGCGGTGAAACGCGGCCAGCTGGTCGTCGACGCCGAGTTGTCCGCTGGCGAGCCGCTGGGCAACCCGAAGCAACTGCTCGGGAGCAGGTGGTGATTCGTCCAGCCACTGGACTTGTTCGAACAGGGCGTGGATCAAGGTCCCGCGCGATGTGGCGACGGCACTGTCGAGTTCCAACAGGCGGGACGCCGAGACTTTCGTGCCACCTTCCAGTTGTGACGGGGCGGTGTGCTCGAGCTGCACCGTGGCGACACTGGGAGCCAATCGAACGGGTTTGTCCTGTTTGAGCTGACGGGGAGCAGTGGCCGGTTTGGCTGGGCGGCGGGTGTACCAGTGCGGATCTCCGCATTGGTAAGCAACCGCTCGCGGCGCCAGGCATTGTCCGTCGGTCAAGGCTGCACGCAGCAGCCCGGCGGGGGTCTTATGGAGGTTTTTCTCGTTGGCGGCCGATGGAGCCACGAACATGTACAGAGCATGAACGGCACGCGTCAACGCGACATACAGGACGCACAGGGCTTCATTGACGTCGCGGCTCGTGGCCGTTTCGAACAGCTGCTGCAGGTCGGGGGGGAGTAAGGCCTGGAACCCCGTATTGCGGTACAGGCAGATGCGGTCCACAGGTTCGGTTGGTGACGGCTGACCGACCACGCAACTGTCTGCCTGACCTGTCAGCAAGAAGTCCAGGTCGGGAAGGACGACGATGTCGAACTGCAGTCCTTTCGCCTGGTGAACCGTCATGACACGCACTTCCGCAGTGGTCGGATCGGCGACGCGCTGACTTTCTACGTACAGCAGGAAATCCGTCGTGCGGAGTGTGGCAATCTGCTGATAACGATATGCCAGTTCAACCAGTTGTTGCAGCCGGTTCCGATCGCGCCGATCGCAAAACGGAGCAAGCTGGTCGGCCCACTGCAGAATCGGCGGTCCATAGCCGTGATGCAGCAGGCGGCAGCGGATGTCGTGAGCCAGTTTCAGCGTGTCTTCCAGGCGTGTGTGGTCGGTGTACTTGATCTGCGCACCCAACGGGGATCGGGCGACATGGTATCGGGCGACGGTGTCACCCGGATGATCGGCCAGTTTCAGCAAGGACAGGATGATCTGTACCGCCGGAGAGTCGGTCAGAGGGTTGCCTCCTTCTTCACTGGCCGGAACTCCCAGCTGGCGCAGTTCGTAAATGATGTGAGCCACGACTTTGTTGCTGCGCACCAGCACCCCCACGCTGCAGCCAGAGGCTGCCTGCACCAGTTCGGCAATCCGGCAGGCAACATGTTGGATCTTCGCTCCAATCTTCCCCTGTTCGTCATTCGATTCGCAGGTTGCACACAGTTCCACATAGCCTGTCAGGTCGCGTTGGGCGGTGGTGTGCTCCTCAAAACCATGGCACCATTGGCTGACCCCGGGTTCGAGCTTTCCCAGGTTCGTGTGCCGCGTCATGTGTGCGAACACGCGATTGACCGTGTCGATCACAGGCTGTGACGAACGGTAGCTGGTGTTCATCGACTCGTCCGCCAGTCCCGGCAGTTCGTTTTGCAGAGCGTCGAAGATCTCGGAGAGTCCGCCGCGCCAGCCATAGATTGCCTGCTTCACGTCACCGACACAGAAGAAGGACGGCGGGCATCCGCGTGCCTGCCGTGCATTGGTCAGATCCGCGGATGTGATTTGTCGAGCAAACGGGCGGAGGACGAACCACTGAGCGAGCGAGGTATCCTGGAATTCATCCAGCAGCAGGTGATGAACGGCTGTGTCGAGTCGATACTGCTGCTGCTCGATATTGCCTGCTGCCGAATTGCCGGCTGCCAGTCCGAGCGACAGGGCACGAGTGATATCGTCGAATCGGAGCGCCCGCGATTTCTGTTTCAAGTGGGCGTAGGCCACGTGGAACTTGTCCAGGAGCTGGTAGGTGGCTTCTGTCTGATCGGCCATCTGATGCAGCAGCACGCCTCGAGCATGCTGCAACAGGCGTTGGTAAAGATCGATTGTCTCGTCCGGGATCTCTTTCCTGTAATAGGTTCGTTCCCCGGCCAGGATCTTGCTGGCCAGACCTCGTCCGATGAATCGTTCCCAATCGCCTTGTTCGGCTGCCACGAGGTCGTTGTCACGTGCCCCCGTGGCTCGCTTGTCATCTGGCAGTGGCGCCGCGCGAAGCGCCTCGATCGTCGCGACCAATTCTTCGCTCTTGAGCAACGGGGGACGCGGTATGCATTGCCAGGCGGTTGGTTCGGCTTCCAGATACAAGTGGTACAGGTCGTCGACAGTGGCCTGGATCAGCTGACTGATCGATCGAGTGGCTTCTCCTTTGGCCATCAGGTGTACGAGCCGTTGCGTTTCGTGGTTTCCATCGCCCTGTAAGGTCATCGCGATGGCTTCGCGGCGCAGGTACCTGTCCTGTAACTCCTCCACGATGCGCCAGCCAGGCGGAAGGCCCAGTTCCAGGCTGAAGCTGCCTGCCAGTTGAGCGAAGAAGGCGTCCAGTGTGCAGACCCGGAGTCGATGCAGGTGGGTGAGCAACCGCCGGAGGAGGTTCAGGCATTGTTCGTGCGACAGATCGGTGATCTGCAGTTCACGCGATAGGCGGCTCAGCGCGTCAGGCTGCAACGCCGCTCCCGCCAGTCGCACGACGACGCGATCCAGAATTTCCCCGGCTGCCTTGCGGGTGAAGGTCGTGGCCAGAATCTGATCGGGAAGCACGTCGCGGTAGAGCAGCTCAAGATAACGGTTTGAAAGCCGAAAGGTCTTGCCGGTTCCTGCCGAAGCACGAATCAGAATGTGGGAGAATGCGCTCATGCCTGCCCCCCGTTGACCCGTGCTTCCAGATGTGGACGAAAGGCATGCTCCTGGCAGATCGACGCGAACTCGGTGAGCGATGCGGCTGGGGGGCGAGTGGGAGGCCAGAATTCGCCAGCCACAATCTTGCTGGCCACGTCCAGCGCGATGGTCTCTGCTTGCTCGAGCGCCTCCTCGTCCCAGGTGGCCAGCAGGGCACCGACTCTTTGCAGCTCTTTCGGCAGATTGATGTAGCCCAGCTGCGGCACACTCTCGATCCCCAGCGAACGTGCCAATTGAAGGTACAGTGGCAACTGCAGGTCGATCCACTCACCCGACTTCAGGTGTGTTTCGTCCGGCGAGCGGGCCGTGTCACCCGTCTTGTAGTCGAAGACTGCCCACTGGTCGTCTTTGCGATCGATGCGATCGATCCTGCCCTGCAAAATAACCGAGGTGCCGGAATCGACGTTCAGCCGGGCAGGCTGTTCGCCACCCGAAGTTTCCGTGTGCACGATTACCCAACCTTGGGCTGCCCACTGCGCTTGCCACGCGGCGAAGGCCTGCAGACGCTGCCGAGCTTGAACCAGCTGGACAGAGACCGCCGGCAGGTGCTCTTGACCATATCTGGCAGTGGTGAGCTTGTTGAGTGTGTGATTGAGGAAGCGAACGATTTTGTCGGGATCGGTGGAGGTGTGAATCTCTTCCTTCCCGAACGCGCTGAGCACATCGTGAATCAGCGTTCCGAACGCCGCTGGACCGAGTTCTTCGCAGCGGTCGTCGATGCTCTGCAGATGCAGGACATGACGCAGATAGAAGCGGTACGGACATTCGAGATAACTGCGAAATGCCGTAACATTGATCGAAGTGATGGGGGTCGACAAAGGCAAAGGCTGAGGGACGACAATTCGAGACGGTTCGCCCGCGCCACTCGTCACGTGAATCAAGGCTGGTGCTGACGCGTCCTGCTCCCCGCCGCAGAAGAAATGCCGTGCCCGCTCCGCCATGCTCACAGGATCGGTCGCAAAGATCAGCCGGCTGGGCAATAGGGGGTCGTGATCCGCTGTGAAGCGAGCGGAGATCAGTGACAGCTCGTCCCGCGACGCCAGGAGAACGCTCAATGCATACGCGTCACGAGCATACCGCCGGCGATTGTCGACCAGTTCGAGTTGCTGCCGCAGCGCATTGGGTAAGAACAGATCCGAATTGACCGACGTGGGCACAATCCCTTCATTCAAGGCCGTCACGATCAACGCTGGAGCGGTGTCCAAGGGGAGTTCCAGCCACCCCAAGAGCTCGATTTGATCATCTTCGTGAGGCGAGGGCAGCTGGTTACCCTGTACCTGAGACAACAGCTGACGAATCGCCTCGGCAGCTGACAGATGAGGAGCGATGTCGATCGGAACCTGTTGCTGTAAGAGAAGGCCTTCTCGCAGATGCTCGAGAGCCTTGAACGTGTATTGGTCGTGAAGCAGGTCCAGGTCGAAGCACCGCTGGCCATAGAACGCCCGCAGCAACTGAGCGATCAACGGTGCCCACTGCGGCAACGGACGCTGCGCGCCGCGGAGCGGCTGCAACACCTCGTGGATCGCCGAGACCACGTGCCGCAATTTCTCTGCCCGGTCATCCTGGCCCAGCCATTCACCCAGGCGTAAAGCAAGATGATCGTTGTAATAATCGTCGAGAGCGGCGAGCCAGTCAGGAGCAATGTGCCGGGCGGCCAGCCAGGGAGCCAGGTCGGGATGCCGTGCCAGAGACGCGAAATCGAGGTACTGCGATCGCTCCAGGTAGCTTGCTGCCGCTTCCAGTAACCGGAAGGGAGCCGTTTCGCCGACCGTCTTGCCGACAACCCACCGCGCCGGCAGGTGGGCCTGCTTCAGACGCCGCAACAGCTGCGGAACCAGCTGTTCATCGAGCACGCCGATCACGATCTGGTCGGCGCGGTAGCGCCCGTCCAGGTCCGCAATACAACGCACTACCTCCTCCGCCTGATCGGCTGGCCCTTCCACCGTGTGGATCTGCTGCGCGCTGATCCCGACGAGTTCATCCAGCCAGCGATCTGGCTGCAAACAGCCGTGCTGGTCGAAGTGGTCAGCCAAGTCTGCCGGGGCGTGAACGATCGCGGTGACCTGCTGCGACACCTGGTCGAGCATGTGCCGCATTGCCATCGTCATGTCGGTCGTGGCGACCAGAATAATCTGTTTGTCCGTACGGCAGAGCTGGTGCTGGATCGCATACAACCGCGCGGTCTGCAGGTCCCACAATTCGAGTCCGTCAAGGATCTGCAGGTACTTCTGCTGGATTCTGCTGAGCAACTGCCAACGCTGCTCGTCGTGAAAACCGGGCATCTGCCTGCCGCGTTGGGCCACCAAGCCGAAGTCCAGGGCATCGGCTGCCAGCTCTCGATGCTGACGCTGCAGCAGGGCGCCGAGATCCATCCAGCCGGCATGGTCCTCCTCGTCGGGCAGACGTGCAGTGAGCTGGCGACAGCAATCATGATCGGTCTCCTTCAATGCCCGCACCCAGGCAAGTTGCTGAACCAGATCGGTGGCAAACGGCCGTTTCGACTCATACAAGTACTCTGGCAGTGCTCCGACCGTGCAGTGTGCGCCAGGCTGCAGCGTCAGGCAGCGCTCCTCACACAAACGCACCAGCTCTTCGGTCAGTCGCCGAGCGGCTCGACCGCCAGGCAGTGCCAGCACCACGTTGTCCAGGTCCAATGTCGTGCCGCGCAGGAATCGCCCTGCCAGATACTCCGCTATCGCCGGCAGAGCCGGCTGTCGCCAATCGAGAAACGTCCGTGCAATCGGCATAGTAACCCATCCAGAATCTGTCGTAGCGTTACCGAGGCCACTAAGCCGCAGAATATCGAACAAGGAATGTCCAATCACCAAGTGGAAGAGTCGCGTCTGGCAGTCCCCTGCAATCGCTGGATCGTTGCTCAAGCTATGCGACTTGTTCTTCCTTCTTCCTTCTGCGGCTGCTTGTTCAATATTCTGCGGTTTTCTGTTGGGTTCTTACGACCCCAGCGGGTTATCCTTGGTGGATCCGGATCCGGACTCAGGAGCCGCTTGACCGTCCGCGGCTGGCGGGCTGAGTCGCACCAGCAAGTAATTCTCGGTGCGGTCGGTGCCGTAGTGGACCAGCACAGGAGTCTGCTGCTGAGTGAGGTTGTAGATGCCGGTTTCCATGACGACATGGTTCTTATCGCCAATTGTGAAAGCCACCCGCTGCGTGCTCTTGTCGACACGACCTTGAACCACATAGTCCTGATTGGTTGAGCTGTTGTGCATCGTTCCGCTGACGATCCCTTGGTGATCGACCGCCAGTTGCAGGATGCGAGTTGGACTGGTGTCCTTTTCGCTGGTCACCACAGCGAACGTGCCCAAGGCCATCCAGTCTTCGTTATCGGGAGTGGACTGCGACTGCTGCGGGTCGACGGTTGCCAGGTCGGCCGCCGATTGAGCGTATTGCTGGGTTGTTCCCACGTCCTGGCCGTTGACGTAAACGTTTTGGTTCTGATAGATGACGTTGCCGCCAACGCCGTAGTCGTAGAAGACGGGCTCGGCCCAGCCCCAGGCGGGAAACCAGCTGCCAAACGCGACCCACGTGGGGGTACCCCACCAGTAAGCCCATCCATGATGATGCCAATCGTGGTGGTAATACCAGTTGTCGAGCTGAGGGTGGTACTTGCTCCACCAATCACTGCCCGGAATCTTTCCGGGCTGGAGTGGAGGATGGTCCCCGTTCTGCCAGCGTTGGCGAATCTGGTCGCCTCGCTCCTGCCACTGCTGAGCCCGTTGTGGGTTGCTGTTGAGCCAGTCGTGGAGTTGCGCGGAGTGGGGGCCACCCGGCTGTACAGCGTTCTGCATTCTTGCGGCCAAATCACCGGCTGAGCCAGCTTGGCCGGCCCAGTCGGGACGGTTGCCGGCATGACCCGCTGGCCATGCCGCGCCGCCACCACGATCGAACAGCCCGTTGGGTAGTGAGGATGGGCCTGGTCGAGCCGGATTCGGGCCACCCTCACGTGATGCTGCACTGGCCGGCAGGCCCAGAAAGCTGCTGAGCTGGGACGCCGTGGCGCCGCCGCCCGGGCGGGAGGAAGATGATCCGCCCGCATGCGGGAAGCCAGGCAGTGCGCCGTGGTCAAGTCCTCCCATGCCGCCTACATTACCGGGAGAAAAGTCGGGTCGATTCATAGCCGGCGGACGCGCTCCGCCAAAACTCCCCATGCTCGGCGAAAAGCCACCACCGATGGCCGGACCATGGCTGGCGCCGGGGAATCCACCTCGAGGCATAGGCATACCGCCTCCATGCATTCCGCCACCACCACCGCCATGCAGGCCAACGGCCGAGCAGTCCGAGCTGGACCAGGAGAGTACGAGAGTTATCAGAGTAAGCAGCCCGCAGACACGCGGGAGTGAATTGGGTTTTCTAACCGCCAATGTCATGGCTGATCTCCTTTCGGGGTGTCGGCCGTGGCTTGCGCTTTCTGGGGGTTTTTCACGGGAGTCTTGGTAGTTGGGTCAGCCTGACGCGTGAGCTTGGCCACGGAAGAATTGGGCTGAGCTGCTCCATCGATCTCGCGGTCGATCGATTGCCAGGTCAGTTGATTGTCTCCGGCGCGTTCGAGGATTTGGGTGACGGCCGCACGACGGCCATCGGGCAATTTCAACGCCAGCTTGTTTACCCAGCGAGGACCATCTTGTTCCCAATGCCCTTCGCCAAAACTGCCGCTGGAATCGAATAGCCAGGTGCGAACACAAGCCTGCTCGGCATCCCAGCCGAAGATTTGTGTCCCCTGCCGACTCAATTCGTCCTTTCCTTCAACCCAGTACTCGCGAAGCAAGAAGGCGCCCCCATTGGTCCAACGGAACTGATTCACTATCCGGCCCGTTGGTTGTTCATCGACCCAGCGTCCGATGAGCCAGCCCAGCGGATTCAAACCTGCAGCCGCATCCAACGGCAATTCGACCTCTCGGACGCTGGTAAGCTGCCACTTCGCCCCGTCGCGACTGAGCTTCGCTTCAAACACCGAGCGCGACGGAGCCTGCCCGGGATGGCTCACTTCAGCGGTTCCCACAACGACCGCCGATGTGTCCGATTCCGTCGTTGCCGACCGGACGGCGATGGTTAGCGTGCACGTGGGATCGGTCTCGAACAACTTACGATAGGCTTCGGTAATCGCGGAGCGCCCAGAAAGTTCCGTGCCAGTCGATACCGAACAGTGGACCGCGTCTTCGCTCCATAGATCGCCTATCGCTCGAGCATCGTGAGCGTTGAAAGCGTCTTGCAGGGCCGTGCAGACGGTTTGCAGGGCCTGCGGAGTCTCCTCTTGCGCCACCGCAGTCCCCTGAGGGACAAACCCCCACAATCCAATAATCACCAGTGCTCCGGTCAAGACGAGCAACGGGCGAAGTCGTCGTAAACACCGCATGCAGTGTTCCTCCGTTCTAAGAGTATCCTCAACTCGATCTGTTTGCTCTCACGCCCCGTCCACCAATCTTGCTGGGAAATCTCGAAGCACGCCCTTCAAGTGGACGATTTGCTGCTCATCTTAGCAGGCGTTGCCCAGGGCGATCCAGTGTCGTGCCAGTTGAAGCACCTGCGAACCCTGTCTTGGAGAGAGTTTGAGTCGTAAGGACCCCGCAGACAACCGCTAATAATCGAACCACCAGCTGCAGAGTGTAAAAGGAAGAGGATGCCAGGCGCGGGGGACTGCCCGGCGCGATGGTCTCACTTGGACATTGGACATTCCTTGTTGGATATTCTGCGGTTCAGACGCCTCGCTGACCGTCTCCGCCAACCGTGCCCCCCCGCCGCGTCTCTGGACGACCTGAGTGGTCCGTCTTGTTGTAAGCATTGAGTTCATAGCGCTGCGGCGGGCTGCTCCAACGGGTTGTTCCGCGATTCGGGTGTGGGCTCTTGCAGGTGCGGGAGTTCGACCGCACGCAAGGCGGGTGCACAGAGAATCTAGTTCTGGTGTGGCTGTTGCATGTCATGCGAAAGTGGATTACGTTGCGTTGGTAGTCGCGTGAGAAAGTCGGAGCGAGGCGGCAGCGCTGAACAGCTGTGCGAGGTGTTCTGTGAAGACTGTGGTTGACGTCGAAACGACCTGGGAGGCTTATCGATGAATAGTGCACGCTCAGGCGGTCAAACAGTTCGCTGCTCGCGCCGGACGTTCCTCGCAGCCTCAGCAGGAGCATTGGTCTGGGGCGCGGCGGGTATCACAGGTCGTGCGGCTATGGCAGCCGATGTGGGACGGTCTGTACCGCGTCCCGATCTGCTGGACGAGAAATCTCCTCCCGGCCTCGAAGTGTTGCAGTTGACTACCGACAGTGATGTACCCAGTTCGCATCTGTACATGGAAGCGCAAGTCTTCACTCCCGACTCGAAACGGTTCGTGCTGCATCGCTCAGCCCACGCTCATGGCAGCGACAAGAACGATCCCAAGCATCAATATTTGCGATGTGACATCGACGACGGATGCTCGCTCCATCCATTGACGGAAGAGATTGGAGCCACTGCTGCATCCATCTCGCCCGATGGACGGTATCTCTATTACTTCGTCAATGAGACCAAGGTCGGTGGCGGGCGGCTCACGCTTAAACGGGTCAATCTCGACGGCAGCGATCGACAGACGGTGTTCGTTGTCGACTCACCGTTGCCGGAGACCAACTATCGCCCCAGCTGTATCTATCCGTTGTCGACGATTTCCAGTGACGGTCGGCGGCTGGCGTTGTCAGCGTATCTGGGAGACGGCCAGACTGAGAATGCACCGTTCGGACTGATGGTGTTCGACGTCGAGCAGGCGACGGTACGGCTGATTGTGCAAGGTCCGAGCTGGTGTAATATGCACCCGCAGTACAGTCGCTCCACCGATCCCGAAGCCGCTCATGATATCCTGATCCAGGAGAACCACGGCAATGCTTGCAGTCCCTCTGGCGACATCATCCACTTGACCGGCGGAGCGGGAGCAGACATTCATGTGATCCGCGACGATGGAACGAATTTCCGCGATCTCCCTTGGGGACGCGATGGAAACGAGTTCTGTCAGGGACATCAATGCTGGCGCGGCCGCTCCGAGTGGGCTATCACCAGCACCAGCTGCCAGCAGCCTCGAGAGGCCCAGCTGATTGAGGCTCAAGCGGCGCCGCACGCCGATCATGTCGGCACCCACACGCCCGGAGGTGTGCGGAATGATGTGAGCCGATCGTTTGCCAATCCGCAGTTCTTTCATTTCGCGACCGACATGGCCGGCCAGCGGCTGATTTCCGATGCCGGACCGCTCGACCAGCGAGCCAGTATCTACCTAGCCGAATTGGGGGCTGCTGGTGTCGAACCGGCTCGCACGTTCACCTACTTGCTCAGCCCCCGCTCCACGTGTGCCAAAGGCGCTCACATCCATCCCTTCCTCTCACCCGACGGGAAACTCGCCTTCTTCAATTCCGACGAATCGGGTCTGCTGCAAGCCTATATGATTCGCGGCCTCTGAGACTCGTTCGGTGAATTCAGGCCACCCAAAGAGGTGGCTGGCTGGCAGTCGGTTCAGCTCCGCAGGTGCAAAGTCGCGCGCCATTTGCACCAACCGGCGACGCGACTAGAAACCATACACCGATTAGTCATACGCACCGTTTGTCATCCGTCGCTTTTGTCATCCGCCGCCATGGAACCGGGGCCGGTTGCCACTGGCGTGCCGATTCAGACATTCACTCGGCCCTTTCCTCTTACGGAGGCAGACAGGTGTCCAACCATCGCAACTGCGCGTGTATACCGCCGCGGTCGTTCTTCTGTTGGTCTGCCGTGTTGTTGGGGTTGGTGCTGGTCAGACCTGCGAGTGCGACGATTCTGTTGTTTGACCAGCAGCGCGACGCGTCGACGCAGTCGGTTGTCGAGCCCACAACCAGTGGCGGAATACTTCCGAGCGATTATGGCGACAATGTGACGGGAGCGGTCATGGCGGTCCCGGGGGGGTTCTTCACCTACGGTAACGGAGGGGAAGGATTCACAGCGAACGTCACGCTTGACATCTATTCCGATGCGGGTACCGCAACCGAACCTCGAGTGAAGCTGTGGCAAGACAATTACGGGGATCTGGAAAACGTGATCTTTGCCGAAGGGCCTGGAGTCGGCGGCGGGACGGGGCTGAATATCGTTTTCAGTGCGGACCCGGGATATGTGGTCGATCTGTACAGCTTCGATCTGGGCGGTTGGAGCAACGCCGATTACACGATCGCCGCAGTGGAAGTGTATGCAGGTGCGACAACCCTTTTTTCTGCGACCGACGTGCTCGTTCAAGGAGATCTGACAGGTCCACGTCACACGACGATTGCGTTCGACGAGCCGCTCTCGGCTCCAGAACTGTTTCTGCGACTTGATTTCTCCAATCTGTCCTCGGGTATTCGGGATAACATCGGTCTGGATTCCGTTCGTTTCGGTCAGGCACCGCCACCGGTTCCCGAACCTGGAACCGCCACGCTGGTGCTGGCCGGTTTTGTGCTGTTTCTCGCCTCCTGGATGATGCACCGAGTCGGGAGTCTTCTGGCCATGATCGGTTTCTTCCGCAAGCCGGTGGCACTGGCTCTGCCCGTGCTGACCAAGGCCACGCGTGCAAATCGGACAGCGTCGCCGCCAGTGCCACGTCGCATCTGAGGACTGGCTGAGATCACATCTCACGCTCGTATGCTCGCAGACTCACACCACTCAGCGTCGCCACGACAGTGGCGGCCCAACAGGACGCGCCGCAGCGCACTTCTCATCACGTGAGTTCCTCACGCCATGAATAGGACTGCCCTGTCAGAGCTGAAACAGGGTGATCGCTAGTCATCCCCGCCACGAAAATCGTTGGACAGTTTCGTGATCAACTCCTTGGGCGCCGGGCCATCGTGAACAATCAGTCGATAGCGCAATCGCAAGGGCTCATTGGCTTTGAGCGCTACCGGTCCGGGCGCGACGATGCAAGGATTGATCATCGCAATCACTTCCAGATTATGCCACGGCGACGGCGGGTTGTCGGGATGATCCACGATCGTAATGCCAACGGTCTTGCCGTCGTTCAACGCCACCGAATAGTCGTACCACGCGGCAGCAGGCCAGTCGGTTTCCGGTTTGAGATGGTGGGGAGCGGGGAGCGTGACTGGCCCTTGCGGGCTGGTATACGTGGCTTCGCCGTCTTTGCGTGACTTGACGCAGAGTCCGCCGAACGCCGACTGCTGGAGCGTCAGATCGCTCTTGGGCAGCAAGCGAAAATCCAAGTCGATCACGTTCGCCCCTGCTTCCTGCCGACTGGTGATCGCGGTCGTTTCCTCAATCAGCGTGGTACCTTGGGCTACCCAGTCATTGGTGACCCGCAGCACGGCATGATGCGCGTCTTGAGTCACTCCCTTCAGCTCGCGGTTCCGAATCACGCGATCTTCGGTCGGAGCGAACTGGCCCCAGCCCCAGAAGTCCGCCGGGATGGGTCCGTCAATGGCGTGCCAGGTGAGAAACACGCCCCGGTGATGGGGATGATCGCTGGGCGCGAATTCCACCAGGTCGGTCCCCTCCGGTGTTTTGACCGGAAAGAGACAGCAGACGCTCTTGGCGGTCAGTGGTGTGTCAGGCGGCCGCTTGTTCATGTAGCGGAAGATCGTGTCGCCATCGGGTGCCTTGAGTACGATACCGTAGTCGTCAGGAACCCAGGAAAAATCCCCTGTTTCGTCGGCAGCTGACGGCTGCCAGGCACAGAGGGAAATGCAGATGATCGATAAGAACATCGTGCTCCCGAAAAAATTGCCATAACGCATTGCTGGTCTCCTCGTGGACAGACACGCCGGCACGACAGGCCTTCAGCAGCCTGTTCGTCGTCAGGATCCGATCGCGGCAGAATACTACTTTGAAGTCTGGACCTGAATCGGTTTGACCATCAGTTCTTCCGGCTTGGGGAGCGGCGGGAACTTGGCGTGCGGTTCTGACTGGTACCAGAAGGCGACCGAGGCAAGGTCGTCTTCCAGCGGCAGATATCGCCCTGACTTGTCTTGCATCCAGCCCAGTGCCTGGATCGTCACTTTCAGATCCTGCTCGAAACGGATCGGGTCGGCAATGTGCCAGCGATAGAGACCGAACCGCTGGCCGGGCAGATAGACCACATCCGGTGGAAGGACCTGGGCCAGGCCGGAATGTGGCGTGCTGAACGTCTGGTAGAGCTTCGTGTCGCGATTCTCGAAATTGTAGGAGCCGCAGAAGTAGTCTTCGGTACCTGTGCCGCAGATGGTAGGGAACTCTTGATCGCCATCCAGGAAGAACTTAATCTCTCCTTCTCCCCACCAGCCTGGGCTGCGGACTTCCCACGCCATGTACGTTCCCACATAGTGGCCTTTCCCTGTCACGCCATCGAGAATGGTGTAGACCGTCTTGGCGGGCAGCTGCGGGACGCGACGGAACTGAGCGTGCAGATAGGCCGCATCCTCGGGCACTTCGGTCAGCGTGTAATTGATCTGGTAGTAGATTGTCATCTGCTGGTCGTCGAGGTTTTCAATTGTGACCTTAGCCCCTTTGCGGAAAGGCATCGTCCAGTAGCAGTTGAAGGCACTGCCGGGATTCACGCAGACGGGAAGCGAGTTGATCTGGCAGTACTTGCCCCAACCGCAGGCGAAGAAGTCGCCCATCGGTACTTCGATCGAAGGTTCTGTTTCGCCGTCCCAATAGAACCGCAAGATGAAGAGTCGCGTCTTGTCGATGGGAGCCGGGGTCATCCAGATCTGCTGAATCGCGCCGGAACCATTGATCTCACCGAGCGTAAAGGTGGTTTTCGCCGGGACGCGCACATAGGGCGATACTTTCCAGCCTTGTCCCAGGTCGCGCGCGGCAGGAAGAGCCGGGCCGTCGGTCGACATGCCAGCTTCGCCCTTCTCACCAGTAAAATTCTCCGGTGAAATGGAACGCGTCTGCGCATTCGACATGCGATAGAGGTTGCCCAGATTCGTATCGAGCCCATTGTAAGGGCCCGCTGGTGTGTTTTGAGCCAGAGCTGGCAAGCTGCCAATGAGCCAGAGAAGTGAAGTCATCGCACAGGTGCTCAGTCGCATGGGGATTCTCCTTGTTGTAGAGGCCCTTCGGCAAGAGGGCAAAGTAACTTCGGCATGTCTCTTGTAGCCACGCTCGCGCAGAGCGTGGGAAACCGTCCTGCGGCGGCAAGCCGTCCGCTGGCGGACCATCGTTGGTGTGCTGCAATCCAGTGTGACAGCTTTGTGCTGCGAGACGACGCTCGGGCCTCTGGTCGGTACGGAAAGAAACCTTGCCACGGGGACCTTCCGCCCGCTCGCTACCGTCCACGTCAACGATACGGTGGTCCAGACCCGATTTCAATGGGGCACGGTGCCACTGGCTCCGCCAGTGCTGGGCAGCGACAAGTGACTCACTCCAGCGCCGGCCAGCCCAGCGCCGCCCGATGGCCTGGAAGTGACCGAAGATCAGAACAGCGAACTGGGGCTGCGGAACATCTGGCGGAGCTCGTCGTGAGTTACATACCCGCTACAGCGCCTAATTTCCTTGCCGCCCGAATAGAAGACGAACGTCGGAACGCTGCGGATCCCTGACGACTGCGCTCGCTTGGCATGACGTTGGACGTCAACGGTTTCGATCTGGTACCCTTCTCTCTGGAGCGCGGCGACCGCCGGCCTGGTCGTGCGGCAGGGGCCTCACCGATCCATCGTGTAGTAGACCAGGTATCCGTTCTCCGGACGCGGCGTCAGGTCGTCCACAATCGTGTCGCGGTGCATCACCAGGACGGCCGCGATCGGAGCGAGAAACATCAGAGCAATCAGGAAGTGCATCGGCTTAAGCATGAATCCCCATCACCATGAGCAGTCAACGAGACAGTGGTTTACCAAGTGGTCCATCCATTAGAATGTACTTTCCCGCAGCCGAGTTGCCCGCCGTGCGCGTCGCTGACCGGGCACGGCCGTGATGAACGTCTTCGATTGTTCCGTATAATCGTTATGAAGCGACCTGAAATGAACGAGTGCAGTGTGGCATGAGGTCTTCGTGTGACGATGCTTCGTGCTCTGGTCCATTGGCTGCCATTCCGCCCCATCGGGCCGATTTCACGATGCAATGGCCACGAGGACGTTTGACCATCAGCAAGCTCCGGCTCGCGGCGCCGCGCACATCGGACAACCGCTGTGCATCGCGCTCACTTTGACGTAATATGGTTACCCGAACACACCACTCTGCCGGCGGCGCGACGTACGAACCGACCTTCCCAGTGGATGACTCATGACGCTGGACCGTCCAACAGCCCAATGGCGATCGAATCCGGTGGTGCGGCTCTCTGCCGTTCTGCTGATGGTGTTTCCGATCAGCAATTACTTACTTGCTATCAGCGCCAATGCAGCGGGTGGGCCGACGTCGCTTACGCTTCTATATTCCGGTCTTGCGATGGGCTTGGTTCTTGCGCAGATCGCTTTGCACTCCATCTGGACGGTCTTCAGTTCTTGGCATCCTGTCTTTAGGTTCTCCGCAAGTCTGATGATGGCACTGATCTTGTTCTTCTCACTCATCGGTGGACTCTGGCTCCACCATGAACTGGGCCATGGCGATCTAGTCACGTCATTGCTTTGCATGCCACTCATCTCCATCGCCGTCCAGGCCCCTTTGTGGACCCTCAAGGTGTTTTGGAAATGGGAGATCGTGCCGGGGTGGAACGTGGACACGAGTGCGTGCAGGCACACTTTGAGGATTCGAGACATGTTGGCCGCTACGGGCTCGATTGCTGTTGCCTTCGCCGCCGTGCGACTAGCGGGTAGCCTGGATGGCACTGATGAACTTCTGGTGGGGTTAGGCATCGCTTCCGTGATCATCAGCATCGTGAGCTTGCTGGTTGTCGTGGTTGCCCTGCTAGCCACGCTTCGCGCGCCGCTCGTGGTGATAAGTACCCTACTGGCCGTGACGTTTCAAGTGGCGCTGTATTTGGCGTGGTTTGCCACGATGTGCCTGGTGACACGGGAAGTGCCTCCCCCTGAAGTTTGTTCTTTGTTTCTCGGCATGTATTTTGGTCTAGTCGTTTTCCTCTATGCGCCGCTTCTCTACCTGCGATATCACGGATACCGACTGCGATAGATTGCATGCCGCAGTGAGAGGTTTGTTGATACCCAGGAAGGTTCTGACCCACTTCATGGCTGTCGTTCTGGGGAATCCGGGCCTCCGTTGGAGGCCCTCGGTTCACTCTTTACCTGAAACTCAATACGACAGAGTTGCTACTTCTGGCCATCGTGCCTTCTTTCCTCCTACGTGATAGAATCGCCCATGTTTCATCCGACACCACTGTTTGTCGTGACGACACGACGAGCCCGATAGGAGCAATATGCCGTGTAAGGACCGCTGAATCATTAATTGTCGCCTCGGCAGCACTCGCCGTGCAAAGGTCCGCTACTTTCGCGGAGCGAAAGGCGACTATAATTCCTGCGCCGGTCCTAAGCACGGGCATCGCCAGTCTGACGTACAACCGGCATGCCGCGTGACGCAGTCCGAACGTTGATCAAAACACGAGGCGTTCCATGATTGTCCATCGCCTTCCAGCGTACTGGCGCGAGAGTCCGGCGGTCCGGGTGTATGTGGTGCTGATGGTTGTATTCGTTATCAGCAATACAGCGCTTATGGTGGTAATGGACCGCAGTCCAGAGAACGCTCTGACTATAGGGTTCGCGGGAGTAGCGGCGGGAATGGTGGCAGCTCAGGTGGTGCTACATTCCATTTGGATGGTCTTTGCCAATTGGCGGCTGACGCGGCGACTGATTGTCAGTTTCTCCACGGCGCTGGTCCTGTGTTTCTCGCTGATCTGGATTCTGCTGGTTCAACTGCCAGTGGAGGAGACGCTGATCGCGATTGCGTCGACATTGCTCTGCATGCCGCTCCTGGCTCTATCGATACAGACGCCCCTCTGGATGATCAAGGTGATAGGCCGGGGGGAGATTGTTCCAGCTCACGTTGCCACCAAGAGCGGACGGGAGCGAGGTCTGAAGATCCGAGATATTCTGCTGGCGACCGGGGCAGTCGGGGTGGCGTTTGCTGCCGTGCGGTTACTGACGTCATTAGACGGTGGCGTGGCGAGTACCTTCATACTCATGGAGTTGCTTCTTGTCGCAACTGTCTTAAGCGTCACGAGCCTGATTACAGCGGCTGTGGCCGTGCTGGTAACGCTGCGCGCCCGGCACGTGACGTTCAGTACGCAGCTGGCCATCGTGATTCAGACGGTCCTGTATGTCGGGTGGGGATTTGTCATGTTCCTTCATGACAGATCACCACCTCCTCTCGAAGCCTTGCTGCTGTTCTTCGGGACCTTTGCCAGCTTCATGGTGTTCTTGTACGGTCCGCTGATCTATCTGCGATACCATGGGTATCGACTCAGATAAACGCGGTGCAGGAACAGACCGCGCAGACGCAGGCGATCACTTGCGCTGTTGGGCGTCTTCACTGCTCGGCTGTTGACCTGCTGTCAGATCGGAGATTGCCCTCAAGACACTCTCGCTGGACCGAATGCTCTCCCAGTTAAAGATGCAGACGTAGCGGCAGCGTGGGTCGGCCAGGGTATTGGTCAAGGCGCGTCGCCAGTCGTCGGCTTCCAGCGTCCCCTGCAGAAGCCATTCCGTGGCGGCCCAGTACGGGGCGTCGGACCTGGCCACGTTGCGCTGCACCCCGGCATCCTGGCTCGGATCGGCTGCATGGTGATAGAAACTCCAGCCAGGACAGGCGAACGGATTCACTGGCACGTCGTACACCAGTTCCCCTTCCTTCCAGCCAGCGCCGTGCGCGAAGAGAAGCTCACGCGGCACTCCAGCCCGAGCGGCTTCCTGACAGAGCATTTGGAGGTAACGCTGCGCGACGTCGCGCAGCTCGGCTTCGGCCGGCACTCCTTCACTCCGAACACCAGACGATCTCAACGCCGCAAAGCCAATCTGTGCCACGCCTCGTGCCAGCACATCGTCGGTCTTGAGGCCAGACGTCGGGTCTTCCGATCGCGGCTTGGTCAGAAGTTGATTACCCGCAGGATAATGGAAGGCGTTGACGCCGATCGACGTTTCATGGCCCAGCTTGATGCCCACCAGCAGGCGTTTCTGTTTCGCGGGCAACTGCTGGTACCAGTTCATGACGATCGGCACGAGACGCCGAATCTCCTCGCGACAAGCCGCCGTATAACGCGGGCTGGCCAGATTGGGCGGCGGCAGAATACGAATCTGCTGGCCCCAGTTGCGCCAGGCAATCTTGATGGCATCATCCGGCGACCAGCTGGTCCACTCAACATTCTCGCGGTTTTCCGGATCGTATCCCGGCTTTGTCGGATCCCACCAGTTCCATAGATCGGGCCGCGCTTCCCACCAATGTTCGGTATCGATCTGTACAAGTATCGGAGTGTCTGTAGCCTGCGCTGCTGCGAGAAACGTCTTCAGGGCTGCAATCGTAGTTTCAGGTGGTGTCCGAAAACAGGAAAAGACGTGACTCAGACCGATCCGGATCCTGCCGTCTGCCTGGTTGGGCAAGTGTGTGAGCACTTCCTCAAATTGCTTGCGTCCAAGCGTCTCCGGTGACCCTTGGAACATCCCCTGCCCCGGTGCTCGGTTCAGCAGGATATACTGAACACTTCCCCCCGATGTCGCGTCGCTCTCGGCTGCACGCGAGCCCTGGTTTGTGTCAGGACCATCCGCAGATGCCCCGAACACACTTTGCGGCGAATCCGGCGTTCGAGTTTCTGTCTGTACACTGACGCGCGGATCACCGGCTGAAACTGAGGCTCCCAACCGATCGATCGGTTCTTCCCCTGCCGCCAGTGAAATTGACAGAGCAAACACAATCAGCGAGCTAAGTCTCATGGCATTACTTTCGGTAGGTGGGAGCATTCGTGACCGACAGCGGACCGAGTCACGCACCGCGCTGAGGTGCAATCGAGTGACAAAGGTCGCCAGTCGCAGGTCGAGCGGGCGGGCTGTTGAAATCCAAACCACTCCATTCTTGAAGAAATGGAGCCGGCAGTCTAGAGGCGTGAGACCTCAGAGGCGGTGGATCTTTCGGTTTTCGATTAGGCGATCTCCCCCGTTGGGCAAGCCAAATAACCAGATCAAAACCAGACACCCCGCCCTTCGCGTCGTTGCGCCATTGCGTGAGTAAGGGAGCGGAACAGGCTCACGCCAAGGCGCCAAGGCGCAAAGAAGGCCAGGACCAGACCTCGTGGCGCCGGAGCCTTACCACATCACCGTTGCTGCATTGTCGCATTGTGGCATTGTCGCATTCCCCATTTCCGCACCACTTCACGACGGTGGGTCCCCATCCGCAGCGGCCGGCCTCCAAAACGAGACACGTCGCTTCTGGTCCGCCGGGACCGGTCCGCCCTTCGCGCCTTTGCGTCTTGGCGTGAGTACGGGAGCGGAATAGGCTCACGCCAAGGCGCCAAGGCGCAAAGAAGGCCAGGACCAGACGTCGTGGGGCTTGAGCTTCCCCGAATCCCCGTTGCTGCATTGTCGCATTGTTGCATTGTGGCATTGTCGCATTGTGGCATTGTCGCATTCCCTATTTCCGCACCACTTCATGACGGTGGGTCCCTATCCGCAGCGGCCAGTTGCGCCGTGAGCCGCCGCCGGCCGCACAGGCTATCAAGTCTCATGCCTCACGCCCCATTCGGTCGATAATCTGTAAGGTATCGTTGCCCAACAGCAACGACGCCCACGGGGTCAGTGAGGACGATGGTATGAGTGGTATCGATAGTGCCGTCAGCGGTCTGCTCGCAGTTCAGCAGGTAGCGATCCGGTCCGAGATCGGGATCGCCGTGGCAGCCAAGCAGCTCGACGCCATGAAAATGGAGGGGGATGCTGCTGTGGCTCTGATTGAAAGCGCCGCGCGGGTGACCAAAGACCCGGTCAAGGGCGCCCAATTTGACTCGCTGATGTAGTCGGCAACTTCTGTCACTGAGATGGCCTGGGGGCAACTCGGTTGTTCTGCCGCCCTCAAGGCAGCGGGTCTCCCTCGGGCTTCTCCGGCATCGCCACGTCCAGCACGACTGGGCCCAGCAAGCCTGACGTCAATTTGCCTCGGTAGCGAGTCGGTATCGTCAGGTAATGATTGGCCAGCGTGTTGAACACGAGCACCTCGAGGCGGTTCTGGCCACTCTGCACCATGCCGGTTAGATCCACCTTCCAGGGTGGAGCCACTCGGATGCCGGCCAACTCCCCGTTGACGCGGACTTCCGCTGTGGCCACGACCTGCCCCAGATCGAGGGTGACGGGGCCACGGGCCTGCTCTGCCGTGAGTTCCACGTTCTGGCGGTACCACGCGCCACCAGAATAGCACTCCAGGACTCCCTGTTGCGACCAGTCACCGAGCGAGGTGAGTCCCGATCCACAATCCAGCCGTACCGGATCAGGAAGGGACGCCGCGCCACCATATCCGATTGCGGGCAGCACACGCAGAGCGATACGGCTTGCGTGGCGTGATGGGGAATCGATCTCAAATCGGCCTTGACCGGCGGATTGCAGCGGTTGACCGTTGGCCCACGCGGCGACCTCACCTCGAACCGTCACGTTCATACCGCGCAGACCGGGCGGTGCCACGAATCGAAACCACTCGGCAGGTCGACGGCCGGCATGTACGTCGAAGCGGATTACGGCCGGATCGTCGAACCAGACAGTCGAGAGTGGCGTGCGATTCGGTACGTCCGAGGTCACGTCGACACGCTTCAGAACGAAGTAACCGCGTCCCGCATGATCATAGCGCACTAGCAACGGGTTAACTCCAGGCCGCAGTTCCACTGGCTGCTGCCAATCGCTCAGGCGTTTGCCACGAACGAATACGGCAGCGGGCGAGAGTACCTGGGATGCGTGAGGGCTCTCTCCGGAGGATGGGATACTGGCGATGACCCGAACTGTTGTTGGTCGGTCAACCGTGGCACTGGTCCACAGGTAGTACCGGTTTCCGGCCTCCTTGGGGACGTACTTGAATTCGTTGAGTGCTTCTTCGCGTTTGCCGAGGCACAGGAAATGATCCGTGATGTTTTCCTTCAATCCGTGATATCCTTGATGTCCCGGATCTCCTTCGAGTCCCTGTCGCCACGAGAAGCAATAAGGATGCCATTCGAACTGCTGTCCGCTCAACTCGACCGGCTTGGCCGGATCAAAGTCCGTCAGGTTGGCCAGATCGGTGTCTGTCGATTCACTGGGCAGTTGATCGGGGATGGGGCCCAGCATCCAGAACTGAGGGCCGAATCCGTGCGTCACGCGTGGCCAGTCGCGATCATCGAAGTCGGCGGCCTGCCAGTGCTCGGCGTCAGCCGTTTCGACGGCATGGCGAAGTATCCGAGCCTCCGGACCAATGATCGTGTCGGTGATGGGTAAGCGAAAATCGCCGAATCGATTGTCCATCGTCGGCTGCAGTTCAAACTCCCATTCACCGTCGAGAACAATACGCTCCGTGGCCCTGGGTGACTGGGCGGAGGGATTGACTTGAGACTTGCCAGGTGTAAAGACAACCACCTGTGCCTCATATTCTTCCAGAGGCATTTCAAGCTTGGTATGCGTTGCGGTCTGGTCGAGTACTCGCAGCGGTTGCGATGTGCCTGTCCACGGGTCCCATAGCTCTGCTTGACCGCGGGCACGGAACTCGACAGCGGAGTATTTTGGCGCCCCCATGACCAGGTAGACATCACGTGGACCGATCTTGCGGTGAGCGGCTCTGGTTGATGCAGGACCTTGAACATCGCGCGGCACGAATGTCTCAAGGTGATTCGCCAGCGTGTTCCATATGTTCTGCTCGCCGCTGCCACGATGAAGCGGATGCACGTTGGTCGGGTCGGGAACAGCCAAGCCGTTCAGCTCGGAACTCGTCCGCCATAGAGCGTCATCCGGTGGCGTCAGATTGTAACGCAGTTCCTGTCCCGAAAGGACCGTACGCTGGTTGTCCGTGATGGCCAGGAACATCCCGGCTGTGGCACGATTGCCTGCGGGATCGTGATCGAGCGCATCCACGGTAATCACATCGCCATGCTTCAAGGTCAGTGTGCCGGTCCAGCCGTTGGAGTAATCAATCCCCGAGCAGATTCGTTTTCCATTGACATAGAGGGCTCCCTCATTATCGCAGAAGAACCTGGCCGGACAGGCTGTTTCGACGCCGACCGCGCCCTGCCAGATTCCCTTGAAGTAGACGTGCTGTGCGGGCTCTTTCGACCAGACCCAGCGTCCCACAAAGCCGCCTTGATATTCACGCGGCGGAATGTGGTCGGTTGCCTGCAGCAACATGCCGACACCACCCGAGCTGTTCTTTTGCAGAGGCGGTCTGGATCCCGCTTCGGCTGCCGTCGCCCCAAACAATTCACGCACGACAGCATCCAGTTGTGGATCGTCACGCCCTATTCGATCGCTCGCCTCAGGCAACGCTCCACCGGCGATCACGATGCCACCTTCGTGGAAGAACTGCCGCACTTTGCCTAAGGTGCTCCAGCGGATCGCGCGCATGGCAGGCAGCACCAGCACACGGTATGAGGCGTCGGAGACATGCAGGCATCCGTCTCGGATCTCGGCTCGGTCCAGCGAATCTGCATCCATGAAGATGAAATCGTAACCTTGTTTCACCAAGGCTGTGCCGGCCGCAAAAGCGGCTTGCGTCGCCTCATCGCCACCCAGGCCCGCCTGGCCGGGAGCGACCGGATACATCACCGCCACATCGCATTGATGGGCCCCTTGACTCATCAGGTAGGACAGTCGCTCGAAGTACTTGAGAAAGGCGCCCATATGCTTCCAATACGGCATGCGGAAGTGATAGCAGGGAGGCGCCCATTCCCAGAAACTGCCGTGAGTTGTGTAATAGAGTCCGTGCAGGTTGAGCAGATTGCAGCCGTAAAGATAGTTCTCGCGAGTCGCATACATGAGGTTTTCAGGAGTGGCACTCCAGCCGAGGCTGTGGTATCCCTCTAACCACACCCGCGGCCGGCCGTAGAGCTGGGCAATCGAGCTGGAGACTTTTCCCTTGATCAAATCGGCTTGCCCTCCGGGGGTGTCGTGCCCCGGCGCTGTATACCACCGCACGGCACTGAAGTAATCGCCGAATTCGAGAGGGTCGCGACCGCGGCTTCCTTGATCACAGCCGTAGATCTTGCCTCGGCTCCAATGCCATTGGAAGATCGGAATGAAATAGCGTTGCTGAGCCAGTTGCACTTTCACGTCCATAAAGTCCAGGCGATACTTGACCGTCTTAGGCCCCACCTCCTGGAACATCGCTGGCAGCGCTTCGAACAGATCATAGCCTTTCAGCTGGTGAAACTGCTGCGGTAGATCGTCGGTCCAGATCCGATCGCCCACTCCAAACTGCAGTTCGTCGTGAAAGAAGTAGTTCAATCCTGCCGCAGACTTCGCGGGTGCATGATCCTGAAACGCCTGAAAGAACTGCTCGACAACGCGCTGGCCAGACAACGGGTGAATCGGGCTCAGGGTGCCCGGTTTGCGGGGAGCGGCATAGAACCACACATCCCATGAGCCATCGGCCGGAGTCCAGGTGAGATGCTCATCGCGCACAAGTTCCATCAGATCGAGACTGCCAGGCCCAGGTCCCGGCGGTCTTTCCGGGTAGGCCCTCACTGCCACGGTGTCCGCAGGCAAGCTGCTGTCGAGCGTCTCCGTGGCCAGGATCTTCTGCCGATGAGCAACGACGATTTCGCGCCCTTGAATTTCCGGATCGCTGTAAATCGTGCGGCTGATGAGGCTCTTGCCATTGGGCCAATCAAGCGTATAGCCGCTTAGTCCGATCCCCATCTGCCGCTTGCCGCATTCGCCGGCGACATACTTCCAGGCGTCCCACCAGGCATCGGAAAAGATTTCTGGTTCGGCGCGATAGGTTGGCCACCCTGGAGAATCCTCGTGAGCATAATTCACCTGCATCCCGGCGATGCCCAAGGCGTGCAGTTGCTCGATCTGCCACAACAATCGCTCTTTGTCCAACGGGTCACCGGTCCACCACCAGAATGGCACTTCGCCGTAGCCCGGCGGTGGATCCTGAAAGCCAGGCCACGCATCCAACTTTGGATCCCGGGACGGATATCCGAGCGAACCGGCGGGAGGTGGTGGTACTGGAACGTCGGCCACAGCAGTTAAGCCCGTCCAAACGCAGATCATGACCGGAAGGGTCAGTGCAGTGATTCGGTGCATTGCGCGGCAAGCCCAGGAAGAGGATGAAACAGATTTGAACCGAATAGGAACCGCAGAATATCGAACAAGAAACCGCAGAATGATGAAGGAAGCGGAAGCATCGTGCGAGCAAAGGTGTGGTGATTGCGAAGGCTTTCGAGACGCAGTTCATTCGCTTGCCAACCGGAGTTTCCTGGTTCGACAGGCTGCGGTTCAAACTCCCCTGCGACCGACTCCACCATCTGTCCGGCCTCCGCGAGACGCGGGATGTTCCACGTGGCTTGTCTTGTTGTTGGATGTGGCGTCTTCCTGCAGCACTCGCACACCGGCGATGGCACATGGCGGCAGAGTGATGATAAGGTGGTGGCCTTCCAGCACTTCTGGCACGTGTGCCACTTCGTCCAAATCACTTTCATCCTGTGTAGCCGGTATCCGCCAGCTTCATTTTGAACAGCTGAGCGAACAGGCGGAACTTTCTGGCCAAATCGCCGCAGAAGAGGAGATTGTGGTGGCCTACGACCTGGCACGCGTCGCTGCGGTCAGTCACCTCGATCTCGACATTCGTCGTGCAGCCGGCCGCCGGAGGCATCGGATGCGAAACAACGACCTTGCCGGCGTAGACATCGAGCGCCGGTGGTTCGCCGGGATGGTAACGAACCATCGTGACCGGATCGTCTTCCTTCCAAAACACCTGGATCGCACAGCTTCCTTCGTTGGTGTGGGCGAATCGCCGCAGCAGGTAAGGCAATTCGGGACCGTCGGGTCCGTACAGCTTGGGGGAACAGGTGCAGTGCGAACCATAGTAGTGGTTCTTCTCGGTGTCATAACACGGGTTATGCTGAAATCCCGGGCGACCGGTGAGGAGGGTGCCGAGCATTTGCGTGTAGAGTGCCGGGAAGTCGTTTTCGCAGGCAGCCGGGATCAGTTCACTATTGAGCGTGGCGAAACTCATGCACGGTTTGAGCATTCCGCGGCGCAAGCAGTTCATGGTCAAGCCGTGTGCCTGATTGTCGGCGAGCAGCTTCTTGATCGCCAGATGCGCTCGAGCAGCATTTTCCAGGGACTCTTGCGTAATACCCCGCTGTTGGGTCGCGCCGGATGTGAACTGCGAGATCAGACGATGCGCTGCCGCGTCGATCGGCACCTTAGAGAATTCGTCGGCATAACGGTCGAAAGGAATGACCCGGACGGTCGTGCCCAGGAACGGCTCCACTCCTTCACGCGTTTCGGTCGCTTCGGTAATGCTGAGCAGTCGGCTATGGGCCATGCGATACCGGGCGCCAATCATGCGCAGGCCGTACTCGATGGCGTCAAAATTGTCGAGCGATTGAATGAAGTACACTCCTGGGCGCTGATACTGACGCACCGGGCCGTGTTTTACACCCAGGCCGATGTAGAACACGACAGGAATGCCGGCCTTCTCGGCTGCTTCCAGCAGGATATCAGCCTGTGAAAGGCTGTTGTTGTAGAACATCACGAGCAGCAGGCCATCGGGGCGCTTGGCGTCTAATTCACTGGCCAGCGTCTGGGCCTGATCGGCGTTGGCGATCGGCTGCTGGTCAATGACCAGGTCGATGCCGAGTTTCTCTTGCATGGCGTGCAGCGCGGTGGTGTACTGTTGCTGGCGTCCTTCGGCATCGAATTCGTTGCCCGGCCAGCTCCACCATCCATCCGGATTGCCGGAAAATGTCTCGGAGGGCGGGTAAAGAAAAGCGATACGGACGGTCGCCCGCTGATCTGGTGTATTGGCCACCGGTTCGTCGCCGTCGACCGAGACCGACGTGAACATCAGCCCTCCCAATGCCGCTCCCGTCAGAGCCAGGAATTCGCGGCGATCGCAATGGCCATCACAACCACATCCGAAATCATGTCTGTGCGTCTTCATCGACAATCTCCCAACGCTAAGGCCGTCTTTCCGTTAGTGGCTTTCAACCTGCCAGCCGCCGCCCTCGTCGGGTCTGCCACAGGCGGATGGAGATTGCCGCCATCGTGGCCATGGCTTCGCCACGGTGCCGAATCAGGTGAAGGGCCGTCTCGTGCTGCGGACCATTGTACCCTTCCCGTCATGGCGGCTGCCACCGAGTCAGATACGTTTTGGAAACGCCCATCCGCCCCAGTGCGAAGCCGTATGGCCAGCAGGTGGTTGCCAGCTCACCGCCCGAGAAGGTAACCTGAACGAACTGCTGACGTGACAGTCACAACGAAGCGAGCGATCTTGATGTGAGATGCTTTGGTGGAATTACGAATGACGAAATACCCAATGACGAAGGGAATGTCGAATTACGAATGTCGAATTCTCCCGCGGCCGGCAGCACCTCGACCAGACCGGCAACTGCTTTCGTCAATCGGCCCATTCTTTCGTCATTGGGTATTTCGTCATTCGTCATTGACCGCATTGGATATTTCGTCATTCGGCATTTGAAGCAACGTGCCCCAGAATGCCGCACTGATTGATGGGGGGAGTTTCGTCATGGCATTACTACTGAGTTCGCGGCATCTGTGGGCTTTCAGCGCGTCATGGTGCTTTGTACTGGGAGCGATAGCTGCCGAGGATGTTCCACAGCCGCCGGGTGGAGCCTTGGCTGGGGATCGACCTCGCGTCATTGTGTCGAGCGACATTGGCGGCTCGGATCCAGATGACTTTCAGTCGATGATTCACCTGATGTTGTACGCCGACGTGCTCGATCTGGAGGGGCTGATCTCGTCGCCACCGGATGCCGGGCGCGCTCAGCATATTCTGGAAGTAATCGACGCGTACGGGCAGGATTATCACGCTCTGCACCAACGTTCGGACAAGTACCCGGCGCCGGACTCGCTGCGCGGTTTGGTCCAGCAAGGGGCCGAGGAGCCTGCGCCGGATCAAGGCTGGAGTGAGCCGACAGCCGGATCTCGCTGGATCATTCAGCGTGCCCACGCCGACGATCCACGACCGCTGTGGATTCTGATCTGGGGGAGCATTACTGACGTAGCTCAGGCGGTTCACGACGATCCCGCCATCAAGCCGCGAATCCGCGTCTATTCGATCGGATCGTGGAACACAGCCAAGGACCGGGCCGCGCGGCGTTATCTGTTTGATCGCCACGCTGACTTGTGGTGGATTGAGGCCGATACGACCTTCCGAGGCATGTACATCGGCGGCCGGCAAGACGGTGAGTGGGGAAACCGCGCGTTTGTCGAACGGCACGTGAAGGACCACGGAGCTCTGGGTGATCTCTTTTTCCAGAAGAAGGCGGATATCAAGATGGGCGATACTCCGTCGCTGCTCTATCTGCTGCGAGGTGACGTTGATGATCCCACGGCAAACCATTGGGGTGGTGCCTTTCGCAAGACCGACCACGGTCCCAACTACTGGACTGATGATCCCGATCCGGCCAGAGCCGAAGGTGATCGTGCTGGTGCCAAGACTGTGAGTCAGTGGCGGTGCGATTTCCTGCGGGACTGGCAGGAGCGGATGGTGCGGTAGGAGTGTCCTCGGCCCCATCGTTGATTACAGCTGGCGCCGGCCGGGTTGGAGCGGACCTCCGATTCCCGCTATGGGTCGACCTTCTCGAAAGGCACGTTCAGTTCCACTTCGGCCGAGTCGAACGCAATCTCGGCGCTCCAGATTTCATTTCGTTCATGGCGCATGGAAGTGGTGTTGGAGAGCGAGGTGGCTACCGGTCGAAATCCAACGGGTACATAGATATACACTCGACCGGAGGTACCTGGCATGCGACGTAAACGGCCCGAAAGGGTCAGGTCCTGCTGGTTCCAGGTCAGTTGAGTGACCTCATGATACCCTCCGAGCACGTGCATGTTCGTGGCAATTGGTGAGGGCTGGGTCGGCTGCCGGTGAATGAGGAGAATCCGTGCCGTTGCCGGCGGCAGTTCCACCGTGACGCGATCGCGACAGGTCCCCAGATACTTCTCCTCCCAGAACTCGAAGACGGTTGCATCGGTATCCGCCGGCAGTCCCAGCGACGAGAACTCGACGGAGCGATGCTGGACTTCATTCTCGAAATTGAATACCCCCACGACGTCCCACGTGTCCCACTCGGTCTCGCAGTGCATGTGCCAGAGAGAGGGACGTTCTCGCTCGAACAAGTCAATCGGTCGGGAAGGTGGATTTCCGGGAGGCAGGCATTGTTGCATCATGCGGATGCGAGGCAGTTCGAGTGTCCGGAAGTCATCACTCAGTGAAATGCTGCAGCCGCTGAGTGTCATCAGCGACAGCTTGAAGCGAGCTTCCTCCACACTTGCCTTCATGCCGACGCTCATATCACACACTTCGCGATGGTATAAACGATCGTTGACCCAATAGCTGGACGCCAGGAGTGGTGCGTTGACACGCTCCAGCTGCATCCAATTCTCCAGCCCGGCGTCGCCTGTGTCGTCACCGATGTAGGCACTGTTGGCCAACCCGACGGACAGCAACGGGGGCGTCTGGCAATAGCGAATCCAGGCATCGGCCCCTGCACCCTGCCGAATAGCTGCCATGGCTCGGCGCAAGGAGGGCGAACCGGCAATGAAGTCAATCTTGTAGTAGCTCGCTCCTTCAGCCGACAGGCGGGCAAACGTGTCCCGGATCCATTGCTCGGCTGCAGGATGCGCAGCATCGATCAGAGTCATCTCGGGATTGGGAACCCAGTACCATGTGCCGATCGACGCCGGCTTTCCCTCGGCGTTCTTCATCATCCATTCCGGGTGCTCGCGAAACAGCTCGCTGGTGAAGGCTGCGTTGGTCGGAGCGATCCAGAGCCCGAGCTTAAGGCCGTAGCGCGACTGAAGTTGCTGGGCCAGCCACTTCAGGCCGTGAGGGAATCGTTCGTTGGGAAACCAGTCGCCACAGATATCGCCTCGCTGCCAGCCGTGGTCCAGTTGAATCACGTCGAGTCCCAAAGGGGCGAAGTGCTGTGCAGCAATCGCCGCGTGCTCCAAGACAATCTCCTCGGTGATTCCCATCCGAATCGGATACCAGCTGCACCAGAGCGAGTTGGCGCCGCGGCGGATCGGCGAAGACGCTAAGGCCGCCACGGCGTCTGCGTACTGCTCCAAGGCCGCAAAGCCGTTATCCTCCACCGAGATCCAGACCGGATCGACAGCCAGCGTAGCGCCAGCAGGAATCGACTCGCCCACATGCATTGTCGCGCCGAGCGATGTGCCTCCTTGGCCAAGCTGGAACTGGGCCTGAACCTGTGGCGAGCCTGTTTGTGCGGACAGTGCGCCCACCGTTAAACCGCCCGGCAAACCTGGACGCGCGAAAGCCAACACGCCCGAGCTTCCGAAGGATCGAGCATCGGAGAACGAGGGACTACTGTCCACGGCCGGCTGGCAAGGCGGCGAGGCATGAGGATAACCGACTGCCGAAGGCATCTGCATCAGGTCCAGGAAGTGCCACCAGCCTTGTGCATCGGACGACAGGTCGATCAGTTTCGCCGTGCCAACTGCGACAGGTTCTTGTGTGTGGTTGGTAATCTCGGCCGAGATCACGATTGCCCCGCGGCCATCGTAGAGACGAATGCTTCGGACCACGTGCACTCCATCACCCCACGATTGCCGCAGTTCCAGACCGCTGCCGATCGCGTCGGTAAACGGGACCGCTTCTCCTGTCACTCCTGCCGGTACCATGTCTTCCTGATTGGCGACCACCGCGAACCTCACGCGGCGCACAGCGGCGTCGATGTCTCCCAGCCAAGTGGCATCCCATGTGCCTTCCTTCTCATGCAGGGAGATACTCACGCGATGGTTCATCAGCCCCAGCGTGTCGCCGTCGCGAACCGCTCGGACTTGACCTGTCGTTCGCGTCAGCTCGGCCGTCTTGCGAACAGCGGCCAGATCCTGAAGGCGACCGGGCCAGGTTCCTGCCGCGCCGTCGACTCCTCGCAACAGCTGCCTCAGTTGCGTGTCAAGCCTATCAGCGTCCTCGGCCAGCGTTCTCCGTTCTGCTTCACTCAAAGAGTCCCATCGGGACAGTTGTTCGCTCAACACAATCCGATCCTGTCTGGCCGAGTCGAGCAGTCGGGAAAGTCCATAGTTCCCGGAACTGCCCAGGCCTGTTTCCGACACAAGTGTCGCTATCTTGCCATCGGTCTCCGCACTTCTCTGAAGCGAGGCCGCAGCGTGTGTCTCGAGTTCGGCAGCCGACATTGGTGGCCCATACACTTCCACTTCGTAGACATCCGTGTGGGAGGTCGGGCCGCTGGATCGCGTGATCAGTAATCGGATGGCAGTTGTCTGAGTGGGAGGGAATGTCGCCAGCCAACTCGCGGACTGAGCACTGGCAGTCCTGGCCGTCGTCCGGAAGTCTTTCGGCTGAGGGTCGAATACCTGGATCTCGGCGTCCAGGATCCCGTCATTATCGGTTCGCTCACCAAACACGGCCACGGCGTTGACCGTCTGCATGCCGGGCAGTTCCAGCACGATCCACTGAGCGTGCGACTCGGTAGGCGCGACGTCGGCAACCCATTTGGTGCTCCGTTGACCATCGGTGGCCCTGTGGGGCTGGTATTGTTCCGCTTCGGGCATGAAGACTGACGAAGCTCTCGCTTCTGCCGCCACAATGCGGCGCAGTTGTGGTGCATCCCAGTTGCCTGGGATCGCGCAGATTTCCTGGGCCGACAGCGTTCCGCCCGAGAACCATACCAGGGCCACGATGCAGCAAGGGAGTCGAGCCATGTATTGATGCTCCACGGGGAGTGAAAGAAAGGCAGGTCGTTACCACCAGATTACCCGATGCCAGAACGATAGGAAAGAAAGAGAGAATCGAGCCGGGGCCTGGATGCGGCGGTCTTCTTGATCGAGGCATTGGGGCCGCATCTGCCGCAAATCGCGCGCGCGCTGCCGGATGCATTGTTCCCCTGTGCATGTTAGACTGGTGGCGGAGATTTCTTGCCGCCGCAGTGGCTACAGGCACGGTAGGCATGTCGAAGCACCTTGACGCCAACCTCGACGGAGACCGCATTCGTGATCGGACAACTGTTATTCAAGAACCGGGAAACCGGGATGCAGTCAGCGTCCTGTCTCTTCCGAGCTATGGCCTCTTGGACGCTGATGGTCACGTTGTTGCTGTGGTACTCGACGCCGGCCAGTGCACAACTGAAAGTGGTTAACGGCGATTTCGGTGATCTGACCGGACTGGTTCCAGGCAACGATGGCTGGCAGGGGGGCTTGCCGAGCGGATGGAGTGGAACTCCCAATACTTACGCGGTGGATTCCGGTCGGGGCGCAACCCCGCCGACCTGCAATCCATCGGTGTTGGGCTTCTTTCGGCAGTCGGTTGGAAAACTGAGCAGCCCTTGCGACGTTACCCTGACGTTCGACGTATCGGAGCCGTGGACGGATGGCGCCGTGCTGAATGCGGCGATCATGAATGAGTATTGTGAGACGTTGGCGGAGGGGGAGTTTCAAGCTGGCACGCAACAGACGCTGGTGGCTCAGCAGGTTCCTGCCGGTACGTCGATCGTCATCGCGTTTGGAGCAGTGAAGTTGTCACCCGGACTCGATAACGTCTCCATCGCATCCAGCAAGCTGGACTCAGTGCCGCTGGTGCCACTGCAGAGGGCATCCTCGTCCGAGCCTGTCATCACCGTCGCAAGTTACTACTTCGGCAACTACCATCCCGGTGACGCACGCAACTCGAAGCAGAAGGGGCCCGACTGGTCGGAGTGGGAACTGGTGAAGGCAGCACGCCCAAGGTTCCCGGGGCATCATCAGCCGAACGTTCCGTTGTGGGGATATACCGACGAATCAGATCCGCAGGCGATGGCTCAGAAGATCGATGCGGCCGCGGACCACGGCATCGATGCGTTCATCTTCGACTGGTATTATTACGACGATGGTCCCTTTCTCGAGCGTCCGATTGACGAAGGTTTTCTCAAGGCACCGAATAACCACCGGTTGAAATTCGCCTTCATGTGGGCCAATCATGATTGGGTGGAGATCCATCCGTACAAGCGTGGTACGCAACAGAAGGTGCTGTATCCTGGTACTGTCACGCCGGCCAATTTCGAGAAGATCTGTGACCATTTGATCGAGTCGTACTTCCAGCACCCTTCGTATTGGCGCATCGAAGGTCGACCGTATTTCTCCTTCTATGACCTGTCGAAGCTGCTCGCCGGGTTCGGCAGCGTGGATGCCACGCGTGCAGCGTTGGACGCCTTTCGCGCCAAGGCGGTCGCCGCGGGGCTCCCCGGTCTGCACTTGAATGCCGTTGTCTGGGGACAGCCGATACTGCCAGGAGAACAGAAGCCAGCCAATGCTACGCAGCTGGTGAAAGACCTCGGGTTCGATTCGGTCACTTCGTATGTCTGGATCCACCACGTCGTGCTGCCGCAACTGCAGACCGACTATAACGAAGTGCGTGACACGTACTTCCGGTACTGGAGTGAAGCGGAGCGGAAGTTCGACGTGCCCTACTACCCGAACGTCACCATGGGATGGGATTCCAGTCCGAGGGCTTGCCAGGAAGATGAGTTCGGCAATTTCGGCTATCCCTTCACAAACACGATCAGCGGCAATACTCCAGAACGGTTCAAAGAAGCACTGGAAATCACCAAACGGCGACTGATTTCCAAGCCGGATGGCCCGCGCATCTTGAACATCAACTGCTGGAACGAATGGACCGAAGGGAGCTATCTGGAGCCCGATCAGGTGCATGGCATGGGTTACCTGGAAGCCGTGCGCGATGTGTTCGCTCGATCAGGACAGGGCGATCAGAAGTGACGGCAATGAGCCGCGAACGACGCATTTGTTCCGTACCCGGAATTCCACATACCATCGCGCCATCTGGCACAAGCAGCCGCAGAAGGAAGGGACGCTTCCTCGTTCCTCACCGTAGCCATGCTCGCGCAGAGCCGTAGCCATGCTCGCGCAGAGCCGTAGCCATGCTCGCGCAGAGCCGTAGCCATGCTCGCGCAAAGCCGTAGCCATACTCGCGCAAAGCGGTGGCCATGCTCGCGCAAAGCCGTAGCCATACTCGCGCAAAGCGGTGGCCATGCTCGCGCAGAGCATGGGGCATGGTCGCGCAGAGCAAGGGGCATCGTCGAGCGTCATCCACTTCGCACGCGGTCTGCGCGACCGCAGCCACTGTGGTCTACTTCCGGGTCCAGACGCCTGGTGCTTTGTCCATATTCAAGATTCGGGTGCCACGGGCTTTGCCGCTGCGGCACTGGCGAAGCCAACCTGCTACGGCACTGGCGAAGCCAGTGGCACCTGGCTACGGCACTGGCGAAGCCAGTGGCACCTGGCGTTGCAGTCGTCATTTAGTGGCCTGTTGGCAGCAGGAACTTCTGGACGAACTGAACGGTGGCGTAGAACTGAAAATCGGCGTTGTTCTTCTTGCGGAATCCGTGGCCTTCGTCGTTGGCCATCAGGTACCAGACTGGCGTGCCATTCTGCTTGATCTTCTCCACCATCTGTTCAGCTTCGCTCAACGGGACGCGGGGATCGTTTCCTCCCTGAACGATGAAGAGCGGTGTGGTGATGCGCTGCGCATTATTCAGAGGTGCGATCTTGTCAAAGAAGGCGGCGATCTCGGGATTCCGCTCGTCGCCGTACTCCACCCGTCGCAGATCGCGCCGGTAGCTTTCCGTGTTCTTCAGGAACGTGCCGAAGTGGGAAATGCCCACGACGTCGAGCGAGCAGGCGATGCGGTCGTTGTACTCGACTGCACACGCCAGGGTCATATAGCCGCCGTAGCTTCCACCGGTGATCATGATGCGCTGCGAATCAAGGTCTTCCTGTGTCTTGATCCAATCGAGCAATGTGCCGATATCGCGCACGCTGTCCAGCCGCTGTAGTGCGTTGTCGAGCTTCGTGAACGATTTCCCGTATCCCACGCTGCCTCGCACATTCGGATAGAGCATGGCACAGCCGAGTTCATTCATGAAGTAGTTGTTCCGCCCCAGGAATCCGGGGCGCGCTTGACCTTCGGGACCACCATGGATGTTGATGATCACCGGGCACTTGGATGCGGTCTTCTTTGGCGGGCGATAAAGAAAGCCGCTGATCGTCCGCCCGTCGAACGTCGCCCATTGGATCAGTTCCGGTTCCGACAGTTCGCTGCTGACAAGGCCTCCCATTTCGCTCTCAGTCCACCGAGTTGACTTGAGCGTCTGAGCATTGACACTGTAGACGTCGGCCGAGCTGCGCGCGGATGAAATCGTGATCGCGAACTCCGAATCGTCGGCTCGCCAGCGACCGAGGCCGCCGACGCCCGGAGGGAGCCCTTCCACTTTGCGCGTCGTTCGATCGGACGTATTCAGGACGAATGCTCGAGTGACCCCCGCTTCGTTAACGGTAAAGGCCAGCGATCCTCCGTTGTGCGACAGTTCAAAACTCTCCACGTCCCAAGGGATCTCCTGACTGAGCCAGGTGACGTCCTTCGTCGCGAGATCCATCCAGCCCAGTTGCTGAAACTCGCCAGCAGCGTCGCTCGTCAGGTAGACGCCTCGACCATCCGGAGAAAATACGGCCTCGCCGTACGATACTTCCGCATCGGGGTCCGTCAGTGGTTTCCTGTTCTGCGTCTGAAGATCGGCCAGATACAGGACACTCTTAGTGATCGAGTGGTACTCCATCAGCAGCAACTTCGTGTCGTCAGGCGACCAGTCGCAGATCGACCACCCACCGCCGGCGCATTCAAACAGCAATGTGTCAGACGGAGGGTCGGCAGGATTCATCACCCAGATATCCCGATCCGCGCCGTTGCGACGTGTCGACGTGTAGGCCATGCGATCTTTCGCATTACTCCAGACCCACCGGCCGTTCTGTGAACGACCACCGTCGGTCAGCAGCGTTGAATTGCCCGTTTCCATGTCATACCGATAGATCTGAGCGAATTCGTTGCCGCCGAGGTCTTTTGTGAACAGGAAATAAGATCCCGCCGCCGGATCATACGACGCGGCGCTCACCGGTTCTTGAAAGAAGGTCAGCTGAAATCGAGCCCCTAACGGCATCTTGACGGAGTGAACCTGTGAAGAGTTGGCAAAACGTGTGGAGATCAGCATGGTGCGCTCAGTGGGGTGCCAGTCGAGAGCCGCAGCAGCTCGCGCTTCCGTGTACCGGCGCACCGATTCTGCCAGCGAGACGGGGATCTCGGGAACTCCCAACACCGTCAGATTGTCGCCCGGTCGAATGACGGGGCTCGCCGCTCCTGCTGTGGCGGGCTGGCCCCACGCCTGGCTGCACAACGCCAGGGCACCGAGTAGAAGCACCGCGGCAGGAACTTCCGGCCGCAGGACCGACCGAACCCGATATTGTCGATGAGCACGATACATCCGAAGTCTCCTCTTCAGAGCTGACGCGTTCCCCAATGGCACCGAGAATGAGTCGGCACTGAACACGAGTATGCCCGGTGACCATCGTGGCTGCAACCCGTCGGAAGGCCTATAATGGGGGCGATCTGTGCGCAGTTGTTGACTGCGTAGTTGATCGGCTTCGTTATTAATTGGCTGCCAAGGCTCAGTACTGGAGGATCGGCTGATGCGACGTGCACGAGCGGTGTTGTTAGTGGTGGCGGGATGCGGACTCTTCATATGCTCGGTAACGGTGCATGCCGAAGATAAGGAGAAGGCTGCGTCGCAGGTTGGTTCGGACTTCGTGTCGATCTTCGACGGCAAAACGCTCGCCGGATGGCATATCAGTACCAAGTCCGGGCACGGCTCAACCAAGGCGTGGACGGTCAAGGACGGGGCTATCACCGGCACGCAAGACAAGCCGGGTAACGGTGGCATTCTGCTCACCGATGAAGCCTATGGCGACTTCGAAGTTTCGATGGAGATAGGGAACGATTACGGACCCGACAGTGGTCTGTTCCTGCGCAGTACGGAGGACGGCAAGTGCTATCAGGCCATGATCGACTACCATGACAACGGCAATGTGATGGGAGTCTACGGGGAAGGAATCGGTGGGTTTGCGGCACGCAACTACCTGACCCATGAAACGCCGGACAAGATCACGATTCTCGACTATGAGCCATTTCCCTGCCCGGTCTCGCCTGACGAGTGGAAACGGCTCTGGAAGAAAGACTGGAACGAGGTACGTGCTCGGATCACCGGCAATCCGCCGCGAGTGGAGACGTGGATCAATAGCGTCAAATTCATGGACTGGACCGACACGGAGAAACGACTCCCCGATCAAGGCAGCATCGGAGTGCAGGTTCACGGCGGCGGCGATTTGACCGGCCAGTACGTGCGATATCGAAACATTCGCATACGACGTTTGGATATACCGGACAACACGCTTGGTCGCGAAGAGAAAGCAGCCGGCTGGCAATTGCTGTTCGACGGCAAAACCCTTAACGGCTGGAAGACCTGCACGATGGAGGAAAGCCGAGTGCCGGTCGACGACGGATGTATTCAGCCGCACGGCTGCGGGGCTTACATGATGGTTCCCGACCGGGAATTCGACAACTTCATTCTGTCGTTGGACTTCAAGATCTCTCCCGGCTGTAACAGCGGCATCTTCGTGCGGACGTTTCCCATCACCGTCCAGCCGGGCCATGATGTCGGTTTCAACGGCATTGAAATGGCTATCGACGACACGACCGGCGCTGGCCTGCACGATACCGGCGCCCTCTACGATCTGGTTGCTCCGTGCCGCAATGCCATGACGCCGGCCGGTCAGTGGAACCACGCGGTGATTGTCTGTGATGGGTCCGAAATCAAGGTCGAAGTCAATGGTGAACTGGTTTCCCAAATGAATCTTGATCAGTGGAGCGAGCCCGACAAACGGCCCGACGGATCCGTGCACAAATTCACCGGTACTGCCTGGAAGAGCCATCCGCGCCACGGTTATATCGGGCTGCAAGATCATGGCAGTCCCTGCTGGTTCAAGAACATCAAGCTCCTGCCGTTGGGCAGTTGACGGCAAGTGGATTGACACGATGGGTGGTGGCTCTGGTTCTGTACCCGCTCAGGTACGGTCATGTCTTACCAATCCGTCGGTGCGTTTCTCGACACCGATGCAGCACAACGTGCGACTGCATCGCGGCCCGATCACCGCCATCATCGTCGATAACGAGGCGGTCGACCTGCCCGACCTTCCGGGGCACCGGGCTGGCTCTGAACCAGAGCCAGCGTAGAAGTTCCGTTGCCACTGAGCAGCTGAGGAGTCAGATTATGCCGGAACCCGATCCACAGCCACCCGATCCACAGCCACCCGCACCACGCGCTTTGGAGATTGACCGTTCTGGTCAACAGTTCGGTTTGAGAGCTGCGTTAGGGACGTTTTTTGCCCTGGGGCTCTATCTGGCCTGCGTACGGCAGTACGACCCTCAGGCGGTGTTGCCCGGTTCGCTGGTCGTTGTAGTCGGATTGACCGTCGGCGCCGTGAGTGGCTGGGCTGTGGGCAGAGCGGTCGATGCCGCATACTGGGCGTCGCTCTGTGCGGCACTGGGATTTCTGGCGACGACCAGCGTGCCCAACCTGCCGATGGACTTTCGCCTGGCGTGGGGGGGCGTGGGAGCGGCGGCGGGAGCCGGAGCCAACCTGGTCGCTCGCAGTCGTCCGTGGTTGCGCTTCTTCTTCGCCGGGCTGGGAGCCACCCTGGTCATGGGGGCCTATCTGATCATGGCTTACGATTCCCTCTACGGCAGCCGATTCGACGCCTTCTGCGCACCGATCGTTGGCGTGCTGGTCGGAGTCCTGATTCAGATCGTTCAATTCGTGGAAGCAGACCGGCGATTACCCCGTTACAGCTTAGCCACCTGGCTGATCTGTGCCGTGCTGATCGGCAATCTGGCTGTCACGCATCTTGTGCTCGGTTGATAACGATGCGGATTCTGCAGCCATACTCGCGCAGAGCATGGGGGAATTGCTGAGTGTCTTCCACTTCGCCTGCGGTCTGCGCGACCGCAGCCACGGCGCCGCGGAATCACGGTCGCTGACTTAGTACGGGTTAACTGGCTTACCGTCGGCTATCATCAAGAGCCGCAGGAAATTCTCCTGATCGATCGACGCTACGATGAAATGGACGCTTCCGTCAGCCATGGCCGCCCAGAAACCGCCGGGATGCGCGGTGCCAAGGCCGGCCAGCGGTTTGGCCGGGTCGTAAGCCAGGTCGTCAGGCTTCGTCCAGACAACCGAAGCGTCCTCATTCACCTCCAGAGCCAGTATCGTGTTGGAAGTCCCATCCGTGATGTCTCGCATCTTGGTACCGGCCTGGCCGGCAAACATCGAGCCTTTGCCGGTTGGAACGAGATAGCTGGCGTGGCTGTTGGACGGTTTGACGGAGGGATTGCGATATAGGGTGGGCATCTGCTCGATGAACTGTCGATTGTGCGGGCTGTCCCACGGCTCATCCAGGCGAAACTGCCGGTAGAGTGCTTCTTGCTCAATGAACGGGAGGATGTGTACGCGCCAGCTCAGCAGCGGTTTGCCGTCAGCCGAGAAGTTAGCCCGTGGGGGAAACGTCTTGTAGACGTCGTGGTAGTTGTGCATGGCCAGAGCAATCTGTTTGAGATTGTTGGAGGATTGCATGCGACGTGCCGCTTCCCGGGCGGCTTGGACGGCAGGAAGCAATAAGGCTACGAGAACTCCGATGACCGCAGTCTGATTGGCGGCAACTCCTTCGTGGGCGAGGACCAGCATATTCCCTTTTCGCTTCGGCTGGAACATCTCGAAGATCCGCCGCGTCAGCCGCTGCGCGTACGCCTGCGACGCTTGTTCCACCGGATCATCGCCCTGTCCCATCTGCGCGGTGATCTGAGCTAGGATCATCTGTTGACCGATGTCCATCATTTGCTTAATCAGCGTGTCCAGCTCCCCGGCAGCCTGTTCTGAGCTTGCGAGCAACGAGAGTGCCGACCGTGACTGACCCACGACGCTTAACTCGAGCTTGGCTGCGTTCAGCAGTTCGGGAAGGCGTCGGACGCCTTCAAAAGGTGGAGGCAGCGGGACTTGCGACAGCTGCGCGGTGAGCATTGGACGCACCGGTTCGATCACGGTCACCAACGTCAGATCGGAGGACAGATCAGTTTTCGACGCTAATCGATGCAGGGGGCCGCTGGCAGGTGTCTGGGCGTTCTTGAGCATGCCTTGCAGCATCGCTTCCGTAGCGACAATCAAGGTGCGATCATCTGGCATGTACATCGACGGGCCCATGGGAGATGCCGATCGGCGGTAGAGTCGTCCGTTGATATTGGCATTCTCCAGTGGGATGTTCCCGGGGACCTTAATCGCTTCCAGTTGATATGGTTTGACGAATTGCACGACGAGTCCAAAGCCGGGTGGCCCAGCCACTGGAGGCTCAGCGACCAATAGCACCTGGTCGACATCCAGCGGTTCAATCCCCAGTTCCTTCTGGGCGGCGGCCGAGATGACTTCGATCGGCATCATCTCCATTTCCGGCGCCGCCAGGACTCGGCGCGGATGAGCCACAGCTGCAACTACCGCATTGGGAGTAATGTAGTTCAGCTCGACGGCGGCTCCTGTGGCCGTGGATGACTTGTCCTGCGCATAGACTCCACAGGGATAGAAGATTGTTGTAAGCACTAGCAGCCAGCAGATCAGTCGTTGGCTACGACGCATCATCATACACCTCCGAACATGCCCATACGTTGGGAAACTGATTGGTAGACTCAACACGTCCGCCATGATGGCACGGATCGGCCGGATCTCGCATGCGGTTGTCGCCGCCGCGACCAGCCTGGCAGACCCGCTGAACGGCTACAGTCGATAGACTGTGCAGCAATCTGTAGCGCTGCTAAGTCAAGATGCAAGCGACTAAATCGTGCACGGGCCAGCGCCCGCGAATTTCACGCGGCGAAATCGGCGAGCACTGCCTGTCGCAAAGCTCGTCGCCGAGCGTTGGAGCGTCCGCGGCGGCACTTAACGGTCCTCGAAATCGGCCGGCGATCGGGCGAGTTCCAGGCGATCGAAGCAGGCTTCGCCGCCCATGGCGGTCGGAGCCATTCCGGTCAGCGTGAAGTTGCCGAAGTCGTTCCAGAGATCGCATGTCACGACGACCCAATCGGCAGGCAGATCTCGGGACACTTCCCGAGCCGCCCAGCCGGTCGTGTTCTGTCCGCTGTAGTAGCGACGCGCGGCTTCGTTGGCATCGGGCCATTGGCCATCGGCCGCCAGTTCGAGCATGATGCCCGTTCCACTCGACTTCCAGGCAAACCGCAAGTAGCGGAACTCCCCAACGCCGGGATTCTCCGTAATGCGAAACTCCCAGCCGGCAATGCGCGGCGAAAATCGCTGCGGCGGAGTCACCGCCAGGCATGCCTCGCCTGAGTAGCAGTCAGCCCGCCGCAGCTCCGCTGTACCGCTCCCTTCGTCGAGCATAGTGACGAAGGACGTTTCATCCTCGAATAGGTTAATGCGAGACTGCTGCATGGCTGACGCCGAGGGGATATATGCCTTGCGCAGGAACCCCAGCAGGTCAGCAACATCCTGTGTGGTCACCAGCTTCTCCAGATCCTCAGGCATCATCGACACGCTCGATGCCGACATCTCATCAATGTCCTTGCGGAGGATCGTCTGCTCGACCCCTTCTTCCTTGCGCAAGGTAACGCTGGTAGCCGTCTCGGTCGTCAGAACTCCATTGAAGATCCGACCGTCCATGGTGATGATGTTGTAGTCGCGATAGCCGACTGTCAGTTCCGAGCTCGGATCAATGACGTCGGAAATGAGCAGCTCATCGGCTCTGGTCGTGGTGACCGATAGATCAGGGCCCACTTCGAATCCCTGGCCAAGCACCTTGTGACACTTGGCGCATTGCTGTTCAAACACCTGTTGTCCGCGGTTCGCGTCGCGCGGCAGGGACAGTGCCGACATATATTGACTCAGCACCGCCGCACGACTGGCCGTCACTCGTTGTCGTGCGAGCAATGTCTCAGCGCGGCTCCGGATCGACAGATCTGCGATCTGCTCCAGCTGGCGGCACCGATGGGATTCCAGGGTTGCCAGCGAGAGCACCCCCTGCTCTGCCGCGTCCAGCAAGCCGGGGAGCCGATTCTCTCGCTCGAACACGGCGGCGATCGCCGCTGCCTGAACTTTCGGCGTGAGCATGGACCAGTTGGCCAGCAGCAGCGGAGCAACTTGCGGATCATCGGCGGATGCCAGCGCCGAGATGGCAGCGAGCTGGACTTCCAGCGGTTGACGCGGATCGAGCAGTTGGCTGGCAGTGGTGGCCAGTTGTGAGAACGGAGCTGCCGACAGGAGGGCGAGTGCCGCCTCCCGGTCGGCCAGTGCCGCGTCTTCGTCGATCGCGACCTCAGCAGCCGCATCGAGTGCCGCTTTCATCTCATGCGACTGCTCCAACTTGACCAGGCCCGCTACGCGGATCGCAAGACGAGAAACGTCCGTCTGTCGGCTCGAGAGCAACTCGCGCAGTGCCGCTTGCCCCGTCGAGGAGACCAGAACGCTCGCCTCTCCCCGTTGCAGACCTTCCACCAGGCCAAGCAAGCCAGCAGCTTGTATCCTGGCTAACTCGTCCCCTTCTGCCGCGGCGAGCGCGGCGAGCAAACGCCCGATCTGTTGATCGTCGTGCCGGGCGCCGACAATGGACGACAACGGACCGACCAGCGGCAGAATATCATCCGGATTATCGGAACTCAGCAGCATGGCCAGCAGACGATCGGCCGTTTCAGACGCCGAACTGAGGATCGCGTCGCCTATCCACCGATCGGCGTTCGAGCGACGGGCCAGGTGAGCGAGAGCCTGCAAAGCTGCCGGATCGGTCGACTGGCCCAGGCTCAGTGCCACTTGCAGGCGGACTTTGGCGTCCGGATCGTCAGCCAGGGCACAGACACGACGCAGCAGATGCGGTTCGCTGTCCAGCCACGGTTCGACGAGCCGTACCGCATGAGTGCGGACCGCGAAATGGTCATCGCCGAGAGCGACATCAAGCAACGATGGCTTGAGCGCCTGCAGACCGTCGAGCGCGCAGAGTGCGTGCAGCCGAGCTTGAGGGGTCATGCCTTCACGCAGCAGTTGGCTGAGCGGCTGAACAGCTGATTGATCGCGGCGTTCGACGAGCAGACGCTGCGCTGTATCACGCCACCACGCATTGTCATTATTCAGTTCCCCGACCAGGTCAGCAATCGAGGCTGTGTGAAGCGCGACGGACTGAGATTGCGGTGCGCGGTCCACGGTCAATCGCAGAATTCGTCCCCGATCGTGTCCGGCAATCAGTGACTCCACGTACTGCTGCTGCAGGAATCGGGGGATCGCCGAGTAGTCTTCAATGATCTCGCGATACATGTCGACGACGTAAATGGCGCCGTCGGGACCAAGCGTCAGGTTGATGGGGCGAAACCACTGTTCTGTTGAAGCCAGAAACTCGGTCTTGGGGTCTGACTGCCGCTCGACGCGATAGCCGGCTCCATCGCGCAGCAGCAGGCAGCGATGGATGAAGTTCTGTGCGTTCTCGCAGCAGAAGTGGTTGCCCCAATACTCGCTGGGCAGCAGCTTTGCTCGATAGATCAACGGTCCGCAAGCCGAAGTGATGAAGCCGTTGGGAATCGCCTCCGCTTCCCCATAGAATTGCAGCCAGGCTGGATCCTCACCTCGTCGTACACGCCAGGGGTCTGGCTGGCTGATCGGATAGACATCGTTGTAGGGAAGTAGGCTCTCCGTGTCGGCCTGTGCAGCATGATAGGGATTGCGCGCCAGGTAATGATAGGGGAGTGGAACAACGTAGCGAACCGGCTGAACCTGCACAATGTAGAAGCGGTCGCCCCAATCGCTGGCCGTCTGCCCGAACTGCCCGGTGCCGGTGGCCGGCTCGACCAGATTGAGGTCGGGCCGGAAACGAAAACCGCCGTCACAGTAATACCAGTTGTCCAGGTTCCATCGAGGACAGCTGGGCCGATCCCACATCGGACCGTCCCCTGTATCACCCAGTCGCCTGCGAATCTCAGGCGTTCCATCTCCGTCGGCATCTCCCAGGTAAAGGAGATCGGGCGGGCAGGAGACAACAACCCCGTCCAGTGCCGGGGCGACGCCGTAGCAGGGAGGCAGACGATCGGCCCACACAGTAGCTTTGTCGTACCGTCCGTCTCCGTCAACATCCTCCAGCAGTTTGACGGTTCCGTACTGATCCTCGGCCGCTCGCTGCTGAGCTTCGGGGCTGGCGTCAATGCGATAGACTTTCGTATCCAGCACTCCCGCTTTGTTGAGTTCCAGAATGTCGTAGTAACCCTCCAGGTTGTAACCGTGCAATTCACAGACGAAGATGCGCCCCCGGGCATCGAAGGCCATGTCGGTTGGATCCGCCAGCAACGGCTCCGAAGCAACCACCTCCATCTTCAGGCCCGGTGGCACTCGCATCATCCGTAGGCTTTCTTCCGGCGAGTGGGGCTGCGGGCGGTCGGCGGCCAGCTCGACCTGACCCACACATGTCGATTGGCAGAAGATGCCGCTGCCTGCTGCCCATGCCAGCGCGGTGATCCAGAAGACGGTATGAAGGGGACGCTTCATGGGTTTGTTCTCTCAGTGTCCGGTCTAGATCAATGATGCAATTTCTACGGCGCGCCGTATTCACTAACGAATGCCGAAATACTCCATGCCGAATGAAACCTGAATGGAAAACAGTCGAGCCAAAAGCGAACTGCGTCGCGCATCTCTAGCAGGTTCGTTCGTCATTCGTCATTTCATTCGTCATTGGGTATCTCGTCATTCGTCATTCTCTTCGTCATTTCCTGCAGGTGTTACCGACTCGCGTTCCGTCCTTCCTGGTCACCTCGCTGTTTCACTAGCAATGGAAGTTCACTGGACCTCGGCCGTGTCCCAGTCCGGGGCTGCTGCCAATGGCAGCCGTTGTGTATTGCTTGGCTCTCTGCACGGCAGTCATCAGGTCTGAGCCCAGCGCCAAGTGAGCGGTAATCGCTGCTGAGAGCACGCATCCCGTGCCATGCGTGTGTGGCGTATCCACTCGCGGAGCTGCGATGCGATGAGCTCGGCCGTCGGTCCACAGCAGGTCGACGGAGTGGCCTTCCACAATCGCTCCCTTAACGAGCACGTTGCGCGCGCCCAGCTGCGCGATGCGAACTGCCGCTTCCTCCATCGTAGCCAGGTTCGGCACCTCCATGCCAGCCAGACGGGCCGCTTCCGACCGGTTGGGTGTCACCAGAAACGCATGTGGCAACAAGTCGTCGACAAGAGCTTTTACGGCGTCATCATCGATCAGCGATGCGCCATGTTTGCTGATCATGACCGGGTCAACAACAAGCGGAAAGTCGAAATGCCTGGCCCGTTGGGCAATGGCCTGAATGATCGAACGGTTCCCCAATGCGCCCGTCTTGGCCGCCTGGGGCGGAATGTCGTTCAACACCGCATCGAGCTGCGCCAGAATCAAGTCTGGTTCGAGCATGTGAACGGCCGAGACGAGTTGAGTATTCTGAACTGTCAGCAATGTGACGACCGTCGTGCCGTAAACTCCATGCTGATGAAATGTCTTCACGTCGGCCTGCAGTCCCGCTCCGCCCGAGGGATCGGAACCGGCAATGGTCAAGGCAACAGCCGTCATGGCAAGTTCCTTCGTTGATCATCCAAGCAGTTTGCAGGTACTAATCGGTAACGGCATGGTACTCGCAGCAGCGGCCTACTTCCAGTCGGAAACAGCCTGGAAGGACTGCCTTTTTTTCTGAGAGAGCAGATCGCATTGAACGCCGTCTCCTGCTGCGCATTGTCGCCTTGCTGCATTGTGGCATTCCCTATTCACTTGGCCATTTCCTTGCGGCATGCCCTTGCCGGCAGCGGAGCAAGACACCGATCGCAGTTGTCGCCGCCTCACGCGTCCCGCCAGGGACCTGCGGAGAGGAGGTGGTGCGGGAATGGGGATTTCGTCAATGCGACAATGCGAAGGTGCCTGCCGGCCGCGCGGTCTGCCTTCGTGCTGAGCGTATTCCGCTTGCAGCGGTTGCACGTGCACGCCGCCCCCGATCGGCGTCATCCGCATGTTGCCTTACGCGGCTGGCCGATCGAACTGCGGCACTGCGAGCCGCTCTCCGTCCTTGACTGCCGACTCGTGAGCCACAATGCCCGGTACGGTCATGGCGAGTGCTTCGTAGATATCGATGAGGGGATTGCGGTCCTCCAGAATCGCGGTCACAAACTCATGGGAAAGCTGTCCGTGTGAGCCTCCGTGGCCACCAGCTCCTACCGTGGGCGGCAGTGCCGGGCGGGATGTGTCCGGCAAATCGGTGAGTGAGCCCTGGTAGCTGCCCACGAATGAGCCGGTTTCGCCGAACAGCCGTCCTGCTTCCCCGGCGTAACCCTGCACCGACTTGCACATCGACATGCGGGACGAACCTCCTTCACTGGTTTGCAGCAGCGCGACTTCGTCAGCGAAGGGGTTGTTGTAACGATTGCCTCCCCGTTGATAGATTTCGTGAGTTCCACGAAAACCTATGCACGATACGCTTGTGTAACGCTGGCCAGTGACCCAGGTGTAGTAGGCTGTCGAATGAGTTGGATACCAGAGCGGCGGACAGCCGGTGCGCCATCCCTGATACGACGGAAAATCACCTGGGATGTAGTGCACGTATTCCCCTTCCGAGTAGACAATTCGGCCGAACCCGCCAGCGCGATGGAGCATACGCATCGCATAGCAGTCTTCATGAAAACAGCTGGTTTCCGCCATCATGTACTTCAGGCCGGTCTCTTGCACGGTTTCCACCAGGGCGTGCGCATCGTCGATCGAGCCCCAGGTGGCCGGCACAGCAGTCATTACATGCTTGCCATGCTTCAGGCATTCGATGCAGTGCCTGGCATGGCTGGCCGCATCGGTGGCGACAAATACGGCTTCGATGCGCGGGTCTTGAACTAACAGCTCCAACGACTCATAGGACTTCTCGCATCGGCACGCGGCCATCAGCCCCTGGCATCGCTCGGGGATCAGATCGCTGACGGCTACGATCTCGACGTTCGGGTGATCCTGAAAACCGAACGCCGCGCCGAACTGGCACACCCCGTACCCGACAATCCCAAAGCGGATCTTTCGGTCTGAGACCGGTTCCCAGCGTGTTTCTGTGTCGGGTTCCTCAGCGCGAACCCATGTACCTGCCAGGCTTCCCGCCAATACCCCGGCCGTTCCTCCACAAAGTTGTCCCAGGAAATCGCGTCGATCGAATTGGCTGCCAAACATGTGCTGGGTCCTTTCTGGTTTGAGCGTGGCCTTCACTGCGTCAAAATATCCGCTGCGTCAGCCGTGATCCGCTTCGACACACTATACCATGGGCTGTTGGTGTGATGAACACACGACGAGCGATTCGCTGCGCTACAACATGCGCTTTGCGATAAGACAAACAACATGGATCGTGCAGCGACTCACCAGGGTTGAACTGCCAGCTGAGCTGGTCACCGAGGCTTCTGAACCGCAGAATATCGAACAAGGAATGTCCAATTACCAAGTGGAAGAATCACCTGTTGCAGTGCCCCGCGATCGCTCGAGTGCCACGGACGCTGTGCCTTCTCCTCCTTCTGCATTCTGCGGTTCTCTGTCGGATTCGTAGTGCGTGACCTGTGGTGCACTCAAATACTCCGGTGGCCGAGCAGATTGCCGGTTCGTTCACGGGCTGAAGCCCGTGCCACGACGGGGTGTCTGCGGCTTCGCATCGGGAGTGTCATAGGGAACGCTGCCATGCGGCCCGATGGTGTAGCCCCACCCTTTGATGTGCGATGCCGCTGGACCAAATGGGTCTTGGTTGTGGGTTAACTGCTCCTGCAGAACACCGTCAAGTCGCTGCACCACTGTCGCACGGGCAGGATCATCGATCAGGTTGGTCATCTGATACGGGTCTTGTTGATTATCAAACAACATCCACGGCCCCTTCAAACCGCGGACGTACGTGTACTGCCGAGTGCGGAGGGCGCGGTATTCGTCGGCAAATTCCTTCGGAAGAAACGGCGCGACGTTCATGTAGAGCGCTGCACGATTGTCCGCTTCACGTCGTTCAAGAAGCAGCGCTGACAGGTCTTCCCCCTCGATGGCTGGCGGGATTTCCCGGCCGGTCAGTCCCAGCAGCGTGGGGAGAATATCGGGCGTGGTCAGCGGTGTCTCGACCGTGCGTCCCTCAGAGCCGAAGCGGGCGGGATAGCGAACCAGTAACGGCACCAGTGCCGCTTCGTTCCACGCGACTTGCTTTTGTAAAGGGGGGACGCCATGCGAGCCCAACATCTCGCCGTGGTCCGACGTGAACACGAAGATTGTGTTGGCGGCCAGTCCCACGTCGTTGATCGTCTGAGCGAGGTCTCCTATGCACTGATCGAGGGCCGTGCAATGCGCATAGTAGCCTTGTGCTTCTTTGCGCGCGGCCTCTTGCAGCGTCTCGGGGACGTTGGGAGGAAGTTGGAGCTGGTCGGGCGGGTACAGAGCCAGGTACTCTGGCGGCGCGGTGGCATGTGGAAAGTGCGGTGTGCCGTACGCAACAAACAAGATGAATGGTCTTACGTCGCTGGCGTGGTCGCGCAGGTACTGCTGCGCGTCTCTTGTCTGAGCAAAGGGGTCATACCCGTCCCAATACTGCTTGATGGGAGAAGTTCCCGCATAGTAGTGCGAATGGTTGTAATCATGATCACACTCGGCCGCTTTCCAGTAGTTCCAGCCCTGCCGTCGTTCGGGCGGAATGTACGCAGTACGACCGTGGCCATCGAGATGCCACTTGCCGATGTAGGCGGTGTCGTAGCCGGAGGCGCCGAACACTTCAGCCATGCAGAGTTCATTGTCGGGCAGGTGCGCATCGTTGAGGAACATGCCGGTCGAAGTGGGAAAACGGCCCGTCATCAGTGCGGCGCGGTACGGAGTGCAGACCGGACAAACCGAGACGGCATTGCTGAAACGCAGGCTTTCACTTGCCAGGCGATCGAGGTTCGGCGTTCTGACGTTGGGATCGCCAGCATAGCCGGTGGCCGACGCACGCCACTGGTCGGCGAGCACGAAAACGACGTTCGGAGGCTTCGACAAATCATCGGCCTGCGCTGCAAGGCAGCCGTACGCCAACAGCGCAGTCTGGATGAGCACAGCAGAAATTGTTCGCATGGTGTAGGTCTCCCGGAGTACGTCAATCGTTCTGGATCAAGCTCGGCCCGCGAGCGAATCGAATGGGGACCGGCAAGAAAACCATACCGTGGCAAAGCCTCCGAGACATTCGGTCGGACACGGCTTGGTCTACAACTGGCTCGCGGGACGCAGCGCGGCTTACCCTGCCGATTCTACCGACTTTCTGGCCGGCTGAATACCAACAATCGAGCCAGACGCAAGATGGTTCACCGACCCCCGCGAGCTCCGCTCGTGGGTGCATCAGATGGTGAGCTACGGCGCCACTCGCTCCCTCTCTCACCGAACCCCGCGAGCTCCGCTCGTGGGTGTATCAGATGGTGAGCTACGGCGTCACTCGCTTCCTCTCTCACCGACCCCCGCGAGCTCCGCTCGTGGGTGCATCAGATGGTGAGCTACGGCGTCGCCGGATGTTTCCTCACCGCCTGCCTCGAGTACTCGCCGAACGTGCCGACGTAGAACCACGTGCTTTAGACGCGTTCCAAAGACGAACGTGCTGCTCGACGACCAGCACCATGTGCAAGTTATCAGTACCGAATTCGATTCCGCACCGTTAGCTACCGCCGGTTGGTGCAGCGTGGTAGCCGACCATCTGCTTCACCGCACGAGCGGAGCTCGTGGGGGTCGGGTCGGGGTTGGGAGAACAGCGTCGGTAGCCGACCGTCTGCTTCACCACAACAGCGGAGCTCGTGGGGGTCGTCGGAGGATCACTTGTGCGAGCCGATGTGCTCGGCGGCGACAAGATCAGCATTGGACAGATCGGGGTTGGGCATGCATATGCCAGCAGACTCTCGGTCTACCGCGCCTCGGCCGGCTATCACGACATCACATTCTCTCATTACACACGTTACGTCGCAGACGCCGCGGACATGGCGCGAATCCTGCGTGGCGAGAAGGAAACGGACTTTCCGTATTCGCATGACCTCGCCGTGCAACGGACATTGCTCCAGGCATGCCAGTTACCGTTGGACAAGTGATCGCGTCAGTCACTCCACGCACTATCTCGGGAGATTCACTCATGGCAACGTCAACCACGCGACGAAGCGAATCAATTGTTGACCAAGCACTACCCGCAGCCGTGGGGAATCTCAGTCGACTTGCGCCGTTCGGCTTGTGGTCGAATAATACACTGGGATCGCGACCCTGGACGGACTTGACTATTCCAGAATGGCGTGAGCCACTTCGCCCCGCAGCTGGGCTTCGCCCGGTTCCTTCTCGAAGACGCCATAGAACATCGAGCAGCAGTCAAGCCAGAGCGTAAGGCGGTGAAGATCCTCGTCTGTGAGCTTCACGTCGTGATGACCCTTCTCGAGCATCTCGATCAGCTTCGAGCCGCGTGCGCCGAACTGTCCAGGGAGAGTCCGATAGCTGTCGCCATAGCTGGTGAAGCCGTAGTTTACCAGCGTGTTATAGGAAGCGTAGAACTTGCCGGCGATTGGTTCTCGACCGAGATTGGGTGCCTGCTTGTCCTTGTTCTCTTCGTGACACTGCACGCAGTTTCGGTCGAGCATCGTCTGGACCAGGCGAGGATAGCTGAACGGATTGGATCCGTCGACGTCGCTCTGCGGTACGGATGGAGGACGACGCAGTGCCAAAGGCAGTGCGGAAGGCGGAGGGCTTGCCTGTGACTTGTTCTCGTGGCAGCCTTGACACATCAGTGTCTCTCCAGCACGCACGTGAGTGGCAGATCGCATGGATGTGAGTGCCATGCCTCGTTCGTCCAGGGCCTGGAAGAACAGTTCACGATACGCCGGAACTGTGAAGTGCGCACTGCCGTCAGCTTCGACTGGCACCGTGCCCAACACCCACCGACACGGGACCAGGGAGTCACCTGCCTCGGCGATTCGCCGACCCGTTTCGTGTGGACGTGGCCCACCGCTCGGCACGGCACACGGCAGGAGTTGCAGGATGCGCAGCGAGGCGATTGTCGTTCCTTCCGGCCATCCTCTCTGGTAGTCATAGACGTTCATCACGGCCATGGTCCCCTCCCCTTCAGCTCCCGGCTGAATGCCACCCTGCGTCGGGACTTCGACCAGGTTGTCGGCAGGAGCGGGAGGAAGCGGTTGTGCGCGCAGGGGAATCGGATTCATACAGCCGATATCGGGATCGCGATACAGCAGCTCCTTGTTGCCAAATGCGTCGACCAGATAGATGCCGTAACGTTCACCGCCGCGTGGCAGCGGTACGCCGTTCATGGCGGCATCGTAGACGCACAGGTGGTAGTTTTCCGCCAGCGGCCAGGGAGTACTGTACACCTCCCGACCTCCCTGGCTTTCCGGGAACCCGACATCCGGCGTGAAACGGCGCACCGGGCCCATGCCGTCATCATCTGTCACCTGTGGGTTGATGATGACAATAGACCCATAAGCCTGGCCGTGGTGGGGTGCGGCGAGACCGACGTACTTCTGCGAGCCGGGAATGGCACGCACGAACAGTTCCATGTCCGGCCGCCCTTGTCGAGGGGCGTAGTTGCCGTGCAGCGGACGCGGATCACGCCCGTCGAGTGTGGTGATCCAAGGCATGTGAGCGATACAGCCGTGCCGATCCACATAGTCCCAGCGCGTCCATACAATGCGCCCGTCATGAGATACACTAGGGTTCCACTCATTGCTGTCGTGAAAACTGAGGCAGTTGATGCCGCTGCCATCTGCGTTCATGTCGTAGAGCGTGTAGAGCGGGCACGCACGGCCGCAACGCAGGTAGCCTCCACGGCGCTCGCTGATGAAGGCGATGCGGCCGTTGGGCAGCCAGCACGGATCGAAATCGTTCCACGTGCCGTCAGTCAGTTGCCGCAGATCGGTTCCATCGACGTTGACGGTGAAGATGTGGTAGCAGCGCTGTACATCCCAGTGCCCGCGAGTCGGGTCTTCGTGGTACACCTGCTCCCGGCTTCCCTCACGCTCGACATAGGCGAAGGCGATCTGCTTCCCATCGGGTGACAGGGCCGGCGAGAGGAACGATCCGCCGGTGAAGTCGTCGCCGGTGACGGCCCGCTCCCCGTCGTAGCTGAGCTGCGGCCGTTGAACGCTTCCACCGCTGAGTCGTTGCCCTTGCAGTCGCCCCCCTACACAGACAGACTCGGAGAGCAAATCCCGGACCTGGGGGGTGGCTCCGAAGGCATCGTGCAATACGTACAAGCCGCCGCCCGGGTTCTGGCAAATGCCGTAGAACTGGTCACACATGTGCTGATAGAAAGCGCGGTGACGCTTCACGAAGACGATATCCTGGAAGCAGAGCAACGGGTTGGCGAAGGCAATCTGTCGGCGCACCTGACAGATCTCGTGATGCAGAGCTCGCCGCGCCGGACTGTCGGTGACCGGCGTGTTCGCCACCGCCTGCTGGAGGCTGTCCAGCGGAATGTCGAAACGGTCAAGGTCCTCGGCAGACCACTTCTTCAGGTCGGCGAGCAATGCTTGCGTCCGCCGCAGCACGACATCAGCCGGGTCACGGTCGCTCGCCAGAATCAGCGCCGCATTGTGAAATGCCTGGCTGGCGATCTCTTCCGCGGTCGAGCTGTGCGCGGGGACATAACAGGTACCGTTCCAGATCCGCTCCGCAACGGGTTGTCCCAGAACAGCTCGTTGCTGGATGTCGTATTGCAGCGCAGCATATTGATCGTCAAGCTCCGCCACCTGCAGCGCACGGCTGCGCAACTGATTCCAACGCACGTCGTCAGGTGGCGTCTTGGCTGCCAGCAGTGCCCAGAGCTCCTGTTCGAAAGCGCTCCGTCCCTCTGTGTTCGCCACTCCCCGCAGCGTGGTCATGCAGTTGCGATAGCAGCAGGCTCGTTCATAAAGATCGAGCCATTGCACATCGCCAGCCCCGACAGCGGACTCGGTCAATGCTTTAAGTTCCTGGTGCAGCGGCGAATCGGAGGCGATATCGTACAGGACTCGTGCAATGAGCTCCTGTTCCAGACCACTCGACTCGCGATCCTCAAACCAGAACGCCAAGCGGTCGCGTCCCGCATCGCTCTGCAGTTGGCAGCTCTCCGAGGGATAGTCACCAGCCAACTCCGGCCAACACGGTGGCAAAGGTGTCGGAGCGGAAAGAACCATGAATCGCACGGCGCCGACCGCGCGATCTATGTCCTCTCCGACAAACGACTCGAATCGTTCATATCTCCCACCCAGGTCGAAAATCAGCTCGCTGTCGGCGTGGACCCACACACCGAACTCGAATTGGCGATCCCCGACAATCAGTGGATGGTCCTGCCAGTTCTTGTCCACCAGCATCTGTCCCCAGCCCACTTTGATCGAACTCGGCTGGAGCTCCGTCAGTTTGGTGACCGACCCGTCCGGGGCAATCAGCCGTGGTTCACCCCAGATGTTGCAGTTGCCGGGACTCTTTTCGCAAATCGTGACCAGACGCAGCTGGTGCAGGCCGGTCACGTCGACCACGATCTTCTGTGCGGCGTCGGTTCCGGCCAGCAGCCCGCTGTCGACCGGCTGAAACGCCGGAGCGGAGGTGGCCTTGGGGCGAGATGCCGCCGACTGCAAATACGCGGCACGAGCGGCAACCATCGCCTCGGGCCACCCGGCCCGGTCGGGTTGACGTGCGGTCTCTGCAACGGTTGCTGGCGCCAGGCTCACACACACAATAAACAGAAGGCACTGCATCGTCTTCATAAGGTCATACCACCATGACTAAAGAATCCTCGCGCCGTCGCCGAAACGACAGGCACGGGTCGTGCTTTGGCTGGCGAGTCACACATACGTTCCGTGCTGTCCCACCGTGGCGAGCGTGGCACCGGGATCGTGGCCGAGCGAGGTGTGAGCATCAGGGATGGTTGGTGCGGTTCGTTTGGGAGGGTAGGCGACGTTGCGCGGCGCACATGCGTTCGCGGAACGTGGATCATCGCAGAATCCTGTTCTTCTCTTCCTTCAGTTATACTGCCTGGGCGTTTCCATCTCAATCTCTGACCCCCACGAGCTCCGCTCGTGCGGTGCATCAGATGGCGAGCTACGTCTCCACTCAGACTCCTCCCTCCCCGAACCCCCACGAGCTCCGCTCGTGCGGTGCATCAGATGGTGAGCTACGTCTCCGCTCAGCCCCTCTCTCCCCGACCCCCACGAGTTCCGCTCGTGGGTGAAGCAGATGGTGAGCTAAACGATTCCTCACCGCCTGCATCAAGTACTCGCCGAACGTACCGACGTAGAACCCCGTGCTCCACGCACGGACCGCCACCTTCCGGCTGAAGCGGTAGCTGACCATCTGCTTCACCGCACGAGCTGAGCTCGCGGGGGTCGGGGGAGTGTTGAGGAGGCGGCGCGGTAGCTGTCCATCTGCTTCACCGCACGAGCCGAGCTCGTGGGGGTCGGCGGCGTATACTGATGCTCGAGCGGCTGGCGCGACGATCTGCTGCGCGAGCCCGGTGATCTCCGACTCTTCGATCTTCGGTGGCTGGACTCGCTTGTTCGACATGCACACAAAATGACATATCTGCCGATCGCTAGCTAGCCCAGTCTGAAGAAAGTGCCGGCTAGCAAGTCGCGTGCCGAGCGATAT
>JBGSHS010000236.1:0-22167 GCA_041752115.1 Pirellulaceae bacterium | reverse complement strand
GCACGTCGTCGTTCGCCCCCTTCCTCTCCGACCCCCACGAGCTCTGCTCGTGCGGTGCATCAGATGGTGAGCTACACATCGTCGTTCGCCCCCTTCCTCTCCAACCCCCACGAGCTCTGCTCGTGCGGTGCATCAGATGGTGAGCTACACGTCGTCGTTCGCCCCCTTCCTCTCCAACCCCCACGAGCTCTGCTCGTGCGGTGCATCAGATGGTGAGCTATAATGCGTCCCGGTCGCAGCAGATGCGCGAGGCGGCGCCGTGACGAGGGACAATACGTCGTCACCGCATTGGTTAAGGCGTGTGGTGGAACCGGTCACTGCTGGAATGCTCCTCCGAATGCTTGACGACAGGTATGAGCGACCGGCGCGCTTGCCTGCATCGACAAAATCGCGCGAGATCAGAATTCGTTACAGAAGAAACGGCAGAGATTCCGAACGCCGGCTGATGGAGGGTGAGGGTGCGGCGCGGTAGCTGACCGTCTGGTTCACCGCACGAGCGGAGCTCGTGGGGGTCTGAGAGAAGTGAGAGTGCGGCGCGGTAGCTGACCGTCTGATTCACCGCACGAGCGGAGCTCGTGGGGGTCGGGGAGAAGTGAGCGGGCAGCATGATAGCTGACCATCTGGTTCACCGCACGAGCGGAGCTCGTGGGGGTCGGGGAGAAGTGAGGAGGCGGCGTGGTAGCTGACCGTCTGATTCACCGCACGAGCGGAGCTCGTGGGGGTCTGAGAGAAGTGAGGGTGCGGGGTGGTAGCTGACCGTCTGGTTCACCGCACGAGCGGAGCTCGTGGGGGTCGGGGAGAAGTGAGGAGGCGGCGCGGTAGCTGACCGTCTGGTTCACCGCACGAGCGGAGCTCGTGGGGGTGTGAGAGAAGTGAGGAGGCGGGGTGGTAGCTGACCATCTGGTTCACCGCACGAGCGGAGCTCGTGGGGGTCTGAGAGAAGTGAGGGTGCGGCGCGGTAGCTGACCGTCTGATTCACCGCACGAGCGGAGCTCGTGGGGGTCGGGGAGAAGTGAGGAGGCGGGGTGGTAGCTGACCATCTGCTTCACCGCACGAGCGGAGCTCGTGGGGGTCGGGGAGAAGTGAGGAGGCGGCGTGGTAGCTGACCATCTGGTTCACCGCACGAGCGGAGCTCGTGGGGGTGTGAGAGAAGTGAGGGTGCGGGGTGGTAGCTGACCGTCTGATTCACCGCACGAGCGGAGCTCGTGGGGCGAACGGAGTGTCGTGTGTAGTGGCTCGGATCGGCGGATTGGTCGCAACAGGTTCGCGCATGCTCGAGCGATCGCGTGGCACTGGCTTTGCCAGTGCGGCAGCGAACCGCCATTCTGTCGTCATGCACCTCCAACAGGAGGTGTTCAGAGGACAGCGAAATCGTGTGGCGTCTGACGTCTTCCAAGTGCGGCATTCGCTTCGACTGTGCTGGAGTGTGTTGGGCAAGAATGCCCTTTTCAGCTTGTGAAGGAAGGCTTTCGTGCTACGTGTGCTCGAGCGAAATGGCAATCCGTGCTGGCGTCGCGCCGCAGGGTTCCGGCTGTCTTGCCACTTTGTTTGGCCGATGGTGTTGCTCGCACATCGTGCTGGCATTCGTGGCAGGGTGATGAATTGCCAAAGCTACTCGCTCCGCCCGATTATTGGCGACGCGATGGCCGCTTCAGCACTGGCGAAGCCGGTGTCACCCGGCCCTGCCAGGTTGACTCGCGATCCCTATTGTTACTGGCACGAGCCGAGTAAGCGGTGGATCATGGTGATGGCTCTTGATCGTGAAGCGTCAGACGTCGACAATCGGTTCTATATGCTCTGGTCGAGCAGTCTGAGACAGTGGCACGAGCTGCAACGTGCAGGAATGGAGAGAGTCCTTTCATGATCCGATTCCCGACGCTGTCGCTCCCGTTGTCTGTGATCGTCATCTCCTTGGCCACTATCGCCTCCAACTCCCACGCCGGGCTCACGTTTTCGTCTCGAGGGCCGTGCCATTGCTCACGAAGACTGGCAGGACGGGAGGAGAGGAGTGCAACGAGCGGGCCACTCATCCCGTGACCAAGTCGTTCGTCACGGCCCCGTCACTGCGGACGCGTTTTCTTTGGAGGAGACTTTGTCGCCCTGTCCTCCGTGGCTCGACTCTTCTTCTTCGCCGCCTTCGTCGCACGCACCTTCTTCGCGGGGGTCGTCGTCGCGGGTGGCTTGTCGGCGGGGGTGCTTTTCTTCCGTGGGGTCCGTTGGGGTGGTTTTTCTGCGGCCGCGGTCGTGGCAGCCGTCTTCTTCAGTGACGAGGGGCGGGGCGAGCTCGCCGTCGCTCCGGAGTTGCCTGGCTCGTCTGCTTTCGAGAGTACCTCCACTGTCTTTTTTCGTCCCCGCGACCGAACGGGCTTGCTAGTCGTTGCATCCTGGAGCTCGATGCCGAACACATCGCCGAGTTCGCTGGTTGCCAGACGTTTGCCCTGGCCACGTGTTGTGGCCGTAGCAACCGCACTTTCCGCGTTGGCGGCAATCAGCTCTTCGTGATTGACACCGCGGAGCGTGAAGAGCAACTCGGGCTTGGAATCGAGTCGGGCGCCGACGCCGTAGAGGACGGCCGCTACGTGTTTGCACATATAGGCCGAATCGGGACAACTGCACTTCAACGAGATTTCGCTCGGCGCCGGAAACAATCCATCCTTGCGATCGGTCACCAACTCCATCACGTGGTCGGACAGTTTGCCTTGCAGCAGTTCCAACAGCGAGCCGATCTGCCCGCTGCTCCGTTTCTTGATCGTCGTCCATTTGGTGGCAGGCAGTGGCTTGATCGAGACGGTGACGGTGTAAAGGTCCGATCCGCACACTTTGGCCTCGACGCGTCCCGTGCTGATCGCCAGGTGGCAGACCGACCCGTTACGCACATAAGTGCGGCCGCGAGGCAGTCGATTCTCGTAGTCGCTGTACGACTCGAGGTGTTCGCACCAGGCCTCACCCCAGAAGCTGTAGGCGATCTTCCGGCCGTAGATGACGACAGGCTGTACGTCGACCCCGCTCTTGCGAAGCGCGTTCATCTTCGACGCCGCCTGTCGACGACGTTGCCCCACGGAAACATATGGAGCCCAGCCGCCGTAACCGTATCCGTACGAACTTCGATAACGTGCCATAATAACACTCCTTCTTGTCTTTCTTAGAGTTCCGCACGACTGATATCGAGCGAGACAAACCGTATCAACTCGTCGTCCGACATTTCGGTCAGCATTTTGTCCGGGCCGCCTTCCAGCAGTTCGGTCGCCAGTTGACGTTTTTCATTGATCAGCGCGTCGATGCGTTCCTCGATCGTGCCACGACAGACGAATTTGTGAACCAGGACGTTACGCTTCTGGCCGATGCGGAATGCGCGATCGGTGGCCTGATTCTCGACGGCCGGATTCCACCAGCGGTCAAAGTGGATCACCTGGGATGCGGCTGTCAGATTCAGACCGGTGCCGCCCGCTTTAAGGGAGAGAATGAAGAAGGGCGGTCCTTCATCTCGTTGGAACTGGTCGACCAGTTTCTGGCGGCGTTTGACGGTGGTGTCGCCGTGCAGTACGAGCCCAGCGCGCCCGAACACGGATGTCAGAAATTCCGCGAGGGGGTCGGTCATTTCGCGGAACTGGGTGAAGATCAGTACTCTCTCTTGACGCGAACCGATTTCCTCGCAGATCTCCCGCAATCTGGCGAATTTGCCGCTGTCTTCGGCCGCGTAACGCCCGTCCCCGAGCAATTGGCTGGGGTGGTTGCAGATCTGTTTGAATCGCATCAGATAGGCCAGCACGATTCCACGCCGTCGCATGCCATCACTGTTGTCCAACTGGTCGCTCAGTTCGCGTACGAGCTTGGCGTAGATCGCGGCCTGCCGTTTGCTCAATCCGCAGAACGCCTGAACCTCCACCTTTTCAGGCAGATCGTCGATGATTCGGCGGTCGGTCTTCAGGCGTCGCAGGATGTACGGCTGGACCAGATTGCGAAGTGGGGCATAACGCTGCTCCGATCGTTCGTGCAGGCTCTTGGCAAACGACTTGAATTTCGCCTGCGTCCCGAGCAGGCCTGGACAGATGAAGTCGAAGATGGACCAGAGGTCGGCTAGCCGGTTCTCCACGGGCGTGCCGGTCAGGGCGATCCGGGCGGAGGCTTGGAGCTTCTTAACGGCCTTGGTCTGTGAGGCGGCCGGATTCTTGATAGCCTGAGCTTCATCGAGCACTGCCAGGTGCCAGCGCTGGGTCGTCAACCAACTTTGGCGCAGGAGCATCCCGTAACTGGTGACGACCACATCGGTGTTTCGCAAGAAGTCCTGCGGGTTCTTCGCGATACGTTCTAATTCGTCCTTCGGCGTTTCGGACGGGTGTACGAACAGGACCCGCAGCGTCGGGGCAAAACGAGCGATCTCGGCTTTCCAGTTGCCGAGCAACGACGCTGGGAGGACGAGCAACGAAGGCCTGCCGCCGGCCTGCTTTCGGCTGGCCTGCTTTCGGCTGGTCAAGAACAGATCCAGAACCTGCATCGTCTTGCCCAAGCCCATGTCATCGGCCAGGCAGGCTCCCAAACCGAGACTCGTGAGAAACTGCAGCCAGTTGACGCCGATTTGCTGGTAAGGACGCAAGGTGGCCTGCAACACCGTGTTGCCGGAGTTAGGCGTCAAGGCATCGGGGTTACGGAGTTTCGTTAGAATGTCGCCCAGCCAGTGTCCGGCCTGAACGAATGACCATTCGCTTTCGTCGCCCGCTGCGTCCCCGGTCAGTTGGGCCGGGACTCCGGCCAGCAAACGCATCCCCTCCAGGAATGAAATGCCGTCGCTCGATTGCTTTTCCAGCTGCTTCCAGTGCGCGAGCGCCTCCTGCAGCTTGTCGCGATTCACTTCCACCCATTGCCCACGTAGCAGGACCAGGCCATCTTCCGATTGCATCAGCGATTGCCACTCGGCGTCGCTCAGTTCTTCGTCTCCCAACGCCAGCTTGACTTGGAAGTCGAGCATTCCATGGACATCGAATTTGGCCTGTTGTGCATCACCGATTGTGGCGCTGACGCGGGGGCGAGGCCGTTTCTTCCACCAGTCGGGCATCCGTACGAGGACGCCGCTGGCCTCGAGCACGGGCACGTCTTTCAGGAATCGATAGGCTTCACGCGGCGTCCACGCCAGCGGGTGATAAAGATCACCCGAAGCGATCAGTTCCCTCAGAAGTTCGCTTCGTTCCGAGGCCTGTTGCACTGGGGACAGCAAGCGGATCAGGGCTTGTTTGTTCTTCGCACCGGCCAATTCGCGCAGGGCGGAGCTGAGCGGCTGGTACTGTACGCGTGAACCGGATGCAACGCTGGGCGCATACGTGGCGAGGAACGCGAACGGGTACTCCTCACTGCGCCGGTTCTCTGCCAGATGGAAACAGACTCGTCCGACCTGATGCCAGAGCGGCGCACGTCGCTGCAAGAAGCCCTTCAAACCGCCGCTCTGGGCATGTATCGCCCCACGGACCCAAGCGTCCAACTCCTGCCATAGTCGGACGAGCACATCCTCGCTCAAATACTCCGCGCCGTGCATGGGGGGAGCGTTCCGAGTCCAATCCGCGATCTGGTCCGCTGGCGGCGGGATGGGCTCCGGTTCCAGCCCGACGATCTCAGGTGTCTGACAGAGCGTCTGCAAATAATGAGTCGCGAGTTCCCGCCAATAAACCCACGTGGGCGGCAGCGGTGTATCGACCGGTTCGCCAGCCAGCAGAAACAACGCCTCGCCCTGACTGGAGGAAAATGCCTCCGCAAAGCGTTCCAGCTGGCGGCCTGCCACGTCCACCACTTTGGAATCCGCCAGATCCTGAGCACGCTGTACGGAAATCCGGCCGGACGGTGTCAGCCCAAGCTCCATGTGTTGCACGTCCTGTCTCTGTCGCTCCCATTGTCTGATCGCCGCCGCCCTAGTGTACGAAGTCAGTAGGGGAGGATTCAATCCGTCCCGTCCGAAACGAGGAGACCGTAGTACGGGACCGGCCGCACCGGGGCAAAGGCCTGGGGCTTTGACAATGATGAAGTTGGTTCCTTCCCCAGCATGTATCGCGTCCGGATCGGAGGCGCCCGAGATGCCGGCTACCCGATTCGGCCCGGACGCCATCGTCTTCCTCCGGTTTCTCGACGCGTAGCAGGATCGCTGGCTCGAGACGATCGAGCAGTACGAGTTACTAATCCGTCAGCAGCCACTCGTCTTTTCCCTGCCGCACGTAGTGCTCGACCAGCGGACGGTCCTGGCTGATCAAGACGTACTGCTGCAGCGACGGCAGGCGGCGGTAGTGAGTGAATTTCCCGCCGCAGTCGTAATCAGCCGTGGACGGGGGTAGCACTTTGACGAGCACCTTGGGGTTCAACAGCGTGTCGACCTCGGCGTCCTCGAATTCCGGCTCACCGCACACCACGGTCACATCGGGATACGTGTACAGTCCCGTTGGACCGATCTTCACCCGCATATCCGCCTGATAGACCTCGCACTCGCGTTCCCGCAGCTGTTCACCCAACTCGCGGTTCACGTTGCCAGCGATCAAGTTGTGTTCCCGGCTGGCGCCCGCCATAGCGAACATCTCCCCGCGGGAGTATTCGCTTTTCGTCTCAGCTTGCCGCTCAAGAGCCAAGTACTGCTGCGCCGTCAGACGAGGCTGGGGCGCGGCGGACATGGGCAGACTCTCCTTCCTGGTGCGGACTACCGACTCGTATTGTTCCGCGCGGCAACGATCAGCGTCGAGGATGGCTTCCCAGGCGTCTTCTGCCAACTGCAGTGGACCGTGGCGTGTCGCACGAATCCAGCGACGAAACAGTGCGACTTGGACAGACTCCACATTGGCATCGTCGCATTGGTTCGTTCAACTCCTTGCATGCCACCCAATGGACGTGGGTGATCGCGGAAAAATATCCTGTTTTCTGGAAATGTCTGCACCGTAAGAAGGAGATCAACGGCTTTCACCGTATGGCGGGGTAATGTATTGGCTCGCTCCCCGCGATAGCGTGTATTGTTGAGTGGAAGCCCTGTGGTTGGCGCCCCAGCGACTCTTACGAACAGGACTGCCGTGGCCCGAGTTGGGGCGGTTACGGTTGCAAATGCTCCCGAAACCGCCAGGCGTCAGTCGGAGTTTGCTCGTGCCGGCGAAAGAGCGACGTCGATTCGACGTAACGCGGAACTCCGTACGCACGCCTCACCCTGGGGTAGGCATTTTGAAACGGGAGTTGTCGCGGCGGTTCCCGCCCTGGTATGTCGAGGGTACGTTGCAGGAAACGACGACACAACGCGGCTAGTCCTCGGCCATTCTGGTGGGAGCCAGTTGGTCGGTGCGGAGAGGATGTGTACGAGCGGTGCGGTGAATGGGGATTGAGCGACGGGTGGCGGGTTCTCCATTTCACGGTGGACCGGCCCCGCGTTCAGTCGGGAATCGTGCGATCAGATTCGAGTATCGCGGCTTCGCTTATGGTGTTGGTTGGACTTGGTTTCGGCAAGGTTCGTCCCGGGAGGAAACGAAATGAGTGAGGGCACTTCAGCCGTTCCTAAAGTGATTGGCTTCATGCTGATGGGGGGACTTGCCTGCCTCGGGATATTGGGCAAGATGGAGCGAGCCAGTCGTCGAGCGGCAGGGCATGGAGGAGAGCAGGTTGTCGAGTCTCCGTTGCTGCGCGAATCGCGAGAGAAGCATAATCGTGCGGCCACCGCTCACAATGCAGCCGTTACGCTCATGCAAGCCGGCAGATATCAGGAAGCCATTGACGGTTTCACACAGGCACTCGCCATCCAACCTGACTCGTCAGAAACCCTGGTACACCGCGGCATGGCATATATGGCAATCGACATGGAGGAGAAGGCACTTGCTGACTTCGAGAGAGCGAGCCCTTCCCCAGCGGCGAGTGTCGATGAGCTTGCCAGTTTCAGGGGAGATTGTCTGTTCGTGCTCGGACGCGAAAAAGAGGCCGAGGAGACCTATACGGAAGGGCTTGCTCTGTCGCCAGACAATCCGAAACTGCTCCTGAGGCGAGCACAGGTACGAGGTCAGCTCGACGACTACGATGGTGCATTGGAGGACTTCGATACACTTTTCAAACAGAAAGCCGGCATCTTCCAGAGAAGGCTCTTTGCTGAAGCGCACTACGCACGTGGCCTCCTGTTGATATCGCAAGGAAAGGTCGCAGAAGCTCGTGCTGATATGGCCCGAGCATCAGAGCTGGGATTTGATCTTGAGAAAGAAACGGCTGATCAACGCGAACAGAATGACGCGACGGAGGAGACGAATGGTCGTGAGGGGACGGGTGAAAACTAAATGACCGAGGGCGATTCGGCGACAGGTATCGGCTGTGCAAACGGCAGAACGCCAGCATCCCACAAGCCGCGCGCTGCACAATCCGCTCGGTCACTTAGCGACATCACCGACGGCCCTTTGGACGACGATCATGGTGGTTGATGGGAGCAAACAAGCTGAAGTGACGTGGACACAACCAGATGACTTAAGCCCGTCGGCCGAGAATCCGCTGCACGGGCTTGTCGGCATTCGCCGCGGTGGCATTCTGGCCGTGCTCCGCGACGGTTCCGTGCGATTCATCTCGGACTCGCTGGAGGCCGATACCATCAACGCTCTATTCACGATCAGCGGTCGTGAGTCCTTCAAGCTCGACTGAATGCCTAAGAGCGGACAGACACCGTCGGCAGCCGCGTCAAGGACCCTGCACATCGTACGGTCTCTCGGCAATCCGCCTTGGTTGTCTGTCCGATTCTAAGCCCGAACAACGAATGGTAAGTCCGTCGGTATCGCACCCTCGGTCCTCTTTCCGCCTGATCTAATGGCGTTCTACTGGGGGGGCGCGGCTTGCTCTGCGCTCAGGGGTCCGCGTACAGCAAGCAGTACACAGATGGAATTACCGGTAGCCACATCTGGGCGGCTGTGATGCCAACGTGCACGCGGCATCGGAGTGAGTGCAGACGACGCAGCACCCCAGCCCATAATACTCGCCACTAGCTAATTCTGTGGCGTGCACGCGAAAGTGAATCCGCCTTTCTGGGTCGGTCCCGCCGGTCCCAAATAGGTGCCGTGTCTGGTGACCCTGATCATCTTGTGCTTGATCTTCCCATTCCACATTACCGTCAAACGCACGCTGCTCCCTTTGGGCACGAACCCGCCCCAAAGTCCTCGATGATAGCCGACATTGCCACGAGCGATGAGTTCGCCATTGACCCGCAACTCCATGTAGGCGGGCAGGTTGCTGTTAATCGAGTTGGTAATGTTGATCCCGACGACCTTTGGGGGAGCGGCATACGCCGACTGCTGCCCAAAGCTTACCAGACAGCTGGCAAGAATAATGATTGTGTGTGCCAATACCGATCGTGTGGTGGTGGTACTTTGCATCTGACGTTCTCACATATTACTTTGTTGAAGAGACACTTCTCAGGCAGCCCAAGAACCGATGCACAACCTTCACCGCCCAAGCCAACATGATCGCGTGGGGGATCAGGAGTTGTTGCTGCCGGAAGTTAGAACAACTGTGTCCGCACCTTGTCAGGCGAGAACACCATGAGAATCGGGCGCGCCGACGCAGAGAAAGTCAGACACCACCCAGGTACCGCCACGACTCCTCGGACATGGTCTCGTGCAACTTCGCGAGTCCCCGCTTCAGCATGCCGGCTGTCGTGGCCAAGGTGTGGCCCAATATCTCGGCGATTTCGTCGAAACGCCGGCCTTCCAAGAGCCTCAAGCGGACTGCTTCCCACTGCATTTCAGGAAGCGTTTCCAGGACTTCCGCGAACCGCAGGGCAGTCTCTCCTTTGATCAGCCGTTGGCTGGGTGAAGTCTCGTTGCCAGGAGGATCCCACATCCTCATGGAGGCAGATCCCTCCATATCCACGATCGGCTACTCGCAGTCGCGTGATCGTTTGGCGGCAAACAGATGTTTCTGCACAGCGTCGGCCAGATTATGACCGTAGATCTCTTGGATCCACCGCGAGAACTCCGGCTCGCTGACGCCACGGAACTGCGAAAACGCCTGGTACGCGTCGAGAAGTGTCTGTTGCACGATGTCTGACGCGTCACTACGGACCGCCAGTCTCAGGCCAATCTGCTGTCGCGCCATGACCATCAGAAAGGGACGATATCTCGCGAACAAACGATCCAGGGCCTCGCGATTCGTATGCGCTCGCTTGATGAGGGCTCCGACTGACGGTTCGCTTGCGGCTATGGGCAATAATCTGTAGGGCGAGGACAAGCAAGAGGATAAACTGGACGCCGGTCGGCGTGCCGTCGATTGGGCTGGCATTTTAACAAGAGGATGAACGCAAGCATCTGCCGGGCTGGGGGGCGGTGAGTGTGGTGCCGGCTCGCTCGTCCGTGTTCCTGCTGCTGATGGCCGCCAGTGCGTAACGTCTGCCGCGATGATCCAATTCCAATTGAAGTGCCATTGGTGATGCCCGAATATCCCGTTGGCATGTGTCTACTCGTTATCGGTGACATCTTGAGGAGCCCGATGATCGACGCTGTCCCAGCCGTCTCGGTCCGGCAGTCTGTTCAAGTACTTGTCACTCACCTCCTTGCCAGCCTGGTGGTTCTGGTGCATAGAAATCTCCCGGCAACTGCTCCCAGGGATTTGGAGACCCTGGCTCGTCGTTTGGTTCCGACTCTTCGAAGTTGGAGTCCGGTTGGCGTTCCTTTGGGAAGATCCCGGCATCTGGGAAGCGGATGTTCGCCGGATAATGACGTGCCGCCTGCGGTGACTGTCGCGCATTCGACACATCCCACACGTTACACCGGCCCTCGGTGGAAAACGAAGCCAAGCGGTCGGCTGCGGAGCTGAATTCCAGGGCACAAATCTCGGCCTCGTGCTCACGGAGACGAAGTCTTGGGACGGCGGTGTCCCCGTCCCAAACAAGAACCTCGCCGCCCTCACCGCCCGCAGCAATCCGCTGGCCGTCGTGGCTGAAAGCCACTGCGGTCACCGGAGCGTCATGACCGCGGTATTCGCGGATCGCGTTCTGCGAGCCGAACTCCGCGATCCGCACAATGCCCTCCGCGTCGCCCCAGGCAATTAGCTTCCCGTCCGGGCTGATGTCGACGATGCCACGCGAATCAGCGATCATCAGTCTTTCTTGACCCGAACGTATGTCGTAGGACCGTACACAGACATTCTCGGGAAGGCGCTGATGATTGCCTGTTAGGTCTTCGGTCTCGACGACCGCCTCGCTCGCCCCCTCGGACAGAGCAAACACCATGATGGTCTGGCCGTCCCGGCTCGCCTGCAGACGGCACACCCGCGCATCGGGAATGGGAATGGTGTGGCGGACGCCCCCCTGGGCAACGTCCCAGATCCGGAGATGTGGTCCGTTTTCGACGTATGCGAACCACGTCCCATCTGGACAGACGGCGAAAGGCGCATCCTTGCCTGGAAAGGCCAGAATCTCGCGTGACTCTGCCACGCTCCACACGTGCATCACCCAGTGGTCGTCGAGCGACCACACTAGCTGACCATTAGCCGACAAACCAACGAGCTTGCGCGCATCGTGCGTGACAAGCCATTCATCAACGGTCGTGCTGCCATTCGTAGACGTGGCATCCTGGACGGCAAGGGGTTGTCCCACCAGACGCTCACACACTGGAAGCCCCGTGTCGGCATTCCACACGGTCACCGTACCACCTCGGTGTCTGGCGGCGATCGTGCGGCCATCGAAGCTGATAGCCACTGCCAAGATCTCCCTATCTTCAGTCCTTGCCTTGAGCAACGTGGCCTTCGGGCCAGAGCCACTCGTTCGTGTATCGAGCACGCGAATCGCGTCCTCTTCAGAGCAGAAGGTGATCCTGGTCCCATCGCCGCTATAGGCGGCGTGTTCCGAAACTGCTCGGCCGGCTCGTCCGGCCACGATTTCCCAGACGGTCCTCGCTGTGGTCGTATCACGAGCAACGATAGCCCCATCGCCGTCGTGAGCCACAAACGTATTTCCGTTAAGGACAAACTTGGCCTCGTCGCGGGGATCTTTCGTGTAATTCGCCGGCAGATGTCCCGGCCAGTCGAACCCGAACACATGCCGCTTCCAGGACGCCCGCGCACGTCCTTCGGACTCCTCGATGGAGGTCTCCGCCCCGTCCAGCAGCCAAATCGTCTCACCGTCATGGACCGCGATCTGTCGTCCGTCGGGGCTAAACTCAATCTGCTCGTGCTGCAAATAGTGCCCGAACCGTCTTGCGGGAGCAATGGTCAGCGTCAGCAACTCCCGCGAGCGCATCGGCTGCCAAATCCGGAGTAACGGCGAACGAGAACTGATCGACACGAACCGCTGTGCGTCGGGGCTGATCGCCAGATGCAGCGTGTCCCAGCCGGGAATACCGAGCCGTCTGCCTTGTTCATCGAAACAGCTGTGAGCGTCCTTATCATCATTAGTGGTCATTCGCCCGGTCACCTTGCCGTTTGACAAGTCCCACGCCAGGAGACACTCTTCCAGACCAGCGGTCACAGCGAACTGGCCACGTGCATCGATTTGAAAACTCCGTGGCGCCCCGTCACTTCCCGAAAGAAGAAACAGGCGCTGAGTCGTAAAATCCACTGCTCTGGCGGGGGCGTCTTTGTACTCGCTCCAGAACAATCCTCGACGACCATCGCAACTAATCGCGCTCTTTTCCAGCTCGCCCACGCCCGGCACCTGTACTACGCACACCTTGCGCCCCGAGATTACTTCCGTCACAAATGCCTCATCCCCATGGACCCCCACCAGTTCTCGGCCGCCCGAACAATATCCCGCAAAACGGCCCTCCAAGATCGCGACCCGTTCTCCCGTGGTCAGGCTCCACAGCGAGAACTGGTGATCCGTGTATGTCGACGGATCGCTCTCTTGGATTACTAACGTGCTCTCATCGCCACAAAACGCCACGGAGTGAACGTGCTCCCCGTCATAGTGCCACACCGGTTGACCAGAGCTCACCGAGTAGATCCGCACGCCGCTGCTGCCACGACAACACACGTATCGTCCGCTAGGGCTGAAGGCCAGCGATTGAATGGCATAGTTATCCCACCGATGTTCCAGGATACTCGTGCCAACATTCCAAACTTTGATCTGCCCGTCGTCTTCCGCGGCGATCCATTGCGAATCGGGGCTGAACGCAAAGGCGCGTCCTCGAGCCGGAAGGGCTTGAAACGCCCGGTCGGATTCAGCGTCCCAGAATCGGATGGTCTGATCGTAGCCGGCCGACGCGAGCCGTTCTCCATCCGCGGTAAACATCAGGTTCGCCACGGCCGCCTTGTGTCCCCGATACGTGATCCGACTTCCATTCCCCAGGTCCTGCACATGAATGAGACGGTAGTCGGACCAGGCGATCTTCCGGCCGTCGTCACTCATGGCCACGTTGGCCGGCACACCGGCCGTGTCATTTCGAGGTGTCTGTTCACGGGGCTCGGACTCAACCCCTCCCCCAGATGCCTCGGAGTCCGCACGCACAACCATCCCAAATGGCAGCTCGGCGTACTTGTTCGTACCAAACCGCAGCTCACCCGTGGCGACGTCTGAGAGCCTCACGGAGCCGCGGCTGGCGGACACCAATTGCGTGTCATCCGCCACGAATCGTACTGTCGTCACCTGCGTGGCATGGTCAGGCACGCACATAAGCGCCTCTTCGGTTGCCACGTCCCACACGCGTGCGCTGCCGTCGGCGCTCCCGCTTGCCAGACGTGTTCCATCCGAGCTAAAGGCAAGTATTCCGACTGACTCGGAATGCCCAGAGAGCGTCGCGATTTCACGCTGTGCTGCGACATCCCAGATACGAATCTCTCCCGACTCCAGGCCCGCGGCAAGCTTCGCTCCGTCCGGACTGAAGGCCAGGCATTTGGCTTCCCCATCGAAACTTTGTACACGCCCACCCCGGCTGATATCGTAGAGTGCCACGATGGGTCGATCGCGAACCTTGGGACTCGCCCCATTCATGTCCCCGGATTCGTCGTCACCCTCACCACGGCCTTCGCCCGGTGCGCCCGGTTCTCCCGATCTACTACCGCTTCCACCCCAAGGGAGCTCCCCCGGACCGTCACCGTACCCTCCCGGAGGTCTCGCCACTGGCCCCCCCCCTGAACTCCCCGGCCCGACAACGGTCTGGCGAACTCGCTTCCGTCCCCGTCCCCCTGTTTCGTTCCGCTGCTGGCCGCGATCATCACCCACTTCCATTATCTTTATCGGCGTCTTTCCGTCGGAGACGCTCCACGATACAAGGTCCTTCTCGGTGGTCCCAAACACGTCCGCTACTTTCTCCTCGGTACACCCCACGGCAAGAAACTCGCCGTGAGGGCTAAGTGCCACGACTTCCGAATTTACCTCCAACACCAAGTGCTGTTTCTTCTCCGCCACATTCCACACGAAGGTGCCTTTCCATCCACTTCCCACTGCCAGCCACTTGCCGTCTTGGCTGAAGCCGAGCGCGCTAGTGGGGAGCCAGGAAGCAGAGAAACGAAAGAGGGGCAGGCCGGTGTGCGTGTCCCACACGCCACCTTCAGACGCGACGCACGAACCGTCGGGACTCAAAGTCAACTGGGACGGACTGTCGAAGGTGTGAATCGTTTTGAGGGCGAGATGACACAGATGTTTCAGATGGGCCCATTCCCAGTGCCGCAGATCGCGCGGGCACGCATCCAGAATATTCTCGGCGTATGCCACTTCACCACTCAGCCATTTCTGGTAGGCCAGACCGATTTGACTGGCGTACGCTTCACGCTCGGCGCGTTGGCGTTCTTGTTGCGCCAGAGTCTCCTGCTTGCGGGCATCGGCTAGCGCCGTTTCTTTCTGAGTTGTCTCCTGTTGAGCGACGCCGAGTGCCGCCGATGTGCTGACATAGCCTATGATCGTTGCCGTCGACGAGGCTATTACCAGGAGCAGCACCGCCGTTGCCAAAGCGGCAACCAATGGATTGCGTCGCGACCATCGAACGACTCGTTCCAGCCGACTCACCGGTCGGGCCAGGATCGGTTCGCCCTGCAGGTACCGCTCGAGCTCTCGAGCCAGGTCGTCGGCCGTCGCGTAACGTCTGGCGGGTGCTTTTTCGAGGCACTTCAGGCAGATCGTCTCCAGATCGCGGGGAATCGCCGGGTTGAGCATGCGGGGCGATACCGGTTCAGACTTGCTCACCATTTGAACCGTCGCCAGCGGGCTGTCGCCTCGAAATGGAGGTCGACCGGTCAGCAGGTCATAGAGCGTGGCCCCCAGCGAGTAGACATCGCTGGGAGGTCCCAACTCACCGCGTCTTGACTCCGCCTGCTCGGGCGGCATAAAGCTGGGCGTACCCAAGACTCGCGTGTCGTCGGTCAGGCTCACGTCTCCCTCGATCCGCTTCGCCAGTCCGAAATCCGTCACGTGCGGTTCGTCATGCTCATCGACCAGGATATTCGACGATTTCAGGTCACGGTGAATGATGCCTCGTTCGTGCGCGTAATGCACTGCTTCCGCCACTTTCCGGATGTACGTCGCGGCTGGCCGTGCGGCCAGCGGGTGATCACGCGTCATCTCGGCCAGGTTGCGGCCCGCGATAAAGTCCATGGAGAAGTAGTGCTGGCCCTCGTGCTGGCCGATCTCATGGATGGCGACGATTCGAGGGTGTTTCAGGTTGGCAACCGCCTCGGCCTCGCGACGGAACCGGTCGACGCTGTCGGGGCTGTCGAGGTGTTTTCCCAGGATCATCTTCACGGCGACGAACCGGGACAGCGACGTTTGCCGCGCCAGGTAGACCACCCCCATGCCACCCCGACCTAGTTCACGCAGGAGTTCGTAATCACCCAGATATTGGACGACACCGAGCGGCATGTCGGCATCGCGGGGAGGCCAAAGTGCGTTGGGCTCCGGACATCTCGCCACCGATTGGAGCGCGTCCAAATCGCCAAAGAAGGCTCGCAATCCATCGGCCAAGTCCGGATGCTCGGCAATCAACTGTTCGCGATCGACCTCCTCGCCCCGGTCCGTTCGCTGCAGGTATTCGGCCAGCACCTCATCCAGTCGATCCGAATCCAGTGGATCCGGGTCGTTCGTCTCGTCACTTTCAAGCATGTTCGATTCTCCCCCGAGCGACCTGACTCCGCGCCGTGCCAGCAATACGCTACCGGTCACCGGCTGTGTTTGGGTTTGATAGGGGCAGACTGTGACGGCCTGGGTGGATGGTTGATGACTGGCTGCGCGGGCGACGGGTTGGGTTTGGGGATGACGGCGGTGGGCCTTTGCGTCACCACCGCCGGCTGTGGCTGTGGGCGCGTCGCACTTCCCGCGAAGGGCGTCTGTCCAATCTCCCTGGTATATTTCGTTTGTTGCGCCGCATTGGGCGCATTCGCGGGCGTGGTGGATCGCCGGCCCGGTTCGGCTGCCCCACGGCACACGGTTCTCCCGCCAATAGTCCGTTTCCGATCAGTCTGGCCGAAGCTCCCAAACCGGATGTTTTCCTCGTTGATTTGCGTACCGTTGTGATCGCGCACCAGAATCTCGCGCTGGATCGATCTTGGCGAGCGATATTTCTGGTCGAAATGGGTCTCGCGGACTTCGAGTCGGCAGTGCTGGTCGCCGTGGGCAGCGGCCAGCCGTCGATAACGATTCTCGGCGCTGTAATAGGTCCCCCGGGGTCCGTTCTGGACCCCTTCTTGTAAGCCGATGTTGCGCTTTTCCGCGGGGTCGATGCCGGCCGACAGGGCGATCCTATGCCCAACCGCGTCACCGTCCCCAGCCGTGCCTCCCAATTTCTTCTTGGCCGTGCGACGGAGGCTTGCGTCGATCTTGTGCCCCACGTCTGTTTTGCGCCAATTGATCACCGTATCGCGGTGGTGGAGCGGTCCCTCGACCGATTCGACCCGCCGCTGTGATCCATCGGCAACGCGAACGTATTGGGGAGCGGCGAAAGTGAACTCGTGACGGACATCGCGTTTCGCGACGTATTGCTTCCTGTTTCCCGCCAACTCGTGAATCTTCTGACCCAATCGGTTGTACTCATTCTCCCATCGCTGGTGTCCTTGTGGGTCCGCATTCGCGTCGCTGTGGTACAGCTTGGTCGCTGTTTCCTGCTGGCGGATTCGCAGCCTGATTTCCTGCAAACGGTGCCGCTGCAGATCGAGCTGTCGCGTGCCGCTTTTTTGCTCGGTTTGCCCGAGTCGCGATTGAATCGCGCTCTCTTCTTGCCGCAGTCGATTCAACTGGACTTCGTTCTTCTTCCAGGTCATGGGCGCGTACCTTGACTAGCGTTGGGTTTCACTGTTTCGCTGGCGACTTGTGTCATATCGCAGACCTTGTCGAACTGGCCTGTCTCCACACCGTGCGAGATCGTCTGCCGCAGCCTGATAGACTTAGTTCGCTGATGAGTCCGTACTGGAATGCGGACGAATCCACACGTTGCGAAAGCGAACGACGCCCGCCCAGCCCTGCAGCATGATGGGACCAGGTTGGTTTTCATTCGTGTCGAGCGCAAGGGGCGTCGTGTGCGGTATCCGCCGTGACGAGATTACTCGCAACCCGTTGAGTACGACACTCACCTCGCGATCGACTAGCCGGATGTCCAATGTGTTCCAGACGCTCGCCCCGCGATAGGCCTGCTCTTCGGGCGCGATCAGGTCCCACACCGCACCACAAGTCGACTGTTTATCCAAATCGAATGAGTCGTTGAGTTGTACCTCATATCTTCCCCGCAAGTAGACACCGCTATTCGCCCCCGGCTCCAATAGGAACTCCAAGTGCAAATCGAAGTCTTGAAACACTCTGTCCGTAACCAAATCGTTCTTGGTATCGCCGTGGTAGACGAGACTGTCGTTCTCAGTTCGCCAATTCTGATGATCGGGATCTCGCAGCGACCAGCCGCTGAGGCTCTTACCGTCAAAAAGAGACATTCGATCTTGTGACACCCCTTCCATCCGAGGCTCCGCGGGCAAGGAATTCGTCACGGGACTAGCTTCACCCGTCGAACTTGGCTTCTTTTCATCCAGCGTGTTCGTCAGCGACCCGATTTTCCAGAGCTTGATGCGACCAACTGCGTCGCCTGTGGCCAGCAAAGAGCCGTCGGAGGAGAATTGCATCCAGGTTATATTCGCCTCGTGAGAGGTGAGCGTGGCTTTGCTTTCAGCGGTTGCCCAGTCATCCAAGTAGACCGTTCCACCGTAAGCAAAAGCGACAAGGGAACCGACCGGAGACACCCAGGCCCGCCCGTCTTCTTTTTCTTTTCCCACTAGTTCGTACTTCTTCTGCACAGTCCCTGAAGACGCGTTGAAGAACATTATCTCACCAGAGGACTGAAAGGCTACTGCCTTCGCATTGTCTGCGACCCCCGCGAACTTGTCGGAGCTATAGCGGGCTTCAACAAGCTGATGCCGCTTGGTAGCAAGATCCCAAACATGGACCCGTCTCTCGTCAACTTGCGCCACCAATGTCTTGCCATCAGGCGAAAACGACAACCAAGAAATTTCTTCTGCGCCATTCATCCTTTCCAGGCGATCCCAAGATTCTGGATTGACAAGCCAAACACCGGTATCGTCACCGCATATGGCCACCGCGACGAGTTTCCGATCGGGTGAACAGGCCAAGCGGTTCAAGAAAATGTCTTCGTTTTGTCTACCGAAGGTGCGTGTGAGTTGCTGATATTGCCTCTTAGCTTCATCAAAATCTCTTGTTAACGGGCGACCGGAAACCGCGTCCCACTGAAACATAGCTTTTGAACGCGGTAAATAGCAGATCCGAGCGCCAGTCGGATCGAAGGAAAACCTTTTGGCGTCAAACTCATCAACGTGAAAGTGCGAACCGTAGCGATCTGTCTGTTCATCGTTCGACTGCAACTGGCACTGCTTTCGGCATGCGACAACACTCCAGACAGCCGTCTCCTGTTTGCTGGCCGATAGTAGCAGACTGCTGTCTGCCGAGAAGTTAAGAAATGTGATTTCTCGGTCACGGTCAGGTATTTCGTCGGCGTTCAACGTAACCATCTCGATACTACCCACTCTCGTCCACTTCCTTGCTGCCTCGGCGGTCAGGGCTTTGGCCGTGACGGCTGCCTGCTGGGCCTGGATCACGTAGGCCCGCTGCTTCGCGTGCAGTCGGTCCCACGGCACCTGCATCGAACCACCTTGCTCAGTCACGAGCAGGATCGACTGCCCTGCCACGCCCACGTAACGTACCTTCAGTTCGTTTCCCAATCCGTCAACCCAGTCAACGAAGTCGCCCGCATCGGTCTGGCTCAACTTCTCGACGTAGCGGTTGTCATCTTGGCTGAGATTTGCAAGTGGCGGCTTGTACCTCTTGCCATCCTTACCTTGCAGTACCACAGTCACTCCTTCGAGGCCGAGAAACTCGGCCTCGAATTTCGTGGCATTCCCATCCTTTGACCGCTGATAGGTCCACTGACGGCTTTCGCCCGCAGCACAGAACCCGGCGACAAGCATCACTGGGACAAGCATGACGGCGATTGCCAGCGTCCTGGATGCATGAAGTTGGTAAGCAAGTCTCATGGCCCGACTCCGGTTGATCGTGGTTCTTTCTTGCCAAATACGCAGGGTTCGTATGGGCTCGACTTGGTTGTGAAAATGAGTTGGCCCACATTGCCCGCTCAGACACCTTCGCGTTGCGAACACGACTCGCATCTCTGACGACGAATGGCGAGCAAGTTGCACGCATATAGACAGTGGCGTACTCCACCGGAAAACCGGGCGCGCTACGAAGGGACATTTCTGGAACGATTGGTGGAAGGTGTCGGAGCGGGACCGCATCCCATTGACCGGTAGAGCGGGTCACGCGGCGACTCGCGTGGGGTCCACGAATCCTCATGCAGGACGTGTAAGTCTTTTCCCCTTATGTGTTTAGGTTTCTTGGTTCGCAACTCGTCCCCGCACCGGAATTCGAGGTTCGATCGCGGTGCGTGGAAGAAACATCAGGAAACATCGCCCGAAATGCGAGTCCCTCTCGCCATTCACTGGATATGGGGTTTGAGAAAGACGCTCCCTAGCGCCTTATCACTTCTGGATTCTGGCGTAGATGGCCGCCCCCGGTGCGCAGGTTCATCAATTACCTTGGTGGTGCACCGTGGGTCGCTCACGCGGTCGTCCACCTCTCGCTCCGCTCGGCACGGCTCGCCGACCGCTCCGCGGCCGCACGTCGCCTCGCTCCGGCTTGACTTGCTTACTCGCTTGACGGAACTGCGGCCACGCGGAAGCCCACGTTGCGGAGGCGGTAGTGCGGCTGGTTCATGCTCCGGCCCACCGACTGGCAGTACGACGCGGGGTCGTTCCAGCTGCCGCCTCGGTGCAGGCGGTCGACGCCCTGTGACGGACCCAGCGGATCGGTGGCATCACCCCTAGGATACGTATCATACCAGTCGTGGCACCATTCCCACAGGTTGCCGTGGATATCGAACAAGCCACCCAGGCTCGGACGCAGTTTTCCCACCGGGTGCGACCATTCCTCCGAATTGTCCAGAAACCAGCCGTAGTAACCCAGCAATCGCTGATCATTGCCGAAGCCGTACGCCGTGCGCGTCCCCGCGCGACATACGGACTCCCATTCCGCCTCGGTCGGCAAACGAAAGCCCGCGCGATCCGGGTGAAACGCGGTGTGGATCGGATTGTCCTGAGCATCCTGGGGCAGGGTCGCAGGATCCTCGTAGCATTGGTCCGATTCCGACAAACCCGCCTGCGCCGTCAGCCAGCGACAATATTCCACCGCCTCATACCAGTTCACGCCAAAAGCCGGAGTATCCGGCGCGAGCGTACGGCCAAATTGGCGTTCCCAGGCCCGTCGAGCCTGACCCGTATCGAACGGATCGAACTGGGCCCACGTCACCTCGCGAACGCTGACCGCCACGGGCTGCGTGAAGGTGACCGTGCGAACAGCTTCATCGCCGTTCCGATTGCTTTCCTTCCATGGCCACCCCATCACAAACTCACCGGCCGAGAAGACCGCGAACGTCATGTGGATCTCGCCCGTCTCGTCGGGCAGTTCATTCGGATCTTCGGGAGGTGGGCCAAACGGCGTTCCCGGCCCCGTCACCGGAATCTGTTTCACAAACCACTCGTATTCCCCCGAATATTCCCGACCGGTCTCGTCCACCTCGCGAACTGCCACTTCATATCCCCACTTTCGCAGCAACCACCCGCTGGCGGCGTGGATCGCCGCACCTGGGTCGTCGCGATACGTCACGGTCAAGTCCGCCACCAGCCTTTCGCGCCGGGCCGTGTCGATCTCCTCGATCGAGTAGTCCCCCAGGGCCAGCAGCAGGCCAAAACGGCTGTGCACGTCAGTCGCTTGCCGCAGACTCGTCACCAACTGGCTCGCCGTAACGCCCCGTTCCCGGCAGCGGTGCACGAACTGCGTCAGGGATTCGGGGTCATCCTCGATGCGAAACACTTCCCGGCTCGCAGCCACGTCCCCCAGACGCAGCAGGCCGATCGCCGCGCCGGCACGGCGAGAGCCCAGCCCTACGCGGTCCGACTCGGAAAGCTCCTGGGCGGGCTGCTCCGCGACAACCGTCGTCAACACGGCTTTGACGGCGGGATCGGCCCCGCCTGACACCCGTGGATAGAGAATCCCGAACTGACCGCCGGTCGCGGTGGTCAGCAGGCGTGCCAAGCGAGGGCCGTCATCGCGGGCCAGCACGGCCAGCGCGTTGGCGGCCCCGATCAATTGGCTCTCGGGTCGCTGCTGGTCGTGAAATATCCGTTCCAGGTCCGCCTGTATGCGTCCGGCGATCGGCCGCAGATGCTCCCAGAGAAGCGATTGATGAATCGGGTTCTCCTTGACCAGTTGTTCGGCCAACACGGAAACGTCCAGCAGTGACCATTGCTCCGAATCGGTCGCGTAGGTGGCCAGGACCAGCCCGGCGCGAAAACGCCGCTCGGCCGACTGCGCGGGATCGTGCAGGGTCGTCCATAACGAGGGGGCCAAGCGATCGTGATGGGGCCGCAATACATCCCGGATGGGACTCACGTAGGGCATCTCGCAGGTGTACACCTCGTCCAACACCTCATGCGGGTCGTGTTTCCCGCTCAGCGCCGCGCGTGCCAAGCGGGCATGCAGCTGCCCACGCCGCTCGTCCTCATCGCGTGGGTCGTCGATCACGCGGTCCAGGTACCCGTTGCCCCACAGGTGCCACGCGGAGAGCCGTTCGATCGCCGAGGGCACGGCGGCCGGGTCGACCGTCAACAGGTTGCGGGCCTGCACGCGTCCGTACACCTCGAAGCCCATCCACAGGAGCAGCA
>JBGSHS010000235.1:0-33081 GCA_041752115.1 Pirellulaceae bacterium | reverse complement strand
GCCGTGGCTACACCCGCGGTGTTACCACCGCCAGCGTACGACTCGGGGCCAGCGTATCTGGCTAGGATTTCGCTGTAAGACTCTTTCATTCTCAACTCCAAACCGGTTTATCCCGACGCTTTCCGAGCACGAGCACGATGATTGATTTCAATCCCGTCAGGGCCAGAACTTCCCAGTCCAGAAGCAACGGCCGCCCAAAAGACGGCTCAATTTCTTGCCGGACGGATGAAATCAGTCCACAGGCTGAGTTATAATCGGTCGCAGGTTCAGTGGGCGGGCTTCCAGCAGCGGAGATAAGACGCGGTCATCCGTTGGGCCAGGGCACTTGCGCGGGTGATCTCCGGGAGGTTTCCATGTTCTTGAACAGAGGTTGGAGGCGGAGCATTTGGGCGGTGGCAGCAGCCACTCTGCTGAATCTGCAGGTTGTCGCCGGCCAAGGCGACGAGCTCGCTGTCTCGCTCGTATCGGAAGAACTCCGGCAATTCTTGCAGGATCGCGATTGGCCAGCGGCGCTCCAAGCCGTGGAGAGGGAACTGCAACAGCCCGACGCGGTGGCCGATCGGTTGCTCTATCTGCGGGGACGCATCCTGTATTACCAGGAGCAATACGATGCGGCGGTCCAAGCGCTGCGTGAAGTCGAGCAGCGTTATCCTGCGAGTCCTTGGGCTCGGCGGGCGCAATTTGCGGCCGCCATGGCATTGGCCAAACAAGGCAACTTTCCCAGCGCGGGACAGATCTATCGCGCTGAGGCGGAGGCGTTGTTGTCGCCTGAGCGTGCTGCACGAACAGCCGACCTGTACCTGTCGTATGCCGATGCCTGTTTCCATCCCGCCGACGAGGAAACGAAACCCGATTTCACCACCGCCTTGCTGCTCTACGAAAAGGCCTTGGATGCCGGGCCGAATCCCCAACGGCGTCTGGAAGTCGAGTTGCGAGTAGCGCGTTGTTATCAACTACTCAAACAGGAGGCGGAGGCAGCGCCGCGCTACGCAGCGTTTCTACAGGGGCATCCTGAATCGCCGCTGGCAGTGGAAGCGATGTTCCGTCTCGGCGAATGTCAGTTCACTACCGGCAACCTGCTGCAGGCGCGTCTTACCTGGCAAGATCTGCTGGCCGCACACCATGAAGATTCCTCGTCATGGATCGCGGAAGCAGCTTTCCAGCTGTCACGCACCTGGGGCCTTCCCAGTCCGCACACCGATGAACACCTGCTGCTGGGCGTGGAGGCTCTGCGGGCGTTCCTGGAGCGGTTTCCCACGCATGAGCGGGCGGGCGAGGCCCACCTGGACATGGCCGAGAGCTATATCCATCGGTTTCGATTTCCAGAGGCAGCCCAAACACTCGAAGACTTTCTCTCGAATGAACAACTGGCGACATCGGCCGCACTGCCGCGCGCACGGCAGCGACTGGCGAACGCTTACTTGCAGCAGGGGCGACTGATTGAGTCGATCAGGGCCGGCCAGGACTTCCTGACCAGACACCCCAGCGATGCAGCCTGGAGCGAAGTGCAGCGGCAGGTCATCGATACCGAATACCTGATGGCAGCCAATGAACTCGAGGCACGCCAGTACGAGGCAGCGCGTGAACTGCTGCAGGAGTTTCTGGCCAGGTACCCGCTCGACACGCGCGCTCCCGAGATCCTCTGGTTGTTCGGTGACATGAGTTACCAGCAGGAACGGTGGGACGATGCCGTCAGCCAGTGGCGACAGCTCGTATCTAAGTATCCGGAATCCGATGAAGCCGCGCGAGCGCATTATCAGATCGCTGTTGCGCTGGATCAGAAACTCGGGCGGCCGCGTGAAGCGTTGGAGGAGTACAGGAAGGTCGTTCGTGGCGACTATGCCGGGCGGGCACGCGAAGCGGAGGCGCAGATGACCGCTCCGGCAATGACCGTCAGCACTCCGCGCGTATTCCGTTCCGATGAGAAGCCACACCTGGAGTTGATCACACGCAACATTCGCTGCGTCACCCTCCGGGTGTATCGGCTCAACATGGAGTCCTACTTCCGCAAAGTAGGTACGATCGGCAATGTCGAACAGCTTGATATCGGATTGATCGATCCCGATGTGAGCTTGCGGTTCGAAGTACCCGGCTACGAAGACTACCGCGAGATCATCAGCCAGCCGGAGATCGTTATCCCAGGCGGTGTCGATCGGGGAGCGGTCGCGGTCACCGTCAGTAGCGACTCGCTCGAAGCGACAACACTCATGCTGCAGAGCAATCTGGAAATCATCGTCCAGGCTTCTCGAAACGACGTGCTCGTTCTTGCCGAAGACATGCAGACCGGCCAGCCCTGGCCGGGCGTGCACCTGCTGCTGTCCGACGGCCAGCGCGTGTTCGCCGAGGCAACGAGCGGCAGCGACGGAGTGCTGCATGCCACCTACCGTGAACTCGCCAGCTGCCCCGACGTGCGAGTGGCTGCATTGTGTGATGGCCACGTGGCCTCGAACAAGGTCGCACTGGAAGGTATCAGCGCAACGCGAGCCTTGCCGGACAAAGGCTACATCTATACAGACCGCCCGGTCTACCAGGCAGGAGACAGCGTGTATGTGCGCGGTTGTATTCGCCGAGCTGACACAGGCGAATGGACCATCGAAGCCGGCCGAGCCCACGAACTGGAGGTTTTCGATCCGCGCGAACGCTCGATCTGGCACGAGCCGACAGCACTCAGCCCCTTTGGCACATTCAACATACAGTTTCCGCTCCCGGCGACCAGCCCGCCGGGCACCTACCGCATTCAGGCGAAAGATGAGGCGGATCATGTTTATCACGGCACGTTTCTGGTCGATGCCGGTCACTCCAATCCGATCCGCGTATCGGTCAACCTGCCCAAAAGCGTCTATTATCGAGGCGAGGAGATCACAGGCACCATCCGTGCCGCATATGACTACGGCGAGCCATTGCGAGGTCAACGAATCCAGTATCAGTTGGAGAACGATCGAGACTTTGCGGCCTGGACGAACGACAAGGGAGAGGTGCCTTTCACTCTCTCCACACGCAACTTCTTTGCGGACCAAGTGGTCACCGTGACCGTCAAACTGCCGGACCACAAGATCGAGCAGCAGCGGCGGCTGTACCTGGCAGTCCGAGGATTCACCGTCGACGTGTCGACACCGCGCAACCTGTACCTCACGGATGAAGAGTTTAATGTCGTCCTCACAACTCGCAGCGCTGAGGGCAAGCCGGTGGGCCAGCCTTTCAACCTGGAGCTGTGCCAACTGACGAAGGCAGGAAACATCCTGAGTGAGCAGGTTATCGACGAGTATTCGGTGGTCACCAACGAGGCAGACGGTACCGCAACGGTGGCACTCAAGGTCGAGACTGCCGGACAGTATCGACTGCGTGCCACCGGTGAAGATCCGCAGGAGAATCCGGTGATCGGACAGCGCGACGTGGTGATCTCCGGAGACGACGATCGCACCCGTTTGCGGCTGCTCGTGGACGATCGTCGCTGGCGCGTCGGCGATCGAGCTGAGGTCACGCTGCATTGGCGAGACGAACCCGCCATGGCCCTGGTAACCATGCAAGCCGATCGCGTCTGGGATTATCAACTCGTACAGCTCCAGCGCGGCCCCAACCCGCTCCCGATCGATTTGGATGCGCGATTCGCACCTCAAGTCCAGCTGCAGGCCGTCGTCATTCGAGATACCCGCACGGCACCCGGCAGCGAGGCTGAGAATACCGCTGGGGAACAACGCGATGCTGAGCGTTTCGTTTCAGCCTCCCACACATTCCACGTCGACCACGCACTGCAAATCAACTTGTCTTATCCCGGTCAGGAACAGGAGAAGAACCGAATCAGACCGGGACAGTCGCTGGAGATCACGATTCACACCACCGACATGCAAGGCCTGGGAGTGCCTGCCGAAATCAGTCTGGCGCTGGTCGAAGAGGCGGACTCTGCACCGTCCTTTGGACCATCACCGTTTGGACCATCACCGTTTGGACCATCGCCGTTTGGACCATCGCCGTCTGGACCATCGCCGTCTGGACCATCGCCGCTTGCTCTATCCGATTTCTTCCAAGTGACCGATCGTCCGCTCTGCGTGCGTACTGGTTCGGGAATCGCGTTTGGGTATCATCCCACCACGATACCGAACAATCACCTGCCGTCGGTCACCCATCACCGCAGGACTCAGCAACCGCCTTTCCCCACTCGAGTGCCGGCACACGGCAATCCCCCCACATCATCAACGCCGCCGGCAGGATCTGCGCAGTGGCCGGGAATGCCGGTTCCGCCCGGAACCTATCCTGGCATGCCGATGGCAGAACAGCGTATTCCAGCGCAACACGACAATGCTGTGTTGGCGAGCAATGTACAGACGCGAAGTGCTCAGCGGTGGAACACGGCTTATTGGTGTCCGACGGTCACGACCGATAGCACCGGAAAGGCGGCCGTCACGGTAACCATCCCGAGACGTCTGGCAACCTGGAAGATCGTGGCGAAGGGCATCACTCAGCAAGCTGTTGCGGGAGAGGCCGTAGAAACGATTGTGGCCCATCAGGAGCTGTTCGGCGAGCTCCGAGTGCCCGCAGCATTGGTCGGGGGTGATGAGACGGAAATTGTTGCCATCGTCCATCATGAGCTGATTGTGCCCGCGACGGTGGACGCGCAGCTCACCGTCAACTTCGAGGGGCAGGTTTTCGAAGAGACACGCAGCGTGACAGTGACCGACAGCGGACACCAGGTCGTACGGTTTCCCATCGCGCCCCTCGTCCTGAATCGACAGGACTCGACAGAGATGCCCTCGGGCGGACATGAGTATCTGGCGACAATTCGCCTGCTCCTGAAGCAGGGCGAACGTGTCGATACGATCGATCGATCCGTTCCCGTGTTGCCACAGGGCATGACTTCGCGCGCGACTACCAGCGGTGTGGCGGAAGCGAAGCGTAGCGTACCTATCGATCCACCGGCTGGAGCGGCACGTGATTCGTGGCGTCTGCGCGTCTCGGTGCGCACGGGGATCGAAGGGAGCTTGTGGGATGCGGTGATGTTGCCGCGCGGGACTTCTCGGGCAGGTGATAGTCCGGCGTCAATGACCGACTCGTTGAGTAGTGACTTGATGGCTGCGTTGGCAGTCCAGCAGATGCTCCAGCTACCGCGGACCGCCAATGAGCCTCGAGCGCGACAACTCACTGCCAGGATTTGCACGACCATTGCCGAGCTGGTGTGTGCACAGACGGACGCCGGCGCCTGGGGCTGGTCTCTTGGCGCAGTGGCGCACGATCGATATGCCACCGCCCGCGTGGTCTGGGCGCTGAGCCTGGCTCGTGGTGCAGGTTATCGCGTATCGGACGATTGCCTGCAGCCGGCCACGAAATATCTCACCGCGCAGCTGGCCGAGACAGCTCCCCACGATCATGAGAGCAAAGCGATCCTGCTGCACGCTTTGACAGTCGCCGGGCAACCTGATTTTTCGCTCGCCAATCGGCTTCATCGAGAGCGAGCGCAACTGTCGACGCCGGCGCTGTTGTATCTGGCGCTGACGTTCGTAGCGATGGATCGGCTCCCCGTGGCGGCGGATCTGCTGAGTATATGCGAGCAGCGTGCCGAACGTGGCACAGCTGCGGCCAGTCCTCCGCCAGCCGCTCCTTTGGCTGCCCACGTCGCCGACGTGCAGTGGCTCGCTTTGCACGCGTTGGCGCTGACCAGTACCGACCCCGATGCGACGACATCGGGCGCCGTCATCGATCAGGTTCTGGCCCGGCGTCGGGGACTGCGTTGGACGCCGGATCGCGCAACCGGACCGGCGACGCTTGCCCTTTGTCGCTGGTTCGAGCGGCATCGACCGTCGGGCCAGGCCCCCGGCGTCAAAGTGTCGGTCAATGATCTGCCGGCCCAGACTCTCGACCTGTCGGAGGGGTCAGGCGAACATCTGTTGGAGTTCCCAACGGATCAACTGGTGGACGGGCCCCAGCGCGTCGTGCTTGAACCGACCGGACCCGGAGGCTTTGCGTACGAGGTGTCTTTGTCTGGTGTACTGAGCGCTGATCCGCTGCAGAGTTCCACCCAGGCGTGGCAAGTAACACGAGAGTATGCGCCCGCCCCGCGGGAACAGGATGGACGATCTGTGCCGCGCGGATTTGATATTGTCCGCGACAAGACAATCGCTTTTGTGAATCCGCTGACGCAGTTGCCGGTTGGTCAACGAGGTGAGGTCGAACTACAGATCAAGCGCAACGTCGCCTCTCACACACCAGCTGAGATGCTGGAGTACCTGATCGTGACGGAACCGATCCCGAGCGGCGTGACCGTATTGCCGGAGACGCTTCGTGGTTCGTATGAGCGGGTGGACATGGCACCTGGCACGCTGACCTTCTGGTTGGGCAAGGCAGGCACTTTCCTACCGATTCGCTACGAAGTAGTCGGTCAGTTCGCGGGCCAGTCGCAGGCGGGAGCGACCGTGGTCTGCAATGCGTATCGACCAGGCGAGTTCGCCGTCGCGCAGCCGAAGCAAATGCGCGTACTGCCGGCCGGTGCCGCCAGTACCGACCCTTACCAGTGGACACCGCGGGAGTTGTACGAGTTGGGAAGACACGCGTATCAGCAGCGCGACTGGCCACGAGCCGAGGCACTGCTGACACAGCTACTATCCCAGTACTCATTACAGCCGGAGCCGTATCGGGAATCGGTGGAGATGCTGCTGGAAGTGGCGCTCGAGCTGCAGAAATCCGACCAGATTGTGCGGTACTTCGAGATCATCTTCGAACAATGGCCGGACAAGGAGTTCGTCCTCGACAAGGTAATGCGGATCGGCTCGGCCTATCAACAACTGGGGGAGGCGGAACGGAGTTTCCAGGTCTTTCGCGCTGCGGTGGAAGGTGCCTTTACACGCGAAGGAGGCGTGGCCGGTGTCCTGCTCGGCATGGGGAAACGCGTGCCGAGCGCCCATGTGTTGTGGTGTTTGTTAAACGAGTATCCTCCCGAGCCTTATGTAGCGACGGCGCACCTGGCCTTAGCACAGCAAATTGCGGATTGGGCGCCTGAAGCTGCTCGGGATCCGCAACTGCGAGCGGCCGGCCTGCAGAGCTCCGACCTGATCACGGCTGCCTGGCAGATGCAAGAGGGCTTTCTCACCGAATATCCCCTGGCGCCGACGGCTGATCAGGCTGCCTTCGCAGCCGCCAATGCCTTGCTGGAATCGAAAGAGTTTGCGCGCGCAGCCAAGGCGACCGAGCGTTACGCGGCGCGCTATCCCGACAGCGAACTGCTCGATGACTTCTGGTTCATGGCCGGTTACTGCCACTTCATCCTCGGCGAACCTGATTCGGCGATCCAGTTGCTGCGCAACGTGGCAAGCGGCAGTTTCCTCGACAGAGCGAGTGGTCAGATGGCAGAGAGCGACAACAAGTGGTCTGCCATCTATGTGCTCGGACAGATCTATCATAGCCTCGGACAGGTAGTCGAAGCGCTCGGGGAATATCGACGGGTGGAGGACCGTTTTCCCGACGCCAGAGCCTCCATCGTTGATTTCCTGCGTGAGGACATAAGATTGCCGGCGTTAACGACCCTGCGTCCCGGAGAACCGGTGGAAGTCGAGTTGACCCACCGCAACGTGGCCGCCTGCGAACTCACAGTTTACCGGATCGATCTGGAGAAGTTTTCATTACTTCGGCGGGATCTGGCGGGAGTCCACGACATCAACCTGGCTGGCATCGAGCCCTATCGCGAGACGACGGTTGCGCTGGGTGACGGCAAGGACTACCGCGATCTGCGTCGCATGCTCCCCTTGGAGTTGACGGAGAACGGAGCATATCTGATCGTCTGCCGCGGTGGCAGTCGCTTCGCCAGCGGACTGGTCCTGGTGACACCGCTCGAACTGGAGGTGCATCGTGATCCCCAGACTGGTACCGTGCGTGTCACACTCAAGGACGTGACGAACGACCAGTACGTGCACGGAGCCGAAGTCAAGGTGATCGGAGCTGGGAATTCCACGGTGGTCTCCGGACAGACCGATCGACGCGGCCTGTTCGTTGCCGAACAGGTTGCTGGTAGTCCGACCGTCATCGCCCACGCGGGGTCCGGGAATTTCGCCTATCAACGTGGTTCCTCTTCGATGCTGCCGTTGAGCCAACCTGGCGCCCAGGCGGCACGGGAGACCATACTGCAAGCTGCAGCCCAGGACCTGGACGGGACCGGCACGGTGCTCACAGGGCCCGGCGAAGATCTGGGCGATCAGCGGATTCTGAAGATCTTGAAAGCGCCAGCGGTTCTGAAGTGCGAGGAAACTCCGCTCCGAGATGTCGCGAATCTGATCATGGAACAATACCACTTCACCGTGATTCTCGACCGTCGTGCGTTGGACGATGTAGGCTTGAGTGGCGATACTCCATTGACGTTCGACGCAACGGGTCTCAGTCTCGGCGCAGCTCTGAATCTCATGCTCAAAGAAGTCGACCTCACCTATGTCGTGCGAGACGAGGCGTTGAAGATCACGACTCCGGAAGAAGCGGAGAACGAACTGACGACGGTGGCGTACCCGGTCACCGAATTGATTCGCTATCGTGATCATGATGGAAAGATCTGGTCCGACTTTGACACACTGATCCAGACGATTACGTCCAACGTCGCACCCGATGCGTGGGATGAGGTCGGTGGAGCCGGAGGGATTGATGCACTGCCGGTCCAAGGCACGGACGTGCTGGTGGTCAGCCAGACGTGGCAAGTCCACCAGCAGATTGTTTCACTTCTTCAGCGACTGCGCACGATCGCGGCCAAGGATCGCCCGAACGGAGAAATCCCGGTGCGCGAGCCCATGGAGATCCGTCCGCGTGATGTACAGCCGGGTTCGGGAGGCTTCTCGGGCCCCGCGGGCATGGGTGGCATGGGGGGCGGTGGTGGCGCGGGAGGATTCGGGGGCAGGAACGCTGATGAATGGGGCGGCGCGCCGTCAATGCCTGGCGTAATGCTCGAACGCAGCGGGCAGCCGGGTGAGTCGGGGAGGCAACAGGGCTCGGATCTGCTGCAAGGTCTGGAGGAAACAAAACGACGCCTGCAGGGGAAGCAAGCCGACGAACTCGAGCGACTCTACGAGCAGGGCAAACGCGGCATGAAAGGAGGGGTTGGAGCAGGAGGGTTCTTTTAGCCTGCGTGAGCACCTCTTTCAATAATCGGAAGAAATGCGGTGGAGCACACCGCTTCGCTGTCAGGTCGACCCGAAACGCCTGTGAGTGCGCACGGGCTTCCAGCGTAGGGATCGCCGCAGCCTGCTGGCGGCGATCCCGCTTCGGCAACCTCGGAGGAACCGAACCGAATCGCGGACAGTAAAACGCCTCGAGCGCCGACTCAGATCGCAAGGATGATGACCACTGAACACGGCACGTTCGGCAATAGCGGTGCACTTCCCGCTGAATCAGCGAGCGCGAATAGCCTCGAGGCTGGACTCGTCCGCCTCCAGCGGGCTATGAGGACGAGAGCGTATTGCGTTCGCCGCACGAGTCGTCCTATTCGATAACAACCTCTTGAATTCCGGCTGACCATTCCGGCTGCAAATCGATTTCCAGCTTGATGGCGGTCGTGGTGACGGGATCGAATTCGACGGTATTGAACGTGTCTTTTTCGGTTCCGAAGGCCCCGTGACTCTTGACCGCTTGGAACTGGCCATCTTGATCGCAGTAGAGAATGCGCCATTGCTTCGGCAAGTGACACGCGCCGCGGCCCGTGTCATCGAACCAGTAGACCTTCACGCGGGACAATCGCTGCGGAGTGTCCCACTGGAACTGCACCCATTCGGTCGTGCCACTGTGCGGCCAGAAATCCAGTTGCAGGTTGGAGGAATCGGCCGAATCGGCCGGTACATTCTGATCCTTGATGGCGTCCAACGACACATGCACGAACGAGGCAGTGGTCTGGCTCACATACGTCAGGGTATCGGCCGGCTTGGGGCGAGCCCCTTCCGGTACACGTGCCGGCCAAACCGTCATTTGGCCTGGACCGCGATGGGCCCAGGCATAGTAGGGAATGGCCACGAATGGCCGCTTGTCATCCGGCACAATTCGGCCGTCCAGCGTCCGCTTGGCCGTTTCGGCCTGCCCGCTGATCGTGACGACACCACCGAGAAGATCGGGCTGGAGCTGCGTCGTCAGTTCGGCATGATCGGGAATGACCAGGTCCAGCACTTTGCCCTCGTTATCGGGGCCTTCCAGACAGTAGACCACCGGTCCGCGTTGCAGAGCGACTTTGCCTTGATTGGACGCGATCTTCTCATGCGAAACGATCCGCCGCACTTGCATGGGCAGATTCAGTTCGACCGTGTCGCCCGGCTGCCAGACTCGTTCCAGACGCGCGTAGCCTTTGTCCATCTGCGGCACGACCGGCTCGCCATTGATCTTCAGCTCGACGGCGTCGGGCAGAGCGTCCTGGAACGAGTACAAGTTGCTCGGTACCGGCTCGTTCCGGGCCCATCCGGGAATGCGTACCAGCAGAGCAAATCTGCCCGGCCGCTCAGGTGCCACCGTGAGTTTCACCTGACCGCTCCACGGATACTCTGTTTCCTGTACGAGTTTCAGCTTGTTCCCGGTCGTGTCGATGGTCGCGCTGCTTCCGAGGAACAAATTGACGTAGACATCGTTGTCTTTCATGGCGTAGGCGAAGCCAGGAACCGACGGAATGAAGCGGGCCACGTTGGATGGACAGCAGTCACAGCCGAACCATGGACTCCGCGCATGCTGGCCGACCGATTCCAGCACATTGGGATAGAAAAAGCGGTCGCCTTCCAGAGAAATGCCTGACAGGGCCGCGTTGTACAGAGTCCGCTCCAACACGTCAACGTACTTGGCGTCGCCGCGCATCAGAAACATGCGGTGATTCCACAGAATATTGGCAATCGAGGCACACGTCTCACAATAGGCAGTCATGTTGGGGAGTTCATACGGGCCCCCGAACCCCTCGTGTCCACCGGCCGCACCGATACCACCGGTGATGTACAACTTGGTGGTCACCACGTCGCGCCAGATCGTGTCGATCGCGTTGACGTAGTCCGGATTGCCCGTCAGCGCCGCGACATCTGCCATGCCCGTGTACTGATAAGCCGCTCGGACACTGTGCCCGACCGCTTCCGTTTGCTGGACTACCGGAATATGGTCCTGGCCGTAGGTCCCATACAGGCCGCCGTGGCCGTCCGGACCGCGATGGCCCAGACGCCCTCGCTGATCCAGAAAGAACTTGGCCTGATTCAGGTACTTCTCATCGCCAGTGACGCGGTAGAGCTTGCACAAGCCGATCTCGATCTCCTGGTGTCCAGGCGGATCAGTACGTCCTTGCGGGTGGAAGACTTGGCAGATCAGACTTGCGTTTTCCTTCGCAATCTCCAGCAACGTCTTGTCGCCGGTCACTTCGTAATGAGCTACGGCCGCCTCGTAGAGATGGCCGGCGCAGTACAGTTCGTGAATCCACGGGATATTCGTCCAGATCTGATCCGGCTGCCTTTCGGGCACGGAGTAGAACGTGAAAAGATACCCGTCGGGCCATTGAGCTTCGCCAACGACCTGGATCAACCGGTCCAGATAGGCGCGCATTTTCGGGTCCGGATTGACCTGCAAGGAATACGCGGCACCTTCCATGATCTTATAAACGTCCGAATCATTGAACGAGGCACCCTCGTGCTGGCCCTTCTTCAGGCCGGCTGCGATTTCGAAATTGCTGACCCGGCTGGTCTCCTCGCATTGTTGGAAGGCGTACGGAATGGTCACCTTGCGGCTCGTTTCCAGCCGGGGCGTCCAGAACCGGTCGTCGACCTGTACCGACCGGAACAGCACTGGAGTGATATAGTAGTCGTGAGCCAGTCTGGCAGGCGAGTCGGCATGCGTCAGATGCGGGAAGTGGAAAAAACAAAATGCAATAAGGGCACAGACAGTCGTTCGAAGGCGCTTCATGGTCCCGGCTCGCTCTCCTCGTGTGATACTATTGTCGCGGGCTGAACGTCTGGGTTCAGCCACAGATCCCGCACAGCAGACTGGTTTTCAGAGTCCCGACCTGCACGTTCCGTCGGAACTGAGTACAGTGTACCGTCCCGGAGGCATGCAGGTCGACCGGTACCTGGAGCGAAAGCGGTCGGGTGTCGCTGGTTCGCTGAGTATTCGCATCAACGGCGTTCCGTCGCTCAGCACGAAAACTGCCGTCGACGATCCGCTCGCTCACGATGGACAAACCTGGCAGGCTCTGTCGGACTGCGCACGAAAGGCAAAGGAATACCGGCAAGGTGCCATAGGGTGCTGCTACGAGGCCAGTGCCACCCCCTCCGATTGCCTGAACTTCTTCTGGGATGTATGCGAGCATCGTATCCCGAGACTCGACTCACCTGCCCTGCTTGCCTTGTCTCAGTCGGTTGAACCTGGAGATGAAATCACGAGCACTGCCCCCAGATTCACTTCGGGGATGGTGCAGTGAAGCATCCCTTTGTCACGGATCACGGGAACCGTCACGGCGTCATCCGCGTCGCAAGCATACAAGGTTCCTGCTAATTCCTCGCCCAGGAACGACGGCGCAGGCAGCGTCACACGGACGTTGGACTTTGGGCGGATTGCGTCCCGCGCATAGTCGATGTCGTAATTCACAAGATGCACAACGACGCGATGTTTGTCGCGCTGGGTACTTGGGAATGCCGACAGGAGACCATCACGATGGTCCTGGAGCAAAGACACGAGCCCGAGGTCCTCGGCCAACTGCGCGACCCGTAATCTCAACTCAGGAGTATACTGGCGGAAGAACGTGGAACCCACGTCGTGCGTATCCGTTAGTCCTACATCCCCTGCAAGTACGCGCACCGAGCCTTTGCCGCACTGCAATTCAGTCTTCCACCAGGAGTTCGGATCGTCCGCAGTCTTGACAGCTTCAGCTACCAGTCCCAGGCGATCTGGTTCCTGACACACGACAACGCCGCCCGCCTGAACGAAGGACGCGACCACCAGTTTCTGGTGTTCGGTCGGGTCGATGGGGCTGGGGACAATGACGATCTTATAGGGCTCAAGTTGCTTGCTGTCCAAGCGATCCTGAACGTAATGCCCGTCGCCGGCAAAGACCACATCAAACGGGTAGTTGCCTTCGACAAACCCCTGGGCCATACCAAGGTACGATGGATACACCGAGGGGATCGTACGCCCTCGCTCGTTGAATAAGAACAGGAACGCAACCGTCGAACCGGACACGAGTGCCCCTCGATACAGGTCTTGGTGTTCCTGAACGAACCGATTGTGCTCGAAGGCTTTTTCCCAAATGGCCTTCATCGGAAATGCGCCGAATTCTCCCGCATCACCATGAAAGGGCACGTAGGCCCCATTTGCCGCATAGGCCTCGATGGACTGTATTGCCATCCACGTCAATGACGATTGGCCTTGCTGAGCCTTTCTGTATAGCAGGTCTGTATCGTGCGTGTGGATCAGGGCAGCGGAACGACGTTGATGCACAGCGTACGCCAGCTTATGAAAAGCGGCCCATTTCCCCCGCGGCAGCGTGGTTAGCGGCGTCCCGAAGCTCCCGAGCGGGTCGTTGTTCAACTCATACGTGAAGAGGTCGACGAGATCGGCGAACATCAGACCTCGAATCCAGTGTCCGCCTGGGTTCTGCGTCCCCAGATCGGCGGCGTTGGTGCCGAAGACAACCTCTTTGTGGTGATCCTTAGCGTACTGGTGCAGGGCCTCCAGCAAGTGCCTGCGGGTGGCGAAGTTGGACTCTTCCTGACATCTCATGAATTCCTGGTAGAGCAATGCGTCGGGAGTCGACTTCGTGTGAGCGCTATCTGCCATCGGTGTTACAGCCTGCATCGCCGTCAGTCGTCGTGCGATGTCCTGCCGATCGAACCACTCGATGCCGAAACGTTGTTGCAATTCCGTGTGCTGATACTTTTCGCCGAGATAGTCGGCGAAGTTGGACATGCAATGGTCACAGAATCCGGCCTTCAGGAATCCGCTGAGGAATGAGGCGCCCATGGGGGTGTCCAGCAGGATCCAATCTGCGCCCGCATCAATTGCTGCCTTTCCCGTGTCGACCTCCCATTGCACCCAATCCGGATTGAGCGAACACATCAACGTCATGTCACTACCTGCGGACGCGAGGTGGCCATCCGCATTGCGACAGGCCATCTCATCCAGGTCAGGAATAACTTCCCGCAGGGCGGAGAACCCTTCAATCGTGTTGATTGCCGCTGGTACGAGCAGGCCGGCATTGTGACTGGCATCAACGAAAGCTTGCTGGTCATATTCGTACTCGGCCTGGATGCTGGGGATATGCGGGAGAATGGAGTATTTCCCGGGAATGCCGCCCCAGGCACCGTTGACACTCACATGCAACTCCCGGGCTCGAGTAGGACGCGTAGGCAACATGATGAACGTCTGTGCGTCATCGACCCAAGGCGGTAACGCTCCACCTACTTCTTCGCGAAGCACGCCAGGCTTGGTCGGGCGGGAGGATCGTGGGCCAGCGTCGGCCGCCTCCTTCCCCATTTGCGGAGCGGGCTTCAGGTCCAACAGTCGATAACGGCGAGCGGCGTCATCCCACTTGAGACGCACCGTGTATTCTTCGTCGGCCGACTTGCCGATCCGACGAAAACCGCTGTCCGGTACTCGCACAACAAAGTCGGGAGACATCACGATCAGATCGTAAGAACGTTCCCGGCTCAATTCAGGTTTGACCTCTCCGTACAGCGCCACGTTTGCCAGGTCATGTCGCACGATGCCAAGATCGCGAGTGACGACAGTCAATTCCGTGCGGGAGTCAATCATTCTTTCGGTCACGGGAGCGGTCAGCTTCGCTGTCTGCTGAACGAAGTGTTCAAATGAGGGTGCATGCTCAAGTTCGAGCAGATCACCGTGATGGTAAGTCACGCTCTCGCGATTCGTGGCTCCCTTGGGCGACGTGCCCAAGTGTTTCAAGTAGATGTCTCGAAACTCGATCTTCATCGGGGGACCAACATGCACCTGCACCCCAAGCAGGCCCTTCTTCATGCGATTCGTTTCATCATGATCATGCACCTCGCTCATGAGAACGCCGTTAATGAAGTGCCTGGCATCGTGCCCGACGACGACCAGGCGGTACCGATTCCAGTCCTCCTTACGAACAACACCCTGCAGTTCCTCCGGGCCGCCGAATTGTGCGATCAGTCGCGGGCGCGTGCCAGGATCGTCAATCCAGGTTGATTGGCCACGCGCAGCAAGCAATCTGCGTCCGTTTTCTTCGTAGCAGATACCTGTGAACATGTTGAGACCGTGGATGTCCGCCTGCGGTCCGCGAACCGCGAACGGCTGGCCTTCCACTTCAGCCAGACGGTAACCAACACCGCTGTTGCCCTGAGCGGACACACGGTATTCCAACACGAGTTCGAAATCCTCTACCAGGCTTCCTCGCCACACAATCCACGAATTCTGCTCCAGCAGATTCTCCGGAGTCACCTCACCGACCAGCATTCCTCCCTCCACCTTCCAGTACTCGGGATCGCCGTCCCAGTTGTCGAGCGTTTGGCCGTCGAAGATCTTTGTGAAGCCCACCCGACTGAGTTCGGAAGGCAATCGGTGATCGGCCGGTGCGTCACGTTGAGCCGGTGCAGCGTGTGCGGTATTCGGGGTTATTGTCTGCGGATCGATCCCGAGCGCGACCAGTGCGTTATCCAGAAGCGTTTCTGCTCCTTTGAAGTTTCCCGCCTGCATCAGAGTGTCAAGCTTCTGTAGATCGTTGATCACATCCTGGGGCACTTCTCCGGATTCAACTCGTCTTTGTATTTCAGCGACCGCAGCCTGAGCTTTGGCCAGCAGGCGTTGGCTCGTGGATGAGGACTCCTGCCCAATCGCCCATGAAGAGTGGATCAGCAGGATAGCCAAGATGGTAGCCAGTGTCATGCGTCCGAGACGAGTGGTAGACCAGTACTTCTCGCCCAAGACCGCTGAATAGATGTGTTTCATCCGATCCACTCCACTTGCTTAGGCGATGATGACGGTTCGCCAGTGCCGTCCGGGCGACCTGAACGCCCGCTGAGATCTCCACACCATACATCCCCGCCAGGACCAAGGTGCAGCTTGAGTTGGGCTACGGTATCCCGGGCGGGCCCGGAAGGGTGGCACACAAGGATGTTGACTGCATGTTGCTCGGCCAATGCCAGTGTGTAGAGAACTCGCTCTGAAGCGTTCGAGTGCCCCATCAACTTGGCTGGCGGTTGTCCCTCATTGTATGCGGCTGAGTATGAACGGCCAACGTCAGAGTCGGTTTCCCGGATCACACGCGTCACGTCCTTGTGCACATGGTACCCCGGCGACGGCAGCAATCGCGGATATCGCCCTCCCAAGGCTTCCCGGGAGTACCGCGGAGTATCGAACGAGCAGCCGCGCTGTGAGATAAGACGACGAAGTCTGGCGAGAGCGACGGCCAAACGATTGCGAGGACTGCGAGACATGACCAGGTGCACGGTCATTCCTCTGCGAAATTGGATGTTCCTTGTTGGGTATTCCTCGGATCCAGCGCCTCGCTGACTGGCGTCGTCACACATTCAGCACCCGTGAATCGCAGGACGTTCCAGGTTGTCTGTTTCCATGCGCAAACTTCTACCATCTTTCTTGACAGCGGTTGAGTTGTGCCGTAAGGAGTGGTCTAATGCGCGAGGTTGGAACTCAAGGCCGATCGATACTTCGATTCTTCATGACTCAGATCGTCGGGTTGCACTGGCTTGGCCAGTGTGTGAAAAGGTTGCATACATCGCCCAGCGCTGGCGGGGCCTGCATCATCCTGTTGCCGAGAGGACCGATAGGCATGACAGCAGCGTGTCTTGGCTCGTTCCTTTGATAGGATGCGATCAGGCTCGGCCGACCCAGGAGTATACCCATGATCTCCCCATCGGACCAATCCGTCATTCGTGACCTCGCCAGTCGCTGGATGGAGCAAGCGTCCCTGCCCGTGATGGCGGAGCGCAAGCGGCTCTGGCAGGCTGTGCACGACCTGCGAGCTGAAAGACCCGTGATTCTGGTCGAGACGGCATGGATTGACGGTTACGTGGAAGAGCGGGAAATTCTCTGCCAGGATCCGTTTCTCCGCAACATCGAGAAGAACATGCGGATCACGCTTCGCCAAGCCGAAGAGCTGGGAGACGATTTGGTCATCGAACCGTACTACCAACTCGGCTGGAAAATGCAGTTTTCCGATTACGGCGTGCCGGTCGAGATTCGTTCCGCGGCGGGCCATGCGGAATCGATTGCCTACAGTTTCAGCTTTCCCATTGCCAACCCGCAAGACATAGGCCGCTTGCGAACTCGGACGGTCGGCGTCGACCGTGAGAGATCTTTGCGGCTCAAGGCGATTCTGGAGGACGTCCTAGGCGACATCCTTCCGGTGCGGCTGGGAAACTACGATCCCTTTGCCTACGAATTCGACGTCGGTGAATTCGGTGACCTGGGTTTCAACGGGAACTTTTTTTTCGGACTAACCTGGCAGCTCTACCGTTTCATCGGCAATCAGGGACTGCTGTACTGGGTTTACGACGCCCCGGAAGCCATTCATCACCTGATGTCGTACTTGGTGGAGGATCGCATCGCCACGTTCGACTTTCTTGAACGTGAAGGGCTGCTGGCTCGCAACACCGACAGCCAGATGGCCGGTCCGCGCAGCTACGGCTACGTCTCTGATCTTCCCGCTGCGGCAACTCCAGGGGAGGTGCGATTGAAAGACCTCTGGGCGTGGGCTGAGTCGCAGGAATTCGAGAGCATCAGCCCGTCCATGTACCAGGAGTTCGTCCTCCCCTACCTGGCCCGACTGGCACAACGGTTCGGCTTGATCTACTACGGTTGCTGCGAACGGATCGACGACCGCATCGAGATGATTATCGATGCCCTGCCGAACCTTCGTTCGGTCTCCGTTTCCGCCTGGTCGAATCTGTTTCGCACCGCGGAAATCCTGGGCAACCGCTACGTCTATTCCCGCAAGCCGCGCCCCGCTTACATCAGCGGCCCCCATCCCGTCTGGGATAAGCTGGAACAAGACATGCGCGACACCTGCCTGGCTGCTCGCGACTGCAACCTCGAAATCCTCGTCCGCGACGTCTATACCATCAACGGTGACCGCGCCCGCCTGCGGAAATGGGTCGACATGACCCGGTCCGTCTTTCAAATGTAGGGGGAGTTGAACAAACCGTACTCGAAACGACGGCTCATTTCGCTTGGTCTAAGCTCTGAGCAGGCGTTCGGTTCTCGCCGTGCGCAGATCAAGCGATTCGCAGCCAGAGGCACACGATGAAAATATCCTGGTCACTGTGGCATGACCTGGAAACAATGGAACGATCCGGGGGACAGGAGCTGGTCTCTGGAAGAAAAAGCTGAACGACTCGACTACACGCAGCCCCCCTGAAGCACCCGGTATCCACGCTCGGCGGCGACCATGAACGAGAACCCGCGTGAGCCGCTGGGCAATCCAGTTCGCCGCAATGTGTTCATCGATTGCTCCAACCAGATCTGCAGTTTCGACGACAACGTCGGAAATCTGCTGGACCAACTCGATATTGCGGAAAACCTGGCGATCGATCGGACTGGATCAGCCAAACAAGCCGACGTCGACCGGTTCCAGAACCTCGTTGGTACGGCTGATCATCCGCTAGATCGGGGAACCGATGACGCGGTCACCCCTGAGTCGCTTCCACTGGTGCAGGCGTGGATGCGCCAGCAGCTGCCGACATTCGAGACCAACCCCTTGACGAGATCGGCCTGTACCAAGACGAATACCGCCACACGCTACCCTAGCGCGGGCAGAAGGCGTACAACCGACCTCTTCGAACCGAATTGCCACGGGCACGGTTGAGGACGGTGGCAGCCACGCACTCAAGTGCGAGCTACGTGCATCACCTACATGGAATGATGATCGACGGAATACCCGATGACGGATTTCGGTTGCCGAACTGACCCGTCAAGAAGCTCGCATGCGGCCGGTTTTCGTCTTTGAGTATTTCGTCGTTCGGCGTCGGCAGCGGCGTGCTGCCGAATCACGGTCGTTGATTCCGCAGCGAATCACAACGACGCCGCTATCTTGCGGGCTGCCTCAGCCGCACCATTCTCATACGCCTGTATGCCTTGATAAGGTGCCTCCATTTCCTCGACCAAACGCGGCCAGAGGTCCTCGAGATCTGAAAAGCGATGTACTTTGTCTATACGAGAGGTCTGACAGTCGTACGTGCGCTGGCGCGGACGGGCAAAGGTCGGAACTTGCAGCGCCTGCACTTCGTGCATGAGATTATACCCACCAGCACCGATCACCACGCGGATGGCCGGCAGACACTCGATCAGGGGAAAGTGACGAATGATTCTCAGTGAGTCACCGCCCGGTCCGTTACCGATCTCCTCGGGTAATCCTAAACGTACGGAGACGCGACCTTCAGCTCGCCGGAGAAGTCGCATCGCAAGGCTCATGGTTTCACGACACTCGTGATCCGTACCGCTGGCAACTACCAGTATCACGCGTTCGTCCAAAGCAGTCTTCGTCAGCCGAACAGCTTCCGCAACGGAGGGGAGTTCGTCGAAATCGCGGATAAGGAATGCCTTCGTTGCATGGACCGGCAGCGACGGTGCATACGGACTCGCCTCTCCCGGTGCGATGAGCTGGTCGTAGTGCCGGCTGATAAACAGGTCCAGTTGATAGCTCTGCACATAGACTGCTGGCAGGGTCCGGCCGATCAATACTCTCCGCCCCCGCTTCCAGTGCGACAAAACGGGAATCAGCTCGCCGCCCAGGCCACGCGGAAACGTATCCACAATCAGGGCGTCAGGCCGGTACGATTCGATGGCCTGGCGAACAAATTCGGCGGCTTGGACCTTTGTGGCAAGGGGAGAAAGTTCTTGGGTCTGTAGCCGGGGTTCGCGGGTTATCTCCTGGCGGAGCGTCGCGGCGAACGGTGAGTTGAGCAGGATGTAATGTTCGCCACCCACCACGCGCGCCAGCTTGCGGGCCAGGGCCATGGCACGCGTCCCATGGCCCAGCCCGCCACCGAAGGCGTAATAGAGACACTTGGGTGAACCGAGCATGACGAGCGCCGCGGAAGAATCCGATAGAAAACCACATAATAGCGAACAGACAACGCAGAATGAAGAAAGAAGTGGCACAACCAGAGCAACGCATCGAACGATCGCCGGGGTCCGCGAACGTGATTCTGCCACGGGGTAATTGGACATTCCTTGTTCGATACTCTGCGGTTCGGACGCCTCGGTGACCAACGCCGCCAACCGTTCAACGCCCGTAGTCGCTCGACGCTCTACGGTGCCTGCCGCGATGTTGAATCCGAAAATTCCGGTAGCAGGGGTTCCGCCCGAGTGGGGAGGAGCCCGTCGGTCCATGTCGGGTACAGACGGTGCCCAGTCCTCCCGTCCCAGGAACCCGTTATTGCCAGCCCTCTAGCTGGCGCCCATATCGTCTTCGAAGCGTCGCGTTTTGCCAGCAGCCGTGCTGTCCCCGAGTGCCGCCTCATCAGCATCGGTGAACTCGTCCCGGTCCAGTTGGTGTTGGGAATGGGGATAGTGATGATACATATAGAAATGGGGATTATCCGCGTAACCATCCGTGGTCCGTCGCGAGCCTGGGCCCGGCGCAGCGGCGTGGGATTCCTTCGCACACGTCGTACAGAGCACCAGTTCTTCGCCATCGCCCGCCTGGACCTCCCTCACCGTATGCCGGTCGCAGATCTCCTTCTGGCACTTCACGCAACTACGCAGGGCGACCTCGCCGCACGGGTGCGAAAACAGGAATCCGCTCGTTTCCTGGCACTCGCCTTTACCGACGGGATATTCTGACACGAGACTCTCCCCTGAACTTACCGCTCAAGAAAAAACACGAAGCAGGCTGCCTGTTGCTGTGGGGACAGTTCTTTCATGCGAAAGAAAACCAACCCCAGCGGCGTCGAAACATCCGCGCACGATAGTACTGTCACGTCGTGCGGATCACGCAACACCGTTTTGCCATCTTTCGCCTTGGCACGAAACAACGTCTGATCCTGATTGTCTTCCAGAGCGTAGCCATAATCCTTCTTCCTGATGCGGTAAAGGCGTCGGTCGCCCGGAGCATAGGCGTCGATATCTTCACCCTTCAGCTTGAACTTGAACAGTTCGTTCTCACCTGTGGCGTCCTTGACCATTACCTTGTCGCCTTTCTTCTTCAGTTCACACAATGGTTGGTCATCGGCACGCTTGACCTTCAGGATTCCGTCGGCGTATGCCAACGTGCAGAGCGCTACACCCTCGCGGTCGCAGAACTGAGTGCCGTTTCCGTCTTGGGGTTTGAAACTGAATAACTCCTGGCCGTCCCCATCGCGCAACTCGACCTTGCCCGCGTGAACGGCCGCAGGGAGTGACGACTCGTAAGGAGCTTCGGCTAGAACCGTGTGGTCAGGCGGTTCTTTGACGCGCGTCGAGGGACGCGACGTTGCGGTCTCCTTCTGACAGCCGACGCATACGACCGCAGCCAGGACGGCGGCGATCGGACAGCGAGAGATCGTCATCATTCCTTCAACTCCGTGATCCGAGTGACTGCGGCCGGGATTTCATACTCTGCTAAACGGCTCTTGACGAGGCGGTTTTCCTGGAGGAACTGGTCGCAGAGAGCGCATATCGGCAGACGTTTATCTTGCATCGAACGCCGCAGTCTGCAATACGGCTCGCCGCGGAAGATCTCAGCCAGTGAATCGGTGAGGATATTTCCGAGCGGGCGTATCCTGTCGCGCGTCATGCAACAGGCGTACACGCTGCCGGTGTGACTCACGAAGGTATGCAGATAGGGAGCGTAGCAGAGATTGTGTTCGTAGTATCCCAGTGCGTACTTTCCACGAGAAGCGAGTTGCCGCTCTTCCTTCCGGCGTCCGAATGGGTATATCCGTCCGAAGTTGATCGGCATCCCGTAGCAACGGCGCAACTGCTGGATCTCGGGAACGAGTTCACGATTGAAGGCATCGATTTCCCGCTGCAAGGGGCGTTCAGCCCTTTTGCCGTCGACCGGCATCGGCAGGACGTCGACAGCCCCCAATTCCCCGGCCAACCGGATGAGTCCTGGCAGGTCCCGCAGATTGTGCCGAGAGATCACGCAGTTAATCCGGATCGACAGTTTGGCGTGTCGGCGTTCGCTTTCACGGCGGAGGATCCGGATCGCACGCACGGTCCGCTTGAACGCCCCGTTCATACCGCGGATCCGGTCGTGACTCTTGGGATCGACTCCGTCGATTGAAAACGAAGCGGATCGCAGCCCGGCATCAATCCATTGCCGCGCACGTTCCTTGTCCATCAGAATCCCGTTAGTGGTCAGATTGACGCGCATCCCCAAGCGGGACCCTTGCTCGATCAACGCGACCAGATCGTGGTACAACGTCACTTCGCCACCACTGAAGTGCACTTTCCGACATCCCAAGGACGCCGCGCTCGCCAGGGCGGCGGACAGAGCCGGGCGAGGCAACTGTTCGTTGTCGATTCGCCAATACCTGCACATCGTGCAGCGCAGATTGCATTGGGACGTGACCTTGATCTTCAGGCATCGCAACGTAACCTCCGATTCGCACCCTGCGACATGCCTGACCAGCCGCTGGCGCGCATCCGGGTCTTGCAACATCTGTCCGAGGTTGTACATTCAGACACCTTTCCTGCGGACCCGGCATTTCCCCAGACAATGATAACAGGCGATAAAGAGCCCCAGGATCGAATGCTGATCGCTGGTTAACTGGTCGGCATCTTGTCCCTCGACCCCGTATCGTCCTTTCACTCGCCGGTGGCAGTCTGTAACCGCTACGATGGCGATCCGCTCCGCACTGCACGCGGCGTTCATTCGTTGCAGTCCCGCGGGTAGCGTCGCGCTGCGGATCAAGTCCTTCATCCGTTCCAGTCCGGTGTAGCGACCTCGTCGAGGCCGAATTGCCAGCTGGATCTTCTCGCGAAACGCCTCCCGGACCTTCGTGTACTTCCGTTTCGCTCGCGACTTCCGCTTGACAATCTGCGTTACGCTCAGTCGAAACCGATTCCCATCAGCCAATGTGCCCTTCATCGCCAGCCACGGGACCGCATACAATGTGCCAGCTGATGAGCCGCCCGTTTGGTAACGCTGATTCTGATAGGAATTGAAGTCGATCTTGATGTCAAGCATCCGGCCCGGCATCATGTCGGCCGCCAGGTATCGCATGACTTCTCGCGTGAGCCTGTAGCGCCGATTGTCGAGATCAAGTCGACGATACTTCGCTGACATGATGCCTGTGGCGACCGTGCCGGCAACTCCCAGCACCAGGCAAGTACTCACCAAGGGATCAGGGACACCGGACAATATCAGCTTAAGTAAGCAGAAGACGGTGAAGGCGGCTGACGCGATAGTCAGCATCGTCCAGATGACCCGCTTCCGCTCCGCCTCCCGGTCGAGGCTTTGCAGGCCAAGGAGATCCTGTTGGATTTGCGCCGGGCTGCCGATCGTCTGATAGACCAGGGTCTGTCGGAAATCAACCGGGAGGGCCGCCACATCATCTCGAACATCGAAACGAGGTAGCTCCTGCATAAACTTCCTTCCTGCCGACTCGCTGGTCGATAGAGGCAACACCTGGCCCATATCGGAGCGGCACCCCTTGACAAACCCGGGATACCGCCCGTAGTTTCGTCAGCTACTCACTACTAGGCGCTTGGCATCGAGTCATGTCAACCTCAGCAGCGAGAAAATGGCGGTGAAATTCGTGATGCCTCCACGACTGTTGTACACGTCATTCGATCGCGTGCCCGGCTGTAAGGGAGCCAACACGCATATTGAAGCGTTTGTCCGAGCGATTGGCAACCGCTATGGCTCAGTCGTCCTGATCACCCCGGGGCCAGAGGACGTGGATGTTCGCCCGTTTGCGCCGGGTGTGCGGCAGTTGGTGGTGGGCTGTCCCGACGATAACCCGATCGGACGGGCGCGTACATTCCGAGTGAAACTTACCGAATTGTTACGCCGTCAACCCTTCGAACTGATCCACTTTCGTTCGAACTTCGAAGGGTATCCACTGGTTCACCCGCAGGTCAGGAAGGGTGCCCGGCTGTTGTACGAAGCCAACGGGTTCCCGTCGGTCGAGTTGAAGTACCATTATGCCGGACTTATCGATAACCCGGCGCTGGTGGAGAAGCTCAGGCGGCAGGAAGCGGCCTGTCTGCAAGCAGCCGATGCCATCGTCACCGTCAGCGATACGAATCGCCAGTTCATTAGTGAACGCGGAATCCCAGCCGATAAGATCTCGGTGATTCCCAACGGCGTTGACCCGACCGTCTTTTCGTATCGAGCCCCGCCAGCGGCCGACGGAAGCCAACTCGAAATCCTCTACCTCGGCACGCTGTCGTGGTGGCAGGGAATTGAGACACTCATACAAGCAGTTGCGCTGGTCGCCAGAGAACGCTCGGTTCGCCTGCGTCTGGTGGGAGTGGCAACCAAGCAGCGTCGGCAGGAACTGGAGCAACTGGTCGATCAACTTGAGGTGGGCCAGTGTGTCGAGTTCGGGCAGTTGCATGACTCATCGGCAGTTGCCCAGCTGCTTCACGAGAGCCATATGACGGTCGTACCCCTGCTGGCCGTCGACCGGAATACACGGCAGGGGTGCTGCCCGCTGAAGCTGCTCGAAGCCATGTTTTCCGGCTGCCCGGTGATCGCGGCCGACTTGCCGGTCGTACGAGAACTAGCCGACCCGCTAAGCCATTATCTGCCCATTCGGTCGGGAGACGCGGGAAATCTGAAAAACGCGATCCTCCAACTCGCCGACGACCGCGCGCTCGCACTTCGGCTCTCGCGGCAGGCGCGCGACCACGTGGCCGGGCGATACACGTGGACGCGAGCCAACGAGCAGCTGCTGGCCCTTTATGACGCGCTCTTGCTCACATCCGCCAGAATGTCGGCCACCCGTGCGCGTTCGCCTGCGAGACTGTGACCGTCGCACACGCGCTGACGTGCGGCCTCCACCAACGAGCGTCGGGCGGACGCCGACAGAGCCAGCAGCTCTTCGACCCGCTGCGCAAGCAGGTGCAAGTGGGTCTTCGGCAAGAGCAGCCCATGAACACCATCCGTCACGATTTCGGGGATCGCACCGGCGTCCGATGCAATCACGGGTACACCCACTGCCATCGCCTCCAACAGGCTGTTCGGCATGCCGTCCCAGAGAGACGGCATCAATACGGCGTCCGCAAGTCGCAGATGCTCTGCGACGACGACAGAATCGGCCAGATGTCCTGTCACGATGAACGCCGGCTTTGATTCGGCGGCTACCCCAACCGATCTTTCGAACTCTCCACGATCCTGGGCACGGACCGTTCCGATGATCATCAGCCGCGCTGCGCGGCTGTCGGCAATTTCGCGGAACGCCTGGATGAGAAATGACAGACCTTTCTTGGCTCGCAACTCGCCAGAGAAGGCAAGCACCAATTCACCCCGTTGAATGCCGTATTGCGCGGCGAGTTGTTCAGGCCATTCTCCTGGCCGGAAGAGGTCCGTATCGACGGCATTCGGCAGCACGATGGCGTGACGGCCCGAGAGTGCACGCACTTTGGCGGCGAGATCCTGCGACACCGTGATGACTTGCCTGCACGTCTGCAGGCACCACTGCAGCCGGGCCAGATCTCCCGGCGGAAACAACTGCCGATCGAAGTCATTCCCTCGAATTGAGAGTACGGAGGGCAGGCCCATCAATTGGGCGAACCACAATGCCAGGAATCCTGCCGGTCCTGCATAGTGCGCCCAGACAACGTCAAAACGCTCCTGGCGATGAAGCCATTCAAGAAAGTTGAATGCGTGTTGGAGCGTGAAATCGACATTCTTCGATCGGCCGAACCGGTGGACCGTGAGCCGCTCTATCGGCCTCGACGAGCTGACCGCCCCTGCTGGAAGATCCGAGGCCAGAACGCAGACATCGGTCTGATGACCGAGTGCGGCAAAGGTATGGGAGAGTCGGCCGGCGCTGGCCGCCACTCCGCCAATTTCGGGCGGATAGTGCTCCGCAATCAGAAGCAGCTTCATGCAGCCAATGTAGCCCCTTGGGTCGTCGTTTCAAAGAGGCAATCTGGCAAGACGCCCAGGTTTCGGACGGACGCGACAGCACCAACAGCAATTGGAAACGCTTTTCCCAATCGTTGATGCCGCACTATCACCACCATCACTGAACCTGCACTTTTACGTTGCCCTCCAGGTCCACGGTCACGGCATCCCACTCGAAGCCATAGAGTGTGCGAGAGTTGCTCGATACGGGCTGATCGTTGATTCGAACGGTGCCTATGCTCTGCTGTGGCTTCAAGAAGAGCAGCGTGGCTTCGCGGAGCGGTTCCGAGGTCTGCAGCACGAAGGTAGTGTCGCTTTCATACTTCGCCTGCACGCCGCGGCGCAGCTTCTCCCAGCGATAGATCTGCTGGCTGGTCCACCATTCCAGTCCCTGCGCTCGTCCGTAATCCACCAGTTCGCAGATCGCGTCGGCTACACCCTCCTTGAGGATATGGGCAGGATGAAACAGGAAGTGTGCGACTCCGTGCTGCCGCAGCGCGGAGTCCAGAAGCTGTCTGCCGTATTCGCGCGGACAGACTACGATCAAGTCCTGCGTCAGCAAGTTGACTTCCAGCACGTTAAGCAGACGCGGCGGATCCACCTCGTCATCCAAGGGGAAGTATGGCTGCGAACCGCCCAGTGGAAACCCGATCGTGCCCTGCTTGCTCGCACCACGGGTCTGGTCAGAATGGATGCCCACTTCCTCGCACCAGCGGTAGAAATCGAGTCGCCCCTCCCACCGCGTGTAGTGGTTCTTGTTCGAAGTAATATCCTCGAGGCGTGCAACTTCTTGGAGCCACCGGTGCTGGAGCAGCAGGTTCTCTTTCGACCACGACGTGTCTGCTCCACCACTCCGGGCGTCGTAATGCAACGCGATCTCAAACCCCTGTTGCCTTAACGTCTCATAGAAGTCGCTGGGGTAACCGCCCGGATAGAGCGTACACCAGGTGGACTTCACCTGGCAGCGATTCATCACCTCCAACAGAGCGACCGCTTTCTGTGGATCATGTCCGTCCGTATCGTGAGAAATGTGACCGATCGCGGGAATCCCGCGGGGCCAGTACCAGAGCATGGGAAGCGGGATGTCTTGAAGTCGAGCGAGATAAAAAATGCTGCGCAAGATGATCGCGCGCAGTTCGTCCGTGATCGGCTCGAGAAACACCGGCACTCCATCCGGCTGCATCGGCGTCTGATCCCGCTGCCAATCGAGCACCATGCCATCTTCAGCTTTTAGCTCCCCGTCATCGATGGCGGCTTTGCCATCCGCTGAGGGAACGCCGTCCTGCAGCACCGGCAACCCCTGCTGGATGTGCACGACTGAAAATACGAGATCGGGGGCGAGCAAGATCGTTCGCCCCTGCCCGAACTGGTTCTCCACGATCGCGTGACCTTTCGCACCCTGACTGCCCGATTCCAATTCGGCGAGTGACGTCGCACCGGTCATTTGCACAGCAAAACCGCCAAACACGTGCAGTGAACTGCGCAGGTCACCGGTCACTGGATGATGCGGATTGGTGACTTTGATCCATCCTTCCGCCAAAGGCTGTTTGTTACTCACCCCGAACAGCGCGTCGAGTCCCGACGTTCCGCCGATGCCAATCAGCGAGCCCCCGTTCTGGACGAAAGCCGTCAGCCTGCTGCGTTCAGACAGACTCAGTTGCAGTTCACCGGCCAGCAACACCAAGGACGTCGAGCCGTCGGCCAATGATGACAGTTCGGACGGGGCCATGAGGTTAACGAACAAGCCAGCTCGTTGCAGGATCTCCTGAATGTAGCACCACGTGCGACCGCGAGGGTTGACGTCGCGGGGGACCGCTTGCGTGACCACGGTAATCGGGCCCTTGGACGCATTGCCCGAGAAGCGACCGGCCGACGCTGCCGCTGCTGCCGCCCGCACCATTCCATCGAATCCGAGCGTGGCCAGGAGACCACCGGCGGTCGCCGTCGTCCGCAGAAACTGTCGTCGTGTCGCTGGATGGATCATCGAGAACATCTCCTGCTGCGGGAAGAATCGAGCCGTAGCATAGCGCGGGCTTGAGCCCGCGAACCGTAACGCGGCTTGAGCCCGCGCTACCAAGCTTTGGGGTTCAACGTGGCTGCTGGTACATTCTTGGACAGGGCGTCACGCACTGAAGTGCGTGCTACGTGGCTGCGGCATCGACGACAATATACCAGTTCCCAGCTCGCATCGCACCTGATGCCGACCGTCAGGAGGTCGCGGAAACGGCCGCATGGCCTGCCCCCTCGACGATTGCGTAGCGGCCAAGGAATCACTAGTATTGGCGGCGTCTTTGTCCCTAGGAGTGGAAAAATGCTGGAGAAACGCTGGAAAGAGATGCCGTTGCCGGCAGATCTGAAGGACATCCTGTCGAGTTGTCCGGAGTTTGTGGTGCCGCGTGATCGCGATACCATTCTGCAACTGGCCATGGGGGAAGATCCGCGGGCCGACACGTTCGATGTCTCGTACGACGTGCCAGGAAGTGGCCGGATCCTGGAAGCAACGGTAACTCGCTGCAAGAACGGACTGTCGGTGAACTACGCCGATCCGCGGATGCGACGGCGAGACCCGGACTGCATGCTCGTGGCTGATGAGCGTCCTTCCGACAAAGAACGGTTCGCTGACCGGTTCGGTCAGCCTTTTCCCCCGTTGCGGAAGGAGACCTTCGCCTGGCTAGGCAGGCAGTCACTGGTGGTCCTGCCGTTGTACACCGGGCGGAAAGAACTGGGCTCACCCATGCTCCTGGTCGCGCCCCGCAACGCCGCGTTCTTTGTCGGCGCTTTGGCCGACCTGCAGGAAATGCTGCCAGGCGAACGAGTGCCGTTCGATTTTGAGCCGAAAGCAATCATCTATCTGGCTCCCCCTTTCCGACACACGCACTTTGAGGGCAAGCAGGTGGTCGTGCACAATCGGTGCGAAGGCCTGCACGAAATCTTCGCCTATAACCTGTATCCTGGGCCGAGTGCCAAAAAGGGGGTCTATGGCGTCCTGCTCCACCAGGGCGAAGAAGAAGGCTGGGTCACGGCCCACGCCTCGACCGTACAGGTCGTCACCCCCTACGACAACATCGTAACGATCCTCCATGAAGGAGCCAGTGGCGGTGGGAAGAGCGAGATGCTGGAACCGGTGCATCGCGAGCCGGACGGTCAGCTGCTGGTCGGCCGCAACATCGTGACCGGCGAGAAACGACTCCTCTCTTTGCCACGCGCGTGCGAACTGCGCCCCGTGTGCGACGACATGGCGCTGTGCCATCCTTCATTGCAGGACGGGGACGGAAAGCTCGTTGTGCTTGATGCCGAAAACGCCTGGTTCTTGCGTTTCAATCATATTGCCCACTACGGCACCGATCCGTATTGGGAAGGGCTCTGTTGTCACCCGCCCGAACCACTGCTCATGTTGAACATGGATGGCAAGCCACGAGCCACCTGCCTGATTTGGGAACACATTGCTGACGCACCTGGAAAACCATGTCCCAACCCTCGCGTGATCATGCCACGCCGACTCGTTCCCGACGTGGTGAATGATCCCGTGTCGGTCGACATCCGCAGTTTCGGCATCCGCACGCCACCGTGCACCTTTGAGCAGCCGACGTACGGGATCTTCGGACTGCTGCACATTCTGCCGCCTGCCCTGGCCTGGCTCTGGCGTCTGGTGGCACCACGAGGGCACGACAATCCAAGTATCAGCGAGTCGGAAGGCATGAGCAGTGAAGGAGTAGGCTCCTTCTGGCCATTTGCCACGGGCCGACGCGTGACACAGGCAAACTTACTGCTGCGTCAGATCCAAGCGACACCACGCACCCGATACGTGATCGTTCCCAATCAGTACGTGGGTGCCTGGGCGACAGGATTCATGCCACAATGGCTGGCACGCGAGTACCTCGCACGTCGTGGCGGAGCCCGGTTCCGCAAGGAGCAGATCGTTCCGGCCCGCTGCCCGTTGCTCGGCTACGCCATGCATTCGATGCAGATCGAAGGAACGATGACGCCACGTTGGCTGTTGGAACTGCAGACACAGCCTGAAGTGGGTGAAGAGGGCTACGATGCCGGCGCCGCCCTGCTGTATGGCTTCTTCCGCAGAGAACTGGTCGGGTTCCTGGAACCGGACCTCGACTCGCTCGGACGACAGATCATCCAGTGCTGTCTGGATGGCGGCCGGTTGCACGACCTGGAGGCCTTGATTCCCCAGCAGATCACCGTTTGATAGACAGAAGATCGGCGGACCGCCGGCGCCGAGCCGGTGGTCTGAGGAAGGCTCCTGAGAGGGGCCGGAGTACTCGGATGTCGTGCCCCCCCCAAGGCCAGAATCACTCGCGCAGGGTCAATGGCGCGGCCGCGGAACCTTGTAGGTTGCAGCCGAATCAGACTCCTTCCCTCACGGAAACGGCAAAACCGCAGCTCTCTTCTTCAGGAGGTTCTCGTGATGAAACTGGATCGACATTCGTGCGGCGTACTGGCGGTCGGCGTGTTGGTCTGGCTGACATTGTCGTCCTGGGAGGTAGGTGCCGTTGAGCCACTTCCGTTCGTGGTCGAGGCCAAGCTCCCCGATGTAGCGGAGGTCCTTTCTCCGGCCGATATTCAGCTCAGTGGCTGGCTCGGCCAGCGCGTGCTCGCGAACGAGAAGAACCGCCTGGTGAACGTGGACCTTGAGCCGCTGCTGGCCGGATTCCGCCAGAAACCGGGGTCGCATCCCTGGATTGGCGAGCACATTGGCAAGTGGATGCACGCCGCCACGTTGGCCTGGGTCAACACGGGTGATCCGGAACTGAAAGCGAAGCTCGACTACGCAGTGGTCGAATTGATCAAGACGCAGGAACCGGATGGGTACTTGGGTACGTATATTCCGCAAGAGCGGCTTGGACTCTACGAAGCCAATAGCTGGGATGTGTGGTCGCACAAGTACGACCTGATCGGTCTGCTCACTTACTATCAATACACGGGCAACGAAGCCGCTCTGGACGCCTGCCGTAAGGTAGGTGACCTGCTCATGGCCACCTTTCCGGCCAAGCAGAGCATCATCGAGGCGGGCACGCACGTCGGCATGGCGGCCACCAGCGTGCTGGAGCCCATGGTCCTGCTCTATCGGTTCACTGGCGACGAGCGATATCTCGAATTCTGCCGCTACATCGTGAGATCCTGGAGCGAAGAGAACGGTCCCCACATCATCGAGTCACTGCTGGACCATGGCCATGTAAATCAGACAGCCAACGCCAAAGCGTACGAGATGTTGTCGAATCTGGTAGGGCTGTGTGAACTGGCTCGTGCGACCGGTGACCGCGAACTGCTCACACCGGTCCTCAATGCCTGGCAGGATATTGTCAGTAGGCGACTGTACTTGACCGGCGCCTGCAGTCAGAGTGAACATTTCCGCGAAGACCATTATCTGCCCAATCAGATGAAGGCGCATGTGGGTGAGCAGTGCGTCACAACCACGTGGATCCAATTGAACTGGCAGCTGCTGCGACTCACGGGTGACGTCCGATTCGGCGATCAGCTGGAAAAGACCTTTTACAATCAGCTTTCCGCCGCTCAGCGTCCGGATGGAGCCGAATGGTGTTACTTCACGTCTCCGGAAGGCACCAAGCCGTATGGCCCTGGCATCAACTGCTGTGTGTCGAGTGGCCCGCGAGGCATGGCCTTGGTACCTCAATGTGCGGCGCTGCGAGTGCGCGCCGATCAAGGGCGGCCCGAAACCATCTGGATCAATCTTTGGGAAAGCATGACCGTGCAAACTCGTATCGGAGGTGACCCGGTGACGGTACGGTGGCAGACCGGTTTTCCATGGAAGGGCGAGGGAACGCTGGAACTGTTGAGCGACAAGCCGGTCGCGTGTGCCGTACGAGTGCGCATGCCAGCCTGGGCGCGCCCCTGTTCCGCATCGATTCATGGAAGTTCCGACACGCAGGTGTCTCTCGACGCAGAGTGTCTGACCTTCCGATCGAGCGATTGGATCGGATCCAAGGCCTCGTTGAAGTTCAACCTGAGTGCTGCCACAGTCGAAGGGAAATACGGGAACACGGGATTGGAGGCGTTCACTTGGGGCCCCTTCGTATTGGCTTTTGATCAGCAACAGAATCCCGGCTGGCCAGTCCCGTGGCGCGTTGTGGTGCCGGAAAGCTCACGAGCTGCATCGGTCAAACTGGCTTCCTCGGCTGATGAGCCGTTGCGCTTTGCGGCGCCCTTGGCACAGCTGCGTAAGTCGGCCACGAACGAGGCGATGCTGGTCCCCTATGCGGATGCCGGGCGGGACGGAGGTCGGTACGCCATCTGGCTACGCACACCGCGCGCGGAGCTGCCCGAAAGCGATTCTCTGTTTCTGTTTGGCGACGAGAGTCGGAGCGAAGAGGGTAACGTCGACGGGTCCATCGCAGATGGAGACACCAGCACGTTTGCCGTGACCTATAATGCGCGCCCGCAGACAGAAGCCTGGTTTGCGGTCCAATTGGACGAGCCTCAGACGGTGCGTCGCATTGTGGTGGCGCACGGCCGCAGCTTCCATGACGGGGGCTGGTTTGACGCCGCAGCGAGCAAGCCCCGGATCGATATTAAACGCGACAAAGAGGCACCCTGGGAAAAGGTGGGGGAGCTGGCCAATTACCCAGCTACAACCGGCACAGATTCGCAGGGTCTGCAGGACGGTCAAGCGTTCACGTTGCAGTTGCCGCAGCCGGTTTCGGCGGTAGCGATCCGAGTGGTCGGCACACCGTCATGCGGTGACAATCCCGCCCAATCCTTCGCCTCCTGCGCCGAGCTGCAAGCCTTTGCGGAGTAGACACCCCCACGAGCTTCGCTCGTGCGGTGAAGCAGATGGCGAGCTTCCGCCCTGCCTCCTCACCACTCCCCAACCCCCACGAGTTCCACTCGTGGGTGCATCAGATGGCGAGCTACGTCTCCACCCGCTCACCACTCCCCAACCCCCACGAGTTCTACTCGTGGGTGCATCAGATGGCGAGCTACCACGCCGCCCGCCCCGCTCCTCCTCGACCCCCACGAGCTCCGCTCAATGGTACTAAGCTTGTTTTTTTGTTTTGGCCTTTGTTCGTTTTGTATTGCGAGCTCGCTTGCTGGATTTGGCGGACGTGGTGTGAGGATGCTTGGAGTGTCGCTTGTGGTTGGTGGAC
>JBGSHS010000234.1:0-44935 GCA_041752115.1 Pirellulaceae bacterium | reverse complement strand
CGGCTCTGCGCGAGCATGACGGCGGCTCTGCGCGAGCATGACGGCGGCTCTGCGCGAGCATGACGGCGGACAGGCCGCAGCTACTGTGAATTGCTCCCCAAAGCGGCTCGCAGGAGACCGAAGAGCACTTCATACCGTTGCCGCAGCTCGGCGTCTGGCTCCACCAGCCAGTGGTAACCCATGGCGGCATCGTTAAAGAGCGATCCGAAGCCGACGGCGGTTACAGTTCCCTGGCCGTAGGAAATCTGAGCGGCCACGGTCGTTGGTCCCCAGGTTGCTAACGGAGTGCCGCCGGAGATTTCACGGGAGGCCAGCAGGGGCGTGCTGGCCAAGCCATCGGCCAGTCGTAGCGGCTCGTCCTTGTCGGCGGGGGCCGGGGCAGATCGGCTGGAACTGAGTCCGAATAGCATGAGGAGGCTGTCAGCAGTTGAGTTCTCGCTGTCGGGTGTATCCACGATGAGCAGCCGCCCACCTTGCTCCACCCACCCGATCAGCATGTCACGATAGGCCGGGCTGGGAAGTCGGGTCGGGCAGATAATCACCATCGCGTCTCCCTGGAACGCGTCAGGACCGCTGCGACGCGACGTGTAGTTGCCAACTCGGGGAATCCACTGCTCGAGCAGTCCGTAGCCGGTGCCTTCGGCATCGTCGGCAAATGCGCCGGTAAACAGTGGCACGACCGATAACGTGCGGTCGATGACCACGTGCTGCATCTTGCGTTGTAGCTGAGGAGTCGGCATTGCCTGATAGTGCATCTGCGTGATGAACCACCCGGCGGCTGACCAGCCGGCAGCGCCGGCAGCGACAGCCAGAAGCCACCCTCCTCGAACCGGCCAGAGTAAACGGGCACCCAACGCAAGGAAGGCGAATCCCAGGCAGGCCAACGGAATCGTCCAACGTCTGCGGACCAACGGATCGTCCAGCGGGCTGGAGTGATTCAGCCATTGGAGCATGCCCATGAAGAGCTCGGTCTTCCCCGGTTGAAACACGCAGAAATTGGAGAACAGGGTTGAGTCAGCAAAGGCCACCACTCGGCCTCGCCCCAAGGTGGTCGACCAGAGTTGGCACCAGGCCCCGTATTGCATATTGGGGCGGTACTCTGCTTGCGGATGATAGTTCGATTCATGGTAGGCCGGGGGCAGGTTGTAGAGCCCGACGTTGCGCACCACCATCGTGCCACGGCTCGTTCCGGGATCGATCGAACACGACACGGCAAAGTGCATCGGCGGTACGCGCTGCAGAATCGGGTGAGCGATTTTCGGCGGCGTATACGCCTGGCGATACGGGTCACCGATCCGAAACAGCAAGTCGTTGCGGAATGTGAAGCCGAAGTGTCGTGAGATGTCGTTCAAATACGTGTTCATGTTGAACACGTTCGTATGGTCGCCGATCAGCAGGAGCGAGCCGCCTTGTTCGACGAAGCGAACGATCGATTGCACTTCCTCCACGTCGTATCGGGAGGTGGGAGTCTTGATCACCAGAACGTCGCACTGTTGAATGGCTGCCAGGTCCAGCGTGTCGTCTGGAAGCAGCCGCGACATCTGATAGAACTGGCTGCAGTACTCGTAAATCGCCCCGTAGTTGTACGAACCTGGTTCACCATAAAGTTGCGTGTCATAGGGATTGGTTGTCGGTTCCCAGGTCGAGTGCCGTTCGACGACTTGGACGCGTCCCTCCTTGGGTACCCCGGCCGGAACCCAGCAGTATACGGCGGTCAAGAGCCCGGCGCCCAACGTGCACCCGACTGCAGCGGCCCATGGCTGCCAAAGACGAATCGGTCGGCGTGCCGCCGCGGAATTCTCCCCATGCCGCGCCGCAGTGGCCGGGCGAGACGTGGCTGACTTGACCGCAGGGACGAACAAGGCTGCCAGGATGGCAGGGGCCATGGTCAGTACGATGTGTACCCACGTGCTGACCAGCGTTTCTCCCACGTTGGGATACGTGATCACCGTGGCGCGAAATTGCTGTTGCAGCACGACGGTCACCAGCAACAGAGCCTGACAGAACGCCCATAACAGGCAGATTGCTGCCAGCACGAGTGCACTGAGCCCGTACGTCTTCCACCGGTCGTGCGTCCGGCGGCTGAGCAGTTGGAACGTCAGCAGGACAAGTCCGCCGCAGAAGAAGCCGACCAGGACAGGAGAAAGAAGCAGTTCCCACGTCGCAGCGAGCTGCACGGTCGTCTGATCACTACGTACCACCAGCATTGCCACGTCGATCGTGGCGTCCGCTCCGACAACGCGCAAGAGCGCCGCGATCGACTGAGCCAGGAGCGCGGGCAGATCGTGTGATCGAGCTGTCCAGGACTCATACACCAGCAGGGCGAATGCCTGTGGCAGGAGCATCGTTGCCGCCAGGAGGCACCCTCGCGCCAGGCGGGTCAGCCACGCCCCGGCACGAGGAGCCAGGGAGGCAGCCAGGCCGAGCCACCAGAGTACAACCATGCCGTTGTACGGAAACGGGACGAACAGTAGCGGGGGAGTCAGGAGTCCCAGTGCTGCCCACCGTACGCCAGTAGTCGGCAGACGAAACCATGTACCCGATAGGAGCAACACTGCGGCCAGAAGTGTGCAGCCCCACGGGAGCGGCCGTGCCGGTTCCAAGTACCCCAGACCCAGGAGCCACGAGCTGGCCAGCAGTGCGACGGCGATCCAACAGCGCATCACTTGTCTCCCTCTGATGCCTCTGGGGCCGGTTCACTTGGCGGCGTCCCGTCACGCGCTCCGCGCGGGGGAATCCAGGCAGGTTGTTTGCCGAGGCGTGCGAGCAGCCATCGCCAGAATTGCGCGTTCTCGTAGCCTCCCTCGAAGGGCTCGCCCCCCACGTACTCCAGGTTCTTGTTCATAGCGAAACCGCTGTCACCGATCAGGACGACGGTCCCATCACCCACCGAACGGCTGACGATCACGGGCAACTCCGTATCGCTGTCGACAACACGCAGTTGGTTGTGTCCATAGGCAAGTACCTCAATCTCATCGCTCAGCGGTTCGACCGGCCAGGCCGCATGCAGACGCGCTCCCACCTGATAACTGTCCTGAGCTTCGGGAGACGCCACTTCCAGATAGAGTGCTCGCGTTCGTCCGAACGGCTCCGGCTCCAGACCCGCGTCCTGGGGAGGCAAGGGCGATATGGGAACATGCATGCCGAACTCAGCCAGCAAAGGATTGCTGGCTGCCGCTTGCTCGGCTCCCACCAGGCTGATCAACGTGCCCCCTCGTTCGACAAAACCCTTGACCATCGCACACTCCCTGCGCTCGAAACGGCGAGCTGGAGCGATCGAGATCAGCAAACCTGCTCGATCGAGTTGTTCCACAGAGAACTCGGGAAGCATCAAAGGAAGATAACCATTGCGCATCAGATTCAGTGGCAAGCCGTTGAGCGAGTCGAATCCCCAGTCATCCAGGCTGTATGCTTCCAGGTGCGACTGATCAATGTAAGCCAGACGGTTCTTCAGCGGCGGCGCCGACGGTTGATGGATCCGTGTTCCATCAGGAACCACTTGCGAAGCCGCCGCACTCAGCGCCTGGCTGATCACTAAACCGATCAAGAGAACCACAGCGGCCACCGTCACGTGCCAGGCCTCGCGTCGGTAGAAGACCAGGACCACCAGAGTGAAACTGCCCAACAGTCCAAGGGCCTGCCGCCACGGTGCCTGCGGTCCTGAGCGACCATGAGCCAGATGCGACAGCAGGTTGCCCACGAAAGGATAGGCACTCGTCAGCCCTTCGTTGGTCAGGCTTGTATCGTCGCCGAGCACCACGACCGAGCCTCGCCCCACACGCTGCTCAGCCGCCAGCACCAGATCTCCCAGCCGGGCACCAGTCTCCAGCGGACGCGATTCGTCCCAGTTGGCATCCTGTTGTGGAGCACTCCAACCCCATCGTCCTACGATCAGGGGCCGCGCACCCCATGATACCTGCAGCGAGGCGCCGGCATCGGACAGGAATCTGGTTGAGCGACCATTGATGGAAGCGAACGCCGCATGGGCACTGATCGTATAGGAGGCTTGCCAATCTCGCGTTTCGGACGTGGCCGAGTCCTGGGAAACGGAAATGGCAGTGGGCTGTAACAGAGTTGTCAAGCCGTCGGCTGTGCCCATGGCCGGGGTGAAACCCGCGCTGACGATTAGCACATGGCCGCCGGCCCGCACGAAATCCCAGATCGGTTGGTGTCGCTGAGCGATCGATTCGTTCGGATGCAACAGAAGCAGTACGTCGGCCTGCTCCAGTTGTTCGTCTGATAGCGTGGCGGACGTGAGCAGGTTTCCGCCAAGGCTCTGCACGAAAGCAGGCAGCAGCCCGTACATGCCCGCCGATTGTTGTCCGTACGCATCGTGTTGCGCTACAAGATAATCGATGTCGTCCTGTTCGTTCGCCAGAATCTGCTTGTCCTGAAGCGTGGTCGTCGCAAGATGCAGCGAACCGACCAGCGGAATGAGCAACGCGATCAACCCGATCGCGAGCCACGACATCAACTGAAACGAGGCCGCGTTGCTGAAACGAATCGGTTCCGCAGCCGTCGGCACACGCTCCCACTTGGCCGTGCGCAAGACCCATACGGTCAACCCGCCGTGCCACAGTGCTGCGATTACCGGCAGATGCCATGGAACCATCTGTCTGGCAATGGTCGACCAACAGAAGGGAGGAGGTATGTATGGGTTGTCATGTGTCGGCAATTCCACGGGCGGCAATCGCTCGCACAACTGCTGAGCGTGAGCCAGTATGGCCAGATAGCACAAGTGACCTGCCACCAGGCAGCCTGCGGTAAACCACCACGTGGCGCCGCGAGGATGTATCGTCTGTCGCGCGCAACCTATCCAGAACACGCCGGTGAGTACCAGGAAATCCAGTCCGGCAAATGAAGCGCCGATCTCCAGACGCTTGCCCGTGATGACGGCGGTCATATGACCCAACGCCGAACCGATCCGGTCCGTGGCCAGCCAGACCAGGGGAATCTGCTGCTGAGCGAATCTGTACAGCACCAGCGTCATAACACTCGCACCGGCCGTCGCCAGCAAGCGGCGTTCGCTACCTTGCTTGCTGGCGGCCGCAACGCCGAACACGACGGCGATCAGCAACGGCAATGCGAAGGGACTGACCGCGGCAATGCGTAACAGCGTCATGGCCGCCACCAGTCCGCCGAGTCGAAGGTCCCATCGCGACGGTCGGCCCTGGGGACGCAGCAGCAGCCAGGCTGCAATCAGCAACATCCAGATCAAAGTCCCGGCCAGAGGGGGCGCAAACGGACCACAGGAACCGGCTGCCAGCCACGACGCGAGCAGACCGCTCGTGATACCCCAGGCGGAGCCAAGGGAGACGGCGGAGCATCGGCGGGATGGTGCGAATGGTGCGGGCACGTGGGATGATCCCCTCGGAGTGAATGTCTCGCCACAAACATAGGTTATGGCTGCCCGGAACGATGAGGCATCGAGCCGATGGGCGGCGAGATGCTGTCGATGGAAACCGGGAAATTCCCCTGCGACAAAGGAACAGCCCAGGCCGAAAGGTCTGGGCTGTTTTGGCAACAGATCAGTCTTCTTGGGTGGTACCCCTACGCCGCTGCCGGTGCGTGAGCAGCGGCGACGAGGGCATTAACGCGCCATATCACTACTGGGGGGCAGCAGTGTCAGCCGGGGTGTCAACAACCGGAGCAGTCTCAGCAGCTGAAGCTGCTTCGTCGGCCGGAGGAACGTCCTGAGCCGGAGCCGGTTCAGTCGCCTCTACTGGGGCGCTGGTGGTGGCGGGGGCGCAGGTCGTGGCCGGAGCACTGGTCGTGGCCGGAGCGCACGTGGTGACCGGAGCGCAGGTGGTGGCCGGAGCGCAGCAGCTGTCCGCACGGCGCAACAGGCGGCACCGCTTCTTCGGAGCACACGTGGTCTTGGGCGCACACGTGGTGGCCGGAGCGCAGGTGGTCGAGGGAGCGCTGGTGGTAGCCGGCGCACTCGTGGTAACCGGAGCGCAGGTGGTCGAAGGAGCGCACGTCGTGGCTGGCTTGCAGCAACGTTCTCGCTTAACGCGGCACTTCCTGGGCGCACAGGTGGTCTTCGGAGCACAGGTGGTAGCCGGTGCACACGTCGTAGCCGGAGCGCTGGTCGTAGCCGGCGCACTGGTCGTAGCCGCCCAGCCCCAGGCAACATCGTTGGATGCCTGTGTCATGGGGCTGATGCCGCTCAACAGAAAAGCCAAACCGACGATGGATACGATCGTAGCCATCAACAATACTCGTCGTCTCATGGTTAACTAAGCCTCCAGAAGCTCGAGCGAAGTTCGGAAGTAACAACACACAACAACAAATGAAAATCCAGGAACAGCACCACTCGAGGCCCTGTTGATGTCCCGCTGACGTAGATACCTGACGGCACATCTCCTACTTGGCACATTCCTGGTGCCTTCACAGCTTTTCCAAGCGTAGGTCACAATTGTCCGGCTCGCTGTGAATCGCTCGGACAACTGGGGGGGAATTGTGGGGCGTTCGAATTACACATCGAGCGCCAGGTTTGATGCAACGCGGTTGCCAAGAAGCAATACTCGTGCCTGAATGCGTAACTTACCTGTTTTTACATTCAGTGACTGCGTTGACCTTAACCGGGCGCCCGCTCGTTGGCAAGCTCCCATCCGTCTCAAAACCCCGAAATTTCCCAGGATTCATCCCGTAGTACGCTCAACGACCACCCCACCATCCGCAATCGGCGGGCCGCCGGCCACTGCCCACAATCGGCTCTTTTCCTGCCGTTAGTTCGGTTGTAGTGGTTGTAGCGACTGCGCGGATTGGGCGAAATAGCGCGCTAGCGCGCCCGAATACGCACATTTTCCAGTCTGTTTCCGTATTTTTCAGGGACTGGCTTCAGCGCTCCGGAGGCTTTTCGGCAAGGGAGACTGGATTTAGTACTCCTGAGGCAGAAGGATGGTCGTCGCGACTCGGGCACCCGATTCGTCAGCCGCCTCCGTGATGATCCAGAGCCGAACACCTTGCCGTGTATCGTACGCCGACAAAACCCGTGCGCCGGTGACGAGCGCCTGGTCATTGAGGCTGGCATCCTCGGGGGAGACGCATCCCCACTCGTGTTGCGCGTGTCGGGCCAGGAAATCGGCGGGAGTTTGGCCACTCGCCTGGATCGCGTCCAGGGCGCCGGGTGTGGCGAAGATCCGTCCGAGAGAGAAGATCTGGTCGATTGATGGCTCGGGTGTCATGTGGGGTCTCCGTGCGACCTGCCGCCCAGTTACAATTAACGGTTCGCTGCAGCACGAGTCGTCGTCGTTGCCTGCCGACGCGACGGACCCAGCGGCGTGGCCCTCGCCCGGGGCAAGGCTCGGCGATGACACGAGTCGATGCTGAGCTTCACGGGGGTTGGCAGGATCGAGGGGCTCGATTGGTGAAGCGGCCAGCGTGGTAACGTCTACCTCGGGGCCTTCATCTGTGTTGAGCCTCTACTAGAAGCATCGCAATCCGCAGTGGAAATCCCTCACGCCACCACGAACTTTCTCGGACTTTTTTTCTCGAACTCGGTGCGTGAGTGGGTTGGCCGACGATTCCGCTGGCAGCGTCGCGGCTTGGTGCGAGCCGAGGTCTGCCGGCCTGTGCGGTGGCTTCCGTTCTGGGTGAGATTCGGACTATCGTCCACTACATGACAAGGACAGATGACGATGCGGCATTCACGACTTCTGGCATTCTGGCTTTGCTTCTTCCCAACCGCCACCTTGCTTGCTCAGTCGAACCAAGACCGGTCACCGGCGCCGAAGCAGCATGCTGCTGAGGTCGCGAAGAAGGAACCGGAGTGGACGGTGCTCTTCGATGGCAAGGAAATGAAAGGGTGGGAGTTGGTCAAGGGGATCGACTACAGGGAGGCAGGTCCTGTGGAAGTGCGGGATGGCGCTCTGGTGCTCGGGATGGGCGATCCAGCCACGGGCCTTCGTTGGAGTGGCAAGTTCCCGCAGATGAACTACGAGATCGAGTTGGAGGCGCAACGCGTCGACGGCAACGATTTCTTCTGCGGGCTCTCGTTTCCCGTGGGCGACGGCGCGCTCACCCTGATCCTGGGCGGATGGGGTGGGTGGGTCACCGGGCTCTCGTGTGTCGACGGTAATCGAGCGATTGACAACGAGACGTGCAGTTCGACCGAGTTTAAGAACAAGCAGTGGTACCGGGTCCGTGTGCGGGTAACCAAGCACCAGGTATCCGCTTACCTGGACGAAACTCGGATTTGTTCCCTGGAAACGGACCATCGCAAGTTGACGGTTACCTACGAGATGGAGCCCTGTCTGCCGTTGGGGCTCGCCACCTGGATCACCACAGGGGCGGTACGTAACATTCGCTATCGTACCCTGCCGGAGGACGAGCAGGGGAGCGATAATAAGCGACCGTAGGTGGAAACGCCGAGCCGGCGATTTCAGCGGTCGCACTCAGCAGACGCACGGGTTAGTCCGGGAGATTCAGCATGATTCAGCAGCGAAGACGGTGGTTGGTGGTGTTCATCTCGTTGTTGCTCTTGGCACGCACGGCCGGGAGCGACGAGGGGGTCGGCTTCCGCACGGCGCGTCCCGTGTGGCTGGACGGCCGCGAGACGGAGATGAATCTGGCGGTCGGATTCCGCGTGCAGGTACCGGCCAGTTCGGATTCCGGTGCCGTGCTCAAGCTGGCGTGTTCCACCGTGTACCGCGCCTGGGTCAACGGTGAGTTTGTGGCGTACGGGCCGGCACGTGGTCCGCACGGGTACTACCGCATCGACGAGTTGCCGCTCACTGGACGGCTCGATCAGGCCAGCAACACGGTAGCGATCGAAGTCGTCGGCTACAACGTGAACAGTTATGACACGCTCGATCAACCTGCGTTCCTGCAGGCCGAGGTCGTCGTGGATGACGGGGTGGTTGCCTCGACGGCCGGCGAAGGAGCTCCCTTTCGCGCCGCGGTACTGCCTGACCGGCTGCAGAAGGTCCAGCGTTACAGCTTCCAGCGTCCGTTCATTGAAGTCTACCAACTGAACGCCTCGTGGAATCACTGGCGGACGACCGCCGATTTCGCGTCACCGGCCGAACTGAGCGTGGTGGCGGAAAAGCGGCTGCTGCCGCGTCGTGTGCCGCTGCCGCAGTTTGAGGTGCGGATTCCTGTGCGGCGAGTGGCTCAGGGAGTGGTGCACCATGGCGATCCGGCCGGTCCGTTGTGGAAGGACCGCGCTCTGGTCAACATTGGCCCGCAGTTGAAGGGCTATGTCGAGAGTGAGCTGGTGACGATTCCCTCGCTCGATCTGCAGTACTACAGCACAGAGCAGCAACAGGTGCTGGATACGAGTTATCAGGAGGATCATGCCATCGAACTGACGTCGGGGGCATATGAGATCCTCGATCTGGGAATCAACACCACGGGCATGTTGGGTGCGACGGTCGAGTGCACCGAACCGACTCGCCTGTGGATGGTCTTCGACGAGATCCTCGCCAAGAACGATGTCGATTTCAAGCGACTGGGTTGCGTCAACGTTATCACCTGCCAGCTGCAGCCGGGGCGTTACGACGTCGAATCACTCGAGCCGTATACGATGCGGTATGTCAAGTTGATTTGCCCGGAGGGGGCGTGTCGGGTGACCGATCTGCACCTGCGTGAATACCAGCATCCGCAGCCGCAGGTGGCCTCGTTTCAGTCCAGTGATCCTCAGCTGAATCGCCTCTTTGAAGCGGGCGTCGAGACATTCCGGCAGAATGCGGTCGATGTGTTCATGGACTGCCCGTCGCGGGAGCGAGCAGGCTGGTTGTGCGACAGTTTCTTCACGGCTCGCGTCGCTCGCGATCTGACGGGGACGACGTCGATCGAGAAGACCTTCTATGAGAATTTTCTTCTTCCGGAGCAATTCGCGTGTCTCCCTTCGGGGATGCTCCCGATGTGCTATCCGGCCGACCACTATGATGGAGTGTTCATTCCCAACTGGTCGTTATGGTTCGTGGTACAGCTCGAGGAGTATCTGCAGCGCAGCGGAGATCGAGCCATGGTGGATGCCCTGAAGAGTCGCGTCCTGCCGCTGTTTGACTATTTCCGGCCGTTGGAGAACCAGGATGGTCTCTTGGAGAAGCTTCAGGGCTGGGTGTTCGTCGAATGGTCCGCGGCAAACGGTTACGTGCAGGACGTGAACTACCCCAGTAACATGCTCTATGCGGGAGCGCTGGCCGCCGCCGCACGCATGTATCAGATGCCCGATCTCGAGCACAAGGCGTCGAAGATTCGCGAGACGATTCGGAGCCAATCGTACGACGGGCAGTTTTTCGTGGACAACGCAGTGCGTCGTGATGGGAAGCTGGAAGTCACTCGCAATCGGACGGAAGTCTGTCAGTACTTCGCCTTCTTCTTTCAGGTGGCGACGCCCGAGACCCATCCGCAGTTGTGGCGGACGCTCCGGGACGAGTTCGGACCCGATCGCAAGCAGACCAAAGCACATGAGGATGTGGGGAGTGCCAATTCGTTCATTGGCAACATGCTCCGTTTCGAACTGCTGTCACAGTTCGGCAGTGGTGAGCAGATTCTGGATGAATCCGCTGCGTATCTGCTCTACATGGTCGACCGGACCGGGACCTTGTGGGAGAACGACGGGGATTACGCCAGCTGTAATCACGGTTTCGCGTCGCACATTGTGCACACGCTCTACCGGGATGTGTTGGGAGTTCGTTCGATCGATATGCAGCAGAAGGTGGTGCACGTGCAGCTTGGCACAGTTCGTCTGGAGTCGTGTGGTGGCACGCTTCCCACGCCTGACGGGCCGGTGATGCTTCAATGGCGCCGGCACGGCGAGGCGATCGACTATCGCCTGGAGCTACCGCCCGGTTATCGAGCCGAGCTGGCTAATCCGTCCCGGGTGGAGCTGAATGAGCTGCCGCGATAACAGCGACGTCCGACAACCGGGGGAGAGGAGATCTGCCGCCGAACGGGGAAGTGCCGTCGGCGAATGGACCATGCCTGATGCCGGCTCTCGCTGGAGCAATCACATGCCCAGTCGGCTCTTGCAATCTTCCAGAATCTCCACCGTGCGAGTGGCACCCGCGCGCGACACGCCTGCTTCGCGCGCTTCCAGCAGAGCGTCCAGCGTGCGAATCCCGCCTGCCGCTTTCACCTGCACGTGCGCCGGCGAGTACCTGCGCATCAGCCTGAGATCCTCAAGTGTGGCTCCGCCGGTCCCATAGCCGGTGGACGTCTTGACCCAGTCGACCGCCACCTGGCCGCAAATCTCACACAACTTGATCTTGTGCATGTCGTCCAGGTAACAGTTTTCGAAGATGACCTTGATCTTCGCGCCAGCTTCGTGAGTACAATCGGTCACGGCCAGGATGTCGTGTTTCACGAAGGACCAGTCGCCGCTGAGCACCTTGCCCGTGTTGACGACATAATCCAGCTCTTTGGCGCCATCGTCGAGCGCCTGCCGGGCCTCGGCCACCTTCACGCTGGTCGTATGACCGCCATGGGGAAAACCGATTACCGTGCTCGGTACCACCGTCGTTCCCGCTAACGCCTCGGCACACCGTTTCAGAAAATAGGGTTTGATGCAGACGGAGGCTACATCATACGCGATTGCCACACGTATCCCTTCCTCCAGCACATCGTCCGTCATGACGGGGTTGAGCAGAGAATGGTCGATCATCTTGGCAATGTCTTCGTACGTGTAATCCATGAGGTCACGTTCCTTCCGGCGGTTGGGCCACACCGAAGTGCTCACATGACGGCTCGTCTGTTACACTGGTGGCGGCAGCTTGCGGGGCGTCGGAAATGCGGCCGTCCACCATGACGTGTCCCGGCGGATGTGGCCTGTTTACGTGGCCGTCCGGCGGACCGGGAGCCACCGTGATTGTAATGCTGCTGATGGCCAGTCGCAAGAATACCCGCCGAGCAGCGAGGCCCGTCGACTGACACAGCCCGTCGACCGACACAGCCCGTCGACCGACACAGCCGGCGGACGAACACGCTCAGGCACGGTGGATCGCGTGGGCGCGGGAACTGTCCGGCCGCCGGCTTACCATTGTGTCGTTGTCGCACGGGACTTCCTGATCTGCTTGAGCGAACGGCTTCGTGACCCCGAATCGATCCGGACATGGATCGCAGAAGGAGCATGCTGTGAATATCGTGGTTTTGGACGGCTTCACCCTCAATCCAGGCGACAATCCGTGGACAGAACTCGAGACACTCGGCAATCTGGTGGTGTACGATCGCACGGCACCGAGCGAGATTGTGAGCCGCGCAGCAGAGGCAGATGTCCTGCTCACCAATAAGACGCCGCTACTCGGGGAAACGCTCCGATCGCTGCCCAAGCTGCGGTTGATTGCGGTGTTGGCAACCGGCTACAACATCGTCGATGTCCAGACAGCAGGCACTTTGGGCATTCCGGTGTCGAACGTCCCCGAGTACGGTACCGACAGCGTTGCTCAACACGTCTTTGCCATGGTCCTGCACTTTGCCCACCACGGCGCTCTGCACGACCAGTTGATACGCCAGGGAGAATGGCAGCGCCGCGGCGACTTCTGCTTCTGGCAATCCCCGCTCCGCGAACTGGCGGGCCAGTGTATGGGAATCGTCGGGTTCGGGCGAATCGGCCGTCGTGTCGGTGAACTGGCACATGCCTTCGGCATGCACGTCGTTGCACACGACGTGCACGGTGATCAACCTCCCAACTACACTCCGTTCGCCTGGATGTCGTTGGAGTCGCTGTTCGAACAGTCTGACGTGGTGACTCTCCATTGTCCGCTGACTTCGTCCAATGCCGGCCTGGTCAATCAGTCGCGCCTCGCGCTGATGAAACCGACAGCGCTGCTGATCAACGCAGCGCGTGGGGGACTGGTGAATGAACAGGATCTGGCTGCCGCACTGAATCAGGGTCGGCTTGCCGGCGCGGCACTCGACGTGCTGTCGACGGAGCCTCCCGCTGCAGATAACCCGCTGCTGCAGGCTCGGAACTGCCTGCTCACCCCGCATGTTGCCTGGGCCACGCTGGAATCGCGGCGAAGGATGATGGCCATTACGGTCGAGAATGTCCGCGCGCTGTTGCGCGGCTCACCCATCAACGTGGTCAATCAGGCGTGAGGTGTGATAGAGGCTACTCGCCGGGAGTGTCGTGCCGCCGTCGGAGCGCGCACTTCAGTGCGTGACGCAGTCGTAGCACGCACTTCAGTGCGTGACGCCCGGGTCACCATGAACTGTCGGCGTCGTTGGTCACTGCGTCGTTGGTCACTGCGTCGTGTGAACCGCAGAATATCGAACCAGGAATGTCCACTTTCCCAGTGAAGGAATCGTGTTTTCAGTCCTCCGCGCGTCGATCGAGGTTCGCCGAGTCACAGCCTTCTTTTCCTTCCGCATTCTGCGGTTCCTTGTGCGATACTCTGCGGTTGTCTGTCAGATTCGCCGCGCGTGGCACCCTGTCTCAGGCGTTGCCACCACCCGGCGCACGGCTTGCGTTGGGGTACGAGCCGCAGGGTTGTCCTCCCTCCGTCGAAAGTGGGGATGTGACTCGCGAAAACGAACAGCATCCTGTGCTAGCTTATCGACGGACACGTGCCACGACGCTACGCTGGCAGTCATGCCGTCACGATGTGTCGGGCCTGTCGGTCGCGAGCGATGGTTTTCCATGTGCCGCCGCCATCGGGCAGATCTTCACGAGCAGGATGTGGCGGAGAATCGGTTGTGAGGGTGGTGGATATCATGGACGGTCTGTTTCCTCATGCAGCAGCGGGGCGGCGAGTTACCTTTTCCGGATTCGGCCGTTCGCGTCTCATTCAGCAGCGCGTCGTTAATGGCACGGTTGCCGCGGAAGTTGAACCCAGCTCGACGCGACGCGCGTTGCGGGCACATTGCCCACTGTTGCCCGGTGTGTACGGCATGATCGATGCCGAGGGCGAGCTGATTTATGTCGGGGTGTCGGGTCGGTTGCGCGCACGGCTGCTCACCTATTTCACCAGTGGGCCTCCGGACGCCAAGGAGCAGCGGGTGGCGGCTCATACACACCGTGTCATCTGGGAGGTGGGGGACCATGAGTTTACAGCACGGTTGCGTGAGCTGGAGCTGATTCGGCAATGGAGTCCGCGTTTCAATTCTTCAGGTCGACCTGGTCGGCGAGAGATCGGATACATCTATTTGTCTCGCGGTGAGGCGCCGAATTATCGATTTGGCCGCCGGCTCCCGCAGGATTGTCGATCATGCTGGGGGCCATTGCCGTTGACTCGTCATACGCGAGCCGCAGTCCGGCGGCTCAACCAGCTATGCCAGTTACGCGACTGTTCGGACCGCACTCCGATGCACTTCATCGACCAACGCGTATTTCTGCCCGTATCGGCTCGACCCGGTTGTATCCGCGGTGAATTGGGTACGTGTCTGGCTCCCTGTGCTGGTCAGCGAATTCGGGAGGAATACTCTCGCGGCGTTGCCGCCGCTCGAGCGTTTCTGGACGGAGTTGACCAGAGTATTCTGGCTCGCTGTGAAGCGTCGATGGTCGCAGCCGCGGCGGCCCGTCGATACGAGCAGGCTGCGACACATCGCGACGTGTGGCAATCGCTCACTGCCCTTTCCCGACAGCTGGAACTGCTCCGCGAGGCACGCCGTGATCACACGGGGATCTATACTCTGCGTGGTTGTACCGGCAAACACTGGTGGGCCGTAATGCGCGGAGGTCAGGTGCTCCAGGTGATGCGGGAGCCGTCGTCTCCGCGTGCCGCTCGCCACGGCCGTGCCGTGATCGATGGCAACTTCCCCCTGACCCCGTCCAGTTTGGTTGAAGACTACGATCAGATTCGCATCGTGGTCTCCTGGTTTCGGCAGCATGCCGAGCTGAAGTCAGCTGCTGTATTGTCACCCGGCCAGGCGGCGGCGTTCTGCGACCAGCTGTTGCGGCCACCAGGATGCTCTGTCCTTTCCCGCAGCAGGTCCGGTACTGCCGCGCGGTCGACAGCTTGCCAGGCCTGAGTTCGATGAGCCGACGGCCGCCTCGAAAGGACGAAGTTTGAATGCCAAACGGCCGACGCCATCCCGAATTACGGATGCCGCACCAGCTCGTCGGGACTATTGGTCACGCCCGGTGGCGGTCTTATCGCCTGCCTGATCGACCGGTACGAACTTCAGAGACACGGAGTTGATGCAATAGCGCTGGCCGGTCGGGGTCTGTGGGGCGTCTTCGAAGATGTGACCGAGATGGGAACCGCAGCGGGCGCATGTGACTTCGGTGCGGACCATGCCGTGCGAATGATCGGGAGTGAGGACCACTCGGTCTTCTGCTTTGGCGGCATAGAAAGCCGGCCATCCGCAACCGGAGTTGAATTTCGTCTCCGATGCGAACAATTCGGCACCGCATGCCGCACAGGCATACATGCCCGGCTCGAAGTGATGATCATACTCGTTCGTAAACGGTCGCTCCGTGCCCTTTTCGCGAAGCACGTAATACTGATGTGGTGTCAAACGTGCCTTCCACTGCGCTTCCGTTAACTCGACTTGATCGTTCATGGATGCAGAATCCTGTTCCTGAGCACTTTGTTCCTGAGCACTCGGCGCAGCTGGCTGCGTGATGTGAGAGGTCGTCAAATGGGAGCTGGACGAATCGCCGCAGCCGACCATGGCCACCAGTCCGGCCAGACTCCACCAGATCAGGCACCGTGCAAGGGAGGTCCGACACCGCATGTTGATTCTCCGCGAGTGAGAGTGCTGATCATCCGCTGTCCGACGTGATTCTGGCCACACCCTCGTCAGACTCGGCATCACCACGAGACGCGTCCTACCATCTCCTACATTCATAGGAGCCATGCCGCAGTTGACAAGAGTCTGCTGCCAATGGACCGATGCCGGGTGTGAGCAGGCTGGAGCAGATGGGGCGGGAATCGGGTGGCTCTTGTACACGATGCTCCCGGAGTTGATCTCAGGGGGCGTTTCTTCGGGCAGGGTGGACTAGTGCTTTGTGACAGCTGAGCTTTCGGCATGGGGTGGCCCGGGCTCGGCCAGTGTTGCCTTGCCCGATAGCCGCAGGAGCACTGGCAAAGCCGGTGGCCCCCCAATGTTTCCTGTCACAGAGCACTGGTGGCACGTACTTGTCCGCGGCTTCCTGCCGTTGGAGCTGGGCGGTGGATATCTCGATCGGCGTGTGGCGGTGGCGGGTTGCTGCCAAGCTTGCCCCTGCTACACGTGGTGGTTAGATTGAGGGGGGAGCAGTTGGGGCAGTGTCCTGCGCTGCCGGAAGGTTCGCCGAGGAGGTTTGCATGATTCGTTCCGGACGGTCGGTGGTCCAGATCTACGGCTGGTGTCTGGCGTTGGTTGGCTGCACCTGGTGCTCGGGGATCGTCGAGTGCAGCTGGGCCTCCACGCCGCAGTTGGTATCGATACTTCCTGCGGCCGAACCGGAGGATGGTGTGTCATCACGGCAGGAGGCGCCGGCTGCCGCGAACGAGGTGTTCTTTCTTCGGACGGAGTTCTTGCCGTACGAGAAGACGGTCGACAAGGGAATTGAGTATCGGTTGGGTCGGGAGATCATTCGTCAGGCCGTCTTGTTGTCAGCTCGCGATGAATTGGGAGTGGCCACGTGTGACGAGACGTTGCAGGAGACGCCGCCGAAGACGGCTCGCCTGGTCCGCCTGACGCCGATCGAACGAGCGGATCTAGGGGGCAAATGGAACGTTCGACTGATACCAGCTGATGCCGGCGGGAAGCCGTGGGAGAAGACGTACGAGTACGTAGCGTTGGGGGATCGGATGTATGCCGACATGATTCCGAAGCTGGAGGCGGACTCACGCGGCGTGATGTTGGACGTATTGCGGGGTGCGGGGCTGGTGGGGAGCAGGCCGGCGGGGCCAGCTGCGCCACCTCCTGGCCTGGAGATCGAGGACCTGCTCAATCGAGTCGATTTCATCAGCCAGTTTGCGGCGGTGCGGGCTGCACATCAGACGATCCGTCGTCATGGCGAGACGACGCCTTGGCTCGGAGTGCTGGTACGTGGATACGCCAACCTGGCTCTGCTGACGCAACATCATTGGAACGCAACAACGGAAGTGTTTACGGCCCGGGCCTGGCTCTATGCGCAGCGGTTGATGGTGGTGAGCCAGGAGAGCGCCGAGGCCAGGTGGCATCGAGCGTATGCCTGGGCGCTGGGAGGCACGCTCCACCACGCCCTGGCTGATCTGGACGTGCTCGAGCGGCTGCGAGCGGAGGGGGCGGGGGCTGCGGCGACCGAGCAGAGCATCCTGGCGGAACCTCCGTGGGGTGCGATCGTGCGCGCCTACAGCCATTGCGATCGGGCGGCGCTGCGGCGGATCGAGCAGGAGCAGCCGGCAATCAAGCCTTGGGCGGTCCGGCTCCGGTTTCAGTTGGCCAGTCTCTACCAGGAGCCGCGCTGGATGGCTGAGACGTTGCCAGCGATCCAAGACAGTTGCCCTGCCGCGTACGGAGTGTACGCCGATCTGTTTGAGTATGGCACTCATGCCACTCTGATACGCATGGGTGCGGTCTGGGGGCCAATGAGTTTTCGACGTCATGTGTTGCCAGGTCTCACCAGGATTCCCGATCTGCCAGAGTCTCTGCGGCAGGAAGTGCAGTCCCTTCGAGCAAGGCAACTGGCCGCGCGCGGACTGTCGGCCGACACTCCCGACGACCAGGTGGACCTTGATGACTCGTCCGAACTGTTCTCACCGATTCCCATGATGTTGGCTGCCGCGTTGCGCGTGGAGGGCGAGCGTGCGTTGACGGGCGATCTTTCCTGGTCGGTTCTGGCATACCTGCTGGAGGAGGAACAGTTCGTTCAGGTGGCGCATTACGTGGCGGATTCTCAGAGTGGCACGGAAACGTCACTGGGGGACGAAATTGACACTCTTCTCCAACTGGTTCAGAACCATCGATATGCGGCGTACATCAGTGCCTATCGGTACAACGTCCTCTACCAGCTCGGCATGACGGGCGACGCACTGGAAGGCATCGTGATCCGCGATCCGCGGATGAGGATGTACCATATGTTCTGGACTCTGTGGAATGTGCGTAGTGCGAAGGGGGAGATTGGCCAGTTGGCTTTCCAGCATGCCCCGCGTAATTTCACGCTGCCGGGGCTGATGGAAGTGTTGCGACCGAGCATGTCCTCAGATGTTCCGCCGGACGAATCGGCCGCCAGGATGTTTGTGACCGAACTGCGATTGATTGCCCCCGAGGCGGACTGCGGGACGGCGTTGGAGCTTCGCTGGACACCGCACGGCACTGCGGAGCAGCGGGCGACGTGGGAGGGACAAATCAAGGAAGACCCGCGGGCGTGGCGTTTGCTGGCCAAACACTACCAGGATGCGGGAAGCCTGGAGGACGCCCTGCGATGCTGCCGCAGGTCGCTTGAGTTGGCACCGGCCGTCACCACCACGGTCCAGCTGGCCAATCTGTATTGGCAGGCCGGCGACCGCGTCCAGTGGGAGCAGACGTTGCTTCACTTTCTGGAGATCGAAGACTTGGGATATGAGCATGGGGCCGTGCAAACCGTACTGGCTCGCGCGTATGCCCAGCGAGGTGAATGGCAGAAGGCGAAGCCGCTGGCGGAGTCTTTTGCCGAGACGTGGCATTCGCCTGGCTTGCTGCTGGCCGGCGATATCTGCGAAGGGTTGGCCCAGTGGCAGGAATCGGAGGAGTGGTTTCGAATCGTGTCGCGCGAATATCCCAGCTCCTGTGGACTCTGGTGGTACTTCTGGTGCCGGCGCACCGGGCGCGGTGATCTGGCATCCGCTCAGGAGCTGGCACAAAGATACATCGCCATTTCGACGAGTCCTTCGCGGGAGAACCTGACAGCGCAGGGAGTGTTCGCTCTGCTCGAAGAGGATCCAGCCACTGCCTTGGAGTCGTATCGCCGGGTCTGGTCGCTGCAGACCGAATTCGCTGACGCATTCATGATCGCTCAGGTGGCGCGCCAACTGGGAAACGAGGATCTGCGGCAAGAAGTGCTCAACACGATGCGCACGAAGTGCCTCGAGGGTGGGACCCGACTGGCTGACGGAGACCGAAGCGTTCAGGCGGCGGGGCTCGCGGTCCTGCAACTACTGGCGACTGGTGAAGCGACCGAAGAACAACTCAAGCAGATCGACGAACTGGTGGGCGCCACCGATGCCAGCACCCGGTCCGCGTTTGCCTACCATGTCGCACAGGAGTTGGTGGCGCTGGGAAAAGCTGCCGCGGCGCAGACGTACTTTCGCCGCGCTGTGTTGCTGTCAGGACCTGAATACATGTACCCGACACTGGCGGGAGCGGAGCTGGTGCGGCTGCAGGGGACTTCTCGTCCAGACGATGACCTGTTGGACGCCAACGACCTGTGGCCTCCGCTGGAGACTGCCGCGGACAAATGATGTCTCTCTGTGGCACGGACGTCGCTGGTGAAATTCCAGCGCCGTCGCGGGAAGCACGGCGTGTGTTTCCCGCGACGAGGGATCGTCATGTGCCGACGGGTTCCCGTCAGCCGTTTTCCCGGAAGGCGTTTTCCCGGAACAAGGTGCTCGTGCCAGCCGGTCAGAAGGCCCGAGAAATCCCCGGCATGGCAACCGGATATTGACCCTGCTCGTTGGCCTGGACGGGGGCCGGCGAGTCCATCGTCAGGTTGTCGAGTCCGGGGGCCAGTTCCAGGTCCGAGGCCATGGCTTCGTCCCAGGTGACTAGTTGTCCTGATTCGGACGCCATACGTCCCAGGATGCCGGTCATGGCTGCGTAAGCGCAGCGTTGGGTTTCGTTATACGGCTTGTCGTTGCGAATGGCGTCAAACAGCAGGTCGTGTTCGATCTGATACTGGCTGCCGTCGTCCCCGGTGTACTCCGCCAGCAGTTTGGAGGACTCCTGTCGATAGCCCTGGTAAAGTCGGGGAGTCGAAATCCCTTCGCCGAGCACGGCGGAGCCCTTGGATCCGTGGATCACATCGCCAAAAAACCCCCAGCAGTTGGCGATATGTCGTCCCTGAGCGAAGAGTCGCGTGCCATCGGGAAATTCGTACTCGACGGCATATTGGTCGAACAACTGGTCCGGCTCGGTGCGCACTTGCCGTCCCCCCTGCCCTTGTGCCTGAATCGGCCAGGCGTCTTTGACCCAGCAGCAGACATCGAGATTATGGATGAGCCAATCCAGCAGGAAGCTGCCGTTGACCCAGGTAAAGCAGGAGTAGTTGCGAATCTGTGTCTGCAGTTCGCTTTCACCGTCACGCCGTGGAGCAAAGCCGACGGGCCCATGGATGCGGTAGGCCCAGGCAGTGATGACCTCGCCAATGGCTCCGTCGTGAATCTGTTTGACCGCGTCTTCCAAGGCCTTGTAATGCCGGCTCATCAAGCCGCCAGCAACTTTCAGATTTTTCTTGGTGGCTTCCTCGCCCGCTTTGAGCACGCGACGAATACCGGGAGCATCCACGGCGAACGACTTCTCCATGAACACATGGCAATCGGAGGCGACCGCGTGTTCCAGATGCAAGGGACGAAACGCCGGAGGAGTCGTCAACAATGCCACCCCACCAGGTGCGACTTCCGCAATTGCCTTCTGATAGGAGTCCAAGCCCAGGAACTGCCGCTGCTTGGGAACCTTCACTTTGTCCCCGAACCGCTCCGTCAAGTTCTTGAGGCTGTTCTCCAGTCGGTCCGGAAAGACATCAGCCATCGCCACGAGTTCCACCGGGCCGGCGGTCTGGAGTGCATTGAATGCCGCTCCCGTTCCTCGCCCGCCGCACCCGATCAGCGCGATCTTGATGGTGTTGTTTTCGGACGCGTAGCTGCGGGCGCTGATGGCGCTGGCCAGCGCCGTGGCAGCCAGTGCCGATGTCGACTGCTGAAGAAACTGCCGACGGTTGGTCGTAACCAGGCCAGGAGTGCGTTTTGTGCTCATGAAATCAGTCCTTTCAAAGCATCATGGGAGGAAGCAATCAGCCGGTGCAGCGCGGCAGGCCGACCAGCGCGGGTGCGGATGCGGATCTGCGGGGAGTGCCGGGACCCTGAAGAGCGTTTGGCATACCAACGATCATGTTGCGAACGCCGTATCATGCACGGCCAGGAAGGACGGATCGGAGGGGAGAACACCATCACTCAGCGAGCTCAGGCCAACTCAGCCACCTCTCGGCTGACCCCTCTATCTTGATCGATTTGGCGTGTGATTCAAAGCAGGGCTGCACGAAATTCGCTCCCCCTGCGCCGTGTTGCACCGCAGGGCGGGAAGGTGCCGAAATGGCGGTGTCAGGCGACCAGGCGGCGCCTCCCATCGGCTCCTGGGGGACGTTCAGGTGGTTTCACTGTCCGGGCGGGGATACGGTCCCGGTGGGGATACGGTCCCGGTGGGGGTAAGAAAACCCGACAGAAAACCGCAGAATATCCCACAATCAGCCGCAGATTGAGGAGCGAAGAGGGAGAATACCGAACGACACATCGAGTCATCGCCGGGGACGGCAAACGCGATTCGTCCACGTGGTAATCGGACGTTCCTTGTGCGATTAACTGCGGCAGAGACGCCTCGGTGACCATCGCCGTCCACGGTTCAACCCGCCTGGGGCGCTGGACGATCCATGTTGTTTGTCCTGATGTAAGGACTGGCAGAGCTCGGTCGGGAGTTCTGAATCCGGAACTTGCACGGCACTACGACTTCAGCCGGTTGGCTGCGGCATCGCCATGGCGCTTATGAGGCGATGAGCTCGATTGTCTTGAGCAACTGCTCGCGGCACTGATAGTCGCCGATGATAATGTCGGCTCCGGCACGAATCAGTCGCTGACGTTTCCAGTCGTTGATCCCGCATCGCGTCTCTTCATTGCTCGCCACACCAACCGCCAGGCCGCCGACCCGCTTGACTTCCTCGATTTCCACAAAGCCGTCGCCAAGCCCGAGAATCTGTGAACCAGCCACGCCCGTGTCAGATATCATCTGGGCAATGATCATGGCTTTGGAGAATTTCTGGTAATCGTCCAATGCACCATAGACGCGAGGTCCGAAGAACTGGTCCAACTGGAGCACCTCCAGTTCATCACGCACGTACTTCAGATCGGTTCCGGATGCGAGGTACAGCTCCAGACCCAGATCGCAAAGACGCTGCAGCAGCTCGCGAGCCCCCGGTACGGTCATTTCGTCCGGCGCAACTTGTCCACTGCGAACGGACTCCACGCGTCCGCCCACTTGCTGCCAGAGCAGTTCATGGTACTGGTGCTTGTACTGCAACGGCTCCAACGGAACTCCATTGCGTTGACGCACTTCATCGGCCAGTTGAATCATCTGGTAGATCGTCTGACGCCCGTTGAGCCGCATCACGTATTCCTCAACGTGCTGGAACAACTCCTCCGGTGTCTCGTTGGTCCCAGTGGCCTGCAGGATGCGGACCATCATGGGAATCATGACGTCCTGCCAGTTACGTCGCAACAGCGACAGGGTGCCGTCGAAGTCGAAAATCACGGCGCGAAAGTCGCCGCGGGGGAAATCGGAGGAAACCAGTTCGATGCGGGAGAAGTGGTCGGTATCAGGGCTGGAGGGGGGAAGCATAGAGTTGCCGAAAATGAAGGAAGACTCATCATGTTCCGCCGCCGACCAGCGTCAGCCGTTCTCTTGCCGAACACGAATCCGCCGCCATATTAGCGGCTCGGCCCGGTTCGTTGTACCCTGAGTCATTCGAATCGATCCGGATCCAGATACTGGGCACTCGAGAGCGAGACCTGCCCGCCGGGCCGCTCCTCCTGCCGCTCCTCAATCCGCTGCAGGGCCTGCTGGCGCCACCGTTGCACATCGCGCGAAATGTCCGCCTGATCCTGCTCCCACTGCTCCTGGTTAGCCTGCTCGGCCGTGAGTTCCGCCGTCAAGCCCACTAGGGTACTGCAATCCAATATCGCCTCCGCAATGAACCGCCCCGGGCCCAGCAGGCAATGAACGTTCCACAGAGCTCGATTCAGATTGTCGGAATAGTGGGTCGGATCGTTCATGAAGCCTCCCAGCCAGCCCATGTTGTCGCCGTTCGGCTCGGGTCGCACAAAAAACGCCAGGCCCACATAGATCAGGATGACCCCGGCGATGATGGCGGCCGATGGCCATCCTGGCAAAGGCGACAGCGGCAACAGAAAATAGAAGCCGATGGCCACGAGGATGGCCACTGCGATCAGTTTCAGCAGCACGAGCCAGACCGGCTTCTTGCGTGTTTCGTAGAACGTGTTAATGCGAACGCGCCCCACTTCTTTCGGATCGGAACGCTCCCCGGCAATTTCATACCAGCTCACCATCTTTACGCATCCCCCAGGGCCTAATCGAAGCAGGAACCGTCCGGTCCATCGACGTCACCGATGGACTCAGAGGGCAACGCACGAATCGGGCCACACGGCTTCATGCCACAGGCTGCCTGCTCGCCTGACGCGTGCAGGCGCGAATCGCACGGCGCTGCCCAGAAAAGCCTACTTCATCAACGCTTCGAAGAGCGCTCACCGCCGAGCCGACGGGGCGGATAGAGGGGCGTCGCCGCGGTGGTGCGGGCGAGAGTAAGTTGTGTTGGGCTGGCAGCGGGGCCCGTGCCGACTGCTCTGGCACCTCAGGGGGGTGCAGTGCAGCGCGCATCGACGATCTTCTCGATCTGAGCTCCGGGGGTTCGATGCACGGAGAGAACTCAGAGGTGGGGCGTGTCGTGACGGCGGGCGTCGGAGGAGGGCCGATGGAGGAGGGAGGGGTGCGTTGGGCGAAGGAGGCTTGAGCGGAGGGACTGGGGAACACGTACGCGGACCGTACAGGCGACCGCCGCGCATGGAGCGACGTCGCTGGCCCACCAGCGACGTCTCAAGTCGGCTCCGATTCGTACTTTACCGCTGCTGTGCTTGACGTTCGGCGTTGAACGCCTTCATATGGTTCGCCTCTTCCGTGAGTTTGAATTCCGGCCCCGGCGGAAAGTACTGTACGTCGTCATGAATGTAGTATGGGCTAGGGAGCGTCTGTCCCGAGACGCTGACCTGACAGCCTGTCGTCATCACGGCGGCCGCCAGCACGACTGAACAGATCATCGCGTGCATCCAGCCTTGTGAGTGGTTCGACTTCATCGACGTGTTCTCCGAGTAGATTGCCGTGACAAGGGCGGGCAATAGTGTGATTTCCTATAACCGGAATAACTGTCACCACCTTTATCGGCCGTACAGACAGACTACTTTGACTCAATTGCCAAAAAAAAGCCTGGCGCCTGTCTGAATTGGCTATCATCTAGATATGGGAAATCGTTCGGAATGCTGGGCCAGATCCTTGGGCCATTCTTGGTCAATCCGAGCGGTTGAACTTTCCAGGGGCGCTGGGTGGCACGTGGTATCCTCCGGCTGATCGTGGCCTGCTGGACGGACAGTGCGACAACCTCCGCGAGGTATCGACATGACGAAAAGTGCGACAGGTGATCCGGGGCAGCGGCTGGTGGCTGTGAGTCCGTTTCGAGGCGGCGCTGCGGTGTGGCGGTGTACCCATCGGGGGCTGACTTTGCTAGCACTGCTGCTCCTGCTCGCTCAGGATGTGAGGGCGCAGGTTGGGACGAGGAATTTTCCGAGCGACGAGCATTACCGGTCGTTTCGCGCTTTTCAGGAGGGAGATTATGTGACCGCTCGGCGGGATTTCGCCGCCGTGACGCGACTGAGGAGTACCGAGGGGATCTGGATCGACTCGATTCCCTATCACACGATGATTGGCGAGTGCATGTACCAGATGGGAGATCTGGCTGGCGCGTTGCAGCAATACACGACGGCGCTGCAGATCGGTCTGAAGAATCAGAATTGGCTGCTCGCGCTCAACTTGCCCGATGTGATTACCCCGAGCAATCGAACCACGCGTCATCCACCCGTCTGGGGCGCCTCGGCACGCACGGTTCGCGTGGCGAACATTCCGGACCAGATTCCCATGCGGATGGGCAAATCGGATGAGGAGAACTATCAGGTACTGCGCGGTGGAGGGGTGTTTTCCTCACAGTACATTGCCATGGTGGACGCCAAAGAGATTGCCCGTTGCACCGCTCTGGCGATCCGTCGGCGAGGAGAGATACTTGGACCGGCGGCCGAGTACGACACGCTGTACAACGACCTGGTGACCTCCCTGCTGCTTCGGCCAGCGCCGCCGAACCACTGGGCGCAGGCCTGGATCTCGACTCAGTTGGGCTTGGTGTATGCAGCCAAGGGAAAGGTGACGGAGGCCGCCGGAGAGTTGCAGAAGTCGCTTCTGGCGGCGGGGATGGACCACAATCTGACATCGACGGCGCTCTTGGAGTTGGGCAAGCTGGCGTATCAGGCGGGAGACCTGGCTGCAGCGGGAACCTATCTGTTTGAGGCGACCTATTCGGCCGCGTTGTGGGCCGAACAGGACTTCACCCAATACGATGTGTTGGCGGAGGCTTTTCGGTGGGGCATGATCACCAATGTGGCGAGCGGTCAGGGAGCCTTGTATCAGCCGTTGGGGATTGCCGTTGACTGGGCGCGCAATGGTCCTCGCACACTGGAGGCTTCGTTGTCGCTTTCGGCGGCCGAGAATCTTGCCTCGGCCTATGATCCCAATCGGGCTCGTGCGTATTTGGACCGCGTATCACAGATTCTGCGTCGCCGCGAGTGTGCGGCGGGGGAGTTGGGAGCTCGATTTCAGTTCATTACCGCACAAACCAGTTTTCAGAAAGGTGACAGCAAGCGAGGTTCCACGGCTCTGGTCGAAGCGTTGACGTACGAGCGAAAGGGCTCGCGGCGTCTGTTTCAAATCGGCATGGCTGACGGCCTGTTCACCTCAGGCGCCATTACCACGCGTCAGTCCGGGCTGTTGTTTGCCCAGGTACTGCGTGACCCGACGCCTCAGGACTGGATGACCGACCCGCTGGAGTCGCTGGCGGTGCTGACGGTTCCGCATGTGCTTCCTTATGAGCACTGGATGCTGTTGACCTTGGACCGCAAGGAGAACGACAGTGCACTGCGTATCAGCGAAGCCATCAAGCGGCACCGGTTCTACAGTTCTTTGCCTCTGGGGGGGCGATTGCTCAATCTTCGCTGGACGCTCGAGGCCCCGGACGATGTTCTGCCTCAGTCAGTGCTGTTGCAGCGCCAGGGGTTACTGAACCGGTATCCGGACTACGCGAACTTATCGCAAACGGCAGCCAAACTGCGTGATGATCTGAGGGCTTTGCCCGGCAACACGGAGGATTCTGCCGTGCAGAAGCAGGTTGCCGACCTGCAGCAGCAACTGACGCAGACCAGCGACTCGCTCGAGCAGATGCTCGAAGCGATGGCGCTCAGTCGCGAGCCCAATGAGGTGGTGTTTCCGCCGAACAAGGATGTAACGGTGGTTCAGCAGCAACTGAAGCCGGGGCAGCGAATACTGGTCTTTGTTTCGACCAGCAACGCGACATTTGCCTTTCTGCTGGGTTCGGACAAATACTCGGTGTGGAATCTGGAGGAGCCGGCCAAGATCAAGACCAACGTGGCCAAGCTACTGCGGGAAATGGGGCAATTCGATCGAACGCAGCCGATCGGCCTGAAGGATCTGTCGAGCGATCTCTGGAAGCAGACGGCGGTTGACCTGCTGAAAGGCCTGACAGCCAACGCCACTCCTGATGCGTGGGACGGTTTCGAAGAGCTGATCATTGTTCCGGATGGACTCTTGTGGTACGTGCCCTTTGAGGCGTTGCAGATTCCCGAAGACGGTGGTTCGACGGCGCTGATCAACAAGATGCGGGTGCGTTATGCGCCCACCGTTTCGCTGGCCGTTCCCGACGAGCGGCCTCGTGCTCGGATGGCACGTACAGCGGTGGTCGCCGGTGCGCTGTATCCGCGTGATACGGATGCGGTGTCACAGGAGTTTCTCGCTGATTTGAAAGGGGACGACGCCGGGACGTTCGGCGTGGCGGTCAAACCTCCACCCCAATCGGCCGTGTTGTCCAAGACGGTGGATCGCTTGATCGTCCTCGACGACCTGGATAACGATGCCAAGGGGCCGTACGATTGGGCTCCGATGACGATTGATCGAGGCAAGGCGTCCGGTAGCCTGGCTCAGTGGATCCGGCTCCCCTGGGGCGGTCCGGATCAGTTGGTTCTTCCTGGTTTTCACACGCCGGCCGAAAACGGGATGAAGCGGGGGGGCACCGGCGATGACGTCTTTCTGGCGGTGTGCGGTCTGATGGCCACCGGTACTCGCACAATCCTCTTGAGTCGATGGCGAGACGGTGGACGCACCAGCTACGATCTGGTGCGCGAATTCGTCCGTGAACTGCCACATCGGGCCGCCAGTGATGCGTGGCAACGCAGCGTGAGACTGGCAGAGAGCGCTGACCTGGACCTGTCACTTGAGCCGCGGATCAAGGACGTACCTCCGGAAACACCCAGCATGAAAGCAGAACACCCGTTCTTCTGGGGCGCGTATCTGCTGGTCGATACCGGGGTCGTTCCCAAATGACCGTGTGCGATTCGGCCGACCTTGCCGGGAACGACGAATGAGAGAATACCCAATGACGAATGCAATGACGAATTCCCAATGCCGAAATAACTTGCCCAAATAGCTCGCGAGGACTCGCTTGCCGCAGGATGGTTGATTGTTCGGTCCTCTCTCGTCATTGGGTGTTTCGTCATTCGTCATTTCCCTGGGTATTTCGTCCTTGGCGGCGGCACGCCACGGGATCGCGCTCGTTGTCTTCGTGGTTGGATCCGTTCAGGCGGTTGCCAACTCGGTCCGCAGCGAACTGACCTGGTCGGCGGTCCAGTGCTTGAGTCGCAGCAACTGGACTCGCGGGTGGCGCAGGGGGTAGTGTGTGTAACGATAGGCGTGGGCCAGATGAGTGCACCAACGCCGTTTGATTTCCAGCGAATCGGTTCCCAGATCCAGGCTCGCATCGCGACGCTCAAAGCTGTCCTGCAGCATCCGCACCGAGAGCACGTTGCCGGCGCCACACGAAGCAAACTCGGGCGCGTGTCCGCGGCGGATGCCGGTCAGGCGACCGTCGGTGACGTAGTTGTAAGCGAAGGCGACTGGAATGCCGTCCACTTGCAGCAGGTTCACGTCGACCATGCCGTTCTTCACTGCCAAGGCATGGGTTTCGCGAAAGAAGTCGCCAACGCTGTCATGTGACAAGGTCGTGCCACTGTCGGAATGCCCCTGCCAGCTGGACCTGGCGATCCCGCAGCAGGCATCGTACAGGTCCCATCGCGGATCGTCGTCACCATAAGCTGCGCCGAGCGGGCGATATCGAACCAGTTCTACTCGGCCCGCCTCGCCCAGGTGCCGCTGGTCGCGCAGGGTGTTGTTGCGCATCTTGCCGGATCGGGACTGCCAATAGCCGTCCCAGCTGCCCGACACGTGCATGTCAATCACCGCGGTCGTCCGCCACTGCGACTCACGCACTTCAAAGCCGGCGTACTGCATGGCCCAACGCGTACGCAGATGATCGTGCTCGTCCCGATTGACCCACCGCAGGTCGAGCAGATCCCAGTCGCGCGGCGTGTTGTGAATGTGCCGCATGGCCAGCATCAGAGTCGCCGTCGGATGGGGTCCGATGGGACCGAAGAACGTCCCCCAGTCGTGAAGCGGATAAGTCAACACGCGCACCGATCCGACACGCGTCTTTTCGTGCAGCACCGTGAGAGGCAGGATCCCCAAAGTGGTCGATCCACGCTTCACCACAAGGACGCGCAACTGCTGGTCGGAGCCGAAGTGGCGCCAATACGCCTGGAGCCAGTCGAGAGTGTGAAAGAAGGAAGCCCCCGGCGTCTGAGCAACCAGCAGATTCCAGGTCAGTCGGAGGTCTTCCAGCTGCTCGATCTGGTTCAGCTCAATCACGTGCAGGTCGTGCGGCGAGTGATGCATGGTCGAATGTTTCCTCTGAGCGACGGCTTCGTGGGATCAACCGCCATAAATGCAATCACTGTGCCGAGGCCTCGGTGTGGTGGTGGGCGTAATCTAAGTTGTTGTGGATGTGCGGTTTGCGCGTTGTCATCGCGGTCGGGCCCGACGCGGGATGTGGCGGGAACGCAACGGCCGCGATGCCGAATAACCCCATCCGGTCCGGCTAGAGTTCCAGTTGTCGAAACAGCGGGAGGTGGCGGTAATACACTTCCAGGCAGCAGACGGCTAACGACGTCATGTAGAGCCGGCCGCCTTGCGCCGTGAGTGGTCCATCCGGATCCCAGCTGCCGGCCGCGTGGCCGCGTGTTTCCTGGGTTGCCACCAGCACATCGCGCATCTGCAGATTCCACGCCTCCCAGGGTTCTGCGCCGAAATGATGCATCGTCTGCGTGGCGTAGTACCAGTAGTAGATGTTGGGATGATCGGCCGACGGACGTTCGTTTTCCAGCAGCCAGGTCACGCCCTGTTGCAACGCTGGATGGTCTCGCTTCCAGCCGAGATACATGCGACAGAGAAGTCCTTCGGCCGTCATCGGCGCACTCGGTTTTTCCCGTGGAAGATAGGCATACAGCGAACCGTCCTCATGCTGTACCGTGTCCAGGAAATGGCTGGCATTCTCCAACGTCTCGGCCGGCACGGACAGGTCGGCAGCCAAAGCGCTCTGGAGTGCCATGAGTTGCCAGCCCAGCACGCTGGTGTCGCCCTGTGGTGAGCGGGTGTGACGGCGCGGATGGTAACGCCAGCCGCCGTCGGGATACTGTGCTTCGACAATGAAGTCGATGGCACGCTGAGCCGGTATTCTTAGCGCCTCGTCGCCTGTCATCAAGAACGCTTCGCACAACACGATCGCCGCCTGGCCCTGAGCGTACATACCGGGGTATTGGCTGGAACTGCCCCGCAAATCGCCGTCGGCTTCCTGCGACTGGAGCAGCCAGCGCAGCCCTTTGGCAACGTTGTCTTGGTAGATGCCCGACAGGTGTGTTTGCCCCGCACCCAGGAACGGGAGCAACGCCAACGCCGTGCCGGCCGAATCACTTCGAATGTTCCCGGCCTCACCACAGTTGCACGACGCGGCTCGGTGGAACCGATCGAGACTCCAGCTCCCGTCCTCGTTCTGATGGCGGGCCAGCCAGCGCAATCCGCGGGCTACTGCCGCTTCGGTCAAGGTCGTGCCACCCTCACGTTTGACGAGTTCCACTCGTACTCGCGGATCACGCACGGCTAGTGATCGCCGCGCCGAGGACGTGACGATTTCCTGCTGGACGGTCGCCAGATCGGGTACGAAAGGATTGTCCGGTTCGAGCAATCGGAGTTCACGAGCGTCCTGATCAGCACGCTCGACAGCACGCTGCGTTGCCGGGTCCTGCAGATCCAGGGAATCGGGAACACCCAGATCGAATACCGAACGATCGGTGGGATCGACAATGCGCGTCTCCCCTCCCTCACGCACGTCCCGATGGACGCGTGACGAGAGGGTGATATACGGTCCGTCCTCCTGTCTGCTTGTCAGCAGTCCCAGCACAGTCAGCAGAATGACGTGGAAGAGCAGACTGATCAGCCAGGCAGGCATGTTCTTGAGCAGGTCGTTGAGCTGATAAGCAACGTGAGCCTGGCGAGGACGCCACGGGGCACCCTGCTGGCGGTCTCCTGACCCGGCGGTCGAGGGCGGAGGAGGTGTGGGGTGGTGGGTGATATGCACTCCGCGCGATGCCGAGGGCTCCGTGGAACTGGCGGAGGCTGGAGCGATGGAGTTCTCCGGCTGAAGTGCCGAGCCCACGGCCGATTCGGATGGCGGGAGGTCGACTGCTGCCGCCCCCGCAGGGACTCGGTCGTGCTCACGGTACTGCTGCAGCAGCTGCAACACCTCGGCCTCCTGCTCCAAGGTCAATTCGATGCTGGTTTCGCAGCGCCAGCAATCGGCCACCATCAGCCAGAGTCGGACGGTCATCGGGGCGCCGCAATCGGGACAGGCACACATCAGCACATCGCCGCTGATCCAAAAGGCAGCAGGATGCCCCTGTGCTCCGGAGCGTTCTTGGGGTGGTGGAACCATGTCCGAGACAGGGTGTGGGGCGACCGCGTGATGTGCGAGGTCGGGCATGGGGGTCGGCCGATGCGATCCGCCAGCGCGTGGGGGGGAGGCGGGGAGTTCCGGAAGCGGGCCAACGGACGCGAGATCAATGCGCACCATTGGCCGTCTCTGAGCCGAGAATGCGGGCTCAGGCGACTCGCCGGTCGACGACTCGAAATCGGGTGGTGACGCCATATTCGCCGCCCTGGGCTCTGAGCCACGTCGCCAACGCGCGGGCCCCTGCCTTTCGTTGTTCCGCTGCTCTTTCACGCCGTCTGGAGCGTGGCTCCGCCATCATTGTAGAGGATTATCCAAGGCGGGGGATGTGGAAGTGCGACAATCCTCAGCCTCTCGGTTGAGGGGTGAGGAGGGGGTGGGGACGCGGCCGCTCACGTCCCAGAGAAAGTCCAGAGCTGTCCTACGGTAGTGACTGTTGGTACACTACTACTAATTGAGAACTGCGGAAGTCACCCGAGTGAGTGATTGCTTCAGGGGCACCTCGTGAGACGGCGTCTGTGGTTTCTGGAGCAGGGCTTTTCTTTTCGTTATTTTCTTGCTTCACGTCCGGTCCAATAGGCAGCAGGTGATGGCGAACTTCAGTCGGGCGTCGGCGTCGTGCGTGCCGTCGCGTGGTTGAGGAATCTGGGGCGACTCACTGTGAATCACGTGGTGGCAGAGCTGGCTTGTCGGATCGGCAGGGGTACCGGATTGGCAGGGGGCGAGGAGCGGCTGGGCGGCGGCAGATTGGACAGCGAGAAGGATCATGCAGCAGCATCATCGTACGTTCGGTGAAGAGAAGATGGGGGAGGCACCTTCCCCGACACCGCCAGACCTGGTCCCGGGGGCGGTGGCACCTCTATCGGACACGGAGCTCCAGATCCTGATCGACAAGCTCCAGAAGAACATGTGCAACGTGGTGCTCGGCAAACCCGACGTTGTGCGGATGTGCCTGGTAGCGCTGCTGGCCGGGGAGCATGTACTGTTGGAAGATGTGCCCGGGGTGGGCAAGACATTGGTCGGCAAAGCGCTGGCCCGGAGTGTTTCGGGCGATTTCTGCCGGCTGCAATTCACTCCCGACCTGCTGCCCAGCGACATTGTTGGCAGCAGCGTCTTTCACGTGAAGACTGGCGAGTTCGTGTACAGCCGCGGTCCGATTTTTGCCAACATCGTGTTGGCCGACGAAATCAATCGTGCTCCCCCTCGCACGCAAAGCGCACTGCTGGAAGCGATGAGTGACGGACAGGTTTCGGTCGACGGTACGACGTATCCGCTCCCCAAGCCGTTCATGGTCATTGCGACACAGAACCCCTTTGAGTTTGAAGGAACCTACATGCTTCCCGAGAGCCAGCTGGACCGGTTTCTGCTGCGTATCTCCATGGGGTATCCTGCGCGTGATGATGAGCGGCGGGTTCTGGCCACCCACCGCGCGGGTGAGCCTGTCGATTTGCTCCATCCGGTACTCAATGGTGAGCAGATTCTACAGCTGCAGAGCATGGTGCGGGAGGTGGTGGTGGAGGACTCGATCGCCGACTACATGCTCGACATTGTCGAAGCGACACGCAAGTGTGATGAGCTGCGCGTGGGGGTCAGTACCCGGGGAGTGCTGAGTCTTTATCGTGCGGCGCAGGCGGCGGCGCTGGTGGACGGTCGCAGCTATGTAGTAACCGATGACGTCAAGAACCTGGTGGTCGCGGTATTAGTGCACCGGGTGATTCCTCGGGGGTTCGTCCAGGCAGGACATCGTGGGGATGTGGAGAAGTTGATCCTGAGGCTGGTCGATCAGATCCCCGTGCCAGACTAGATAATCCCGTTTGATGCGGCGGCGTCCCGCTACCCATGCCGAAGGACAAACGACCCCATGACAAGAGGAGACCGAACAACAGCTGGAAACGCGTGTTGCTGACAATCCGACGAGAGACGGCAGAATATGGCACAAGCAGCGTTGTCACGTGAGATGATCGATGGTACGTCGCCCTACGATACGAATCTGCCTGGAAGGATGGTACTACCTGTTTGTCGTGCTGTTCATTGTCGGGGGCGCGGTATTAGGTGAAGTCAATCTGCTCATCATCATGGCCGGCCTGATGGTGGGGCCGTTTCTGTTCAATTGGCGGTTCGCTCAACTGACGATCAGCCGCCTGGACGTGGTGCGTCATCTGCCTCAGCGCGTGCATATGGACGAGGCCTTGACGGTGGCCATCACGGCACACAATCGCCGCACCCGACTGACGAGCTGGACCGTGATGGTTGAAGACACCGTGACGCGGGCAGGCGACGGAGATGCCAGGCGGGAAAGCGGCGTGAGGCTGATTCTGCCGCGTATACCGGCTCGCCAGAGCTGCACGGGGCGTTATCACGTCACGCGTTTGCAGCGCGGTCGCTACACACTCGGCCCGTTGCGGCTGTCGACCCGCTTTCCCCTGGGTCTGGTCCGGGCGTCGACGGTGGTTCAAGCGGAGGATTCGTTCGTGGTCTATCCTCAGTTGGGACGATTGACGCCACGCTGGCTGCAAATAGTCCATGCCCGGCGAATAGGAAGTCAAAGTGAGGGACGCCGTCATGGAGTATTAGAAGGTGACTATTACGGGTTGCGCGAATGGCGCAACGGAGACAGTCGCCGCTGGATTCATTGGCGCACGTCCGCCAAGTTGGGCGAATTGTCGGTGCGGCAATTTGAACAGCAGCAGAACCGCGACCTGGTGCTGGTACTCGACTTGTGGCAACCCGATTCGCCCACGCCGCAGGAACTGGCGACGACCGAACTGGCCGTGAGTTTCCTGGCGACGGGGGTGGCCGACCTTTGTCATCGCGGCGGGAGTCGGTTGGCGATTTGTGTGGCGGGGCGGACCTTGCGATTCTGGTCGGGAGCGGCGTCCTGTCTGATGGCCCAGGACGTGCTCGATCATCTGGCCGAGGCATTGCCGGGTGATGGGCTCGAAATCTATTCGGCTCTGAACCAATCGCGCCCCCTGGCGGGAGCAGACGCACAGATGCTCGTGATGAGTACGCGCGGAGCTCCCTTCCTGACCCCGGGAGATGATTGGGAGTCGGAGTTGCAGCCGCGCTACTGTTCCCACGACTATGGCCATCTGGTGTGGGTCGATTGCCGCAGTGAAGCGCTGGCACAGTATTTCACGCTTCCCCCGGCACCGCGGGCGGATGGGGGGCCGGAAGCAACGGGCGCAGAGAGTAGGGGCGCAGGGGTTTCGTTGACGACGTGATGCAACCGACATGGCAGATCTAAGACTATCAACCGTCATGGCGATCATGGCGACCGTTTCGACCGTGATGCTGGGGATCGGGGAGCAGAGTTTGCTGCTCCCCGTATTGACTCTGCTGGCGGCGGTCGCGTCGGTGCTACTTACCGACATGCTGGGCTGGTTCAGCCTTAATCGGTATATCGCGAATCTGGCCATGTTGCTGGCGGCCGTTTTCTCGCTGTGGGGGTTTCTGGAGGCTGGCAGTCGGCAGCAGTTATCGGCTATCGCCCATCTGCTGACGTACGTGCAGATGGTGCTGTTATTCCAGCAGAAGCAGCGTCGGGTGTACGGGCAGATCGCCATGTTCAGTCTGTTGCAGGTGGTCGTGGCATCGCTCTTGAACAATCGGCTCGAATTTGGAGTGCTGCTGGCTGGCTATCTGGTCGTGGCGATCGGTGCCTTTGTGCTCTTCTTTGTGTACCGCGAAGTCGCTCGGGTGGGAATGATTGGAAGGCGGCAAGCGTGGTGGGAATGGGGCGATCCGGCGCCAGTGGGAGCGGAACTTGCCAACGATGGCCTTCCTCTGCTGAGCGTGGAGGATGTGGCAGCGACGCTGAACCAGAGGATCGTGACTCGCAACGTCGTCCCGCCCATTACGGCGATGCTGCTGGTGACGATCGTGCTGACGGTCGTCCTGTTCTACATCACGCCGCGCAGTGGTGGCGCGAATTGGGAAGGAGGAGGGGCCGGCAAGAGCATGGTGGGGTTTGCCCCGGAAGTTTCGTTCGACGACATGGGACGGCTGCTCCTGAATCAGGCACGCGTCATGCGGGTCAGCTTCACGGATGCTCGGGGAGGTGAGCCCTACACGGTGATTGGTGATCCGTATCTGCGCGGAGCGATTCTGACGACTTATGTGACGGTCGATGGGCACGGACGGTGGGCGCAGGTCACCGAGCCGAGGGATTCGGCCGGACTTGCGCTTCCCAGCCCTCCCGCCACACGTGATCTGGTCCGACAGGATGTCCTTTTGGAGGCGACCGGCAACAACCGCCTCTTCAGTATGTTCCCCGCCTATGCGATCGCTCAGACTTCCAAGGAAATCAAGATCAGCCCGATGGCACGCCGACTGTTCCGCGCCAATGCTTCGGATCGGCAGTTGCGTGACGAGTACCGCTACACGCTCGTCACCACGGCGTTCCGGTTCGGTTCCCAGGTGCCGGTGATCCCACACTATGGTCAAGTGGAGACAGAGGAGGGCCGGAAGAGTCTGGACAGGTATCTTCTGAGACATCGATTCATCGACAACCGGCAGGCCTTTCCACGCCTGATTGCCCAGGCACGACAGATTGTGCAGGAGCAGACACCGCACGGGACGACCTTCGAGCGTGCGCGGGCGTTGGAAGCTCACTTCACGGAAGGAGACCGCTACACGTATACGCTCGATATGGATGCAATTAATGAGCACCGTGAGAGCGGCGTGGACCCGATTGAGGATTTTGTCGGCAATCATCGCACGGGCCACTGTGAATACTTCGCCAGTGCTTTGACCCTGATGCTTCGCAGCCAGGGTATTCCCGCCCGCATGGTCGTCGGCTATCGAGGGGGCGAATACAACTACGTGGGCAATTATTACCTGGTGCGGCAGTGCGACGCGCATGCGTGGGTCGAGGCCTATCTGGCCCCGGACGAAATTCCTCCGGAGTCAGCGTATCCGCAGGAAAGGCACGCGGGCGGGGGCTGGCTCCGACTCGATCCGACACCCAGCGACGATGACGACGAACTGGGCGAACTGACGCTGCTCGACCGAGCGAGCAAGTCGTTCGACTATGCGAGGTGGCTGTGGAACGATTACGTGACACGTCTGACGGAGGAACGACAGCGTAATGCCGTGCTCGAACCACTGGCATTGGAGCGACGTTTTTCTCTGGCCGGGCTCCTCCGCGTTGAGACCTGGAAGAACCTCGGCCAGAAGCTCACGGGGACGAGTCTGGGGCGGCTCTTGCGCGGCGAATTCAGTTGGCGCGGCACCGTGGCTGCGCTGATTGCCTGCGGTGCCGTGTTCCTGGCCTATCGATTGATCTGGTCTCTCTGGCCGCTGCTGCGTACCATGTGGCCCCGACGTACCGAGCGACCCAGGTTTGCCCGTCATGCGTCAGTCGACTTCTATCGCCGCCTGGAATCGTCCCTGGCTCGATTGGGACTGCGACGCGAGACCACGCAGACCCAACGCCAGTTTGCCCGCGAGGCATCGCAACGGCTCGCCGCGTCACCCCACTATGCCCGCGTCTCCGATATCCCCGATCAACTGGCCGCAGCTTTCTACCAGGTGCGATTCGGGCGGCAAACCCCCGATCCTCAGCAGGCGGCCCAGATTCAACAGTTGCTGCAAACGCTCGAACAGGCGCTCCGGCAGCCGTCGGCATGAGGAGGCAGTCTGATCGGAGTGTCCGCCTCGGCCGCGCCAGCCCTGCCGCCGACTTCTCCGCCTGGAGACGCTCCCCCGCGCGAGCGCGGTCCAATTAGCGCCGCCGTGGCAATATGATAGGCTGTCGATCAACGAGCGCGATCCTGTGCCCGCGCCGCTGCCAATGACGAATGACCCATGACAGAAGATGACCGAGTAATCAACCGTCGAGCCGAAAGTGAGTTTCTGCGAGCGTGTAAGGCGATTTGTTTCGGCAGTTGAGCTTCGTCATTGGGTATTTCGTCATTCGCCATTTCCTCCAGGTCTTGCCGAATCGCGTACGGTCATTCAGGTAGTGTTACGTCTGGCACCTCCTTTCCACGGTATCGAGCGTTATGAAGATTGGATTGGTTGGCTATCAAGGATCGGGTAAGAGCACGCTGTTTCAATGGTTGACAGGCGAACAGCCCGATCTGGTTCTCGCCCAGAAAACCAAGTCGGCCATGTGTGCCGTGCCCGAGCCACGGGTGGACGATCTGTGCCGCATCTATCATCCCAAGAAGGTGACGCTGGCTTCCTTGGAGATCGTCGACACACCTGGATTGAGTCGGACTCACGAAGGCAGCGCGGCGAAACTGGCGATGATCCGGGAAGCGGGATGCCTGCTCATTGTCGTGGCAGCGTATGACGGCAGCGATCCGCGGGCTGACCTCAGCAGCTTTGAAGACGACCTGCTGATCGCGGATCTGGATATTGTGCAGGGGCGCATCGAACGGTTGCGCGACCAGGTGAAAAAGCCGCGACCCAATCGGGACGAGTTGCAGGCTGAACTTGAGGCCTTGCTGCCGTTACACGATGCACTTGATCAAGGAAAAGCTCTTCACAAGCTGGAGTTGACGGCTGAACAGCAGCGAGTGACCAAGTCGTTTCAGCTCTTCAGTCAGAAGCCCCGTCTGGTGATCGTCAATACCAGTGATATTGAAGATCAGCCGGAGCGGTTCGCTCCCCTGGCACCCGAAGGAACGCCCCTGTTCCCCGTTTCTTTGAGCCTGGAGATGGAACTGGCCAGTATGGAGGCCGCCGCTCGAGATGCCTTCTGCCAGGAAATGCAGGTACAAGGAGTGGATCGAGATCGGATCGTGCGTACGATCATGGTGCAGTCAGGACAAATGATCTTCTTCACGGCCGGTGAGAAGGAAGTGCGTACGTGGATGATCCGCATCGGCGGCACGGCGGTCGAGGCCGCAGCCAATATCCACACCGATCTGGCGCAAGGCTTCATCCGCGCTGAAACCATGAAGATCGACGATCTCGTGCGTCTGGGGAGCGAACGGGAAATGAAAGCCCATGGACTCGTTCGCCAGGAACCCAAAGATTACGTCATCCAGGATGGCGATATCCTGCTGATCCGACACAACTAGTGTCGCCGTTTGGCTCCGCGAAAGTAGCGCGCTCAGCGTTATCGCACAGGTCCACCGCTGCGATACTTGCCTCCTACGCGCATGCCGCCATGGCCAACCGAAACCTCTACGCTGCGCTACTTTCGCGGAGCGAAAGGCGACGATGGGGAAAATACCATTCGCTGCTTTCGCGGCGCGAAAGGCGACGATGCAAAAGCCCGACGCTCCCCTCAGCGCACAGGCGGTGCCGAGGGGAGCGTCTTCACTTGCGTTCGGTTGCGTATCTTCCATCGACTGCCGCTTCGCCGCTACTCAATGAACCGCCGCAGCAGAATGGCATTGTCGACGTTGTGATTCTGACCCGGCTCAAAGGCCACCGGTACGCTGCGGTCAATGATGTAGAATGCGCGGTGACGCCGGATGTTCCCCGTGTCGGTGCCCAACTCCTGACCCAGTCGGAAACCGTCGGGATGAGCTGCATCGACGCCCGTCGGGTTCGGTTCGACTTCGAAGTAGCCGACCGTCACCCAGACGGCGAAGGCATTGGAATTGTAGCCCACCAGGTTACTCAGCCGTGCCGGGGCCTGGTACCGGAAGTACGAGTTTCTGTCCACGTTCTGGCTCAGATCCAACGTGCTGGGAACCGCAGCCCGGTCTGGAATGAAGAGTGCCTCGCTACGAGAAGACAGCACATCTTCACGCAGCAGCGTAGCCTGAATCGGTTCGTTCTTACGCAGGTTGGCCACGTCCGGCATCAGGTCGGCGCTATCGGCACTGCGGAACGGATTGGCAAACAGCGTGGGATAATCGGAGTTCAGTTCCAGCGGATGCGTGGTGTAGTCGTAGCCACGTCGACTCTTCACGTATCGCAGGAACATCTCGCCCCCCAACGCTGTCGGATCGAGGCCGGGATAGCCTTTGCACAAGCCTTCCCAAGGTGCCGAGTCGAAGATCGTATTGAGGTTGATGCGCGCCGGATCGGCAAACCGTGAGAGGTTGTTGTAGGGAGGCCGGAACGTGGCCGCGTAGTTGTCGGCGGTCACGCTGGTCAGCAACGGGCTATACCACTTCTCGGCCCCTACAAAGGGCGATGGAGTTTCCACGTAGTCAAACAGTCGATAGAAATTGGCTCCTCGATCGCTGGATGTCGTTTTGGAGGTGTGGAAGAAATTCAGCAGGTGGCGGAAGTAGCCGCGGAAGTGCTGCAAATCGCTCGGCGATGAAGGACTTGTTCCCGCATTGAACGGTTCGGAATCATAAGGATCGTTCGTGGTGAATCCGTGTCGGTAGACGTCGAACTCGTACAACAGTCTCGACGGAGTGCTGGCTGGTACCTGCATCATTTCCAGCGGATTGGCAAACGGCCGGTTATTCCAGACCAGCCACGGGAACGGCTGTTGGGGCGCTCCCAAGTAGATGGGTGCGGTCGACACGATGGCCGGCGGCATTGGCATCCCCATCGTACTGTTGAGGAATCCCAACGAGTGGATCAGGTTGTGCTGGAAGCGCAACGTCAGCGCCACACCGCTCGACGCGTCGGTCACCGGATTGGGGACCTCCTGCGTCACGAACGGCTCGTACGTCTGCGGCGACCAGATCTGATAGTCAGGAGTCGATGCGAAGATGGGGCCATAGAAAGGCGGAGTGGCCGAGGCAAACGTCGCATTCGCGCCCCGCTGACGAGTGCTGAAGCAAACTTCATTGTCCGTGTCGTCGTCATCCGGGTCATCGTAAGGATCGAAGGGATCGGACCCGGGAGTGAAACCTGATTTCTTGCGTTCGTCTTCGCCATTGAATACCGTCAGGTCGATCGTACCCCAATCTACCGTGACGTAAGGATTGCGGGTTACGTGGTACGGTTCCAGCGGATTGGCTAATCGCTGCAGGAAAGCCGCCCGGTAGTCGAGCGTTGTGCCGGTATGCTGCATGTTGTTATCGGCCAGCGGAGCGCCGGCGCGATTGTCAAACGGCTCGTCCGGAAACTGGTGTGTCCGGCTGGCAGGATCCAGAACGTCATACGCGTCCGGGATGCCGGCCGCCGTGTCCCACGTCTGTGTGGGCTCATCGTAGTAAGCAGCCGTCGCGTCATTGGGCAACGGCTCCGACACACTCATTCCAATACCCATCGGGGCGGTGTTGGCCGGATCGGCCCACGAACTGGGTGGATAGGCGCCACAGATGATGCCCAGCGGAGGACGAATGGAGTTGTTCACCAGCGGGCTGTATCGATCGTTGCCGTCATTGTCAATCGCGGCGAACGTGTTTCCCGACAGCAGCAGACGGTGTGGTGACGGATCCCAGTACGTCGTCGCGTCGCCATCATCGCCCGCTCCCATCCGAGTCAACTCGCGGGGGCCGACCACGGCGTAACTGCCCGGAGCCAATTTGACAAACGATTCACGCTGCGCACTGGCGCCAGGATCACCGGCCAAGGCGAAGTTGCGGCAGAAATAGGTGGCCAGGCCATCTCCGACGTTGGGAGGCGCTTGTGGCGTAAACCAGACGTAACGCTCGGGCACCAGACGGTTGTCCGCTGTGGCCGCCTGATTAGCGATACTTGTCGGCAAGTCCAGGTTGTAGGAATAGGTGGGGTCGATCAGACCGGTTGTCGGATTGATCTGCGGCACCGGGTTGAAGGACGTGCTGTCAGGTTTGCCGGTCGGCGTGCCTCGCTGGGAACGTTCCAGCAGACTGTCCGGTGCGCCGGCTTCGTTGAGCGGTTCGCTGATCGCCACCCTCCACACGGGAGATCGCAGCCCACTGCTGGCATCCGGCGGCGACAAACGTCCCACATCCAACAGACCATTCTCGTCGTACAGTTCGCGTGGGAGACGGGAGTTGTTGATCGGCTGATTGCGCGTGGCAAAGATCTCCAGAATCAGCGAGCCTTGGGGGATGCGGGTCTGGTCCAGATCGTCGTCGCCCGGCGTCGGTGCCGCGGCAGGCTTGCGTTTCCCCTCGCCCCCGTTGTCATAGGCCGTGTCCTGCACTCGCCGATCGTGAACCGCAATGCTCTCGGTAAGCAGCAGATCGGGATATTCGGCGCCCCACACCAGTCGACGCTCGCCCCCTTCCACCGTGGCGGGATCGCCGTCCATTTCCATCCATCCGTTCAGCGGATTGGCGTCATATTCGAACGGCGTCATGATGGCGTCAGCATCTTTGAAATCGACCACGTTGATCGCCCATTGTGCGATCCGCTGCGCGGTAAGTTCCTCCCGAATCGCTGGCGGCAGCGCTTCTTCCGTGGGATGCAGGTAGCCCCCGGAGCCCACCTCCTCGGTCAACATCATCATCAGGCAATACAGATGCCGAGCGTAGATCTGACGAGCATAGCGGTAGGCCGCGATGAACGGCGTGCCGCTGGCGTTCTGATCGTCGTTCAAATAGTTGAAGGCAATCGGATTCGTGGCACCGTCATACCCGCCCGGTACTCCCGGATTGGCAGGCCAGACGATCTCGCCGCCGTCCGCTTCCAGCGGTTCGTCGACGACGTTATTGCTGTTGTCATCTCGTCCGTTGCCCAGCAGTCGGTTGATGTTGAATCGCTGCCCGTGCCAGATCTCCCACGGAACGACTTTGAGCATTTCCGCGTCGAGGTCAGCGGACGCGACGCCGCCATGCAGCAGCCGCAAGGCATACATGTCGAGAATGCTGTGGGAGCCAGCGCCGAGCAATCCGGCGCTCGCGAAGTCGTCCCGCATATAGGCGGGAGCCACACCGGTGATCACTGGCACGTGGTTGCTCGCCGTCGTGATCAGCCGACGATTGCGTCGGGCCACCGGCGTACTCCCCACCATCGAATTGCTGGTGGCACGCAGCAGGCGATCCGGAAGCGACGGGGCGTCGACGTCGTCGTAACGCAGAATACGTTCCAGTTCGGAGACGGTGAAGGGCGAGTCTGTGAAACCGGCCGAGTCACGGTTCAGCACCAGTTCGTAGGGATCTCCAATCGTCTCGCCCGGCTCACCCATGTAGAAGAACATCGGCTGACCGCTGTAATCGACACCGACTCCCCCTCGACCCCAAATGTCGGGTGGCGAGGCGTAAGCGGTAAACATGTTATTGTAGTTGCGAGGCAGTCCCAGGTTCTTGATCTGGCTCATCCAGTCGTCCACGTTGCTGATCCCGCCCGCGTTACCGGTCGCCGTGATGTCGTGCCGATAGCGTTCGGTCAGCACACGGCGGAAATCGACCGGTCCGAGAACGTGGCCGAGAAAAACATCCGCCGGGCCAACGCCCAGACCGCGTGGCAACAGCACCGCTTGAGGCGCGGTGGGTGGGATCGAGGCAAAGGGGGAGTACGTTCCGTTGGCCGGCGAAGGTCGCAGCGTAACTCCCGACGCGGGCCAACCCGTCATGTCTGCGTAGAGTGACGAGTTGTGGGCAGGACTCCCCTGACCATTGACATTCAAGCGACCGTCCAGGTCCTGGACCAGCAGCGACACCAGCGGACGAAATCGACGTCCGGTGTCGTCGGTCTCGATCGGGCAGCCAATGTCGATCCACACACTGTCGGCAATCCCATCGCCGTCGTTATCCACATCCCACACCATCTGAGCCAGCTCTTGATCGACACCCGGCCGCAGGTCGGGCAGCCCCATCGTCGCAACGAAGCGCGCCGCGTTGACGAATTTCGGATTGTCCTCCGGCAACGGCCGCATGATGATCATGCGCTTCAGCTGCACCAGTTGCCGCAGCACCGGATCGGCCACGCCGGGACTGATCGCGGGCAACGGATCGTCAGCCGTGCCCGGTTCCCCATCTGCACCGTAGGGAAAGCGGAACACAGCAACCTGTTGCTCAAGAGTAGTAAACCCCGCTGTGGAGAGTACGCTGTTGGCGAATCGCTTGAGCCAGTAGTTCACCAGCGCAGGACGATGGAACGAAGGAATAATCCCGTTGGAAGTGTCAGGCGGTACCATCGCCAAGGGCATGTTCTGATAGTCGACGGCATCCCAGGGCTCGTCCGGACCGCCCAGGTCGGGAGGAAGTGTCGGATCGGGAGAATAATTGCTGTAATTTGGTAGCAGAGCTGTATCGCAGTCTTCGCCAGCCAACGTGATCGTGGCATTGAGAGAATACTGCCCGCTGTCGAGATAACCGGCCCCTGTTCCGTTGAGCGGCCGACCGTTCAACAGAAACACCGTCCCTGGTCGCGGGTAAGCCCTGACGTTTCCTACGCCAGCCGACCACTCTACGACGATGCTGCCGGCCACCGCAGTGGCTGTGGACGACGTGAGATTGTATCTGACTACGCGCGTCGAATCGGCAACGAGTGCTCGATCGTCACTGCCCGGTGCCCCGAGCTCTCCCAAGTCGTCGGTGCCGTTGGCGCCGTCGTCATCCACCCCGGCTCGACCGGGCTGGCCATCCACGCCAACCGAATAGACTGCCCCAAGAATCGTCAATGTGCAGCCGTTGTAGTAACCCGGTTGATTCCTGAACGGCCTGCCAAACGGCCTGGTGGCTGGCGCGGTGGCGGTGAAGGCGATCTCCAGGAATTCGCCACCCACCTGATCGGCCGTTGTCACCACAGTCCCCGACACGCCGTCATTACCCCATAAGTCTCCCAACAGGCTATGTCCCCAGAGACTGGATCGCGTCGTATTGCGGTCGGTATCGCGCAGCAGTTGATAGACCGCATTGTCCGCGGTCTCCGCCGCGTTGGCATCGTAGCGATCGTTGCGCGCGCCAGCTTCCGCAGCGCGGCGGAACTGCCCCGAGAGCAGCGTGAACGTCAAGCCGACCACGATGAGCAATGTGAGAAGTGTGAGGACGACCAACAGCACAACGCCGCGATGTGGTTTCTGTCGTCGAGCCATCTTCTTGTTCTCCTGGAGAATCTCCGCGGATCTGTGTACCGCAGCCGCTCGTGGCTAAGTGCCTAACCGGCCGGCTTTGCCTAGCCAAGGTTGTTTGCCAAATGCTCTACAAGATCCCGCTGAGCTGTCTATGCTGCGAACACGTGGTCTATCGAGCGGCGTACCCGTATGGCTTGCCGACCGCCACGTTTCGCAATCAGTTGTTCCACATGTTATACGTGTCCAGGCGAACCGTCCGCTCAATCACCTGAACGACACCGCGGACAATGGTGACATAGGTCGGTCCCATGATGCTACCGACATCCCAGTCGGGCCCGACTAGCGTGACATCACGCGTCCAGAGCGAACCGTTCTGCTGTGGATCTTCGCCTGCCTGAACCACGCGATACCATTTGTGAACATTCGCCAACGGTCCCAACCCCGGTGTGGGTGTGTTCGTCAGGGTCATCTTACGGCCTGAGAGCATCACCCAGTCGCCACTGCGCAGTTCCAGATCGCCAGGCCCCCGGCCGCTTCGTGTCACCAGCCGCACATCACCCCCACTGAACGCCGGCGCTCCACTGTAGAACGGGTTGACGGTTACCACTCGTTCGCTCACGTCGTCCTCTGCAACTGGATTGCCGCTGTCAAACAACGCGCGATCAAGAGGACGCGGCCCGAACACAACGATCGACAACGTGTATTCATCGCTGGCCGAGTTCGTACTGACGGTGGCAGCGACGCGGTTGAGTTTGGGAACGATCGTGGCCATCCAGGAAATCCGCCCCTGCGTGCTTCTCTTAAGTGGATGGTTGGGAACGGCAGTCAGGAAGCTGAAGTTCTGCACGGGCCCGAGTGTGCGGTCACTGGGCAGATCGAAGACCAGGTCGTCATTGGTGACAAATATGGAGTTCGCCGTGACGCCGTTGATCACGCCATTGGCGGTGTAACTGCTCGGAAGTGTGATTCTCGCCATGGCCCAGGGAGCCGGTGAGCCGCTCAGTATGTCCAGCGAGGGGTCGTACGCGACATTGATGGGAAAGCGAGCGCGAACTCTCATTTCGTCCACATACGCGGGTGACGTCGGATCGATCACGCCGATATAGGTGGGATCGAGGCAGAACGACACGCCTGGAGCGGGCGTGACGGTCCCGAGTGTTACGACGGGAGCAAACTGAGGTGGACCCAGCGAGGCGTCGAACCAGCGCCAGGCCAGAGGATTCGCCATGCCGCGAGCCGTGAACTCGCGCGCTGCACTGGCCCCGGCTTGCGTGGCC
>JBGSHS010000233.1:0-26389 GCA_041752115.1 Pirellulaceae bacterium | reverse complement strand
CAGGCGCTTCGTCGCCGCACGAGCTGTTCGGTTCAGGCGGCCCTGAGCCCCCTGGCAGCGAAGCACGGACGTGAGCGGCGTGGCCGCGGGGCCGGGCCGCGGCAGTCGTAGCGGCCGTCCTACTCAACCTTGTGAGGGACGTATTCATGATTTCGATCGCGAAGCACTTCCGCTTTGATGATCCTGTCCGGTTCGGGCTTCTCGTGCTCCTGATCATCAGGATTGCGCCGCTGCAGCTGGTCGACGACGTCCATTCCTTCAATCACTCGGCCGAAGACCGTGTGTCGGCCGTTGAGCTGCGGCACGGGTCGGAAGGCGATGAAGAACTGGGATCCGCCGCTGTTGGGGGCGGTTGTCTTGGCCATGCTCAGCGATCCGCGGAAGTGAGCGCGGGCGTCCGGCTTGTCAAACTCGTCGTAAATGGTGTAGCCGGGGCCACCTGTGCCGTCGCCTACCGGACAGCCTCCTTGGGCCATGAAGTTGGAGAGCACGCGGTGGAAGGTGAGGCCATCGTAGAACGGTTTCTTGACAAGGCTGATGAAGTTCGCGACGGTTTCCGGGGCTTCGTTCTCGAAGAGTTCGATCACAATATCGCCTTTGGATGTGGTCAACTTCACGCGCGGCAGGTCGTCCGCAGCCGCTTCCTTCTGGCGCAGCTCCTGCTCTTTGGCCCACGCTTCTTTGCATGAGGTGATCGTGTCCCGAATTCCCATGGCTTCGGGGCTCAGCCCGCCCAGCTGTTCGCCCTGAGCGAACAGCTTCTCTGCTTCGTCGAAGTTATCGAGTGAGTAGTTCGCAATCCCGGCATCGCTGTAGACGGTGGAGTCATCGCACTGATTGTCGGTCAGGATCTTGCCCAAGGCGACGGCAGGCTGGTATTTGTCCCGAGCGACATAATCTTTGAGGACTTTGACAAGGAAGTTCGTTTTGTCCCGGTCCACGTTGGGGGCAGCCTGATAGGCGGCGACGACGGCGTCCACCAGTTCGGGAAGCATCTTCTCGGCCTTCGCGACCGTATCGTTCCAATCCTGTTGCATTTCCGCCTGGGCTGCCGCGTCGGCAGTCTGATATTGGGAGCGAAGTTCCCGCAGGTGCACGATCAGTCGTTTCCACTCGCCGAACTTCGCCTCGAATGCGGCCTCTGCGGCGGTGCGATCAGGAGCGGCCGCCGGCGCAGCGGAGGCTGGAGGAGTTGCCGGATCTGATGCTGGCTCAGGAGCGGGTTGAGCCTGAGGGTCGGCAGCCGGCACGGGGGCACCCTCTTCTTGAGCGATCACGGCAGTGCTGCCTGCCAACATGCCAAAAGCCAGGACAATGATCCATACTGGAACCAGGACACGCGGAGCCATTGAAGTCTCTCCCACCAATCTGCAGAATTCTCTTCCCAGAAGTTGCTGTTATTAACAAACCATAAAGACTAACATAGGAGGCCAGCGGTCGCCAAGCAGCCTCACCTCAGGTGGACGTGGCGTGAATCGGTCGCCGCGCTGGGAGGCTGTCTTTCGAGCCGGGTGAAACTCGAGGCGGCGCTGCCGATGAATTGTGTGGTGTGAGCGAATCGTGTCAGACCGTAGGGCGTCGTCAGGACGGTGTCCTTGGCTTGGGGGCGTTTGGCCAAAGGAAGGCATTCGACTCCCCAGTGCCACGACCATCTGCCGCCAACCGACGCAATGCTGTCCCATAAACAGCTGCCAACGGGGGCGCTGCGAGTGGCCACTGAGCAACCGCAGAAGCAGGCAGGCACCGCACGCGAGATGCACCCGGATGGCTTGTTACCAGGTTTCTTGTACGAAAAGCAGGAGAGGTCTGGTTCGCTTGCGGGGCAAGTGAATCAGGATTTCTTTTGCCGCGGCCGCGACGGGAGTCGCAGCTCCCCTGCGACTGAATTGCCCGAGCCCGAAATTCTGTTGTCTGTTCTTGCGGTTGGCCTGACGACACCTGTTCGGGGAGGATGTCGTGCCAGGCCCTTTCACGCTGCTCATGGCGGCTCCAAATCATCATGCCACGCAAACCGAGTCGTTCCGATCGTCGTCCCGCCCCCTCGAGCGTCGCTCCGGCCGGGACTTTGCGCATCCTGGGAGGGCGGCTGCGCGGTCGACCGATTCGGTATCTGGGCGACTTGCGGACGCGCCCAATGAAACAGCGTGTGCGGGAGGCGGCCTTCAATCTCCTGGGTAAACGCGCGGCGGGGATGCATGTGATCGACTTGTTTGCCGGGACCGGAGCGCTGAGTTGGGAGGCGCTGAGTCGCGGGGCGAGTACAGCGACCCTGATTGAGCGACATTTCCCGACGGCTCGACAGTTGCGCGAGACGGCGCGGGAACTCGGGTTGGCTGAGCAGGTGGAGATTGTGGCCAGCGATACGTTCTTCTGGGCGAGATCGGCGATCGCGTCGCCAGCAGCTCACTCGCTCAAGTGCCCTCCGGGCCGCGCCTGGCTGGTCTTCTGCTCACCTCCCTACGACCTCTACGTGACGCAGCTGAGTTCGATGCTGGAATTGGTCCGAGGTCTGGTGGACTTGGCGCCCGAGCAGAGTTTGATGGTCGTAGAGTCGGATCAGCGTTTTGATGCGGCGCAGCTGACGGCAAAATACGAGTGGGATGTGCGCCCTTACCCGCCCGCGGTGTTGGCCGTCGGCCAGCAGGGGATCGAATAGACTGTTTCCAGGATCTGGCGTGCCAATCGAGCCCAGAGCCAATCGAGCCCAGAGGGCCAGCACGTTCGTCTTTCCATGAAGCTATCGTGAAAGAGCTCAAATCGTGGATGTACACAATGTCAAACAAGTTCCGGCATTCATCACCAAAGATGGCAGTGAGATTCGCGAGTTGCTGGCACATCGCAACTCCGCAGTGCGCCAGCAAAGCCTTGCCGAAGCACGACTGCCACCAGGGTGTGCCACGACGCCGCATCGGCATCTGCGCACGGAAGAGCTATACTATGTGCTGTCGGGATCCGCAAGGATGACGATCCAAGGCGAGCAACGCGAGGTAGGGCCCGGCGATGCGATCGCGATCTTGCCAGGGCAGCTGCACACCATCACCAATACGGGTCACGGTATCTTGACGTTTCTCTGCTGCTGCGCTCCAGCCTACGAACATGACGATACGATTCTCGAGGCGGACGCATCGTAGCCATGTTCGCGCAGAGCGTAGCCATGCTCGCGCAGAGCGTAGCCATGCTCGCGCAGAGCATGGGCGCAGTTCAGCCTCCACTTCTCCCGCGGTCTGCAGAAGCGCGGCCACCAGGCGCGGCAGACTCAGGAGGGAAAGATCTAGGGCTCCCCGAACGCCGACGCCAGGGTGTAGTTGCCTATCTTTTCTAATCGCTACAGCCGCTGCTTCCTCCCCCCTTGGGTGTCTATTGTTGCCGGGTGCCTGGGGTTCGATTCGAGAATCGGATTCGATTCGTGTCGGGCATCTTTCCGATCTTAACAGTTGAAGCGTTTTGGCTTGCCTGAGTGGGGCGTTGTTGGTTTAGGAGCAGCGCGCCGAACACTCCCTTTGTTACTCGGCCGTTATGGGAAAGATCTCCTGACGCCTCTGCCACTGGGCGTCAGTGACGGTCCAGTTCTCTGGACAGCAGGTTTTTGGAGTGCGTTGGATGCACGCGACTCGGAGTCCAATCTGGCCTTTCATCGGCATCGTTGCCTGTCTGTTCGCGATGACCTTGTTGGCCGCCAGGACGTGGCAACGTCCTGGCCGCGAGGTGACGCCTCACGCACGAGGCTCCGGTGGCGTCGTCGTCGCCGCTGACCGACCGGCGACGTCGCCTGCCGTGCCAGAGCTGCAGAAGCCATCGGTTACATCCAGTTCCGCCACATCCCCGGTGTGGCGAAATAGCGAGTTGAGCGAGTTTGCGGTGCCTCCTGCCGTGCAGCGTCCTGCGCCGCCCGTGGCCGATCGGATCAAGTTGGACACGTCGCTGGCCGATGTTCCGGCACTGCCGACTGTCGAGCCGCGACTGCGTCGCTCCGGCACGGAGCGTCGCGATGCGGGGCAGGCAGAGACCGCCGTTCCGGCTGTAGAGACGGCTCCTGGCACGCTCGCGCGTCAGAGTGTGCAACAGGCCCCCGATTTCGCGACGCCCTGGCCGCTGCCCGACTCCTTGATTGGACTACTCGAACCACTCGAGAGCGACCGACGCGCGGCCGACTGGTCGGTTCGCTTACTGCACCAGTTGGAACTGCTCCACGCGGCATCCTCGCTCAGCGATCCGTCTGCCGCACGGGCTCTGCACGAGCTCCAACGTCTGGTGAACGAAGGCGTGACTCTTGCAGGTCAGCAGTCGGACATCAGTCGGCAGGCGGCGTTACTGCGTGTGGTCTATGCACTGGAGCGTCGTATGGCGATCTGGCAGAGCGTATGTCAGTTGGCGTTCCCTGCGGTCCAGCAGGTTTCGCTGCGCGACTTCGACGCCCGGGAGTTAACCCGCAAGCTGCAGGCAGTGGAACTGCAACTGCAGCAACTGGAGAACTCGGCAGCTTGGCGCAAGTACCTGCTGCTGGATCAGCTGTCGGAGATTGCCGGGCGACGTTGGGTAAGCAATGCTCAGGAGCGGAGCAGCATTGCGCGGGAGTTTCTGCGGCGGGTCGAAGCAGCCGATGAAACTCCCGAGCAGGAGGCCTTTTTTGCTCGACCGCCCTGGCAGGACTTTGCCCTGGAGATGAGGCAATGGGTCTGCGAGCCGGTCGACTATGAAGCTCTTCTGGACGACCTTGAACGACTCGAGGCCAGTGGCACGGAATCGGCAGCTCGGGCCTTTGCCGGCCACTACCAGGTCCTGCGCTGGTCTTCCTTGCCAGCCGCGCAGGAACTGGGAAACCGCATCAACATCTACTACCGCAACGCCAATGTCCGCGTCGCGATTTCGGGCGAACTCCTGAATCGCCTGCTGCCTCATCCACAAGTCATGGAGGAAGACGTCGACGACATGCTCCTGGGTGGCCGCGTCTTTGGCCGGAGTCAAGTTTCCACGCGGCTGAAGCTCATTCTGCTGCCAGATCGCGAACGCTGGCAGCTGGGGCTGGAGGCGAGCGGCCATGTGGACTCTCAGACGGAAACGAAACGCGGACCGGCACGCTTTCACAACGCCGGCCGATCGCGCTATCTGGCCCGCAAACTCCTGCTGATCGATCGACGTGGCATTCGCAGCGAGGACGCCGAAGCAGCGGCCTCAGCCAAAGCGGACCTGACGGCCATGGAAACCGATCTGGACGGAGTGCCGCTGGTCAACTTGCTGGTGCGAGCGATCGCTCGGCAGCAGTATGACAGCCAGGTCGACACGGCGCGATTCCATGCCGAGGGGCTGGTTGCCGACCGCGCCGGATCGCGATTGGATGAGGAAGTGGATCAGAAGCTAAGTGAGGCTACGCAGTCGTTTCGAGCCAAGTTCTGGCTTCCCCTGCATGCGCTCGGCTTGCGCCCCGAGGCGGTCGATATGCAGACAACCGAAGACCGCCTGATCGCCCGTTACCGGCTGGCCAGTTATGAGCAGGCCGCAGCTTTCACCCCTCGGCCGCAGGCCCCCAGCGAAAGCCTGCTGAGTATTCAGGTCCACGAATCGATGCTCAATAACACGGTTGCCTGCCTCGATCTGGGCGGTCGCGAGCTTCCGCTCCGCCAGTTGTTCAGCGAGGTCGCCACCAAGTTGCAGCTCAAACGCTATCAGGTCCCCGAGGAAGTCCCCGAGGATGTGACGATCGAGCTGGCAGCTCGCGACGCCATCGCGTTTCGCTGCTCTGATGATCGCCTCTACCTCACGCTGCGCCTCAAGAAATTGGCTGCCGGCTCCGAGCGTGTGTGGCGTGACTTCGAAGTCTGCGGCATCTATGCGCCGACGGTCGACGGGCTGCGTGCCGGAGTTCAGCGAGACAGCTACATCCGACTCAAGGGACGACGTCTGTCGACCGGCGATCAGGTAGCGCTGCGGGGAATCTTCGCCAAGGTGCTCGCTCAGCAGCCGGACATCGATCTGCTGGGCAACATCCTGGTCCGCGACAACCGATTGCACGATCTGCGAGTGACTCAGTTCGTCATCCGCGATGGCTGGGTCGGACTGGCCGTCGGCACAGGGGAGCCGGTGAAATTTCACCTGGCCGATGAACCCGACGATGTTCAGTCGCGGTAAGAATCCCACGGAAAATTGCCGACGATCGAACAAGGAACGGCAGAATGAACAGGGACGAAGAGGTATAGCTTGGCCGAGCGTCGAGCGAACGCGGAGCACTGCCAGACGTGTTTCGTCCACCGGGAAATCGGATAGTCCTTGTTCGAGTATCCGCGATCCAGACGCCTCAGCGGCCCACGCCGCCACATGGTCCGTCCCAGCAGTCTCTGGATCGGCCGATCACTTGTAACGCCCACGGTACTTGTCGGCCGGATATTTGGCTTCGTTCTTGACCATCTTGCGGCGCAGTGCGGTGTCGACGTCGATCGACAGTTCGTTGGCGATGGCCAGTGCGTAACAAATGACGTCAGCCAGTTCGTCGCCCACCGCTTCCAGCGTGGATGGTTCGACACCGATCTTGCGTGAGTCGTCGGCTGAAATCCACTGAAAATGCTCCATCAGCTCGGCCGCTTCGATCGCCAGGGCCATGGAGAGGTTCTTGGGAGCATGGAACTGGTGCCAGTCGCGCTGGTCCACAAACTGCTGGACCATGTCGCGCAGCGACGCCACGGTAGTATCGTGATCAGCCATTTGCTTCAGCCATCCTCTTTCAGCTCAGTCCTGTCTTGGCTCAGGGCGCACAGCCCGAACCGCGGTCGTGCTGCGCACGACCGCTGGTTAGAATCCCGGGAGTTCGAGTTGGCGTGGTCGACAGACGCGTTTGAGATATCGGGCTCGATATTGTTCTGCCAGGTGTATCATCACTTCCAGGATCAACATGTCCGCTCGGTTCATGACGTGACGCGCACTGCGGCTGCCCAGTCCCGATATCATCTCTTCGAGCACATGCAAGTGCAACAGCATGGCTTGTTGCGGCGTGACGGTGGCGGAAGCGAGCAGTTCGGCCAACCGGTCCATCTCGTCGGTCATGTTGCCCGATCCCATGATGACGTACGCGCGCAGCAATTCACGGTAGTGACGCGTCAGCTGAGTGGGAAGTCCCTCCGGGAGACTCTCCGAAAAGGCCACATTGCCCTCCTGGTGCTCGCCGCACGACGTGGCATCGTCACGGAAGATATCCATCAGGTGCGAGATCATGGCGCGCTGTTGCTGGAGCAGTCGATTGGCTTCACCATGTTCCAGACGCAGTCGGTGCCGGTGGGATTGTTGCAGCCGACGATTCTCGGCGATCAGCGCATGCCGCTCCACGCTCCGTGCAACCTGCCAGATGAGTGTTCGCGTGGTGGTCGTATGAACGCATACGTACGCGTCTCCTCCCGATTCGAAGCAGAGTGCCGTCATCTCCTGTTCCGGAAGTTCGCCCAGCACGATGATCGGCTGATCTTCGCTGCTCCCAGCCCGAATCGCATCCAGTACTTCCAGGGCATCGAGTCCCCGTTCCTCATGGCTCACGAGCACGGCGTCGAACAGCTCGTCACGCAGTTTGGACAGGCCCACCGCAATTCCCTCCGCCTCGATCAGCACGACATCGCTGGCACTGTCGGCGGCGAATGCTTCGGCCAACCAGCTGCCGGTCCGCTGAGGGCCCGTGATGAACAGCACTCGCATGCGGGGTGGGACGTGTCCCCAGGGAGTCGCCGGTAGTTTCTTGTCAGATGCGCGAAGTGCCATGTCCATGACGCAAGTTCCTTGGTCGGCAGCGGTTCTCCCTCGGCGGCGCGCCGCTCGTCACGTCGCCCGGCATTCCTGGCGCGGGTCTTGTAGCCGAACGATCCCAAGGCGTCAAGTGCGCCGCTCGCGAGCGGACGGACGACCAGCGGTCGAGCGCGGATGACGAAGCGACCGGCCGCTCCTGGCAAAGACACACTGGGCTGATAAAACGGCTCAAGTGCCTCAGGGCAGAGCCGTTGTGTTCGCCATGGCAATACCGCCCGTCGCATTAGAGTCCTTCTTCCTCCCTTCTCCCCCGGGGCTTCCCGGGGGAGAAGGGCCGGGGATGAGGGGGCTGCCCTGCCGACGACTTGTTCTCAAGCACTCGGTGCCAGCGTCGCTGCGTGGGGCAACGCCCGCAGGTTCGAGCCGAATCGCCATCGCGACGCGGATTGCCCCCCTCACCCCGTCCCTCTCCCCCAGCAGAAGCTGCTGGGGGAGAGGGGGAAACGAACGAGTAGTCGGTGAGCACGCTCGCTGGGAGGAGGGAGAGCATGGAGGTGGATTCTGGGGACTTCATTCGCGCCTGCGGGCAATAGACTCGGGTCGCCTCATCTCCGGCATACTCCCCATCTTCAGCCCGCAGTATGAGCCCAGGGACCGGCCGCCGCGAAGTGGTGCGGAAATAGGGAATGCGACAATGCCACAATGCGACAGTGCCACAATGGGCTGAGTGTCGCGGAGAGGCTCCTACCAAGAGGTGCCCTTTGCAGGCACCGCTTGCTTCTCCCCCTTGGGCCTTGGACATTTCTGGTTCCCTATTCACGTTCCATTGCCCATCGGCCTGTCGTGGCCTGAAGCGTGACGCGGCGTGATCCCAGCGGCAGTCGGCCTACTGCGCCGCGGAGCGTTTCCCCGCTGCCGGTGTTCTGGTCCTGGTGGTGACATCGTCCCTCCCTCACACGTGCCGCCATCCGTCGGCGATTCTGCCACAGGTCATATCCGTCTTGTGGGGTGTGAGTCTGAGTCGGGAAGTGTCTCCCGGCGACGGCGGCGACGGTGTATATTTGGCGAAGATCTGAATGTGTGGCGAAACCCAACGGAACTCGAGGAGTGGCGATGCGGGCTGCCTATCTTGATTGTCTCAGTGGCATCAGTGGCGACATGATGCTCGGCGCACTGGTCGACGCGGGAGTACCGCTTGCTGAAATCCAACGCTGCATTGACTCCCTGGGATTGCCCAGCTGTCGACTCGAAGCGTCCGAAGTGAAGAAGAAGGGGTTTCGCGCCACCCATATTGATGTGCGGTTTGAGCCTGAGCACAAGCACCGTCATTTGCACCATATCACGAAGATGATTGAGGGGAGTTGCCTGACACCGCGACAGCAGGAGCTGGCGACCCGAATCTTCACTCGACTTGCTCAGGCGGAAGCCAAAGTGCATGGTACGACGATAGAGAAGGTTCATTTCCACGAAGTGGGAGCCGTCGATTCGATTGCCGATATTGTGGGGACGGCGGTGGCCTGGGACCTGTTGGGAGTGGAGCGTCTTTACAGCTCTCCCATTCCTACCGGGGTGGGGACAGTCAAGATTGCTCATGGGACGGTATCGGTGCCCGCTCCCGCTACCGCTGAGCTGTTGCAGGGCGTTCCCTTGGCGGCGTGTGATGTCGAGGCGGAATTGACGACGCCGACAGGGGCCGCCATCATCGCTACGTTGGCCGATCAATTCGGGCCTCTTCCTCCGCTGCAGATTCACACGATCGGGTATGGTGCGGGAACTCGCGATCTGGAAGACCGGCCCAACGTCTTGCGGTTACTGGTGGGCGAAATGGCGGCCAGCGCCGTGGCGTCGGATCCTTCTGCGGCGGGTGGAGAGCAATCGGATCAGATCTGGGTCCTCGAAACCAATTTGGACGACGTTCCGGGTGAGTGGATTGGGTATTGTGCGGGAGCGCTGTTGGAGGCAGGTGCTCTGGACGTCTACACGACGTCGATCCAGATGAAGAAGAACCGTCCGGGGGTGGTGCTATCGGTTCTTTGCCATGCCCGCGAACTGGTGGCCTTGGAACAGATCATTTTTGCGGAAACCGGGTCGCTGGGCATTCGTCGCTGGCCGGCCCAGCGGCATATCCTTCCCCGGCGGCCTCACAGTGTCCAGACGCCGTGGGGAGCCGTGGCGGGAAAAATTGCCTTGGCTGGTGATGGGCGGCAGTGGTTTTCGCCTGAGTTTGAAGCGTGTCGTCTCGTAGCCACTCAGAGCGGACGTCCGCTGCGCGACGTCTACCGAGCTGCTCAACAGGCATTCGATCTTTCGCCAGACCGCTCGAACTGATACAAGGATCATCTTCGCAAGGATGATGGGCGATGCTGCGCGGCTGACGCGCTGTTCGGCGAAATGCTGTTCGGCGAAATGCTGTTCGGCAATGTACCGTCGGCCAAACCGCGTGACGCCTTGGCATCTTTTCCAGGGGCCATCGTGGAGGGCGTGAGTGTGGGGAGGGGCGAATGACTCGCCCTCGGCTTCGGCACCGCGGTCCGGGACGCTGATCATGTACCTGCTGGCTGGGCTCACTCAGACGGGAATGTTGTTGGCAGGCATTGGACTGCTGATCTACCTATTGCTGCGTCGCAGTTATCGGTATTACGGCGGTCGTTTCCGTCGTTCGAAGAAGGACGAGCCGTATCTGGTCCACATGCCTCGTCCGGGCCACGCACAGCGCAGTTTGTCGACTGCTCCGCCGGAGGTCTTGCGGTGGCAAGTCGAGATGCACGAGTTTGTGCGCGACTTGAAAGGGGAGCTGGACAGTAAAATGCGTTTGCTCCAGGCTCTCGTCATCCAGGCGCGGCAGGAGGCCGATCGACTGGAACAGCTGCTCGCCGCCGTGTCCGATTCGGATCGGCCGCCGCGTGCGGCGCCGCAGTTGTCAGACCCGCCCTGTGTGGACGGGGAGTCGGGGGCTGGGCGACTCCCTGGTTCGTGGGCCGCCCAGGCAACGATGTACCGTCTGGCGGATGCAGGTTGCACATCGTCCGAGATCGCGCGGCAGACAGGGCTGCCACAAGGTGAAGTGGAGTTGATTCTCAGCCTCCGCGGCGCGAAGCCTCACGGAGTCGATTCCCAGCGATAACCGCAGCGGCAGCGAGGCTCTCAGGCAGGAGGGGGCCAGGGATCGGCTTCGACCGGAACCCTGCTCGCCGCCTGCTTCGGCTCATTGATTCCCTTCCCCCCTTTCGTCCGATCGACCGCCCACGCGACGATCCCGTGGTGGACGGGGCCGGTCGTCCCGCGAGGGGGACCGAGGTGGAGTGCGGTTCCTGGCTCGTTTTCCTGTCTGCCGAGGGCTCGTAGCGCCCGGTGCCGCGGCGTGTACCGATGAGTCGGGATATGCGACTGGTGCGCCTGGTACCGGTCAGCGGTGCTGGGCGGTTTATGTCTGCGGCTCGTCACGCCCGTGGCAGGGACGGCGGAGATCTGTTGCATCGTGCGCACAGCCTCAGTCGATCATGTTATCTGAATGGTCGGCACAGCAGATGTCGTCGGTGGTCACTCCCTGCCTCGCACTGCCGGTGTCGCCTCAGGCGGTGTGGTCTCTCAGCGAGCAACTGCAGGTAGATAGGCGTACTGTGTCGAAGAAGATCCCTGATTACCTCAAACTGCATGTCGAAGAACTGCCGGCCAATCGCCCGGAGCCCAAGGACATTGCTCCGCTGGAGCCGGTGTGCCGGGCATTTCAACAGTTGACCGGCTGGCAGCTGGGCTATGGCGGACAGCACGACTTGCCAGCCAACGCCGGTTGGTCGATGGCCATTGATGCGGGAGACTGTCCTGCTCAACTGACTCTGTCGCGTGCCAGCGCGGTGCGGGACGGAGAGCCTTTGGAGCGTGTGCAGCCGCTCGCCCAGGCACTCGGCACGCTGGTCCAGGAACTGGTGAGTGCTCAGTCGGCGGTCTGGCGTCTGGAAGCGGAGTTGGCGGCCGGCATCCCGGTTACTCTCAGGCCCGAGGATCAGCGGTCGCTGGCCCATCGGTTGGAATCGGTGTTGCGTGGTGGTGCCGAGGCGATCGGCTGCCAGGCAGCCGCTCTCTATCTGCTGGACGACGCGACGAGTCACTTGAAGTTGCGGGCCGCATGGCAGTTGCCCAAGAGCCGATTCTGGGAATCGCCTCGCCCTTTGCGTGGCGCCGCGGCGGATCTCGAAGCGTTGATCGGACACGCGGTGGCTTTGGAAGACACGTCGCTCCTGCCGCACTGGAACGCGCCCGAGCAATTTCCGGCGGCGCTGTGTGTTCCCGTATCGACCAGTTCCACGCCGCTGGGGACGCTCTGGTTCTTTGCGGACCGGGTGCGCGATTTTACGTCCGAACAGACGCACATGGCCGAGATCATCGCCGGACGTCTCGTCTCGGATCTCGAACGCGAAGTGCTGGTGCGCGAAGGAGTCCGTCAGCGACAATCGGACGTCGCGCATCAGATGCTCGTCAACTGGCAGGATGAACAACGGCCCCGAGTGCCTCCGCTGATCGAAGGCTGGCAGGTATCGGGTCAGAGCAGCCAGACCGACAAAGTGGGCGAACTGTTCTACGACTGGTGCATCCTGGCCGACGGTCGCATCGCCGTGGCGATGGGACATGCGGAAGGACCGGCGGTGGAATCCGGCCTGACGATCACCATGCTGCAGATCGCCATGCGTTCGCACGCGATGTATCCTCACGAGCCGCGGCAGATGCTTGACCGACTCAGCGAGTCGCTGTGGACCCACTCCACTGGCAACCGGTTCGCTTCGCTTTTCTATGCGGTCATCGATCCAGAAACGGGAGAGACGCAGTACGCTGCAGCCGGTGAAACACATGCGCTGATCTGCGGACCTCGACTGTGTGACTCGCTGACCGACTCGGGACCATTGCTCGGTTTCGATCCCGACCATCGCTATCGTCAGGTTTCGCGCAACCTGGACCTGGGACAGTCATTGGTAATGTTCAGCCGTTCGGTGCAGAGCCCGCTGGATGAAGAATTGTGTGAGCCGGACGAATGCCGCGTAGTCGAACGACTCCAGTCGCTGCACCAGCCAACGGCGGAGGAGCAGGTGCAGGCCGTCTTCAACGAACTGATGAGCCATTCGACGCACGACCGCACCGCGGTCGTCGTGCGCAGAATCTACTGAGTCAACGAGCGCGTGACATACGCTGCTTCGTCAGTGGGTATTTCGTCATTCGTCATTTCCTTTGTCCTTCGTCATTTCACGCAGGCTCGTCGAGGAGTGCCTGGACGTGAGCGACGACAGCCGCTGGCATCTGCCCCAGGTCGTATCCTCCTTCGAGCACGCTCACCAGGCGTCCCGCGGCGCATCGATCGGCCACTGCGGCCAGCATCTGAGTCGCTCGGCCGTACGCCGGCGGTTCGATCGCCAGGTGCGCTGCACGATCCCACATCAGCGCGTCAAACCCGGTACTCATCAAGATGAATTCGGGTCGATACGCCGTGAGCGCGGGAACGACGCGCTGACACACGGTGTCGCAATACTCGTCGCCGCCGCAACCGCTGACCAGGGGAATATTCAGAGTATATCCCTTCCCGACGCCGGTTCCCTCTTCCGCTGCATGACCTGTTCCGGGAAAGGGGAGCGATTCCGGTCGCTCATGCAGGCTGACGTAGAACACATCCGATCGGTGCTCGAAAATCTGTTGCGTTCCATTTCCATGGTGAGCGTCGATATCGACGATGGCGATGCGCCGCAGGCCATACTGCTGCACCAGGTGTTCTGCTGCCACGGCCACGTGATTGAACAGGCAGAATCCGCCAGCTTGATCCGATGTGGCATGGTGCCCCGGTGGCCGCACGGCGCAGAAGGCGCGGGTCACATGCGATTGCATCACGGCGTCACAGGCGGCCAGCACTCCGCCGGCCGCCATCGCTGCCACGTCGTAGCTGGCCGGGCAAATCGAGGTGTCAGCGTCCCCGATGAACGTGAATCCCTCGTCGCACATCAGACGCACGATGTCGATGTAGGCCGGATCATGAACAAGTGACAACTGTGTGGCAGTAGCTGCGGAGAACGGAAGTGCGGTTAACGCAGAAAGCAGGCCGGCCTGGTGCAGAGCGTCAACAATTGCCTGCAGACGCTCCGGTCGTTCGGCGTGCGATCTGCCCGTCACATGCCGCAAGAAACGGTCACTGTAAATCCATCCGACTCGCATGAGCAGTTTCCAAGTCACTCTCCCGATGGACGGTCCGTGGTTCGCAGGGCCGCAGGGGGAACGTTGTCGGCAGTGGAAATGATTTGGGAGGCAAGGTCGAGTTGATTGCCAGACAAGGAGATCCGCTGGCTCTGCTCGCCTTCCACACGCAGGAACGCTGCGACCGGTCTAAGGGCCCGGTTGCCGGTCAGCAATGCCGCTTGCGTGTTCTGCAGGCGAATCAGCGACTCGGTGCCGGGATAGCTGTCTGCCTGCATTGCGGTCAGGGAAAAGTCCTTCACATCATCACACACAATCGCCGGGCGAACGTCCTCCGCGTCCAATCGGAACTGTACGTTATTCAACGTGATACCGTCAGCATGGTGGACATACAGCGCGTAGGCAGGGAGCACTCCGAAGATGAAGCATTCCGGATAATCCCGCTCCAAGTCGGGCACTTCGCGCCGTGCCGCTTCCTCAGTCGTTCCCCCGCCGGCAAACGTGATATCCAGGTTGCTAAAGGTAATCGCCTGCGGCCGGGTCTGCCGCGTGCCGGTGATCGAAATGCACGACTTGATCCGGTCGGCCGGCACTCGGGCGCGGATGTTGTCGAACAGGATATTGCGAAGCTGCCCGTGTGGCCAGTTGCTGTCGTCAAAGACCGCCCACACATTTCCGGCCCCCAATTCCCACCCCGCAAGACGTAACGAGATAGGGCCGGTGACGTTGTCCATGATCATGTTGGAAAACACCATGTCACGCATCACCACTCCAAACGCCGACTGGATCTTAATCCCGTTGAGTCCTGTATCGCGGATCACGCAGTTCGTGACGCAGACGCGTTCGATGTTCTCCATCGCATCAGGACCGATTCGAATACCGGCACACTCGGAGCTGAGAATGCAGTTCGTGATGACGATGTCGCGGCACGGGGCACCCTTTTCGATGGTCTTCAGCGCGATGCTGTCATCGCCGCTGCGAATATTGCAGTTGGCAATGAACACGTCCTGGCAGCCGTCGATGTCGATGCCATCGCTGTTCGGTTGCACATGACTGTCGATCCGCAGTCCGTCAATGCGCACCTGCTGGCAGTGGATCGGGTGAACCGCAAAAGAGGCCGCGTTCTTCACGAGAATCCCCTCCATCCGTACCTGGCGACAATCGCGCAGGCGAATCAGCACCGGACGCTGATCGCGTTCTCCGTGGGGAAACGCCCTGCCCTGCCCGTCAATGGTCCCCTGCCCGGTGATCGCTACCTGTTCGCAGTCCTGCGCATATAAGAGCGCTGGGCTGAGTTGTTTGTAGACGACCTTGGAGTCGACGTAATACCCGGCAAGATCGGTTGCGCCCAGCAATACGGCTGTCGACGTGAGGTGCAGCTCGACATGGCTCCGCAAGTGCAGCGAGCCGGTGAGAAACGTGCCGCGATCCAGCATCACGATGCCTCCCCCCTGGGCTGCACATGCATCAATCGCCTGCTGCAACGCCTTGGTGTCATCGGCCTGCCCGTCCCCCACGGCGCCAAATACGCGCACATCCACATCGCGTTTCGGCCAAGCCGCTGGCGACAGGGGCTGTGATTCGTCGACTGGTGCTGTCGACGTGATCGCCTGCTCCTGACCAACAGCTGATGCCACGCTGAACACTGCCATCACGACGGCGATCATCCAATTCAACGATGAGTTCCGTTCCATACTCAGTTTCTCCAGCAACGGTCGTAAGTTGTGATCTCTTCACCAGCCCACGGAAAGGCCAGACGATCTGGCGAACAAGTCGGTCAGCTTCGCAGTCTACGCTTTTCGCCGACTCGGTGCCGACGAAATCAACGATCTCGAACTGGCGACCCGCCGCTGCCAAACTCCACGGACCCCAGGACGAAAGTGGATTGAAGGTCGAGCCGGACGCACGATGCCCCGAGGATTTCCGGCAGATAAGTTCGGCATTGGATATTCGTCATTGAGCTATTCCACGGGTCATTGGGTATTTCGTCATTCGTCATTTCCTACAGGTGGCGCCGCATCTCACACGGTCATCTGGCTGTTGGACCCGGCCGCCGGGCCAGCAGTTGTCAGCGACGCTTGCGGCGGACGAAGTGCAGGATAATCAGCACGACACCGATGATGACAAACAAAGCCGCGGCGGCAGCTCGCCCCACGGCCTGGCCGCGCGCTTCTGCGGAATTGCCTGGCGTCGCTTGCAGGCTCATTACCACATTGGCGGCGATGCCCGCGACAATGACGATCAGACCCCACTGCCACAACGCGACCTTCTTCAGTCGGTCCATTGGCGTGTCGGGTTGTTTCTTGCTCATGGCGGACTCCGGCGTTTCGGGAAATGTGGACCACATAACAAGGGTGTCATTCTCGCCCAATCACACGCTGACTTCAATATTCTCGGGGGCAGACCGGTTGCCGGTGCTGGTCAGGGAGTGCTTCGTTAGTCTGTTTCCAGGGAAGAAGTCGCGAATTCTGAGTCAAGTTTCAGCGACCAACGGACGCGGGTTGATCGAACCGAGCGGTAGCTCGCAAGAGAATCGAGGTGCTACCTCGTCGAAGTCAAAGGTCGAGGTGGCACCTGCCGGGCCAGTGCCGGTTCGCACCGCCATCGCGGGACAAGCACTGGCATAGCCAGTGCCACCCTGCCACCCTGCCGAATCGTTTCGGCACAACTCCGACGCGAAGCCGTTCCAGGCCAGTTGAACTTGGCCGCGATTCTTGCGACGCTATGGATGCGTGGGGATCGGGTGCGTAACCAGGTGAGCGACACAAGATCGGGGAGCTGCGGCGCGGTGGGCGACACAGGTCGCCTTGGGGCGAGGATCGATTTCGAGAGTGGTGAGGAGTCTAGCGATGCGGCGAGTTGCGGTCGAGTTGGGGATCGGACTGTGGGTTGCGTGCCTGGCCGCGGTTGCGTGGGCTCAGTCCGACGGCCAGGACCTCGGAGATCAGACGCTTGTCGAATGGCGGTTTGACCAGGCTGGCCAGTTGCAGGGCTGGTCGATTGGAGGCGGGGTGGCCGACGGCGCGGTCCGCGACGGGGCCCTGCATGGTCGAGCGACCGGAGGCGATCCGATTCTGATCGGCCCGGTGTTCGAGATTGCAGCCGCTCCATACCAGTTCGTGGAGATTCGCCTGAAGGGTACCGTTCCCGCGGTGGCAGAGCTCTTCTGGACCGAAACGCTGGAAGGCCAATATGGCGGCTTCGGTCAGGACAAATACCGCAAATTCTATACGCAGGGAGATGACCAGTATCGTGTCTATCGCGTCTGGCCGTTCTGGCACGCAGCCGGCAAGATCGTTCGCTTGCGATTGGACCCGCCCAGCACCGGCGAGTTCGACATTCAGTGGATCCGCATCGGCCAACACCCGACCGAGCGGAGTGCGGTGCAGAGCTGGTCAGCAGCTGCCATTGAGCAACAGTGGTTCTCTTCCCAGGAATTCGACGGTGATCGGCAGGGGCCGATTCTACTGAGTCCACAGCTGTCGATCCCTGCCGCCGACAATCCGGTGGTCTGTGTGCAGATGAAGACCAGCACGCCGGGGAGCGGCCGACTGCTGTGTGTTTCCAGTCGGCAGTCGGGATGGGAGAGTGTGGCCTTTCCCTTGCGGGCTGACGGAAAGCTGCATTCCTACAACGTTCTCATGAACGGACTGAAGCACTGGCGGGACGAGATCATCGCGTTGGGCCTGCAGGTTCCGGCAGACTCCACCGGCCAGACCACGGTCGAATCGATCGAAGTGGCGTCCGAGCCGCGGGGGTCGGCTGAGCTGAACGTGGCCTGGTTCGGTCCCGCCGACGGCATTCAGCGCGCGGGACGTCCGGTAGAAATCAGCTGCACGCTGCAGAACCTTGGAGGAGAGACAGCGGCCGACGTCACTGCCACACTCCATGTTCCCAGCGATATCACGGTTCTCGATGGAGCCACTCGGATCGTCGATCGCCTCTCGCTCGACCTGAACAAGACGGTGCACTGGCAGATTGTGGGCGAAACCGTGGGACGCCCTGAGCTCAGCGTTGAAGTCGCATCGCCCGGCATCGCTTCGGTGTCGCAGCGCAGTACGTTGAATCTGACGCCGGCGCCGCACGTGCCGCACGCATCGTACGTGCCCGAGCCGCAGCCGGTCCGCAGCAACTACGAGATCGGGGCCTTCTACTTCCCCGGCTTTCCCACGATGAGTCAGTGGCAGCCGATTCTGAATTATCCGAATCGCAAACCGATTCTCGGCTGGTACGATGAATCCAACCCCGAATGTGCCGACTGGCAGATTAAATGGGCGGTCGAGCACGGCATCAACTTCTTCATGGTCGACTGGTACTGGTGTCAAGGGAATCGGCATCTGGAGCATTGGCTGCACGACGCTTATGGCAAAGCGCGCTACAGGCAGTATCTGAAGTGGTGTGTGATGTGGGCCAATCATAATCCGCCCGACACGCACAGCGCCGAAGATTGGCGCAAAGTCACGCAGTATTGGATTGACAACTACTTCCACATGCCCGAGTACTATCGGATCGAGAACCGGCCGGCTGTGTTTATCTGGGCGCCCGACAATGTGCGCCGCGATGTGGGAGGGACCGACGCGGCGGCGAAACTCTATGCCATGTCGCAGGAGATGGCGAAACAGGCCGGCTATGAAGGAATCTACTTCGTCGCGATGAGCGCTCATGACAGCCCTGACCGGACGAAGTTGCTGCTGGGGGAAGGCTACGAAGCGGCGACAACCTACCACGGGTTTCAATTAGCCTGGCAGCGCGCGCAGAGCGATCGGTTCGCATACGCCGATCTGCTCAAGACGTGTCCGGATCTGTGGCCGGAGGCCGAAGAGTCGGCCGCCGGATTGCTGTACCTGCCGATTGTCGACACCGGCTGGGATGCCCGTCCATGGCATGGGGAGCAATCGCTGGTGGCATACGGACGGACGCCCGAATTGCTGGGCGACCTGTGCCGGCTGGCCCGTCAGTACGCTGACCGAACCGGCAAGAAGATCATCGCCCTGGGGCCGGTCAACGAGTGGGGAGAAGGAAGCTACATCGAGCCCTATGCGGAGTACGGTTTTGAGGATCTGGATCAGGTGCGGGCGGCGTTCTGTGAACCGGGCGACTGGCCGCCGAACCTCATTCCTGCGGACGTCGGATTGGGCCCCTACGATCTGCCGGTGGTGGAGCCCAAGACCAGCTGGGAGTTTGATGAGGGGGAGAGTCTGCAGGGTTGGTCATCCAACGGTCAATTCGATTCGTTGGCGGTCCGTGATGGCTGCCTGCAGGGGCGCTCAACCGGGCGCGATCCGGTGCTGCAGGTGCCGGGTCTGCAGGTTGAGGCCGGCCGACTGCAGCGACTGGCCCTCCGCGTGCGGTGCAGTCGCGATCAGCGTCTGCAGGTCTTCTGGGCGACCACGCTGACCGCGATGAGCGAAGAGACGTCGTTGGCCATTCCGATCCGTGGTGACGGCCAGTTTCACGACTATGACATCGAATTGGGGCAGAGCCGGCATTGGCGAGGCATCGTGAAAGTGCTGCGAATCGACCTGGCCCACGAGCCGGATGTGGAGTTCGCCCTGGACTACGTGCGGCTGGAGTAATATCGATTTCGTGCCTCAGGGATTACGTGTGATGTCGAATCCGGACGAACACACGGTGCACGATGCCGCTTGGACTCCCGAAACCATTCGCCGGTTCCACCGCATCCAGCATGTCTCGAGCTGGACCGCCGCTACGCTCAGGGACGTCATGGCGGAGGCTGGGTTCGAATGCCGTTATTGTCAGGCGACGTTGCTGGCCAAACGGGGCTGACGCGGCCGGATCAGCCGTTTCGCGCGGCTCCATCTGCTGCGGCAGACGCGACCCCATCTGATCGATATCGGCCGCAAGGTTTGAAGCGATTCGCACCGGAATGCGCGATCCTGCGCCTCTGAATGAAGGACCCCAGGTCCAGTTCGTCTGCCGCTAGGGGCCGGCACCACGATCGCTCCGGTGGTCGTCCCTCAGACCGTCTATGAGCCAGCCCATCGCTGTCTGCAGCCGAACGTACGGACGCACCTGGAACGTATCGTCCGCTCTGCCCTGCTCCAGAGTCCCGCTTCCCATGGCTTCGCCTGCGTCATCGCGGCACACTGACGGCCAGGGCATGGAAATCTCCCTTGCGGTCCTTTCGTGCGGCGCGTGTGACGTCTTGTTTGCCGTCTGGTGCCTTGGGGAAGCGGCCAGAGGACAAAGAGATGGCGGACAGAAAGATGGAGCGGGTCTGTCTCTGGGTCACAGGGACAGGAGATCATCCGGGTCGCCGTCGCCGTCGGTATCGTCTTCGAGATCGAGCAGACGACTCCAAACGTAATTGGCCAGCACCAGATCCACGGCGTTGGCATAGTGGTTGCCGCTGCCCAGGTCGCGGATCCAGTCGGTCCGAAAGACGCCGTTGGCATCGGTCGTGCCGGAGTAGGTGTTTCCCGCAAAGTTCACGGTAATGTTGACCCCGGCGACCAGGTTGTCGGCGGAGTCTCCCTGGCCGTTGGCATTGGAGTCACTGCGGATCTCAAACACGGCCCGCCAATCACGCCCGCCCCGTTTGGATTCAAAGCGGATGTCATACACGTAGAGCGTGTTGACGCTGACCGCCGATACGTCGATCGACAAAGTGGCGGTGTCGCTGCCTCCGAGACCATCCTCAATGGTGTAGGCGAACGTATCGGTGCCGGTGAACCCGGTTGGCGGTGTATAGGTGAATGAGCCATCGGCGTTGAGGGTGATGGTTCCGCCTTGCATCGTGGTGGCGCCGCTCAGGGGCACGACGGTGAGAGGGTCCCCGTCCACGTCGTGATCATTCGACAGCACGCCGGGCGCGGCCAGGATGAGCTGCGTCTGGGGCTCGGTGGAATAGCTGTCCGCCGCTGCGACTGGAGCGTCGTTGACCGGGTTGACGGTGACGCTGACCGTGGCGGTGTCTTCTCCACCGCGGCCGTCGGTGAGGGTGTAGGTAAAGCTGTCGCTGCCGTGGAAGTTGGGATCGGGCGTGTAGGAGAGCGTGCCGTTGCCATTGATCGTTACGTGGCCGTGGGCGCCTTGCGTGACGGAGTCGACGGCCAGCACATCGCCCACGTCGGGATCGCTGTCATTGGCCAGTACCGGCACGATCACCATCGCATCCTCGGAGGTGGCAGCCGCGTCGTCTTGGGCCGTGGGGGCGTTGTTGGGGGGGCCGGCCAGACTGGTGGCGACCAGTTGCACGTTGTCCACATTGGCATCTTCGGTGGAACTGCTCATGCTGGCGCGGAAGCGCAACTGGAAGTTGTTCACCAGGTAGCTGCCATCGACGGTGATCGCCGCCTGATGCCAGGTGTTTTCGGCGTCCACATTCCCGCGCAGAATGGCCACTTCCTGCCAGAAGCTGCCGTCAAACAGGTCCAGTGCCAGGTATTCCCCACTGTCGAGCCCGCTTTCGATGTACCAGTCGAATGTGAGTTCCGCGCTGCCATAGGGGGACAGGTCGATCGGTTGGGCGGTGCTGAGCGTCGCGTTGCTCGCGCCACCGTCCACTTCGGCCGAATAGCTGCCGTCACTGGCCCGCTGCGTCGATGAGAACCAGTCGTTCTGACTGTCTTCCGTCCACAGTCCGTTCCACGCCCCGTTCTCGAAGCTGTCGGCAAACAGCACGATCTGATCGTCGTCGAATATGCTGACCACGGCGGCATCACCGCCGGGAGAGAGCGTGGCGTTGACTGGATTGGAGAGTTGCACGGTGAAGTACTCAGCTAATTCAGGAACGTCGTCATCCATGGTGTCAATTACGATCAGTTTAGATGTCTCGCCGGCGAGAAATGTTACTGTCCCCATGGATTCGACGTAGTCGCTTTCGGCACTGGCGGAGCCAGAACTTGTGGCGTAATCAATGGAGACTGCCTCGGGCGTCGGAACGCTAAGATTGACGGAGAATGACGCGGCCGTTTTCAATTCATAACGAACAATCGAGTTTTCTACATAACCGGTGGATACATAGAACATGTTGTCTTCAGGCCTCAGCACGATGCTTTTAACGCCTCTATAGTTGCCGGGAACTCCGGGAACGGCGTCCACGAACTCTCCAGTCAGTGCATCAAATCGCATTATTTGGCTGGTCCTCTGACTGGCAACATAGAGCAGTTCATCGTGAAACAGCAAATAGCTGGGAACGTCCAGCCCGGCAGCGTTCTGGGGTACGAAGACTCCAGCGAAACTCCCTGTCGCCGCGTCATAGCGGTTGATGCTGTCACCACGCGTATTGGCGACATAGAGATAACCGTTGTGGAAGGCGAAATGCTGCGGGTTGTCCAATGCCTCGGCTCCCCCGCTTCCGCGTTCAACGAAGACCTGCAAAAAGCTGCCGGCGGGTTCGCCCGACGGACCGCCGCCAGGGCCGGCAAAGACGAGGATTTGGTCCTGGTCTTCGGAGTTGTCATCAGGAGTGCCTCGATCGCCATTAGACACGTACAGTTGCCCGTTGTGAAACACCAGTCCTGCGGGCGAGTGCAGTCCGTTCCCGGAGATGTATGTCTCAATGGTGCCGACGTTGGGGTCAAGCCGCAGGATGTTATCGGAAGCTCGACCGGCGACATACAGCCAGCCATCGGGCCCTGAAACGATTGCCCAGGGATCGTCGAGACCGGCTGTGCTGGGGACAGCAACGGCCACGAAATGACCATCCTGACCGTCGTACTTGAGGACTGAATTCGTGTCACCCGAAACGACGTATAGATGCCCGTCAGCGCCGAACACCGCCTGCCGTCCGTTGCTGAGTCCCCCGCTTCGTGATTCGACAAATGTATCCAAAAGATGCAGTTGAACGTTACCTTCGACTGCGGTGGTACTGGAGATCGTCACAACTGGCTGGAAGCTGCCTTTCTCGGTGTCGAAGTGGTGAAGTACTTCTGAAGCCGATAAAGCCTCGTCGTAGACTCGCAGTTCATCAATCAGTCCGTCCAAGGGAAAATTGTGGGGCGAATTGGGGTAGCCGCCGTGATTGCCGATTCCAATTCCGGGATTGCTGTTGGGATCGAGATCGCGAAATGGCCGATGCTCGGTAAATGTCTGCTGCATCAGCACTCCGTTCAAGTAGAGCCTCATGTCGCCGTCGGAATCGTCTAGCGTTGCGACCACGTGCACGAACTGCCCGAGAGGCAGGGGGGCTCGGACAGTCTGTCCACCAGTGAGCGACGTAACCTGAAATCTGACCGAGCCATCCGGATCAGTTGCCAGGCTGTACGGGTCCAGGCCCCCACGATCATCACCTCGAAAGATAATCTCTCCATGATCATGGGGGGTTCCAGCGGGAAACGAATTTACCTTGACCCACGCCTCGATCGTCATGGAACCCGTCAATTTGAGACTGTCTGTGTCGGGCACCTGGACCCGATCATCGATCCCATCAAAGGAAAATGCTTGGCCCACCTGACCTGCGGCATAGGTTGTTCCGCTGATAAGTGCCGCGTGATTGTCTCCCGCAGAATCCGCGGCGGTATTGTCAGCAGTCCAGTGGGCGATCAAACCTGCCAACAAGGAGCGTTCCTCAAGACGCTCGATGCCCCGACAGCGATGCCCCCTACGACGCTCTGCGGCTTGTCGAAGCGTGGTCTGTTGTCTGCTCAGTGTCTTACCTGAAGTTCTCATGGCTCACTCCCTGCGGGAACGGTTGTAGTGAAATTCGTGCTGCAGGACTCCATGCGAAATCCAGGCAGAAAAGGGCTAGCCGAATTCGAAAAAGAAATGGCGATGGTGTCGCGTCACGGACACCCGACTATCGCCTCGCGAGTTGTGGCGTGGGGACCGCGACACGCTGCAAGAGTCGCGTCAGGAATGACTGAAGCGGTGACATGAAGAAGGGACCAAGCCAAGTCGTCATCGCCGTAGCGTATCGATCCCCGTGCACCATAGATCGGCCGCACAACGAGTTCGTTCATGCGTCCCGATGGACTGGCGATCTTCGCTGCGGCTCTTGTCCGCAGGGACCAATCGCTGAGCGGTTAACAAACGTCCCTGCGGGTCGAGCATCATCGATGTTGTGACCAGGTGGCCAGGAGTCATCCACTTACTGTAGCGTCTCTGGTCAATTCTCGCGCTGATCTGCTGATTCCGGTGGCGTCGCGTTTACTTTCAGCAGTTGGTCAGCCTCGGCACGGAGCTGAGTCGTTTCCTTATCGGCTGCGTTGGCGTTCATCCACTGAACCGCCTTGTCGTACCAAGTTCGCGCCTCGTCCCGTTGTTCCAACTGCCAATAGGTCATGGCTAACAGCAGCCAGCGTCGTGCTTCGTCGCTGGCTTCTCCCTCGTCGTATTCGGCCGGACCGAGCTCTTCTGACTTCTCAAGTGCAACGCGCGCCTCCTGCCACTCGCCGCGAAAATGTCGGACTTGGCCAAGCGTCAGCCATGGGATCGGGTGCGTGGGCATCAATTCCACACCTCTTTCTGCGTGCGTCAGCGCCGAGTCAGAGTGTTCCGCAGCAGCGTCGGTGAGTTTCAGCAGGTTGTGAGCCAAGTTACAGTGGGCATAAGGAGAAGCCGGATCGATGCGCAGGATTTCGCGCCACTGGGCAATCGCTTCCTCGCGTTGGCCCTGCATCGCCAGAGCGCAAGCAAACCGGTTACGGATTAGTGAATTGTCGGGACAGAGCCGCAGGGCCTCGCGGTATTCGGCGAGTGCTTGCGTCCATTTCTTCTGGGCGCATAGGGTGTCGGCCAGTTGTGCACGGCCTTGGGGAGCCTGTGGCGCGAGCCGCACGGCTTCACGGCAGGCGGCAACAGCTTCGTCGAGCCTTCCCTGCAATCTGAGGGCCCGTCCTAAATTGCCGACCGCCAAATGATGATCTGGCTGCAGTCGGATAGCCTCCCGAAAGGCCGCTTCGGCTCCGACAAAATCGTGGACCGCGTCGCACAGGACCGCTCCCAGATTGACGAGTGCGGTGAGATGCGTTGGCTGAAGTCGCAGTGCTTCACGGTACTCGAGCACGGCCGCCTCTGGTTGCCCGATTTGTTGTAGAGCGACCGCCAAATTGTAGTGCGTATTGACATCATCCGCGCAAAGCCGGAGGGCTTCACGATATGCGGCAATACCGTCTTCCATCTTGTGCTGTCTGGTCAAGGCATTGCCCAGATTGGAGTGAGCGCGTGCCAGGTTGGGGGCCAGACGAATCGCCTCGCGAAATGCTGCCTCCGCTGCAGCATGATCGTGGAGGTTGTTACACAGCAGAATGCCCATCGCGATGTGAACTTGGGCGTCGTTGGGAGTAAGTAGCAGAGCCCGGCGATATGCTTCGATCGCCTCGTTAAACTTCTCCAACGCGATCAATCCACTCCCCATGTTACAGAGAAACCATGCGTTATCCGGCTGAAGTCGCACGGCCTCGCGGAACTGGCCCATCGCTTCCGACCGATTGCCTTGCTTCGCATAGACAATTCCCAGATTCGAGTGAGCGGCCGCATAATCAGTGCGAAGGCGGATCGCCTCCTGAAACTCTCGGATAGCTTCGTCGAACCTTCCTGAGTCCTGGAGACATCGCGCTAAATTGAGATGCACACCGGCGCTATCGGGACGTAGTGCTGCTACGACAGTGAAGTACCGGATCGCTTCGTCCAGTTGGTCGCTGTTCTGCAGAGCCGACGCCAGATGGTGATTCGCCCAAAGATCACCTGGGTGTTGTTGCTGTACCTGCCGTAAGAGAGCAATGGCGCGTTCTCGGGCACCAATCAACATCAGCCCGTCCGCTAGATCCTTTAGAGCCCACACAGGCTGTTGAGGCACATTCACTTCGTTCGCTAACTTGTCGATCTCTACACGAAGGACCTCAGCCCGGTCCGTCAAGAGAGGCATCTGCCGTAAACGGCTACGCCAAGGGTCCTGATCCGCCGCACTGACGACAGCCCGCAGCCAACCGGCGAGCGGATTGCGGCGCAGTTCGACTAACTGCGTCGAAGGTTGACCCGGTCGCAAGACGGCGAGACGCACGGTGCCATCTTCGATAGGTGTCACCAGTAGTCGATGTACCTCAGCTTTGCTTTTGTTACGAATATCCACCATTCCATCGGCAGGCCCCACCCCAATCGCTACAATCTCGTCCCCCACGCTCAGACGACCATCGCGTGCCGCTGGGCTGTTGGGGATCAGAGTCGCAATCGCGATACGACCAGTGGCGTCCGACAATCGCCAGCCTAATCCCAGAGAAGGCTCCGCATTTGACCACAGCTCGAAGACGGATAGCAACGCCTCCCGCACTTCCGCAGGGCGGCTGAGAATCGAACGAGCCACTTCTTTGGGCTCTCCGTAGCCGGGAGGCAAGCCGTAGTCAGTCATGGCCTGACGCAGCATCGGTAACATAGCCTGCGCATCAAAAAGTGAGTCGCGCACGTTCGTGGCGGCATGTGCCAGCCAGGCAGCTTCCAAGGCTGCCAGCAGCTGTTGATCACGCTGCTCCTGCTGCAATTCGGCTGCCAGGCGGCGAATCTGCGCAGCGCTCTCCGCATCCGCCGGGCCCGCCTC
>JBGSHS010000232.1:0-13088 GCA_041752115.1 Pirellulaceae bacterium | reverse complement strand
CGCGCATTGGCGGCATAGGCGCGTCGGTTCCTCCACTATTGATCTTGGCCTGGATTGCCTCGCAATCTCTGGTGAACAGTGGAGACGAAAACCGCGTTACCCTCGTGTTGCTATTCTTCGGGGGCCTGGCCTATTTCGTGGTCGGACTGCTGGATGACCTGATGAACCTGGCCGGCGAACTGGTACTGAGTCGGAATCGATTGTTGCAGGTGGTGGCGGCCGGCGAATCGAGTCAGATCGAGGCGGTAGCGACCGGTCTGGATCATGTCACGGCCGAACTGCAGGAAGCCATCATGCGCACCCGCATGCAGGCGATCGGCAACGTCTTCGGCAAGTTCCGTCGCGTGGTGCGCGACCTGAGCGTCAAGCTCGGCAAGGACTGCCAGCTGCACGTCGACGGAGAGGACGTGGAAGTGGACAAGTCGATCATCGAGGCGATCAGTGATCCGCTGACACACCTGGTTCGCAACGCCGTCGATCATGGGATCGAACCGAGCGAACAGCGGGTGGCGATGGGAAAGCCGGCCAGTGGTACCATCTGGCTGCGTGCTTTCCATCAGGCGGGCAAAGTGCACATCTCGATTACCGACGATGGCAAGGGAATCGACGCGGTGAGGTTACGAGAGGCGGCCGTGTCGCGGGGAATCATCTCGGCCGAACAGGCCCGCGAGATGGGCGATCAGGAGGCCGTGCGGCTGATCTTCCATCCCGGTTTTTCTCTGGCAGAACGTGTGAGCGACGTGAGCGGGCGCGGCGTGGGGATGGACGTCGTGAAGAGTAATATCGAGAAGCTGAGTGGTACGGTGGCGATCGAGACGACGCCGGGCGTGGGAACGCGCATCGATGTTCGTCTGCCACTGACATTGGCCATTGTTCCATCCCTGATCGTACGCTGCGGTTCCCGCAAGTACGCGATTCCGCAGGCCAGCATCAGCGAGCTGGTGCGCATTCGCGCGGCGGAAGTATCGCGTCGGATCGAGCGGGTCAAGAAGGCCGAAATGTTCCGGCTCCGCGGCGTGCTTCTCCCCCTGGTCCGTTTGAACGATGCGCTGGCCCTCAAGCAGACTCAGCACGCCAATCGTTCCGGTCAGGCTGTCTACATCATTGTGGTCGAATCGGGATCGTTGCGATATGGCCTGATTGTCGACTCAGTCGCCGATTCCGAAGAAATTGTGGTCAAACCGCTGGGACGCCACCTGCAGGAGAGCATCTGCCTGGCTGGAGCGACCGTACTGGGAGACGGAACGGTCGCCCCCATTCTGGACGTCACCGGCATTGCCACGCACATGGAGCTGAAAGTCGCACATCAGGACACCAGCGACCAGTCGCAGGGCGACAACGAGGAGGAAGAGACGCAGATCTCGCTGATTCTCCGCAATCACCCCGACGAACAGTTTGCCATTCCGATGCAACTGATCGCCCGCCTGGAACGCATCAAAGTCCAGGGGATTCAGCTCGTCGGGGGGCAGGAAGTATTGAACTACCGTGGCGGCAGCCTGCCGCTGTTGCGACTGGAGCAGTTCATTGCGGCGCAGCCGGCGATGCCCAGTGATAGCGTGTCGGTGGTGGTATTCACGGTGGCCAAGCGGGAAATTGGGCTGATCGTACCGCAGCTGGTGGACATCCGACCGATCTCCACGAATATCGATACACGCACCTTGCGGCAGAACGGCGTCATTGGGTCCCTGATCGTGCAGGACACCACGACACGACTGCTCAATATCTATGAACTGGCCGAAATGGCTCATCCCGACTGGTTCGTCCAGACTGAACAGCAGATCGTGCAGACCGAACGTGGACCAGCTCGTCTGCTCGTGGTGGAGGACTCCGCCTTCTTCCGCACGCAGCTGGTCGCCATGCTGGAAGGCGTCGGCTATGAAGTTGCCAGCAGTGAGGACGGCCAGGAGGCGTGGGAGCTGCTCAAGAACCCGATGGAGCATTTCGACATGGTGATAACCGATATCGAGATGCCGCGCATGGACGGACTCGCCTTGTCAGGCAATATCCGCGGTGATGTGGCGTTGAGTCGGATGCCGGTGATTGCCGTGACGTCGCTCGGGAGCGACGAGGACATTCGGCGAGGAGAGGAGTCGGGGATCGACGCCTACCACATCAAACTGGAACGCGAAGAGCTGTTAGCGACGATCGCCGCTCACCTGAAGAAAGCCGGCGTGCCGGTCGCTTCTGGCTCGACCATGTGTGCCGCGTATTAAGGAACATCAAATGAAAGCTATCGAAACACAGACGGTTGGCGGTTCCACCAACGCGCTCGAGCTGGCGACCTTCTACATTGGAGATATGCTGGTTGGTGCAGATATCCGCCAGGTGGAAGAGATCAACAGGCAAATGGATGTCACTCCGTTGCCTCACGTTCCCGACTTCGTTGTGGGCGTCATGAACCTGCGTGGCAATGTGGTGACGGTCGTGGATTTGCGTACGATTCTGGGGATTCCCGCTGACACGGAAACGCGGCGTTCTCATAACGTGATCGTACATTATGAAGGCGAGCGAATCGGACTGGCCGTCGACCGAATCGCCGACGTGGTACGAGCTCCGTTGGACCAGATCGACGAGCTCCCGGCCAACTGTGACAGCATTGACAGCCGTTTTCTGCAAGGCGTATACGCCATGGAAAACGAACTGCTGCTCGTACTGGACGTTCACGAGGCACTGTCGCTGCAGTGAGACGCTGGTGCTTTCCGTGACGGAAGACGTAATCAGGCTTGATTCCCATTTTTTTGCTGCTGCTGGAGTGTGACGGAGTCAGATCATATGACCAAGCAAGAGATATTCAAACAAGGGCAATCGATTCGCAATAAGATCGTCTTGATCGGAATCAGCCAGTTGTTGCTGCTGGCTGGAGTGCTGGCCTACGTGAACTATCACCGATCGATGACGAATCTGCAGGATGAATACGTGGCGCGTGCCCGGAGCATCGCATTGACAGCGGAGTCGGTCCGCGAGGAAATGGCTCGCAAGTGGGATCTCGGGCTCTTCGATGCCCACACCCTCTCCGAGTGGCACAAGCAGGGTGCTCTGGAGAAGGTCCTGGGCGCCGTGCCGGTCGTCACGGCGTGGAACGCGGCCATGGCCAAGGCCAAGGAAGGAGGCTACGAATTCCGAGTGCCCAAGATGCAGCCGCGCAATCCGAAGAATCAGCCGGATGCTCGCGAGCAGTTGGCCTTGGAGGCTTTCGAGCGCGATTCCAAACTGCAGGAGTACTACGAAGTTGACCATGAGAAGAACGCGCTCCGCTATCTGCGTCCCATCCGATTGACGAAGGAGTGTATGATCTGTCACGGTGATCCGGCGCAATCGGTGGCGATGTGGGGGAACGACAAGGGACTAGATGCCAGTGGCTCGAAGATGGAGAACTGGCGGGAAGGCGAAGTGCACGGCGCGTTCGAAGTGATCCAATCCCTGGATGAAGCGGATGCCCGCGCCGCCTCGGCACTCTGGGGCAATCTCTGGCTGGTCGGGGGGCTGGTGCTGGTCAGCGGCGGGCTGTTCTTCTACATGATCTCCCTCTGGGTGACCACGCCGATCCGTTCCACCGTCGAAGCCTTCAGGCGATTTGCGGAGGGAGACCTGACGCACACCTTGAAGGTCCACAATCACGACGAGATCGGGCAGCTCCGTTCGGCCGTCAATGTGCTCGTGTCGAAACTGCGCGACATGGTGACGAGTATCAATCGGAGTGCCGGGAAGCTCAGCGAATCGTCGAGTCGGCTCTCCGACACAGCCCGACAGTTGACCGGCGCCGCGGGCGAAACCGCTCGCCAGTCGGGCACGGTCGCGGCAGCTGCCGAAGAGATGTCGATCAACATGGGGACGATGGCTGAGTCATCGGGACGCATGACCAACAGCGTCAAGGAAGTTGCCACATCGATCGACGAAATGACCTCTGCGATCTCGGAAGTGGCACGCAGTGCTGAGCAGGCGGCCAGCATCGCCAACCACGCCGCGGAACTGGCAGCGACGAGTAACGGGAAGATCGGGCACCTGGGAACTGCGGCCGAAGAGATCGGCAAGGTGATAGCCGTCATTCAGGACATTGCCGAACAGACGAACTTGCTGGCACTCAATGCCACCATCGAGGCAGCGCGGGCCGGGGAAGCCGGCAAGGGATTCGCCGTGGTTGCCACCGAAGTCAAGGAACTGGCCAAACAGACCGCGGAAGCCACTGAGGACATCCGGCAACGGATTGAAGCGATTCAATCCTCCTCGCAAGATGCCATTTTCTCGATCAACGAGATCGGCAAGGTGGTGAGTGAAGTCAATTCGGCATCCCGCACCATCGCCTCGGCGGTGGAGGAACAGAACGCGACGACCCGGCAGATCGCCGGCAGCGTGTCACAGGCAGCTGTCAGCGCCCAGTCGGTCGCCGCAGGGATCGCCGAAACGGCCTCCGCCACTCGGGAAGTAACTCAAAGCGTCAGCCAGGTCGACCGGAATACGAAGAGGACCGCGGAAGATGCCGATCGAACTCGAGAGGCCGGCGACGAACTGCTGCAGCTGTCGCAAGATCTGTTGTCCATGGTCGGCCAGTTTCACGTGTAATCCGGTTCGCTGCGCAGGGTCGGTGACCAAAGAAGAGTGGGCATCTCGGCCTGACACGCTGTCGTCAGGTGCAGGAAGCCCGGTACGCTGTATCAACGATCGCGATGCTGCGGCGTGAATCTGGCAATAACGAATAATGATAGTCCCAAGGACGAGAGAAGATCTGGTCGTACGTAGTCGATTCGGCAGGAAGCCGCGTCGCGTGGTCGTGGCCGGTCGGTTCGGCATTCCGAACTCGACATTACATTCGTCATGGGGTGGAAATCAGTCCGTGGAAATGGTGCCGAATCGCGCCAGGCCAATGAAAGGGTGAGGTGACCAGGTCGATGCCGGAAGAACCGATTCGCGTGTTAGTAGTCGACGATACGGCGATCTATCGGAAGATCGTCTCGGAGCTGTTGGCAGAGATCCCTGACGTCGAGGTCGTCGGGCGTGCATCGCATGGCGAGATGGCACTGCAGCAGATCCAGACGCTCTGCCCGCACATTGTCACGCTCGACGTAGAAATGCCGGTGATGGACGGGTTGGAAGTCCTGCGCCAACTGCAGAAGAGCAGCAGCAAGGTCGGCGTGATCATGCTGAGCGCTCGAACCGCGCACAGCGCGGCGGCAACCGTCACAGCTCTGGAACTGGGGGCGCTGGACTTCGTCCTCAAGCCGAACGGAACGTCCATCACCGACAACATCAGCGAACTGCGTGAGTCACTCGCTTCGCGTGTGCGCAGCCTGGGACGGATACAGCGCATCCGGAACATGCTCGGCAGCGTACGGCAGGGTGAGACGGCGATGGGGTCTTCGGCCGGATCGCGTACGGCCGGCCCTTTGGCAAGCGGTGCCGCTGCGGCGCCGCCGCGCCCGCCCCGACGCGGCATCTGCCTGCCTCAGATTGTCGCCATCGGCATCTCGACCGGCGGACCACAGGCGCTGCAGCGACTGGTGCCACGTCTTCCCGCTGACCTGCCCGTTCCGGTGGTCATCGTTCAGCACATGCCACCTGTCTTCACCCGCTCCCTGGCCGACGATCTGAACAAACGCAGCCAGGTCCGCGTGTGTGAAGGAGCGGACGGGCAGGCCATCTTGGCCGGGAACGTGTACATCGCTCCTGGCGGCCAGCAGATGAAGATTGCCAAGATCGACGGTGCACCGCATGTGGTGATTACGGCCGATCCGCCGGAGAACAGCTGTCGCCCAAGTGTCGATTACCTCTTCCGCTCAGTCGCAAGCCACTACGGAGGGAACACGCTGGCCGTCATTATGACGGGGATGGGCAGCGACGGAGCAGCGGAATGCCGCAAGATCCGGCAGCTGGGAGGAACCATTTTCGCGCAGGATGAGGCGTCGTGCGTGGTCTTCGGCATGCCCCGGCAGCCGGTCGAAGAAGGATTGACCGATTTCACGGGCTCGCCAGAACAGCTGGCTGCGGAAATCACGCAGCTGGTTCGACGAGGGGAACTGGTATGCCGATAAGCACGCACGACATGCTTCAGTTGGCGACCATGGTCAAACAACTGTGCGGCGTTGCGCTGGATGACAGCAAGGGATACCTGGTCGAGAGCCGGCTGTCGCAGATTGCGAAAGAGGCACGTTGCACCGACTACGTCGACCTCTGCCGCCGTGCGATCGGGGGAGATCGGCAGCTGCGGACCAAAGTGATCGATGCCATCACGACGCACGAGACGCTCTTCTTCCGCGACGCGTCTCCGTTCGCTGCGTTGCAGCACCGCGTCATTCCCGATCTGATCGACTCGAAAGCCAGCACTCCCCTGTCGCGTCGCATACGCATCTGGTCGGCCGCCTGCAGCACCGGGCAAGAGCCTTACAGCATCGCCATGGTGCTGCTCGATCTGCTCCCCGACATCGCCCGGTGGAACATCAACATCCTCGGTACCGATATCTCCGATTCGTCCATCGCCCAGGCGAGTCGCGGCCGATTCAGCGACTATGAGATCGGCCGCGGTATGAGTCCGCAGTTGCTCAATAAGTACTTCGTGCGCGAAGCCGGTGGTTGGCGCGTGTCCGATCCGGTGCGAGCCATGGTCCAATTCGATCGTCGTAACCTGTTGGACCGCTTTGACGACCTGGGACCCTTCGATATCATCTTCTGCCGTAATGTGGCCATCTATTTTGATGCCGATACCCGGCGACGATTGTTCGATCAGCTGGCACAGCGTCTGACGCCGCCAGGATATCTGTTCGTGGGCGCTTCCGAATCGCTGACCGATCTGGGGCCGCGCTTCGCACCCAAAATCCACTGCCGCAGCGTGTTCTATCAGCCCAACCTGGGCGCCGCCAGCGCGCACGCCGCGACTCGTCCGGCAATGGCCCGCTGACAGGCGAGCTACGAACTGCTCTTGACCTGTGTTTCTTTCCGCGGTGTCAGCTTCTCGCACGGATGATCGTCCACTACCATGCCGCGCGCGCGCAGGGACTGCACGACCGTCATCACGAAGTCAGCAGGAACAACTTGTTGTGCCGCCTTGAGCGCTGCCAACGATTTGTCTCCCGGAAGACGCTCCAGAACCATGCACGCGTCTCCTCGCACCTCAGCGTCCTGCAGCTGGGCGGCAACTGCGGCGACAACGTTATCACCGCCCAGTTCCGAGAGGCTCCACAAGACCTCGCGCTTCACACACGCCGGCGGGTCGGAGGCCAGCAGCCCGAGCAATGCTCCGGTTACAGCCTGAGCCTCTGACGCTGTCTCAGGATTGCCGACTCGATGAACCAACTCCCACAGTTGCCGCTTCCCGGCCCGCGAGGTTTCAGGATCGGCCTGTGGAATCATCGCGGCATACTCTGTCGCCGCCTGACCCAGTTGTGCAGCATTCATCTTTTCGCCCGTCATATCGAATTCCTTACACCGAAGTCGTCCCTCGATTCAAGGCCGCGAAGGACGAGCATGCTATGCCAAACGGATGGTTTAGAAACACCGATCGATGACCACCAGGAACGCTTCGTGTGCTGCCGCCCCCGCGTCACGACAAGGCCTCAGCGGGGTTGAGCAGCCAGGTGGCTAGAGATGGTACGGATGACGTTGTGGTCGACCCAGCAATCGCCGCGCTTGTTCATCGCCGACGATCTCCTGCTTCGCCTGATCCCAATGGAGCGTGCGGCCCAGCATAAACGCCAGATTGCCCAGCACGCACAGATTCGACACGCCCGCGGCCGCCTCGATGTTCATCACCGTCTTCTTGCCGGTGCGAATGCCCTCAAACCAGTCTTCGTGATGGTTGTGATTCGGGCTGCGGTAGACATCCTGAGAACCCGGCCCAGGTTGCCACTGACGCGCTTTGCGCTCGGCCCACGTGCCGCCGTCGCCACCCCAGTGCGTGAAGGTCCCCTTGGTACCCGTATAGACGGCTCCGTAGCCGGGCCGAATGATCGGGTCCTCCCCCTCGCGACGCTCCTCCGCCGGAACCAGCCACTGGTCACCTTGTCGCCAGGTAAGCACCCAGTCCGGATTCTTGAACGTGTAGGTGACTTCCATGGTCGTGGCACAGTCCCAGGTGCCGACCGTGGGGGCGGTGCCGGTGGCTTCAATCGTCACCGGGCCGGTACCGTCAGCTCCCATCCACCACATCGCACAGCTCATCACGTGTGCCCCTCGATCGCGGATCTGGCCTCCGCCCGAGTCCATCATCCAGCGGAAGTTGCCGTGGCAACAGTGCGCGTTGTAGGGACGCCAACGGAGCGGACCGAGCCAGAGATCGTAGTCCAGCTCGGCAGGAGGTTCGCTGTCAGGAACCGGCTGGCTGTCGACCGGACTGGGATAGTGGAAACAGTCGACACGCTGGATCTGCCCGATGTTGCCATTGACCAGATAGCGATGGGCCAGATAGGCCTCGGGCTGAGAGCGTCCCTGAGAACCGACTTGCACCGCCACCTTCGCTTTGCGCGCGGCAGACACCATCGCCTGGCCCTCTTCGATCGTACACGCGGCAGGCTTTTCCACGTACACGTGCTTGCCGCATTCCGCCGCATGGACCGTCTGCACCGCATGCCAATGGTCGGGCGTGGCGATCACGACGGCATCAATGTCCTTACGCTGGAGCACGTAGCGGTAGTCGCGATAGGCGTCCGCCGGCGGTCCGACCGTGGAGAGGGCCTGGGTGAGTCGCCCTTCATCGCAATCGCAGACCGCGGCAATGTTGACCACGCCTTGTTCCCGGAACCTCCGCATTTCGCCCAGGTGAAAGTTCCCCATCCCGCCAACCCCGATGTGAGCCAACGTGATTCGGTCATTCGCCCCCGGTCGGCCAGGAGCGGCCAAAGCACGGGAAGGAATCAGGTAAGGACATCCGATCACCATGCTCGCCGCCGCGCCAATCCCCTTCAACACCGTACGACGATTCATCTTCTGCCTGTCGTGACGCATCGTTCGTTTCTCCCAGTTAAGGTCCTCTGCGACCGGCAACATGCCGCTTGCGAGTGCGAGCAGGCTACGTGATCCAGCCGGATAGTATTGTGACGCTCCCACCAGGCTGGTGCAACCCACTGCCGCCGCGCTGGCCCGGAGAGCACCTGGGGCGGAGCCTGTGAGCGGCAATCGGCTCCCTCCCCGTCAGCCTATCGGCTGCGAGGTGGTGCCGTGGTGCTGCCTCCCGTGAGCTGCTGAAGGTATCGCACGTAATCCTCATACAGCTGAACCGAAGCGGGACCGCCAGGCTGACGGGTCATCTGCGGACCGCTCATCATGCCCGGAAACTGATAATGGAGCGTCTTCTCGAAGTTCGGGAACCGAGTCAAATCACTGATCAATCCGTCGATCGGCCGGGGCACGAGCCCACCCTCTCGAAATAAGAAACTCTCGATATCCAGCCAGAGGTGACAGCCGGTTTCGTCGCACAGCGACTGCAGCAGGTCAGCTGCTTCCTCGCCTGTCAGATCGCCCGGTGGCATGCGATGAAAGGCGAAGGGACAGATGATATCCAAATGAGGCAGAAGTTGCCGATACGCCTCTTCCGCTCCTCGCAATCCATAACAGTTCGTTGCCAGCATGACCGGCTTGTCCGGTGCGAACCGACGCACGAACGGAGTGAACTCGCGGAAGAACTCCACAATCTCCTGACGCTCCGCCGCGTCCCCGAGACTGCCGCCCTTCTCGTGGCTCACGTACCAGCCATAAAAAGACGGGTGATGCCCATAACGCTCCCACAGTTCGGTCGCCACCTGCTGGCACCAGCGCAGCGCTCCAGGAGAAAAATCGAAAAACGCATAGTTCCCCACTCCCGGCATGACATGCATGTGCAGACGATCGGCTTCGCAGAGAATCGCCTCGAGCGGATCCGGTGAAGCAATGGGCATGCGGCCCGGATAGAGTCGGGACGGATAGTAAGCACGTCCCTGATAGCCGTCTGTTTCGATCGTGTGCTGGCCCCGGTGCGTGAAGTTCTGGAACATCATCGTGATGACCAGCAGATTCTGATCGACCGCGTGCATGGCTTGCACGAGCTCACGCCACTGGGTGTCGGTCATCTGGCCAAGCTCCTCGTCAAACGGCTTCCCTTCGACAGGGTCGTGATGGTAGAGATCGACCCACGCGCCACCCAATCGCCTGGTGGAACGAACATCGGATGCGAGGATCGTCACACGCTGTTGCGTGCGATGCGTTGTACTTCCGATTCGAGCGGTGACGAACAGAAGATGCTGGCCGGCCTGCTCGGTTGTCGGCCAGCGGAACGTGGTCGCGGCCGACTCATGGGGAGGAATGTCGAGACTCGCTCGATGGATCGTTCGGTGCGGCTGTTCCTCGTCCAAATACCACGTCACCTCGGCCCGCACCGGTTCGGCGGCGTCGTTGCGCACTGCCGAACGGAGATCCAGGGCGACTTTGTCTGTGATTGGTGAGGGAGGAATGACCGTCAGACTGACCTGCGGTCGAGGACTCGACGGGCCAGACTCCGCCGCGTGTGCAACGGGCAGGCTGCAGCCGATGACCAGCACGATGACAGTGGTTCGGAACATGCGATTCCTCTCTTTCTCCAGCCTCGGCTCGAGGTCTTCAGTACAGCTACTTTGTACCTCGGACGGATCGCAGACTGAAGCCCATGTCGCGTTGTAGCGTGGGCTTCAGCCCGCGATTGCCCGGCCGATAGGCTTTGTGGGCGGGGCGGTCGCCGACCCAAGTCGGCGTAAGGTCGGCGTTACGTCGGCGTTGGGGAGACCCATTTGTCGCTCGATTTCAGTTACAATGGTCCCCAGGGCGGATGCGATCGGTGCGCTTGCGCGCCGCCGCACGTATTCCAACACCGACACGTTCTCGAAGGAGGTGGACCAATTATGTCAGGCCAGAAGTCTCAGTTTTCACGGCGGCAGTTTCTGCGGACTGCGGCAGGAGCCACTGCACTGATGGCGGTTCCACATTTCGTTCCGAGCCGGGCGTTGGGTCGGGATGGCGCGGTTGCTCCCAGTGAGCGGATTGTCATGGGAGGGCTCGGGATCGGTTCCCGGGGCGGGTACGATCTGGGCATCTTCCTGGATCAACCGGAGGTGCAGTTTGTAGCGGTGGCTGACGTGCGGGCAGTGCGGCGACAAGCCGTCAAAGAGATGGTCGACCAGAAGTATGGGAGTCAAGACTGTGCCACCTACTGGGACATGTTTGAGATGCTGGCCCGCGATGACATCGATGCGGTGTTGATCGCGACGGGCGATCGCTGGCATACGCAGGCATCCATCGAAACGGCCAAGGCAGGCAAAGACATGTACTGCGAAAAGCCCTGTTCGATGACGATTGCCGAGAGCCGTGCGCTGGCCGACAACATCTCGCGATATGGTCGCGTCTATCAAGCGGGCACTCAGCGTCGAAATATCGCGAATTTCATCCTGGCCAACGAACTGGCTCAGAGTGGTCGGTTGGGGAAGCTCCACACGGTCCACGCCAATACGCTCGATCCCGCCACCAAGAAAGTCTGGCTGGCAGCGGAGCCTCAGCCACCGCAAGACGAAGTTCATTGGGATCGCTGGTTAGGGCCATGTCCCTGGCGTCCTTACAACAAGGACTACGTGGCCGGACTGTGGCGCGGCTATTTCGATTTCCACGGCGGTGGAATACTGGAATGGGGTGCACACACGGTTGATTTGTGTCAATGGGCGAATCAGGCCGACGACACAGCTCCCATCGAATACGTACCTGAGGGAACGAACGTCTACGCGCGCTATGCCAACGGCGTGAATCTGGTGATGCGTGACAAAGGCTGGATGGGGCTGGGAACCTGTTCGGTGCGATTCGAAGGAGACGAGGGATGGGTGGAAACGGGTGATAGTGGCCGCATTGAGATGTCGCCCCCGTTGCTGCGTGCCGAGAAGCGAGTGTTCACGGAGGTCGGTACGACCCCAACGGCCCACATTCTGGAATTCCTGCGGTGCGTCAAGTCGCGACGTATGCCCGCCGGGAATGCCCATGTCGCTGGTCAGTCACATATTGCCTGCCATGCCGCCTATATTGCGTGGCAGCTGGGGAGAAAGCTCCAGTTCGACCCGGTGAAGGAGGAGTTCGTGGGTGATGAAGAGGCGAATCGTATGCGCTGTCGAGCGTTGCGGCAGCCGTGGCGCGTTTGATCGGGAAGCCGAGCCGAGTCGACATAGTCCAAGCTGAACCGAATCACAGATTCCATTGAGGAGATAGACGGATGTACCGTAGAGCACACAACGCGATCATGCTGCTGACCCTTGGTGTCGCGGCCTTGCAGGCCAGCAGCGCACGGGCCCAGGACCAGCCGAATGCCGCCGGCCAGAGGGACGCGGAAGCGAAGGTGGCCGGCCTGCTGAACATCATTCAACAGGAAGGACTTGATGATAAGAAGGCCGCCGCGTTCGAGGAATTGGCGGTCTATGCCACGCCCGAAGCGATCCCGATCCTCGTTCCGCTGCTGTCCGACGAGAAGCTGGCTCATTACGCACGCTTCGCGCTGCAGCCCATACCGGATGGGGCGGTTGACGAGGCGTTTCGCCAGGCACTCGATCAACTGTCAGGGGGATTACTGGTAGGTGTGATCAATTCGATCGGAGGGCGCAAAGACGCCCAGGCTGTGGAAGCCCTGACCAAGAAGCTGAACGATCGGGACGCGGAGGTGGTCGCCGCCGCGGCTTCTGCCCTGGGGTGCATTGCGGATGCTCCAGCGGCTGCGGCATTGCAGGCCGCTCTGGCTCAAGCGTCGGATACCCCACGCGACGCGATCGCTCGCGGCTGCCTGCTCTGCGCTGAGAACCTGGCCAAGGCCGAATGCACGGAGGAAGCGGTGGCCATGTACGATCTGGTTCGCCAGGCACCTGCTCTGCGAAGTATTCGGATGGCGGGACTGCGGGGAGCGATTCTGGCGAGGGGAACGGAAGGCATTCCGCTGCTGGTTGAACAACTCAAGGGCTCGGACCCGGCGGCTGCCGACATCGCTCTGCGCTGTACGCGGGAGCTGGCCGGTCGGGAGGTCTTTGCGGCGCTGCGGGCCAGTGTGGGTGCTTGTGAGCCCCCAAGGGCAGCGATGACGCTGCTCGCACTCGGAGAGTTGGGCGATCGAGAGTCTCTGCCGTTGATCG
>JBGSHS010000231.1:0-3763 GCA_041752115.1 Pirellulaceae bacterium | reverse complement strand
GACTCCCGCCGGCACGTTGGGGAGCAGCAGTGGCTATGGCGCGCCACCGGCGGCCAGCAGCGGCGGCTATTCCGGGGCTGATCAGCCCTATCGACCTGGCAGCACCGGACGTAACACCGATGTGTTGGGTTCGGGAAGCAGTACAGCACCTGCCAATGGGTCGAGCTATCCCAGTACATACCGGTAGCCGTGAGGGAGCCGGTCGCCTTGAATGGGGGCGCGCGGCCGTGAAATCAGCGTGTTCACAGCCGCCGCAAGCGAATCCCCAGCATGCCGAAGTGGAAGATACGACAAGCTGCATCGTCCTGTTCAGTTCAGCATGGAATTGGACAGGACGATGTAGTTTCTTGAGGGCCGCTCAGCTCAGCTGTCTGGTGTGCGCGACCGGATCGGAATCGTCAGACAGCCGGGGCGTGGTCTACCAGCCCATGACCATGTTCGACTCAATCACTTTGCGGGCGTGTTCCAGGTCGGAGCCTGTTTCGTGCATGTAGAGTCGAATCGCGTGCACCTTGTCGCCTGCCGCTTTCGCCAGGCAATCGCGTGCCACATTGCACGGATCGGAACTGCGACCGGTCAGTCCGAGAGCACCCTTGGAAATCACCCAGGTGTCGCGAGGTCGCTTGGTCATGCGTATCACTTTGTCGCGCGGATAGGCATCGGCCAGGACGAGTCCTGCGGCGTGCTCGTCGTCAGCCCAGGTTATGATGATATGCGCGTCAGTTTCGACCTCGAACAGCGGCATGACGGTCTCCTCCTGTCTGTGAGAACGGGTCGGATCAGTGGGGGGCCCGCGGGCGGCAGCAGAAAGGGCGGCGCGGCGCGCGACACGGGCTTGCGAGTGCCTGGGACCTGCGGGTCTCATGCGCTAAGCATGCCCCACGATCCCCATTTTTGCAAGTGCACGTCAAGGGCGAGCGTCAAAGCCGCTGCGGACGTCAAGCGGCAAGCTGGGGATACCTATCCGAGGTGTGCGAGGGATGAACCCCGCAGCAAGAGCCGCGAAACGCTGCCTGCGATCGGGGGGTGAACGACCTTACCCCGGTCGACGTAGCAGAAGACAAAGCTAAGATTTGGTGCTTGGCGGCTGTGGTGCGACAGAACCGCCGTTGGTTCAGAAGCTGGGGCTCGGAGCAAGACCACAGCGGTCGTGGGTGGGGAGTATGTGGTGGGGAGTGATGGTACAGGCCAGGGAGAGTGATAACTCATGGTGAAGGCGCGATCCAGTGGTTGTGGGACCACGTTGCCGCCGCGGTCGTCAGGCGTTGGGCGGATCCATCGCAGGCCCCGTTCCGGTCGGTCCGTGGCGACTCTCCTTGTCGTGCTGGGAGCCGTTGCCCTGGTCGTCGTGCCCCTGTTGATTTACGAGTTTCCTCGCGAGATGGCGCGCTGGTATTCGGCGGCCGCCGACGAGGCATGGCTCAACGATGATTACGCGACGGCCCTGACGCACATCGACCAGGCACTCTCCTGGGACGCGACCAGTGCCCTGCTGCATCTTTCGCGTGCCTCGTATTGGATGGAATTGGAAGAGTGGCAGAAGGCGCTGGACGACTGCAACCGAGCGCGAGAACGGGCCCCCGGTCTGCAGCAAGTTTACGAGAAACGCAGTACCTGCCTGTTGCATCTGGGGCGACACGAGGCGGCGGTGGACGACTTCAAGGCGTACCGCAAGCTTGACGTCGAGGCGGCCAGTGGTCCGCTGCGTCGCGCCGAGTTACTCAACGGCGAGGCGTACGTTCAGGCGGTGGCGAATCTGGAGTTGGAGCAGGCCTTGCAGGCCAGCGAGGAAGCCGTTCGCACCGTCATGGTCCGCTCGGCCGTGTTCGATCCGGAAGGCTATCTGGCGTTTGGCCGAGCGACCACGGCGCGGCTGCAGGAGGATCCGCAGCTGGCGCTCACCAGCCTCAACGAGGCCGTGGCGCACGCAAGTCAGGCATACCAACGTGCCTCCACTCGCTGGCAAACGCTGGCTTCCACGTCGCAGGGTTCGCTGGCCTATCCTGGTTCGCTCGAATATGAAGAGCAAGTCGCCGCTCTGAAACCGCACTTGCTCGGCATCCTGACCGCTCGTGCCGAGCTGCTGGAGGAACTGAAGCAATCCGAGGCGGCCGCCCAGGACCGGGCTCAGATCGAGTCGATCACGGCTGGTGAAAGCCATTCGGTGGAGTCGCCGGTCAAGCTGGAGGAAGCGGCAGCGCGGCTCCGCGTCCTGTCGGGATTCCTCGACACGCGAGGGTTCGTTCATTATCGCCTGGGGAACCTGCCGGCTGCTCGGCGTGACCTGCAGTATGCCATCGAAATCGCGGAGTGGCTCAACCGAGCCGATCCGTGGATCACCGAAGCGCATAAGCACTACGTGACGGACGAGCGAGAATTGCGGAAGCTGGCGCATCTGACGCAACGAAATCTGGCAGTACTGTACTATCACCAGCTGCTGATTCACGAAGCGCTCGATCGCACGGATGACGCGGAACGCGATCGGGCCCGGCTGGCGGAGCTCGGTTATGAGCCGAGCGAGGATCTGTTCTAGTGCTTTGTGACAGCCCGCTTTTCGCGTTGGGTGCCCCCGGCTCTGCCAGTGTCGCCTTGTCCTGAACTTGCCAGTGTCGTCTTGCCCGATAGCCGGAGTGGCACTGGCAGAGCCCGTGGCACCCTAGATCGTACGTGCACTGGCAGAGCCCGTGGCGCCCCAAGTCGGGCGTGCGACGCGGCGCTAGTCGCCTTCCACTTCCTCGCATCGTCGCAAGCGTTGCAGTGCACAGGTCTGCTGACGCAGCTCGTCATAGGCCTGTGCGATGTCGTCGGTCAGACGTTGTGCGGGGGCGAGCATATCACGCAGGTGGATGTGGTGCGCAGGTTCGGCATCGTCCGGCTGTTGGCTGAGCGTGCGGAACTGTTCGTGAAACCGCGACACGGTGCAGTGGTGAGCGGCCATGCTGCGGCGCAGCTGATCGGAGATCGACTCGACCTGCACGATCAGGTTGTTAGCGTCTTGAAGTCGGCGCGTCGCGGTGTCCAGGCCGGGGACTGGCTGGGGGCGGCGGCGTCCTACCAGGTAACCCAGCAGGGCGACGACGGCCAGGGCCACGGGGGTTGTGAGTGCTGAGTTGAGGAAATCCATCGTTGGCGTTCTCCACGGATCGCGCTGCGCTGGCCGATGACCAGCTGAGCTGCCGGGCGCTGGTGAGCGGACAGGGGGCGGGTGGCGGATCAGTAGTTGGCGCGCGAGCCGAAACCGCGCAGGCAGAAGTAGCCGATCACCACGGCGACGGCAAAGACGGCGATCCACTCGTGCCGGTCCAGGTTCTGGCACAAGCGGAAGACGGGCCGCAGGAAACGGTCGATCTCATTCCACATCGGAAAACCCCCTGATTGCGGGTAATCGCCCCTACGGGCGGGCGTGGGACTATTTTCTTCGCAAATGTAGGTCACGCGCAGCGCGGGGAGGGGAGCAAATCCCTGGACTGGAAGTGGCGGGAGTGCCGAATATGCGGCATTTCTGGGGGCCGCAGGAGGGCTTGCGGACGGTTTTGGCCGATGTATAATTTGCAGCTCTTACAGGCATTTGCCTTCGGGCATGCTATGCTTGTCAGCGGCTGTGTTGTTTTTTGCGCAGCGAGGGGCCGTAGCTCAATTGGTTAGAGTACTGGACTGTCGATCCAGTGGTTGCGGGTTCGAGTCCCGTCGGCCTCGCTTAGACAGGGTAAGGACTTACGACATTTGTTCGTGAGTCCTTTTTTATTGGTGGCGTGCGATTGGT
>JBGSHS010000230.1:0-26822 GCA_041752115.1 Pirellulaceae bacterium | reverse complement strand
GCGGTGCGGCATGGCCCATGAGCGGCACGTTGATCATCTGCTTGGGGCCCTGCAGGAGGTTGTACGCCGCGTAACAGCTCGACGGCGGACAGACCCAGTCAATGAACCCCACACTCATGATCGCCTCGGCTTGGCAGCGGCGGGCGAAGTTCACCGCATCCACATAACGGGCTGCCTGGAGTATCTGCGGGTCTGGAGTTCCGTCCTGGCGGGTCGGAACCAGATTGGGCCATCCGTTGACTCGTCCCGCGGCGCGCCCCGAATGGTCGCAAATGGCGGGAACGCCGGAGGCGATCAGGGTCACGCGCGCATCGAGTCCGCCGGCCGCCAGTGCTTGACCGCCGCCCTGGCTATGCCCCACCACGATCAAGTGCTTACCATCCCATTCGGGCAGCGAAGTCAGGAAATCGATGGCCCGGATCAACCGCAGGAACATCCCGCGGAAGTAGATCGAATCGCGACTCTCGCGTCCCGATTGCGGGTAGTTGCTGAGCCGACCGGAGCTCAGTTCGGCGTAGAACGCATCGGGCTTGCCGTTGGGAATGCCGTGGGCATTGATGTCCATCGAGAGCATATCTTCCTTGGCGCCGCGGATGGCGTTGCCGAGAATCGAGCTGCGCACACCGGCTCCTTGCACCCAGAGGATCGCCGGCAAACTCTTGGCTGCAGCAACTTTCGGTCTGGCGAAATACCCGGACACCGGCGTTTCTCCCAGGCAGGGGATCTGCACGTCAAAGCACTCGATGGCTCCATCCTCCTGCTCGACCGGTGTCCACGTCGGCTCCCATGGCACCTCGGCCAGGTTCCGCTTCTGTTCGTCCCAGAAAGCGTCGAAGTCATCCGGCACCGGCAGGCTCGGTCCAATCTGCAGCGGCGAGAAACCAGCGCCGGCCAGCGCCTGAATCGTCTCACCGCCAGGCGGCGTATAACTTGCCACGCAGCGCAGGAAGCCGGGCTTCTCAGAGGTCACCGCAATCGTCGCCGGCCCGCCGGTCAGTTCACGAGTCCCCCCGGGAAAATCGCTCTTGGCCGGATACTCCGTCACGAAGTCATCGATCACAAATGAGATGGTTCCGTTGTCAACCTCAGCGCCATCCTTCAGCACGGCAACCAGGAACTTGGCTTCGTCGCCCGCGTCGTAGAGTGCATCCTCGCGATCCGTAACCACCTTGATCTGGTACGCAGGCTCAGCCGCGTGGAGATGGAGATCGGCGACGAGAGTCAGGCACACAAGAAGGTGGAAAACTCGGAAGAATTGATTCCCGTCGGCAGACAACGCTGGCATTCTCACGGTACGAGTCTCCTCAGGCGGCAGGGCCGCCAGGTGAAAAAGGGAGAACGCCATCCGTTGGCCCGCTCCCGTGGGTCGCTCGGCAAATAGGCGCACGGTGCGCGCATGTTACACAGTAAGGCTCTCATCGAGCGACAAACATCATGGATTGTTCGGCAACTCACCAGGGTGAGACCGTTGACGGCGTTGGTCACCGAGGCGTCCGAGCCGCAGAAAATCCAACTACAAATGTCCAACTACACAAGTGGAAGAACCACGTGGCAGTCCCCGGCGATCGCTCGACTGTCACTCACGCTATGCTGTCTCTTCCTTCACCATTCTGCGGCTGGTTGTTCGATAGGCTGAGGTTATCTGTGGGATTCTGAGTCTTCTCGAGTGGTTCGGTACGGAGTAGTCAGGCCGGGTGTGATGTCCGTCGCACGCCATCTTACCACGCCGGGCACGGTGTCGGCAAAGGTGCTGTCGGTTTCCCCGGCAGGCGATGATCGGGCGGGTATCCAGCGAATCCAGTTGTGGGCAGTACGGTTGATGGAGTATCTGCAGCCGATTCCGCTGCATCGAGCGACACACTCTTCCTCCAAGCCGAACTCGGTATTGAGACCGCATGGTAACCGTTCACGGTCCGCCAAAGTCGCCTTTCGCTCCGCGAAAGTAGCGATACTTTCGCGGAGCGAAAGGTGACTTTCAGTGCCAACTCGCGGCCGAATCAACGTCGTTCTGTGAACGGTTACCCGCATGTGCATTGACGCACCGGAATACTACAATAGCCAGGACCTATCTTGCCCCAGACTCGAAACCGGAAAATAAGGTGCACGCCATGTACCGCATATTGTTACTCAGCTGCCTGACTTCGCTCGCACTGGGCGTTGGCCCAATCGTCTCTGCGCAGGAACAGGTCACTTACCCGACTCCGCCGGAGGCTGTGCGCCACGAAGGAGTGCCCAGGGGAAAGCTGGTGCAGGGGAGCTTCCACGAGAGCCAGATATATCCTGGCACGCAGCGAAACTACTGGCTCTATCTCCCTCAACAGCTTGCTCCCGACAAGCCAGCTCCACTGATGGTGTTCCAGGACGGCAAGAGCTACTGCAATGAGGACGGAGGACCACGAGCGCACGTTGTCTTCGACAACCTGATTCATGACGGGTCCATGCCGCCTGCAATCGCTCTGTTCGTTGATCCAGGAGTGGTACCAGCTGTTAACGAGCAGGCACTGCCCCGCTACAACCGGTCGTTCGAGTACGACGATGTCAGTGATCGCTACGCGAGGTTCTTGATTGACGAGTTGATCCCCTATGTCGAATCAACTCATCACGTGAAGATCAGCAGTGATCCCAACGACCGGGGCATCTGCGGCGTGAGTTCAGGAGGGATTTGCGCTTTCGTCGCTGCGTGGAATCGGCCGGACGCTTTTCGGCGAGTCTATTCGATGATCGGAACGTTTGTCGGCCTGCGCGGCGGAGACGAACTGGCTACTCTGGTGCGAAAGACGGAGCCGAAACCGCTGCGCGTATTCCTGCAGGATGGTGACCAGGACCTGAACATTTATGGCGGCGACTGGTGGATGGCGAATCAGACCATGCAACGGGCCCTGCAGTGGGCGGGCTATGAAGTGGAACACGTATGGGGCCAGGATGGCCATACCATGAATCACGGTGCGGCCCTCTTTCCCCAGGCCATGCGCTGGTTGTGGAAGGACTATCCGCAGCCGGTCCGCACGCACGTGGATCGGTCGTCGAGCAGGGCCAGGGAGATGTTGGTGGACGGCGCCGGTTGGGAACTGGTTGGCGAAGGGTATCAGTGGGCGGAAGGGCTCGCGATTACATCGGATGGGACTCTGTACTTCAGCGATGTCCCGGCAGCCAGGATCTATCGAGTCCGACCCGGGGGCGAGCCAGAAGTGTTCGTGCAGGACTCGGGCAATGCCAACGGACTTGCTCTGGGACCGGACGGGCGTCTGTATGGAGCTTGTAGCGGTATCAAGAAGATCCTGGCCTGGGACCTCCGGACGGCTGCCGCCGAGGTTGTCGCCGAGGGCTTCACCTCCAATGACCTCGTGGTGTTGCACAACGGCAATATCTACGTGACGGATCCGCAGAACAAGACCGTCTGGTTCATCGACTCAGCCACACATCGAGCGACGGCAGCCGACTCGTGTGATGACTGCAACGGCATTACGGTCAGTCCCGATCAGTCGTTGCTCTATGTGGCTCACTTTCCCGGGCGTTTCATCTACAGCTACCAGATAGGTGACGACGGTCGCCTGGCGTACAAGCAGCCTTACTTCCACCTGCACCTTCCCGCCTGGGGCACCGAAAGCCACGCCGATGGCATGTGCACGAGCGCCGAGGGCTGGCTGCTGAGTGCGACCGAATCGGGCATACAAATCTGCGATCAACCCGGGCGAGTGAACTTGATTCTGCCAAAACCTGGTCAAGGACGGCGTGTCTGTTACGCCCGGCTACACCACAACACGCTGTATGTCGCCACAGCCGATGCCATCTGGAAGCGCCAGGTCAAGCTGACAGCAGCCAAGCCATTCGAGCCGCCCGTCATTCCGCCGCAACCTCGTTTGTAGAGGGACGATCGAATCACACTGCACGGCGCGGTCACGGGAGAGCTCTTACGTTCCGGAACATAGGCACTGGCTCGGCCCAATGCTGCCGCGACTCGGCAGCGCAGCCGTCGAGCCGCTCGTCGCAAGAGAAACCCCGGACGGTCGTCACGTTGTGCGAACGCGACGGTACCAGGCACTCGACAGCTGATTGCATCCGCTGGCGAGAAAGCACACAATACAGTGACTCACCACACTGTGACTTCACTCACCGACAACAGGATTCTGCTATGCTCACGTCCTATCACTCCTGGTGGTCCTGGTTACTCCTTGTCGCCGTAATCGGCAGTTGTCTGGCATCTTCGGCCAGGGCCTTGGGAGGCGAATTACGCCTGGGTGCCGCCGTTGTGAAGATCACGCCCCCCTCAGGCACACCGCTGGCCGGTTATTACCATCCCCGTGGCAGCGAAGGTGTGCTGGACGACATCTGTGCGCGGGCCACCGTGCTGGACGATGGCACAACTCAGGTGGCCATGGTCACTTGTGATCTCATCGGTCTGTCGCGTTCGGTTGTACTCGAAGCCCGGCGACTCATCACAGAAAAGACAGGTATTCCGGGCGTGAACGTGATGATCTCCGCCACACACACCCACACCGCTCCCGTCGTCATCGGCAATTCAGCGCTCGATGAATTCACATCGGGCGGCAGTCAGTTGAGCAAAGACTACGCCCAACAGCTGCCCAAGTGGATCGCCCAGGCCGTCGAGCAGGCGTATCAGCAGCGACGGCCCGCGCGCGTCTTCTACGGCTCGGAGAGTGAGACGAAACTGTCGTACATCCGCCGCTTCTGGATGAAGGACGGCACGGTCGGCTGGAACCCCGGCGTGCTGAATCCGAACATCGTGCGGCCGATCGGCGAGATTGACCCACAGGTCAACGTGGTCTATGCGGAATCGACGGACGAGCAGCCTGGTGGGGAGTTCGAGAAACTGGAAGCCGACGGCAGCCGCAAGCCGGTCAAGACCGATATCGTTCCCTTGCTCACCTATGTCAACTTCGCGCTGCACCTGGACACAACCGGCGGAACCTTGATTTCCGCCGACTATCCGGCGACCCTCTATCGCCTGCTGGCCGACTACAAAGGCCCGGAGATGGTGACGATGTTTGCCAACGGCGCGTGCGCCAATATCAATCACCTCAATGTGAAATGGGCGGCCACTCAGAGCAGTCCGGCTGCGGCCAAGCGACTGGGTACGATTCTGGCCGCCGATGTGCTGAAGACGTATGCCGACATGAAGCCTGTTGACGATCCGACGCTCGCCATGCGTTGTGAAGTCGTGCAGGTACAGCCGGCCACGCACACCGAGGAAGAACTGAGTCAGGCCCGCGACATCGCCGCGAAAAAGGGGGAGAATACGCCCTTCTACGATCAAGTGAAAGCCTATCGCATTCTCGACCTCGCCGCGCGCGAAGGAAAACCGTTCGACATGGAAGTTCAAGTCTTCACGCTCGGTAAGGACATTGCTTGGGTAGCGCTGCCGGGCGAGGTGTTTGTCGAGCTGGGCCTGAGCATCAAGGCGGTCTCCCCGTTCCGGCAGACGAACGTCATCGAACTCTCCAACGGCTGGACGCAGTACATTCCCCATCATTCGGCGTTTTCCGAAGGCGCCTATGAAGTCATCAGCTCACGTTATGCCGAAGGCACAGGCGAAAAACTGGTGGGCGCCGCGATCAAGCTGCTGAGCGAACTGCATGCTGCCAATTGAAAGCTGCGGACACAAACCCCAATGACGCCGAATCCCACCACTCGCCGGCAGTTCATACAGACCACAGCTGCGATCTGCGGAGCGGCCGGAGCACCCGCGGTTGTGGGGGCGGACAACGCCGATTCGACCGAATTGCGGACTCCGCTGAACCAGCCGCTCGGTCAGGACTATGTCGTCGTCACGCAGGTGCCGGACAGGACCTTTTTCGTTCACGATCCCGCTCTGGCCATCTTGCCCAGTGGCTGCCTGATCGTGGCCGCGCCCGTGTGGCGGCGAAACCCTCGTCGGACTGACATCGCCATTCCAACCGACAACAAGCGGTCCATCTTCATCTCACGCAGTGTGGACGGTGGTAAGACCTGGAGCAAGGTCTGTGAGAAGCCGTGGTCCGAAGCCACGCTCTTTGTCCATGAAGGCCGGCTCTACATGTTCACTCAGGTCCGTACGTTCGATGGCGTGTGGGTCACTGTCAGTGACGACGAGGGAACCAGCTGGACTGAACCGGTGGAGGTAATCAAGACAGATCCAGTACGCAGGCACTGGGGCATTCAGACCGGGATGGTGATCAAGGACGGTTGGCTCTACTGGGGCAATGGTCGGGCTTACGAGGAGATGGGAGCGGTGGCCTGCCATCTCAGCAGAGGCCTGCTCAATCCCGACGCGTGGATCGCGTCCGACGCGGTCACGATGCCCATACCACAGGAGGTCATGTCAGGAACGTTCGATGACGGCGCGCTGATGCGCTGCCTTGAAGGCAATATCGTCAACGTGGGCGGCACGCTGCTGGTTATCGCCCGCGCGGTCATCAATCGTTATGGCACGGCGAACATGGCGGCCGTCTTCGACCTGCGACTCAAGAATGACTCGCTCGCGATCTCCTTCCGACAGCTCTGCGCCGTCCCGGGCGGCCAGTGCAAGTTCCACATCCTGTGGGATGATGGTTCGCGTCTGTTCTGGATGGCTTCGAACTACCCCACGAACTCGTTAGGATTGTACCGCGATCCGGAGCTCATACTACCTCAAGACAAGCCCGACTGGCAATCGCTGCGTGAAGATCGACGTCTGCTGATGCTGTCCTATAGCCTGGACGGGTTGAATTGGCTGCCCGCCTGCTCCATCGCCAAGGCAGAGAAGATGAATCAATCATTCATGTATCCGTCGATGACCATCGATGGGGATGATCTCGTCTTACTGTCGCGCACGAGCCGCGATTCGGGCGACTACCACGATGCCGATCTCGCCACGTTCCACCGCGTCCGCAATTTCCGCGGGCTGGCAATGGATATCCGACCGAAACTGTGACGAAGATCCAAGCAGATCCGCAACCGTTACTTGCAGCGCGCCGACACCAAGTTGTTTCGCCCCAGGAAACGTCGGCTCGCCGAAGCTCGATCAAGGAGACACGACCGTGAGAGCATTCTTGGCGGTATTCATCATGACCTTAGTCTGTGGAGCGTCGCCAGCCAGCGGGCAGAACGAGACAGCCGGTCCGCCTGTCGAGGCGCAGAGTCTCGAGCCCATTGTGGTGGCTGGCCAGAAACAGTTGTTCATCGACCATCGCTTCATCGCCAGTTGTCGGAATGTCGTGCTGCGTATGAACCAGCCGGTCAAGCTGGGCGTGGTCCTTCGTCCTGATCGCCCTTGGGAAGACAAGAGCATCGGATTCTGCGCCAGCGTGATCGAGCATGACGGTGTCTTCAAGCTTTTTTATCGTGCCGACAGCCGCGAGAAAGGTGCAGCAGTTTGCCTGGCGACTTCGCGCGATGGCCTGCATTGGGAGCGGCCACGCATCGGCCTCTACGAATACGGCGGCAACAACGACAACAACATTGTCTTTCGCGACACCGATAACAACGCGGCTTATCGGGGAGTTGGCGAAACGGTCGTTTTCTTCGATCCGCACGGCAAGGCGGACGAGCGTTTCAAGATGATCGCCTCCAAGGGTTGGCCCGATCCGCAGACTGCCGGCCTCTACTGCCACACGTCGCCCGACGGGATCCACTGGACCGCTGGGCCCAGAGTGCTGGACATCTGCCCCGATACAGCCAATCAAGCGGCCTGGGATCGCCAACGCAACAAATACGTAGCCTACATCCGCATCTGGAATCCGCTCCGCATGGTCGGACGCGTCGAGATGGATGATGTGCTGCAGCCATGGCCTTACCAGCCGTTGGGTGACGCGGCATACTTCATCTGGGGCCCGGAAAGCGTGGCCGTCCCAAGTCGAGAGTTCCCGGTCGCGTTCGGCTACGACTCGGAGGATCCCGTGCCGAGCGATCACTACAACCCGGCGGCGGTCGAGTACCCTGACGCGCCGCACGCATATTTTTCGTTCCCCAGCGCCTACATGCATTTCCCCGACCCGCCGATCGGCCAGTACGGCAATGACGGATTGCTGGATATCCAGTTGGCGGTCAGTCGCGACGGTGTGACATACCATCGTGTGGAGCGCGCTCCGTATATCTCGCTGGGACTGGAAGGCGAGCCCGATTCGCTCTCGAACTACATGGCCGTGGGTATGCTCCGCCAAGGCGATTATCTGTACCAGTATTATGGCGCATATTCAGTTACTCACGGCCTGCCTGAAGCCCACCAGAACATGCCCATTGGCTGCTTCTGCGCTGTCCGCCAGCGGTTGGATGGCTTCGTCTCCGCGGATGCTGCCTGGAGTGGCGGCGAGCTGGTCACACCGCCGATCGTCTTCACCGGTAAACGTCTCGTGTTGAACCTCGACACCTCGGCCATGGGAGCGTGTCAGGTCGGCCTGCTGGACGCGGCGGGCAGCGCCATTCCTGGATTTACCGTTGAGGCGTGCGATATCCTGCACAGTAATGCCACCCACAAGGTTGTCACCTGGAACGGAACGAGTGACATCTCGGCCTGGTCTGGCGTACCAGTGCGTCTGCGGTTTGTGATGCGCGCCGCGAAGCTGTATGCCTTCCAGTTCACCGAGGGTTGAAGAACCGGTGTTCCTGGGTATCGTGGCGAGATATCGGAGGAAGATGAATTGTGAAGAACATGGTACTCGTCTTGATGCTGTGCGGGTGCGCAACGTTGGCCGCGGCCACGGAACCGGATCGTGCCACGCTGAAGACCGGACGCTTGACCATGGAGCTTGCTCGTGAGCGCGGCGGCGCCGTTGTGTCGCTGATCGACAATGCCACAGGTACGCAGTTCATCCAGGAGAGCGCCGCACAAGACTTGTTTGAGATAATCTGGACCCGACCCGGCGACACGGCCGGCAAGCTTCAGCGGTGGGCCAGTCACGATGCGCAACAGATCGAGTGGATAACGGGCGACACCAGCGTGAAGGTCGTTTTCACACGGATCGGCGGTCAGGATATCAATGTCACCTGCTCGGCAACGAGTGATGCCGGCCAGAATGACATGCGCTGGCAGCTGCAGGTGACCGGAGCGGCGCCAGTCGTCCTCGAAAGCGTTCGCTTTCCCATCTTCGAACTTCGTGCGCCCTTGTCGGACGCGGGTCAATCAGACGCGATTGTGGCAGGCTTCACCAAAGGCGGTGTTTTCCATGATCCGGCGCAGTGGGAGGTGGGACGCGGTTTGTCATTGTCACAGCCAGGACCTCTAGCAGCGCAATTCGGCTGCTACTACGCGCCGCAGACTGGTCTGCTCACACACACGCGGGATGCGCGCGGTTACCCGAAGGTGCTCGAGTTTCTCCGTACCAAAGAAGGGCTGAGATGCAGTTGGCAACGGCGCACCTTCCATCGCCTGGACCAGCCATTCGATCTGGGTTATGAGATCAGCACGACGACCTTCAGCGCTCAGACGCCGGGCGAGGCGACCGACTGGCGCGACGCGGCAGACATCTACAAACGATGGGCCCTCGAGCAACCGTGGTGTGCGACTGCGTACGCCCGCCGGACCGATGTCCCGGACTGGGTGAAGGCGGGACCGAGCATGATCCGGTTTCATCGGGACTGGCTGCGCACGCCGCAGCGTGTGGAAGATTGGCTGGACGACTACTGGGAAAGGTACTTTCCGCAAACACCGCTGATCGTCGCGCTCTGGGGCTGGGAACGTGAGGGCAGTTGGATCTCGCCCAAGTATTTCCCGCCGTATCCTTCGGAAGCGGATTTCACACGGGTCGTTTCGGCCGTCCAACGCGTCGGCGGCCACGCCTTTCCCTGGCCCTCGGGGTACTACTGGAACGTCGAGTACCAGAAGAATCCCGATGGGACGTTCGCCTGGCAGGATTGGGACGACTTCAATGCCACCGCACTGCCGCATGCGCTGCGGCAGCGCGATGGCCAGCCACTGGTGCGCAATCTCCCCTGGCTCAACGGCGGCCGCAACGCCGCATTGTGTCGCGGTGACGCGTGGACGCGGCAGTGGTTTAATCAGACTGCCGTCACACTGATGAAACTCGGCTGCGATATGGTCCAGGTCGACCAGGTCGTCGGCGGGCAGGCACCAGGAAACGGGGAATGTTTCAGCAGCGACCACGGCCATCCCCAGGGATCTGGCGTCTGGGATACGGAGGCGTTCGCGTCGCAACTGCAGTCGTTGGCGGTGGAATGCCGCCGCATCCAGCCCGAAGCAGTCCTCTCGATCGAGGAACCCCAAGAGCTGTTCAATCACCTGATTGCAGTACAAGACTATCGCGACGCGCAGTCCGATCGCTGGCCGCAGCTGCCTGGACTCTCCCACGCCTCAGTCTTCGGATACCTCTACCACGAATTCCTGCCGGTATTCCAAAGCAACCCTCGGCGCGACGACCTCCGGGGCCTGGCCTACTGCGCGGTGACCGGTCAGATTCCGCATTGGGTCGCACACTGGCCTGTGACTCCGTCAACCGCACTGCTCAACGGCGGCTTTGAAGAGTGGACCGACGACGTCCCAACCGGATGGGACCGTGTCCCCGGCTGGCAAGGAACAAGCTACCTGGGACGCTCATTCCACGACGATGCGGTGATGGTGGAGGGCAACGCCAGTCTGCGGCTCGAGAATCAGCTCGCATCGGACATCGCTCAGGTCTCCCAAAACGTCCCGGTCGGCCCCGGCCATCTGCAGGTCGGCCACCTCTACCGCTTGCGCGCCCGGATCAAGGTCGAACAACTCGCCCGACACAACGCCATCAACCTGGCCTCGCTGACATCAGAACTCGCCTCAAAAGGCTCGTGGCAGCTCCCTTATCCGGCACCCGGCGATTGGACCGAAGGGGCCGTGGAGTTCACGATGCCTCCGGGCGCCACGTTCCTGCGGATCATGTTGCATGTCAGCGGTCCCGGCCGGCTCTGGATCGACGATCTGGATTTGGAAACGCAGGTGGACGGCCAATGGAAGCCGCTCATGCAGCCCGGCCTGCCGCCGGAACACGAGTTCATCAAGCAGTGGGTCGAGCTCTTCCACGGCCCGGGGCGGCCGTACCTGTTGCTTGGCCAGATGATCCGACCGCCGAAGCTGATCGAACCGGCGCCAGCACCTGGCACAGCACCGCCGTTTACCCCTGTCATGCTCAACGCCTTCCGCGCCGCCGATGGTTCGGAGGCCTCCATCGTCGCCAACGCCACAAGCGAACCGCACAGGGTACGGTTCCAGTGGCAACAGACTATCCAGACTCTCGACATGCCCCCCTGGAGCCTGCGGCTGGTCAGGTGACGCAGCGACGAACGGCTGAGAATCGATCTGGTATCGTTGGATGCGACATCAAGAACAGATGCGCTACTGGCCTGTCTTCATCGACACGGCACCATGTTTCTCAATAGCAGCGAAAACGGCCTCCGCGATGAGTGCCATTCCCTTGTCATTGGGGTGTCCATACTCGCCGATGTTGGACGCATCCTTGCCGATAGCGCTGAGATCGACGAACACACGATGCGTCGGATCTTCCTCGCAGATCTTCCGCTTGATCGCATCCACAGTCGGATTCGCCCCGAGAATGTAGCCGGCCACGAAGATCTGCGGATTACTGCTTTTCTTGAGGTCATCCATCAGCCGCTTCAAGCCCTGCTGGAAGACATCGGCATCGAAGGTCTGCGGCGGTATGTTCTCTCCGAATTGCAGAATGACGATGTCTGCCTTCCAGGCGAGCTGTTTTGCGATCTTGGATGCCTCATACGACGCATAGCCTCGCTCGAACACGTCCGCAATATTGATGACATTGGACTCACATTGTTCGACCGTGCCGTCTGCTCTGGTGACCGGCGCGGTCGTGGGGATCATCGCCAGATGGCCTCCTGTTTTCGCATCGATAGCGGCCGCCAACAGGTGTGCATAGTCTTTCTCGGGAGTCGTGGCCGAGAGTCCCCACCAGACTGTCACGTTCTTCTGCGGGACGGCGGTAATGCTGTTGCCGAGAAACAGGATCTTTTCGGCCTGTAGCTGACCGAGGCGACTCTTCCCTGGCGTCTTCGGCTGTGCCGATCCTTCTGCTTGTGGAGCTTGCGACCGTTGCCCGGCCACCTGGGGCTCAAGATTCCGACTCCCCGTCGGCTCATCCGCGACGGCCATAACGATTCCGCCCATGATCACGAAAACCACGCCGCCAGCAAGTGTCCTCACGAAACTGTCCTCCAATGAAATCAAGAACAGGACCAATTCGCAGAGTGCATTGTACCATTGCGGTGCAAACAAGACCGGGACTCCTTGGAACGTCGCGGCAATTCGCGTCGTCGTCCCTCTCGCCCAGCAGTTGCTGCTGGGCGAGAGGAGAGAAGTCAGGTTGTCTGATTCTTCGGGTCCGAAAACAACTATGTTCGACTTTCAAGTCGAACACAACGGATCACTCAGACCCGCAAGTACTTTGCAGAACGACTGGATCGCCGCCAGATCCTTCTTCGGTGGTTGGTTCAAATCCGACGAGAATGTGACCACGGTTATACCATGTGCGAAATCGTACGCACCCCACTGGTTATCGGCCCCCCCAATTACCAGCATGGGGCTTTCATCGGTGCCCAACACTGGAGCACAGTTGCTATAGCCGCACCCTGCTGGCAACAAATCCCAGATATTGGAGCGTTCGTCACCTTGTTCCGAAAACATGCTCCCAGACAGGTTGCCACGATTACGAGACAAGTTGTGTTACTGCCAACAATATGAGTGCCGAATAGTAAGTAGTCCATTTGACCGGACTGGCCAACGTCACTTGCGAGGGCCAATCCTGTCGCGATACCATGACATCTACACCTGCGATATCGCCACCTGCCTTTTGCAGGAGTGCGCCAGGCAAGATACCTCACGATGAAAAGGACGCACATCAGAAATGGTTTTTGGGTCGTCTAATCGGGCCATGGGAGTGCTGGCGATTCTTGTTCTGTTCGCATCGCCAGCAGCGGGCCGCGAACCGGCCTGGGAATTCGGCGCCGACGGGGAGACCGAAGGATGGAACGCTCTGCACGGCGTGCTGAACATGCAAGTGCGCGACGGGACTCTGCAACTGCTGATGGATCCGACCGACCCATACCTGTGGTCGGGCGAATCACCGTTGGATCTCCCAGCGCGCGACTACCCCGTGCTGGAAGTGAAGATGAAGTCGGATGCGTGGGGATTGCTCCAGGTTTACTGGGTAACGGACAAATCGCCCGAATGGTACGGTCCGGACAAGAAGCGAGTCTCCTGCAAACTGACAGGGGATGGTGCCTGGCACACGTACCGACTCCGTGTCGCGCAGCACGCAGCCTGGACCAGCACGGTGACGCATTTGCGCATCGATCCCACGGAGGGTTATCCAGGCCAACCGACGCAGGTCCAAGCTTCGATTGACTACATACGAGTAGTACGAGCAAGTGAGAGCTGCTGTTATCTGTCGCGGCCGCTGGCCGAAACAGGCAGGAATTTCACGCTGCTGGTACGCGCCTTCAATGACACGGCAGAGCCCGTAGCCGGTGCGGTGGCCGAGCTCGTTTCCATGGACAATGCTCAACCTGTGGGCGGCGACCTGGTCCAGACCTTTCCGTCGATTCCGCCAGGCCGTGGTGCGTTTGCACAGTGGCAGTTAGTCGCAGACCGAACGGGCCCGGCCATGACGCGAGTGGCGGTGCGTGGGTTGAGCGTCGAGCCCGTCGTGCTGGAACGCAACTTCCTGGTTTCGCAGCCGTTTCCGACCATGACGAGTGACACTGGGAGCGGCGCTGTGATCACCGACGCTTCCCCAGCGATCATACTGGGAAATGACAAGGTGCGGGCCGTATTCGTCCGCAATAGCTTCGGCTTTGGCCGCTGTGAGTTTCAGCGATATGACACGTCGCTCGGCCGCTGGATCGGACTGGCACGCATGCGTTCGCTGAGTCGATTCGTAGCCGGTAGGGGGAAGCTGGACGATCACGACCAGGACATTTATGCAACAACGTGTGAGCTGTCTCAGCGACAGGATGAGCAAGAGGTGGTCTTTCTATGTTCGGTCGTGGACGCCAGTGGAGGTCGGTGGAATTGCCGATTCGCTTTTTCCGTGAAATCTGCAGACGATTTGATACGGGTCCGTTATGAATCCATTCCCCAGGAGGATACCTGCGTGTACCGTTTCGATGGACCGGTGCTCTACGTCGGTGAGGCGACGCAAGGCAGCCAGAAACAGGCGGCCGTGTTTCCGGGCCTCGAATTCCTGCAGGGCGAACAGGATTCCTCCAGTCTGCGCGACTTCACGAACGACTGGCGTTTCCGGATGGCACCGCATCCATTTCGAGTTACCGTCGGTGCGCCGGCGGTGACCACCAGCGACGGAACGGTGGCACTGTTCTGGGATCCCAACTTCCGCTGGGCGGAGACAGAGTCCGGGATGACGGCGATGTTCGCGTCCCCCAATCGCATTGCCGATTTCCCAGCCTGGCAGGAGGCCGGGGATAATCATCTCGTGGGCCTGTTCATTCCCTCGATACCTCGTTATGTCCCCGAGAATCATGGCATTGCCGATGAGCCATATGTTGCACAGGCTGGTCGTCCTCTCGCGCTCGAGGCCGCCGTCTGGCTTGCTGGTTCGACCGATCCGACCGCGGCAATCAGCCGCTGCATCGAACTCAACGGATTACCCGAAGTAATATCGCCGCCACAAGGAGTGACGGTGGCACGGGACCACTGTCGCAACGCGTATCTTCAGACACTCTGGAGTCCCGAGCAGCGCGGATGGAAGCCGTACGCGGAAATGGGAGAGTTTGTACCCGATGCCTGGGTCGAAATGCTGTTGCGACTCGACGCTCGAACGGCGAACGATCAGACCCGAGCGACGCTGTTGGCCCGTGCCGACGAAGTAGCAGCGGCGCGGCACATCGGCCCTCTTAGCGGAGATCCCACCTGGACCAAGACGCCATACTTCCTGGGACTGTTCGACGGCGAAACACTGCAGTGGCTGGAGGCCGAGGTGCGTGATGCGAAGGCGACGCAACAACCTGATGGAAGCTGGCACTACGTGCCTCTGCCCCTGCCGTCGTTGTTTGCCGATTGTCCTCCACTCGGCAACGCAGCCGACGTTTCCGTGTTTCAGACCGCGCTACGCGCTGGCCAGTTGCTCCGCTGGGCGAACATTACGGGTGATGACCAGGCGCGAGAAGCAGGCCTTAGGGGGTTGCGGTACCTGGCGAGCGGGAAGCAGCTTGTGCCCCAAGGAGCACCTTTTGAGGACCCGGCAGCATCGGCCTACTTGTGGTCGAGCGGACTTGCCGTCGAGGCGTTTCTGGATGGGTATCGAGCGACCGGCGATGCAGATCTGCTGACCGACGCACGCTATTGGGCGAATACGGGACTGGCGTTTGTGTATCTCTGGAATCTGCCGAACGTCGAACTACAGCGCTATGCCACCATTGGCGTCTTCGGCTCGTCATACTACGACCATGCAAGTTGGCTGGGGCGTCCGGTCCAGTGGATTGGCTTGGAGTATGCCTACGCCTTGCGGCATTTTGCCGCCTGTGATACGTCCTTTCCCTGGATCAAGCTCGCGGATGGAATCACGGCTAGCGCGCTGTGGCAAATGAGTCACGACGCTGACAAGCGGGGACTGTATCCTGACAGCGTCGAAGGAGCCGGCGATATGGCCGCTCCAGGATTCACCGTGCGTTACGGCTTGTGGATTCAACCAGACTTGATTCTGAAAAACCTCCTGGCTGCTGAAGGACACGACCCCGAGATCAGCTTCCATCAGGTCGAATTGGACTCGAGGAAAATACGGATCACTTCGGGCGCACGACTCGCATCCGTGACAGTCAATCAGCCACACGCGGGCGACTTGACGCTGGAGATACACTCCTCCCCCGGCGACACACCGTGCACTGTCGTGGCCGGCTGGGGCCGCCCCCTGCGCGTTGTATGCGAATGCCGGGAACTGCCCGAAGTGCCGACCGGGACGAGCTTGGTAACCGAAGGCTGGATGTACGACCAGTCCCGTCGGCTCGTCTATGTGAAGACATCATTCACCGGACCCGCACTCACCCTGCGGTTGTTCCACGATGCCGCGTCGCAGTGAGACAGTTGCGTTATCCTGGGGCTGCCCTTCGCTCCACGGAAGTAGCGATCCTTCGCTGCGTGCTTTTCCATATGGACCAGCCACTCTGGCTTGCGAGGGACAATCCTGACGCGATACCATGACATCAGCGTCGCTTCACCCGCGGTGGCACCGGCTTCGCCCGTGCTGAAGCTGCCCACAGCGTCGCCACCGGTCGTGCGGAGAGATTGGCTTCGACAGTTCCTGAACCGGCAACGAATGCAAGCACGATGTCCGAGCAATAGAATTTGCCAAACGAGGCAACATGACAGCGGGACACTTGCCGCGCGACGCCAGAACGGGTGTTGGTTCGCTGAAGCACGTGCAGCGGGGGAATCCTCCGTCTCGGGCTGGAAACAGAGCCCACGCAAGACAAACGCCCATACAGGCAAAGCGGCCGCTGCAACGGGAAGCCGGCAGGCTCCATGCGACTTCGTTATTCGGGAAACATCTCGCGCTGGCGAGCAGGGCGCAAGGCGGCGATTCGCTGCAGCACTGGCAGAGCCTAATGCCACCCGGCCCGCCATCTTTCGTTCCCACGCAAGGCGATGACCGACACACTTCCCCGTGTGACCCGTTGACTACGCTGTTGGGTCGACAACCGCACGACAGCCAAGCTCGTTTGCGTGGAGCAAGTAGTCCTGGAGAGTTATTTCACGCTCTTTGGCCAGTTTACTGATTGACATTACAGTGCCGCCATATTTAATCAAGCCCGTGGGAGCATCGGGTCCAATAGGTTAGCGCCTGGGCGAACCGAGTTGGGCGTTGGAAATTCCTTTTTTCGCCTGCTGGAGGAGCTGAGGTTGTCGAGAGCGGCGATTTCAGCCCTGGTCTCGACCTCTACGTCGCATCACCGCACCGCCATTCCCATTTCACCCAGGGCATAATCGATAGGTGTGTGGCGTCCTCTTGACGCGGTGGTCGGGCATTCCAGCAGCAGAGGACTCGCCATGACTGCCGCCTCGTCTCGTCGTCGGTCTCGCCAGCGCCGGGCGTCCCGTGCGCGTCAAGCTCTGTTGGAATCGCTCGAGCCGCGACTCTTGCTCAACGGTGGCCCGCCCCAGGTAGTGGCGCACGATTTCTTGGCTCAGACGGACGCGCCCGTTGATCATGTGACAATCTCGCTTTCCGAGGCGGTGGTAGGTGACGACGCCCGCAACCTTGCCAACTATGCGCTAGTTCGTCTAGGTCCAGATCAACTGCCCGGTGGGGCAGACGATCTGGTTCAGCAGGTCGCCCCCGCCTACAGCGACGGGACCACGCAGATCGATCTCGACCTTTCGAGCGGCCTGGGGCCGCTGGGCCTTGAGGGATGGAGTAAAGTGATTCCCTCTGACGGCTGGGGAGGGAACTGGAACACGGACACGCACCATTTGCGGGTCGAAACCGCTGGCTCGCTCGTTGTAGACCCGTCGTTCTATATCAGCCCCGACGACTTCATCGATGGCACGTTCCAGACGCGTGTGCGCGTCGACGCGTCGGATCAGGATGACTTCGTGGGCGTGGTCTTCGGAATGCGAGGTACCGGCACAAGCTCCTTCTTGGCCAAAGACTACTACTGTCTGACCTGGAAAAAGTCGACTGAGACGACCTCGTTCACCTATTACAGCAACCTGACGGCCGAAGAAGGACTCAAGCTGATTCGAGCCAAGGATGTGAGTGGATGGCCCGATTACATGATCGGCCCGTTTCTCTGGGACGGAGTCCATTCGGGCACTGGTTACCGGCTGCAAGTCCTGGACTCGAGCTTGGGTGACGACAAGGGCTGGGAATACGACACCGAGTACGATATCGCGATCGATTACGGCGCGGATGGCGCGATTGGCGTCGATGTCCGCCGCGTAGCCGACGGCGCGATCATCTGGCAGAGCACCGTTGAGGATCCTCAGCCGTTGGGCGCCGGGCGAATCGGTTTCTTCAACATGGGTCAGGCGAGCACGACCTACCGCCAGCTGGGAGTGACAGAGAGCTTGGGGGAAGGTCTCTATCAGCTCACGGTGCGCAGCAACGACCCGGGGTTACATGACCTGGACGGCTTGGCGTTGGATGGCGATGGCGACGGAGCGGAGGGTGGCGATTTCCGCACTTCCTGTCTGATCGATTTCGCTGCTCCCCAAATCACGTCGGCGGTCATCGATACCAACGGCGTCATAGTGACCTACGCGGACCTCGGTGGCATGGATCACGATCGCCTGACTGACGTGGCCAACTATCGACTTGTTGCCAGTGGCGGCGACGGAGTGATCGGCGACGAAGACGATGTGGTATTGGTGATCGAGGACATCACGTGGCGGGCAACCGAGTACGGGTACGAACAGGCCGTATTGTCATTCGCCTCGCCACTCGAGTCGGAACGGTATCAACTGGACGTGGATGGGACCGACGGTGTGAGGGATCTCTATGGTCATGATCTGCTCGACGGCGACTACACGAAAACGCTGACCTTCTCCACAGGATCGACCCAGTTCACGTTGGATCTGCCGGAGGATCTGGACACGGGGGTCTCACACGACGACAACCTGACACGTCTCGCGACGCTCAACATCGACGTTGTGATCGACCGGCCGGGACGACTGCGTCTGGACCTGGACGATAACAACAAGTACGAGATCGACGTGTATCTCGCACACGCTGGCACCTACACGTACCCGGCTCCGTACAGCAGTGACGGGGAGCACCGCAATCGCGGGAGTTTCACTCCGGCGTACGGCGGTCCAATTTCGCAGAATCTCTACGTCACGATCGACACGGTGGCCCCCTCGATCGTGCAATACACACCCTTCGGCGCGGGGCTCACAAGCGCCGACCATCTCACCTGGAAGTTCTCCGAGGAAGTCGTCTCCGGCGACCTGGTGCCCGACGACATGCGCATGGCGGGACCCGAGGGCAACATCGAGCTGACGGGCTTGAGCGACCTGGGCGATAACACGTATCGCGTGGGTTTTCCGGAGCAGGATGCCTGGGGCCTCTACGTGCTGACGATCGATCCCGTCGTGTCCGACCCGGCCGGCAACCGGGTTGACTCGGACGGAGATCGCACCGACGGGGAAGTTCCCGAGGATGCGTTGAATTTGAACTTCCTGATCGGCTACGGCAACGTGAATCTCACCGTCAATGGGAGTTTTGAAACGGTCGGGGCTGCCAGCGGTCCACCGACTGCCACGGGTCTGTGGTCGGGGGATCGCACGTCCTGGTCGCTCGCTTATGGGGGCGTCGTACCGGTCGATGGCACGCGGATGCTCCGATTCCTCAACACGGGAAGCTCGGCCGCGGCGGGCGCTACTTGGGGCGATGTGTGGCAACTGATTGACCTCGCTGCGTTTGCTGTTGATGTAGCAACCGGTGAGGCGATCCTCTGGAGTGAGGCGTTTTTCAATCGTGACGAAGGCATCCCAGGCTGGGATACGCAGTTTGCCGTGTCACTCGCGGCTTACGCGGGAGATCCCAGCAGTTTTCCCACCCAGCTAGGCACAGGTGAACTGGCCACGACCGTGAACTATTTGTTCAGCGACAACGAGGAAGAGACCTGGCAGGGACTCAGCGCGGGCCTCGTGATACCACCCACAGCAGATTTCGTGGCCGTGCAGATCTCGGCAGTCGAAAACGTTTATGACAATAGTTCGTCCAACGAGTTCAATGCCCATTTCGCGGATGCGGTTTCGACCGTGCTAGCCGTACCACTGGACAAACCTTATGTCGTCAACTCGTCACCGCAGGGTAGCGTTGCGGTTGCCGCCGACCATATCGACGTGACGTTCAATGAACCGATCGACGGGGCGACGTTCACCACAGACGACATCCTGCTCGTGGGTCCCGACGGCGGTCACGCACTGGATGCGCCTGTGCACCTGGGCGACAACGTCTGGCGGATCGGCTTCACGCCGCTCACGGTCGAAGGCGACTACGAGTATGCCCTGGGCCCCGACATTCGCGATCTCGATGGGCGTGCCATGGACCAGAATCGTGACGGCGGAGCCGGCAATCCGGTGCTCGATGTCTACCATGCCACGTTCCGGGTTGACTTCACACCCTTGGTGATCGACTTCCACGTCCCGGTGGGAGAGCAGCACACGTTCATCGATCATGTCGATGTGACCTTCAGCGAGGAGATTCTCGGAGCGACGTTCACGCCCGCGGACATCGTACTCACCAGTCCAACTGGCCCGGTGATCGTGTTGGAACCCGTCCAGCTGGAGGGCAACACGTGGCGCATCCCGTTCGCCGCGCAGAGCGAGGAGGGCGAGTACACCATCGTCGTGGGGCCGGATATCAACGACCGTGCCGAACATCCGATGCTGGAAGCATACGCCGGCTCGTTCGCGATCCGCCTGGCGAATCTGGTCGGCAGCGATCTGCAGGTACCCGCCGTTGGCGGAAGCGGCAACGATCTGGACATCGCCTGGCGCGTGGCCAACACCGGGTCCGTCGGCACCTTGGTCGAGTGGACCGATCACATCTATCTGTCCGCCGACCCGATTCCTGGTGATGACATCTGGGTCGCCTCTTTCGACCGCCTGATGGCGCTGGATCGCGGCACGTCCTACGACCAATCAGTAACTTTCACGCTGCCGCAGGTGGAGGAAGGAGACTACTGGATCCTGGTGATGGTCGACGGCGACCAAGCCGTCGACGAACTGAGCGAGTCGGACAACATTGTGGCGGCCGGCCCCATCATTATCCGCCGGCCTAACCTCACGGTCGGCAACCTGCTGTTCCCGGCGGGAGGTTCTCCCGGCGAACGGCTTGAGTTCGGCTGCACGGTCACGAGCACAGGGGCGGTGTCGACCAGCGGAACGTGGTACGTCGTGGCTTATCTTTCGGATGACGACACGTTGGGCGACGACACGCAACTCGGGTATTTCGCGGCTCCACCGGATGTCCTGGGTCCGGGCCAGCACTACGACCGCGTGAACAGCTGGGATATCCCCGACATTCCCGCCGGCGACTATTACCTGATTGTGCAGGCCGACCGATCCGATACCCTGGCGGAAGCGGACGAGACGGACAACGTCGCGATTGCCGGAACGATCAGCGTCAAGTCGCTGGATTTGGTCGTGACGGACCTCATCCTGCCCACCGGCAGCCAATCGGGCGAAGAGGTGACGATCCGTTGGCAGCTGCGAAACATCGGCACTGGCACGATCACCGACTCATTCCCCAACTTCGTCTACGTGCAGAACCGGGTGACCCACGATTACTGGCAATGGTACGTGGGATACCATCCGCATACCGACGGGCCCATCGGACCGGGTGAGTCGGTGATGCGGGAGACGACGTTCCACATCCCCGACGGCGACGCGGGAGTGGGCGAGCTGCTGGTGTACATCGAGGCAGACCCAGCCGACACCTGGGGAAATGACGACATCTACGAATGGAACCAGGCCGGAAATGCAGAGGACAACAACTCGCGGGAGGGAACTTTCGAGTCCACACTGGCCATCTATCCCGACCTGGTGATCAGCCCGATCACGGTGACACCCCGGGACCCGCAAACCGGTGACGCGATCACCGTCCGCTGGCACATCGAAAACCAGGGCCAGGCGCCGGTCGAAACCGCTTTCGCCGATCGTGTGCGGGTCGTCAACACGGCCACCGGTCACACGCTGTTGACACAATATTTGCCTTACGATCCTGCGGTGGAGGGCGGGCTGGCATCTGGCACTGGCGTGGACCGCCAACTGATGCTGACGCTGCCGGAAGGTTCGGTGAGCGCCGGCGAGTTGGAGGTGATCGTCCTGACGGACTGGCACGACGACGTGTTCGAGTACAACGAGTCGGGGACAGGAGAAGACGATAACCAGGCGAGCATCCTTATCACGGCCACCTTGGCCGCGTATCCCGACCTGGCGGTCGGTGACATCGACTTCCCGCCGCTCGTGATCGGCGATCCGGCCCACGTGACCATCCGTTGGACGGTCGAGAACCTGGGGGACGGTGCGGCTACCGGTTCGTGGACCGACCGCGTCTTCGTGTCGGAAGATGACGTGGTGGGCAACTGGGACGACGAGGAGCTGGTGCGTGTCGAGCACACCGGAGTTCTGAACGCGCACACGACGTACGAGCAGAGTCACACATTATTCCTGCCGCCTCGATTCGAAGGGCGGTTCCACCTGTTCGTGACGACGGACGTCGACGAGCTCGTGTTCGAGGACGATCGCGAGGCAAACAACACCCTGGAAGCGAGCCAGCCGCTGAACGTGGTCATGATCCCCTATGCGGACCTGGTCGTCACATCGGTCGAAACGCCGGCCAGCGCGTACAGCGGTCAACCTTTCGAGCTCACCTGGACGGTGACCAATCAGGGGATCGGCCCGACGGATGTGCACAGCTGGAGCGACTATGTCTACTTGTCGCACGACCCGCTGGGACAGGATCCTGTCTACCTCGATCGGAACGGGACCACTTACCTCTGGAACGAGTCGGTGGATCACCTGGGGCAGCTGGCGGTTGGTGCGAGCTATTCCCACAGCGCGGTGTTGATGCTCCCTGACGGTCTGGAAGGAACGGTGTACCTGGTGGTCACTACCGCGGCCATGCCGTCAGCGATTGCCTCGTACTTCCACGTCGCTCCGTATGAGTTCGTGTTCGAGTTTGTGTACACCGACAACAACTACTCCGTGTCCGATGCACTGACTGTCGAACTGACTCCGCCTCCCGACCTGATCGTCTCCGACATCGTCGCGCCGCTGGCAGCGCCCGAGGACAGTGCGATTGATGTCCAGTGGACCGTTCGCAACGCGGGGGCCGGTGCGGCTGGCGGCAGCTGGGTCGATCGTCTCTGGTTGCAGGACGCTGCGGACCCTGACACGGACTGGATCGATCTCGGCAAGTTCACTTACAGCGTTCCGCTCAACGCTGGGGCCACCTACACGCGGCGGGAGGCAGTCCGGCTACCGCGGTACATCCCGGGCACCTATCGCGTCGTGGTGACGACCGATTCTGAGCACGCCTTGTTCGAAGCGGCGGGCGAAGACGACAACACCGCGGTTGACGACTCTACGTTGGAGATCACGATCAAGCCACGACCGGATCTTCAGGTCGCATCGATCACCGCTCCCGCCACGGTGGACCCCGAGGGTTCGCTGTCGGTGGAGTTTGTGATTATCAACCAAGGTGCGGCCGCCACGACGCAGACCCACTGGGTTGACCGCGTGTACCTTTCGCTCGACGACACAGTGGGCAGTAGTGCCGTGTTGCTTGACACCGTGGCAAATCATTCGGCGCTGGCCGCTGGGGCCAGCTACTTGTCGGTTTCGGCCGCCGGTATTGTGCCCCGCCATTTCCGCGGGGACATGTTCCTGATCGTCGAAACGGATGCGTACCGTCAGATGGACGAGTGGCCCAATGAAGCGAACAACACGCTGGCCGTCCCGATCCACGTGACGCAGCTGCCGCTGGCCGACCTGGTCGTCAGCGAGGTGGTGGTGCCCAGCCAGGCAATTGCCGGGTCGGAAATCGAAGTCCGGTTCACCGTCACCAACCTGGGCATGGGGGAAACCGACCGGGACTGGTGGACGGAGCAGATCTGGCTGGCCGCGGACAAGGACCTGCCGACGCCCAAAGCACATGCACTGGACAAGCTCCTCACATCGTTCGTGCACAGCGGGTCGTTGGAAGTCGGCGCGGGATACGACGTGATCATGACAGTGACGCTACCGGCAGATCTGGAATCGGGCACGTACCATATCACTCCCTGGACTGATCCCTATCAGTTCGTGGCGGAGGACACGCTGGCAATCAACGTCAATCCCGATGACCCGGACGAGATCGACAACAATAATTACAAGGCGCGTGCGATTGAGGTGATCGCGCTGCAGCAGGATCTTCCCGACCTCGTGGTGGAGGCGGTGGTCGCCACTGCCGAAACGCACGGTGGCGAAGAAATCACGATCACTTACACCGTGCGCAACCAGGGGACGGCCGTAGCGGCCTGGTACGGCAACAGCACCGATCCGGGGCCATTCTATTGGCTCGACGGGATCCACCTGGTGAGTGATCTCGAAGAGGAACCGGCAACAGATTTGTTCCTCGGCAAAGTCCTGGTGATTGCGGGCAACGCGTTCAGTTCGCCACAGGTCCGGTGGATGGCCGGTGCGGAGGGCATTGACCTGGAAACAGGGATCGCGGACGGGACGGTGCTGGTGCTCGACAAGCCGCTGGGGCCCGGTGAAAGCTACACCCATTCGATCACGTTCTCGCTGTGCCCGTCCGCCGCTGCATCGCACGCCGTCGTCGTTGCGGACGAGGAACTGCAGCGACTCACCGCCCTGACTTACCACGACGGACTTCTCCTCGAACTCGACGAGTTGAACAACCGTGGCTACGCGGACACATCGGTCGCTCCCGTCCCGGCCGACCTGGTGGTGACATCCGCCACTATCGAGCCGCTCGACGAGGATCAGATCTACTCGGGCGAGCACGTTCGAGTCCGCTACACGGTCAGGAATGCAGGTGCCTATCCGGTCTGGCCGGGCACCGAGTACTGGAAGGACAAACTGTGGATCTCGACGGATCCTGAGTGGATATGGCCCGATACCAGTTACAGCGTATCGCGCGCCGCCTTGCTGGGCGAGCACGTGCAATCGTATGACACGCTGCTCCCACCGGGCGAGAGCATCACCATCGAGTGCGAGTTGGTATTGCCACCGGGCCTCGACGGGGACTACTTCATCTATATCCATCTCAATGCGCTGTCGATGTCGCCGGCGAACTGGCAGTATGCGTATTGGTGGCCCGCCGATGACGGCTTCAATGCAATGTGGCTGAAGTTCTTTGAAAGCACAGCGTTCGAAGATCCCAATAACAACGTGCATCGTGTGGCGTTCCCGGTGATCTACCGCGAGCCGGATCTCGTGGCTACGTCGCTCGACGTACCGGCCGTCGCGACGGCCGGGGACGTGCTCGAACTGTCGTACGAGGTGACCAACCAGGGCACGCGCGAAACGCGTGTTGACTCTTGGTGGGATGGCTTCGTCCTCTCGAACGATCGCTACCTTGACGAGGATGACGTCCTGCTCTCGGCCGTGGCCTATCGCGGCCCAGAGCCGCTCGCACCCGGCGAGTCGTACAGCATGACCGTGCAGATCGCGCTGCCGGAAAGCATCGACGGCGACTTCTATCTGCTGTTCCTCACCGACAACATCGCAGCGCAAGACAACGTGTTCTATCACCCGAGTTCCATCAGCGATCGGTTGCCGGGAATCCGGCTGGGCTCGGCACCGCCAGTTCCGAACGTATCGCGCGAGCGGCTCGCGATGGCGCGCGGCAGCGTGTGGGAGTACGAGAATGAAGGGAACAACCTGGTTGCCGCTCCCTTGCAGGTGATCCTCGATGCGCCGCCCGACCTGCAGGTCACGGCCGTCTCGGCTCCGGAACACGTCACGCGCGGACAGAAATTCGAGATCTCCTGGACCGTGGCGAATCTGGGCGGGGGCACGCCGAGCGATCAGGGTTCCTGGGACGACCTGGTCTACTTCTCCCGCGACGAAGTGCTGGACCTGCAAGCGGACCGCTATGTGGGCTCGTTGCCCCATTCGGGAGGTCTGGGGGCTGCCGCGAGTTATGCGCGGACCATAACGGTCACGGCACCAAGAGACCTGTTGGGACCTTACTACATGTTCGTCGTGACCGACCCCGCGCGCAATCGGCCCGGCGGTACCGTCTACGAACAGGACGGCGAGTACAACAACAGCCGAGCCAGCGATGTGCCCATCGTGATCGAGCTGCCACCACCCTCCGATCTGCACGTGACCGAGATCGCGCTGCCCGGCACCGCGGCGTCCGGCGATGCCGTCGCCATCGCCTGGACCGTGACGAATCAAGCGTCACAACCGGCCGCTGGCACTTGGTCCGATAGCGTGTACCTGTCGTCCGACGCGGTGTGGGATATCCATGACCGGCTGGTCGGACGCGTGGAGTACTCAGGCACACTGGGCGAGGGGTCGACGTATACGTCGACACTCACAAAGCCCCTGCCGGCCGTCATGCCCGGTAACTATCGCATCATCGTGCGGGCTGACATCTACAATCAGGTCTACGAAGCCGACGGCGAAGTGGACAACGTGACCAGCTCCACGGAGTTGCTCGAAGTGACGGTCGACCGGATGGTTGTCGGAGCACCGCTTCGGGTGGTCCTCCACACGGGAGAGGAGCGTCTGCTGCGCGTAACCGTGCCGCAGGGCAAGACACTGGCGGTGACAGTGGGTAGCCAGGACGAAGTTGCCCTCCATGAAGTATTCCTGCGACACGCCGCGGTCCCGTCCAGCGCCGCCTACGACGCCGTGAGTGCTGGCGGCATGGACCAGATCGTCACCGCGGTCATCCCCACGACCGAGCCCGGCGATTACTACGTGCTGCTGCGCGCGCATCATGAGCCGACCGACGGGGGCGACGTGACAGTGCTGGCGGAACTGGTCCCGCTTGTGATCACGGAGGTCCGTACCGACATCGGTGGCGACAGCCGCTTTGTGACAACGACGATCCGCGGCGCGCAGTTCCATGAGCGCGCAATTGTCAAGCTTGTCCGACCCGGCTTCGGCGAATTCGAACCGGTCGACTACCAGGTGATCGACAGCACGAAGATCGTGGCAACCTTTGACTTCACCGGAGCTCCGCACGGGCTTTATGACGTCAAGGTGATCAATCCCGGTGGAGAGCAGGCCGTGGTCCCGTACCGCTTCTTGATTGAGCGTGCTGTCGAGCCCGAGGTGACGATTGGACTGGGCGGTCCACGGATCGTCTACGGCGGCGACGTGGGTCGCTACAGCGTGGCACTGGTCA
>JBGSHS010000229.1:0-9831 GCA_041752115.1 Pirellulaceae bacterium | reverse complement strand
TCCGCCCGCCACCGACGCTCCGGCTGACGAAGCGAAGAGCTAAGCATTCGCCGGCCGGCAACCGCCCGGCCACATCACAAGCAACAATCCAAAGAGCGAGTATCTCCCCGTGAGCTACTCGCTTTTTCTTTGCGCCTTTGCGTGAGCCGATCTTGATCTCACGCAAAGGCGCAAAGGCGCGAAGAAAGCTGGGCAACAGGAGGCGGCTGGTTGCCGAGTCTCTTGACAGGGAGCGAGCGCTGCTCGACAGTTGTACAGTAGTATCTGCGGCTCGCTGGCTCGGCGGTCGGGCCGCCCCCAAGGCCCTAACAGAAGAACCGCTCCCTGGATTTCAAACTCAATGGAATTTGAACTCAGCAGTGCCTACCGGCCGGCGGGCGATCAACCGCAGGCGATTGAAGCTCTGGTCAACGGCTTGCAGCAGGGTCGCACGCGGCAGGTGCTGATGGGGGTGACCGGGTCGGGCAAGACCTTCACGATGGCCAATGTGATTCAGGTGGTGCAGCGGCCGACTCTGGTCATCTCGCACAACAAGACGTTGGCCGCTCAGTTGTATTCCGAGTTCAAGGAGTTCTTTCCCAGGAACTCGGTCCACTACTTCGTCAGCTATTACGACTATTATCAGCCGGAAGCGTACATTCCGCAGCGCGACATCTACATTGAGAAAGATGCCTCGATCAACGACGAGATCGATCGGCTCCGCCTGGCCACGACCAGCGCCCTGGTGAGTCGGCGTGATGTGGTGGTGGTGGCGAGCGTTTCGAGCATCTATGGCCTCGGTTCACCCGAAGATTACCGCTCGATGATGGTCGCTCTGGCACGCGGTGGCCAGATCGATCGGGACGAAATGTTGTCGCGGTTGATCGACATTCAGTACGAACGCAACGACATCAGTTTCGAGCGGGGCAAGGTCCGGGTGCGCGGCGACTGTGTGGAGATCTGGCCGTCGTATGAAGAGTATGCGTTTCGCATCGAGCTGTGGGGGGACGAAATCGACCAGTTGTCGCTGATCAATCCGACCAGCGGCGAGACGATCGCCGTGCAGGATCAGCTGTTTATTTACCCGGCCAAGCACTTCGTGATGCCGGAGCAGCGGATCCAGCAGGCGGTGCAGTTGATCAAGCAGGAACTGGACGAGCAGCTGGAGAAATTCCGCCAGGAAGGCAAGCTGCTCGAAGCCCAGCGACTGAGCGCTCGCACTCGGTTCGACATCGAGATGCTGATGCAGGCGGGCGTGTGTCCGGGGATCGAGAACTACAGTCGTCCGCTTTCCGGGCGATCGGTCGGGGAGCCGCCCGACACGCTGTACGATTTCTTTCCCGACGATTTCCTGCTGTTCGTCGACGAATCGCATGTGAGCATCCCTCAGATTCGAGCGATGTTTGCGGGGGACCAGAGCCGCAAACGGACGCTCGTCGAACATGGGTTCCGGCTGCCCAGTGCCATGGACAACCGGCCGCTGAAGTTCGAAGAATGGGAGCAGCGGGCGCATCAGGTGGTCTTCGTGTCGGCCACGCCGAGCGACTATGAGCTGCAGCAGACGGGCGGCGAAGTGGTGGAACAAATCATTCGGCCGACCGGTTTGCTCGACCCGGTCATCGAAGTCGCTCCGGCTCGCAATCAGGTCGTCCACCTGCTGCAGGAGATCCGCCAGAGAGCGGCGGTTGGCGAACGGGTGCTGGTGACCGCCCTGACCAAGCGGCTGGCCGAAGACCTGGCGAATTATTTCTCCGAGCAAGGTGTGGCCTGCAAGTGGCTGCACAGCGAGCTGGATGCGTTTGAGCGAGTCGAGTTGCTCCGCGATCTGCGCGAAGGCCGGTTCGAAGCGTTGGTGGGAGTCAACCTGCTGCGCGAAGGACTGGATCTGCCGGAAGTGTCGCTGGTGGCCATTCTGGACGCCGACAAAGAGGGCTTCTTACGCAGCGAAACGTCGTTGATCCAGACGATCGGCCGAGCGGCTCGCAACGTGAACGCCAAGGTGATCCTCTACGCCGATAAAATCACCGATTCGATGCGCATGGCGATCGATGAAACGAACCGTCGCCGAGCGGTGCAGGAGGCGTATAACCAGGAGCATGGCATTACCCCCGAGACGATTCGCAAGAATATCCGAGCGGGCATTGAGTCGGACGCGGCGGCACATCGTGCGGCCAACGCAGCGGTCGGACGCGAACAGGAAGAACAGTATGTGACGGCGGAGTATATGAACGAGCTGGAGGCGGAAATGCTCGAGGCCGCCGAGCAGCTGGAGTTTGAGCGAGCGGCCGCGATCCGCGACCGGCTGATCCAGCTCCGGCAGCACGAAGGGGAGCAGCTCAGTCAGGTCGAGGTCAATTCCTACAAGCCGCGTGGCCGCCGCCGCGGCGGCGGATCCGGTCCCAAGCAGAAGGTCCCTCGCCCCGGGAAGAAACAGTGACTGCCCTGCTGAACTGCCTTTCTCGAACTTCGCGTCTTCGCGCCTTTGCGTGAGACCTTTTTTTTGCCTCACGCAAAGGCGCAGAGGCGCAAAGATCGTTGTGCTAGTCATGTCTAAGCGGGCGCGAGCCAGTCGAGTGCGACGTCGAGTGAGCAGGCGGAGTGGGTGAGCGCTCCGACGCTGATCCGCTCGACGCCGGTCCGAGCGATCTCGGCGACCGTGTTGAGGTTCACTCCGCCCGAGGCCTCCAGCTGACAGGTGGAACCGGCTCGATCGCGCCGAGCCACTGCGGCACGCAGCTGGTCCAAAGTCATGTTATCCAGCAGCACGATGTCGGGACTCTGGCCCAGGACCAGATCAAGCTGCTCGAGTGAATCCACTTCTACTTCGATGATCATGCTCTCGGCGCCGCCGGGCAGCATGTCGCTGAGACGCTGACGCACGTGCACCAGGGCGTCGGCCGGCGACCACGCCGCGGCGCTGCGCTGAGAGACCAGGGCCAGGTGGTTGTCCTTGATCAGAACGGCATCGAAGAGCCCGGTGCGATGATTGCAGCCCCCGCCGCATCGCACGGCGTATTTTTCCAGCCGGCGCCAGCCGGGCGTGGTCTTACGCGTGTCGTAGATCCGCGCTGGCGTGCCCGCCACCAGGTCGACGTACTCTCGAGTGAGTGTGGCGATGCCTGAGAGCCGGCCGAGCAGGTTCAAAAGGAGCCGCTCGGAGGTGAGCAGGTCGCGTGCGGTCCCCGAGATCGTGGCGATTGGGGTACCGGCCGCGACCAGGTCACCGTCCGACGCGTGGGGCTCCAAGGTGGCGGCGATCTCCATTTCTTCCAGAGTCAGCTGAGCGGCCTTCAAGCCGCAGACGATCCCCGCTTGCCGGACCATCACCGCGGCCCGGCCGGTGAGATCGCGATCGACCAGCGCCAGCGTGGTCACGTCGAAGCGGCGGTCGAGATCTTCACGCACCGCCAGGCGAATCAGCTGCCGACAGTCATCTTCCAGCACTCCGTCCCACGGGACTTGGTTGAAGTCTCGGCTCACGATCCTGTTCCCTCCCAGATTCGCTTGACAAGTGGTGTCGCGTTCCGGCAAAGTAGCATTGTCGTGATCGCGGGCCAATGGGGGAAATCCTATGGATCGCGGTACGTCTTCTCAGCCCTCCTCGCGCTGGCGGCCACTGCTGCAACGTGCAGACCAACTGACGGTGGCCGTGCTGGTGACGATCGGCTTCTGTGCCCTGCTGGTGCATTGGATCTGGCACTTCACGTTTCGCTCGCAGTTGATTGAGATCGACCGGGCGGCACCAGGGGTGATCGAGTTCCAAGTCGATGTGAACGCCGCCGACTGGCCCGAACTCACGCTGTTGCCCGGCATCGGCGAGACCCTGGCACGCCGGATCGTCGACTATCGCGCCGCTCACGGCCCCTTCCAATCGATCGAGCAGCTCGAGCAGGTCAAAGGGATCGGCCCCAAGACCCTCCGCCGCATCCGCCCCTACCTCAGGGTGGGTTAGGCTTGTGCGCTCTTGGGGCGAGATGCGGAGTAGGTAGACAAAAAGATGGTGTGACAAAAACATCAAGGATCTTCTTGTCATTTCATCTTTTTGTCTCCCTTGGATTCTGGGGTGTTTGGTGGGGCTGGTGAATGCCTGCAATCCCGCAGATTCGAAGCCAAGTCGAGTTGCTGTGAATTCTTGGCGAGGTATCGTGCAGAAAAAGACTTAAACGGATATATTTCCCACTGTGCGAGCAGTTCTGGTGCGGACCATTCTCGTCTCAGGTTCCAGGAGGGATTGCCATGAAGCGGCGTTCTCGTCGCTCGCGCGGGCAGAAGTCCCAGCGCAGGCCCAGTCGGCAACTGTTTTCTTATCAAGCACATGTGGAACAGCTGGAGCCGCGTCTGGTGCTCTCGCAGCTGTTGGGGAGTGCGACCGGCGACACGCTGGCGGATCGTAACTCGGCCGAACGTGTCGTGCAATTGTCATGGCTCTCGCTTCCGCAGCCGGAGTCGGCTCAGGAAAGTGCTCCGAAAAGCACTTGGACCGAGCCGCGTCAACTGCCCGGCTCGACGCTCCAGTTGCTGCCGCTGGACGATGTGTACAGGATCGACCCGGCCATTGTGGCGGGCGATCCCAATGGAACTCCCCCCGACTCGCCCATCCAGCGCATCGATGCAAACACGGCCGATTCGCCGTTTGCTGGAGTGGGAAGCCTGCGGACCCAGATCGGGTCCAGCAACTATGTGTGCACGGCGACGCCGATCAGTCCGATCCACGTGATCTCAGCCGCACATTGCCTGGATACCGACGCGAACGGGTCAATCAACCCGACTCCATCCAACGTCACGTTCAACGTGAACATGTCCGGCTCGTCGTCCACGTATCAGATCACGGCCAATCAGCTGTACGTGCATCCGGACTGGACGGGGTTCAACAATCCCAATGCGAACGACGATCTAGCGATCATTGAACTCTCGAGCGAGCTGCCGGCGGATGTGCCGATCTACCCGCTCAACGAAACTCCGTTTGACGATACGGTGGAGGCTCATTTCGTGGGCTACGGCCGGTCGGGCACCGGCGTGTCGGGCTACACGACCAACGCATCTTACACGATCAAGCGTTGGGGGATGAACGAGATCGACTATTACTACTTTGATGATGAGGGTTCGGGTGCTCGGGAGGTGTTCCAGTTCGATTTCGACGCGCCCACGTCGCCTGGTTCGTTAGGCAACGACGTGGAAACGACGCTCGGTGGGGGCGATTCCGGTGGCCCGTCGTTTATCGAGGACGACTTTGGAAACCTGGTTCTGTTTGGTATCAACACGTTCACCACGCAGTTCAGTTACGGTTCGCCGGCAGCGCCGTTTTTTGGCTCGGGCGGGGGCGGGATGGTGGTCTCGACCTACCTCGACTTCATCAACGACATTCTCTACGGCGACGTGCTGGAGGTGACCGAGTCGGGCGGCTCGACGACGGTGACCGAGGGGGGGGCTGGCGACACGCTCAGCCTGGCTCTGGCGAGCCAGCCGTCGCACGATGTGACGGTCGCTTTCTCGGGGGGCGGGCAGCTCGATTTCCAGCCGGCTCAGCTGGTGTTTACGCCCAGCAATTGGAGCACTCCGCAGCAACTGACGGTGATGGCGGTGGACGATACGCTGGCCGAATCGGCTCACGTCGGGTGGATCGGATTCACGCTCAGCAGTGCCGATCTGGGCTATGACGGAGCCCAGCTGGACGATCTGGCGGTGAAGATTGCCGACAACGATTGGGCCTTGGGGACGGTCCCGTACGTGGATCTTGGCACGTCGGACAATGTGGCCTGGGACCAGCCGCGTGTGGCAGTGGAGTTTTTCCAGGACGCTGAAGGGACGCGGAGTGTCGGGCCGGGATACACCAACACCTGGCTGCTCGATACTGGAGCGAACACGACGATTGCGTTTGCCACGTCGGTCGCCGAGATGCTCAGTTCCCTTTACCCGTATGAGACCGATGGGAAGTTTGTGGAGTTTGGCGTGGCAGGTCCGCACGAATTCGACATTTCCGTGCCGTATCGATTCGATTTCTCCGGGTCGAACTACGAGCGTAACACGGTGCTCGATGCGCGGCTGATTTCCGATCCCTACAACGACATCAGCATCTTCGGGCCCTATGGGATTGTCGGGATGCCGGCCATGCAGGGTCGCGTGACGACGTTCGACTTCACCGTCTGGACGTACGTCGACATCTTCGGTGACCTGTTGATGCGCGTGTTCTTCCGGGACGACGTGCCCGCGGGCAACGAGGAGTTGCGCTACGGCATTTCCGTCGATAAGCGAATGACGTTCAGTCCGGACGAGCAGGTGGTGGAAGGGGACGCTCCGCCGATGTGGGGCGATGTGCCGTTCATGACCATGATCCCGGTGCATAATGGCGTGGCAGCCGGCGGGAATTTCATCTACGACAGCGGTGCACAGCTGAGTGTCATGTCGACGCGAATCGCCACGGAGATCGGGCTGGACACCAATGGCGACGGGCAGCTGGACGAGCTGGACGCCAATTTCGCGCGGTATGAGACGGTGGGCGGGATCGGTGGCACGGTCGATGCGCCGGTGTTCCTATTTGATGAAGTGCATATTCCGACCGAGGAAGGAGTGGATCTGGTCTGGACCGATCTGCAGTGGCTGGTATTGGATATCGCCGATGGTCTGGACGGAGTGATGGGGTTCGACTTGATGACCAGCGGCTGGATCGAGGCATTTGCGATCGATGGCCAGTCGGGCCACATCATGCAGGCTCAGCTCGACTTCCGGGACTGGCAGACGGACGGTGCCGGCACGATTCATCTCGATCTGAACTCGGAATTCCATCAGCTGATCGATCCGCTGGGGCCGGGCGCGCAGATCATCGAGACAGGTGGCTCGACGACGGTGAGTGAAACGGGGGTCGACGACACGTACCAGCTGGTGCTGACTCAGCCGCCGACGGCCAATGTGACGGTGTCGTTGGACGTGACGGTGGGGAGTGCGGACGATCAAATTACGGCCGTGGACGCGGCCAATCCAACCCACAATTATCTGGTCTTCACGCCAGCCAACTGGGATGTGCCGCAGACGGTGCTGGTCAGTGCGTTGGACGACAATACGCCGGAGAACTTCCATCGCAGCTCGGTGCGGCATGTCAGTTCCAGTGCCGATCCGGATTATCAAGGGGTCGGCATGCCACGCACGACGGTCAACATCATCGACAACGACTACCCTGGCGTCATGATGATCCCGACAGGCGGCGCGACGGAGGTGGTGGAAGGGGGCGTGACCGACACGTATGCAGTCGTGCTCACTTATCCGCCCGTTTCGAACGTGACGATCACGATGGACCACGTGCAGGGCCAGGTGACGGCGGTGAGCCAGACCAACCCGCAGAACAGTTTTCTGGTGTTCACGCCCCAGAACTGGAGCGTGCCGCAAAACGTGCTGGTCACAGCCGTGGATGACGGGATTGCCGAAGGGACTCACGAAACCTACATCTCGCACATCATCACCACCGAAGACCTCGACTACCTCGAGGCCTTCCCCATGCAGGAACTGGTGGTGATCCGGGATCCCGCTTCCGCGGAGGTGGTTGACCGGCACATCTTCTACAACAACTCGAAGTTCGACTCGAACAACGCGGCTCCCGGCTCGCTGGACGATGCGGCGATTGCCACCGACAAGGATGCCCTGTTGCCAGGTAACACGGCGACGTTTGCGAACTACACGAGTTTCTCGCTGGGAATCAACGGCATCATGATCGACGTTGCCGGGCTGGCGGGGATACCGACTGTCAATGACTTCGTCTTGCGAGTCGGGAATTCAGATACGCCGTCAAGTTGGCAGCTGGCACCGGTGCCCGCGAGTGTATCGGTGCGGTGGGGAGCTGGCGTTGGCGGGAGCGATCGCATCACGCTGACTTGGGACGACAACGCCATTGCGAAGAAGTGGCTCCAGGTAACGCTGCTCTCGGATGAGCATGGCGGCACACTGGGGCTGGCCGATGATGACGTGTTCTATTTCGGGAATGCGATTGGCGAGACGGGCGACGATCCACTGCGCGCGATTGTCAATGCGACCGACGAGATCGGGGCACGCTATCACACGACCGGCTTCGTGCCGGCCGCGGTGCATAACGTGTACGACTTCAACCGCGACCGAGTGGTCAATGCCACCGATCAGATCATTGCCCGCTACAACGTCAGCGGCTTCACCGCTCTGCGCTTGATTAACGTGCCGTAATTAAGTCGCCATGGAGCTCGCGTCTTGCGCGGCGGGGGAGACAAAAAGATGATGTGACAAGAAGATTCGGCTCACCGTCGCCTCTGCCATCTTTTTGTCACGTGATCTTTCTGTCCTCCCCGCCCTGCCCTTGATCCCTTCTTGCCCGTTTGAGGACAGGGCGGTCACACGCAAAAGTACGTGCTACGTAGCCATGCTCGCGCAGAGCATGGGGGCAGCATCCGATCGCCATGGAGTACGCGTCTTGCGCGGCCGGGGAGACAAAAGGATGATGTGACAAGAAGATCCGGCTCATCGTCGCCTCTGCCATCTTTTTGTCACGCGATTTTTTTGTCCTCCCTGCCCGGCCCTTGATCCCTTCTTGCCCGTTTGAGTACAGGGCGGTCACGCACTCAAACGCGTGCTACGTCGTTACTGCTATAAGTATCGTATGCCACAAAGATCATGGATGTTATATGGTATGCGCTGTATGTAGCTGCAGGCCCTGTTAAGCGTTGTTGGTTGGTCAAAGAATTTGGCGTGGGCTGTTTGACAGATTGTGGACAGGCTGAGATATTACACGCAACTGTGCGCGGTTCTTAGGAACTGAGTTGCCGGTGTTGGTACATGTCGTGCATCGAGATTGCTCGCATTCGAGCACCTGAGAGATCTTATCAACTTAGAAATCGCGAGGCCGGTAATATGTGGAAGGCTATCACGGGGAGTTTCCTGATCGGCTTGATGGGTGCAGCTATTGCTTCGGCCGATCTGGTGATTGATGTAGGAACACACGATTTTCAGCCCGGCGAGGTGCGGACGATTGCGTTGTCGGTCGCTGGCGGGGACAGCGTGGTGGGCTTGAACCTGTACATTCAGATTGGTGATGGCGGCGAGGTGAACGAGGGAGTTGACACAGTGCCGATCATGACCGGCGTGGACATTATTGGACCTGGCACGCTCTTTAATGCGAGCAACACGGGTCAGCAAGGTGGAGGCAGTCCGGACGGTCTGGCGTGGATTGCGACCACAACGACGGCTGGTAGTGACGTTCTTCCTGCGGAGGGCGTGTTTGCCTTGGTGACGATTGACGCGTCGAAGACCGTCGCCGGCCAATCGTATGCTTTGCGTTTGAAGGACGTTCTGGAGAACGTTGAGGGATTGGGGCCGATTTCCACTAGTTTTTTGACATCCACCGGTGGGCTTGCGAATCTCTCGATTACGGATGGCACGCTGCGGATCGTACCTGAGCCTTCGACGTTGGCTCTGGCTTTTGGCGTCCTTCCGCTGCTCGTCGGCTTCGCCCTCTTCCGCCGCCGTCGTTAAGCGGCGCGCTGCAAGATTAGACAAAAAGATCGCGTGACAGAAAGATGGGACGCACCGTCGTTCATCTCATCTTCTTGTCACGCGATCTTTTTGTCCTCTCCGCCCTTCCTTTGCGTCTGCGGACATTCTCTCGCCCCTCTCCCTCAGCAACTTCTGCTGGGGGAGAGGGGTCGGGGGTGAGGGGGCAATCCGCGTGGCGTTGGCGATCCGGCCTGCAGTTGCGTGGGTTGCCCCGCGTAACGACGCTGGCACCGAGCGGCCGAGAGCGGATCTTCGGCAGGGCGGCCCCCTCTTCCGCCCCCGCGGTCTGCGCGACCGCAGCCACATTCCCGCGGTCTGCGCGACCGCGGCCACATCCCCGCGGTC
>JBGSHS010000228.1:0-6597 GCA_041752115.1 Pirellulaceae bacterium | reverse complement strand
AAGCAGCGACTTGTGCTGCGATGAGGCCGCGTGCCGCTTCGGAGCAGGACAGGCCGGTGGGACGTGGAATGGCAATAGGGAATGCGACAATGCTTCAATGCGACAATGAAACAGCGACCTGTGCTGCGATGAGGCCGCGTGCCGCTTCGGGGCAGGACAGGCCGGTGGGAAGTGGAATGGCAATAGGGAATGCGACAATGCGGCAATGCTTCAATGCGACAATGAAACAGCGACTTGTGCTGCGATGAGGTCGCGTGGCGCTTCGGGACAGGACAGGCCGGTGGGAAGTGGAATGACAATAGGGAATGCGACAATGCGACACTGCTTCAATGCGACAATGAAGCAGCGACTTGTGCTGCAATGAGGTCGCGTGACGCTTCGGGACAGGACAGGCCGATGGGAAGTGGAACGGGAATAGGGACTGCAACAATGCGACACTGCTTCAATGCGACAATGAGACCAGGACCAGTGACTCTGCGCGGGCGCGTCACCGTCGCCCATTGTGGCATTGTCGCATTGCGGCATTGAGGCAATCCCTATTCACCTACCACTTCCCGGGTGAGGTCGCGTGGCGCTTCGGGGCAGGACAGGCTGATGGGAAGTGGAATGGGAATAGGGATTGTCGCATTGTGGCATTGTGGCAGTCCCTATTCACCTGCCACTTCGTTGCGGCCCGTCTCTGCGCGCCGCACTCCGCGTCTGACATCACCCCCGTCAAGCCTCATTCGTGCCGGAGTGCTTCGATGGGATCCATCATCGCGGCTCGTCGTGCGGGGTAGAGGCCAAACAGGACTCCCACGGCGACCGAGATCAGCAGCGATGCGAGAATCGACCAGCCGGCGATGCGCGGTTCGAGCTTGACGATGGTCTGCGTCAACGGCGAAGAACTCAACATCACGTCCGGAAAGACGCTCAGCAACAGTTGGCGAAACAGATTCCAGGCTGGTCGTACGAGGAAGCCGATTCCGACCCCTAACGCTCCACCCACGCCGGTTAAGACGACCGCCTCCACCAGGAACTGGTAGATGATGGCACGGCGTGTTGCCCCCAGCGCTCGGCGGATGCCGATCTCTCGCGTCCGTTCGGTGACGGTGGCGAGCATGATGTTCATGATCCCGATCCCGCCGACGACCAACGAAATGACGGCGATCACCACCATCAGGAAGTTCAACAGCATCCGCGTCAATTCCGCTTGCCGCAGCAGTTCTTTCGGGACGGTGACCTTCACATCTTCATTGGGGTGGTATTTCTCGACCAGCGTCCGAATGATCTCGGCCGTTTGATCGACCTGATCCAGATTCGCCACGGACACGGTGATCTGGCTCAGCTCAACCACCTCTCCTTCCCGGCTTCCCGATCGGCTGGTCAGGACCATGTCGCCGATGCGTGAGCGCAGGGTTTCCAGTGGAATGTACACATCCAGGTTGTAATCGACGGAGTCGATGCTGCCGCCGATAGCGGCGGTCGGGTCCCGTCGCGCGGTTTCGCCGACGACGATGTAGAAGTCGCGGTCGATCTGGATGGACTGACCGATCGGGTTTGCGAAACCGAACAGCTTTTCGGCAGCTCCTTCCGCGATCACGCAGACGTTATCGGGAGGAGTGGCGTCGCGATCCTCCAGGTAGCGGCCACGCATCAGGGTCAGGTGATTCAGCGCGTAGTACTCGGGAGTGCAGCCGACCAATCGCGCTTCCACCGAATTCGGGCCGAACCGCACTTCCCGCTTGATGTCACGCATCGGCACTGCCTGTTCTACGATCGGGATATTGGAGATGATGCGTTTATAGTCATCCCGCAGTACGCCGTACGGTATGAACAGAGCGCTCCCCATCTTGGACGAAGTCTGTGCCGGCTTGACGCTCTTGACGATGATGTTGTTCGCGCCCAGATCCTTGATCTGCTGCTGAGCCTGATAGCTGACCCCTTCGCCCAACGCCACCAGCCAGATGACGGCCGTGATGCCGATCAGAATGCCCAGGACGGCAAGTCCGGAACGGAGCTTGTGCAGGAGCAGGCTGGAGATGCCCAGGCGAAGTGTGAGGAGTATGCGTCTTAACAAGGTGTCATCCCACAAAAAACCGACGGAGAACCGAGATGAGTCGGTGACCAGTCCCTCAATCCGTTCTGCTCAAAACCGACTTGTGTCGGCTGCCTGCTCCATCCTCGGGTGGGCACAATCATCCATTTTGGTTCGTGCCCTGCCCTGCTACCTCGCAGCGTGGTTCGTGACGCCACCTGGTCCGACCGGCAAACCGACTTACTGCGGGGGACCGCCAGGTGGACCTCCCGGCCCACCGCCGCCCGCTCCCATCGCCGCGGCTCGCTGCATGGCCTTGGCCATCTCAGCCCGATCGACAAACCCGTCGGCGTTGGAGTCCATCACGTCGAAGAACTGCTGAACTTGACCCGGCAGTTCCTCTCGGGACAGTTTTCCATCTTTGTCGGCATCGAGCGTGGCGAAGTCGAACGGGCTGCGTTTGCGTTTCTCGCCTCCACCGGCACCGGGCGCTTCGGCCGGCAGCCCACCGGCACCACCTGGAGCCGCGGCGGCAGCGCCGTCACCACCCACTGCCGCTGCGCCAGTACCCTTGCCGCCTGAGGGGCCCTGGTCGGCGCCGGGCGCTCGCTTCCGCTCCTTGCCAAACTTGTCGTCCACGTTGACGTCTTCCACGGCATCCTTCACGCCACGCGCTTCCGGAATGACCGCGCGCGGATTGAGGATCACCTCCATTCCTTCCACCAAACCATCTTTCACTTCCACAAACTGGTCGTTGGTAGCGCCCAGTACCAGCGGACGACGCTCAAACTCCTTTCCCTGCTTGATCCAGGCGAAGTAGCCGCCCCGCTGTTCCACCACCGCCGCCACCGGGATCGTCAACACGTCCTGGAGATGCGCGATGAGAATTTCGCATTCCGAGGTCATGCCAGGTCGAAGCCCTTGCGGAGTGCCATCGATCGAAATCGTGGTGGCGTATTCCTTGATATTGCCAGTCCACCAGCCGGACGGTTCCGGCTGATTGGCGATGCCGGTGAGTTTACCGAGCAGCTGACGATCGAGGATGCGAATCACCGCCCGCATGTCTTCGCCGCGAACCATCACTTCTTTCCAGGCCCGCCCGAGCATCTCCACTTTGGATTCGTGCACGTTCACCTTCACCTGCATCTGCGACAGGTCGGGGAGTCGGAGGATCGTCTGGCGTTCGCGAACCGCAGCCCCCTCTTCAATCTGCGGCTGCTGGGCACCGCCAAAACGCCCGCCCTGCTCGTTGGCGTACACAGCCATGCCACTGGCCGGCGCAGTGATCACGCATTTCTCCAGCTGCGCTTCCAGCCGTTTGAGACGCGATTCCTCCAATTCAAACGATGCTGCTTCCGACCGCATCTGCGCTTCGGCCGAATCCCGCTTGCTCTCCAGCTCCTGGACCGTCTTGAGCTTGGTGAATTTCACCAGCACATCCTTGGCCGTCCGCGCCGAATCCAGCTCCAGCTGCGCTCGCTGCACCGAAAACTGCTGGCTCTCCAAGTCCAACGCACTGATGTAACCCTTGCGGAACATCCGCTGGGAATGGTCGAGTGAGTTCTGGGCGGAACGAAGATTCTCTTCCGCAATCGTGATCTGAGCGTCCTGATCCTGCACCGATTGGACATAAGTCCCCTGCAGGTACTCCTCGACGGCCAGCTTCGCCGCCGCATAGTCCTTCTCCGCCTGGATCTTGGCGGCCCGAGCCTTCTCGAACGCGATCCGCTGCTGATTGATCGATTCCTCCAGAGCCGACGAATCGAGCTCGATGATCTTCTCCCCCTTCTCGACCTCCTTGCCATCGTCCACGATCCACAGAATCGATGAGCCTCCCGCCACCTCGCACTTAATGTCGATGTTCACGGCGCTCTCGAGGTTCCCGTCCTCCACGACCGTCACCAGCAACTCGCCACGCCCGACCTTGGCAGTGAGCACCGATGAGTAGTCCTCCTCCGCCGGACTGCCCAACAGGTGAACGGCACCCCAGGCCGCGCCTGCCAGCATGCCCACCAGCACTAACACGACCAGCAACGTTCCCAACCCAGATCCTCGGGGATTGGACGCCGGGCGGGGACTGGACAGCGGTGGGACTCCAGGACTCGAAGGCGAGACTGGCCTCGTTGGTTGGGGAGCAGGACTGGCCATGGTTTCATTACCTCAAATGCCGTCGATGAAGCGGAATCCGTATCGGGAGGGAACCGTACTGGCGACTTCCGCCATGATTGCGAATCAAAACCCCGTCCGGGAAAACCCCGTCCGTGAAAACCCAGCGCCTGAAATTCCAGGGCGCGTTGTCTCATACCGACGCTGACCACGGCGGCACTTCCCTCTCCCGCCTGGGCCGCAGTCGACCCCTTAGGGGTCTGCGTTCAACGTGTTTCACGGCCCCGTGCCTTCCAGAGGCCCAATGCCTTCCAGAGGCCCAATGCCTTTCGGATGCACCACGCAAGCTCTCTGGAATGAGCGGACTGCAAGTGGAACCGGGGGCCTGCAGGCGAGTACGAACCGTGATGGCTGCGCGTTCGCGCAGACTCCCAGGTGTGGCCAGATGCGGAGATGTGCGACGCCAGGTGCTACTCACACACCGCGTTTCGACCTCTCACTCCTTCACCGCCGACTCGACGCCATCCCTTGAAATGGTGGGTAGGTGCCACTGTGAGCCACCGCAAGCTCATCCGTTTACCCTTCTATATTAAACACCCAGGCGGCAAAAAGTCCCCCCCTGCCAGCCAAATTTGAGGCAGGCGGCGGCGAGGGGCTCTCCTCTGCCCCTTGGCAATTGGAGATTCCTGGTTCGATATTCTGCGGTTCAGGCAACAGAGACGGCACGCGTGCTTGGTGAACCGACCGCCGAACCGAGCATCTGGCCGTGCTCGTTTTTTGCGCCTTTGCGCCTTGGCGCGAGCCCGTGCTGCTCCGTTACTACTCCCGCCAAGGCGCACAGGTTGAAAGGGTGAAGGGGGGAAGTTCTCAGGAAGTCGAGCCATCCTGGTGCTTCTCTTACCTGCTCTGCTCTCCACTCTCGATGGCCGCGACGGCTTGGTCTAATTCGTTCAGCACCCCCTGTGGCACGGGTGGCGGCAGTTCCAGTTCTTCCGCGTCGTCGGCTTGGGGAGGCGGTCCCGACTGTGGGATCCACCGGCCGTTGTCATCCAGTTGCATGATTCCTAGGTCCCGTTCCAGGACCATGCGGGTCGCAAAGTGGTTGAGCCAGACGCTCATGAAGTTGTTCTGCGTATTGCGCAGGTCGGACAAGGCGTTGAGCAGATCCATGGCGGCGGTGTCGCCGAACATGGCTGGCGGGTCGCCTGGTGCAGCGGGCGGACGCGGCTGGGAGAGGTTTTCGCGCGTCAGGTCGACGCGGCGGATCGAAATGGCCACCGCACGACGTTGAATCTCCATGTTTGTCTGCAGCTGCTCCATGTTCCGCAGCAGGTTACGCAGGTTCAGGTAGAGATTGTCCATGAACTGAATGTACTGGCGGCGGTCCTGAGCATAGTCGATCAGCGATTGTCGGTAGTTGTTACGTTCCAGCAATCGCGTGAAGGGCGGGTCGATCTGCAGCGAGGCACGCATGGATCCGGCCGGGGCTCGGAACTTGAGCGGGTTATCGCCCGTCGTGCTGAGGTCTCCACCCAAGGTGACCGTCACATCCGATTGCAACGCGTTGGCATTGAAAGCAATCAGGCGCCAGGTATCGACCAACGCCGCTCGATTGTTCATCACATCCAGGCGGTTCGTTTCCGCAATGCGGAGCGCTTCCTGAGACTGCAGGCGAATCGGCTCGAGGATGACCGATTCCAGTCGTGCGCGAGCCTGGACCAGCGAGGCCTCTTCGATGAGTCGATCGAAGGCACCGAGCCACTCGACCAGCGTCCCGAGCGAATCTACCGCGTTCTGCTCGTTCAACGATTGCGAAATGGCATCGAGCTGAGCAATGAACCGGGCGAAGCGACCTTCGATCTCCGCCAACTTATCCCGCTCCTGCTGCATCTCCGTGCGGAATCGTTCCACTTCCTCCGGCGCCATCGTCGCCAGACGCCCGGGTGTGCGTTCATCGAGCGTGGCGTAGTCCTGATGGATCACGTCGAACTGCTGAGCCAATCGCTCTTCGAGTGCACGAGCGTTGCGGATGATCTCCTGCAGCTGGCCGAGTTCCGGATCCGCGGGCAGGTCACCGACGGTCGATCGCAGGATCGACAGTTCACGCGACATCGTGGTCACCACCGGATCGAGGAACTGGAATTGTCGAATCATACTGTCGTCCAGCGCAACGGGCAGGTCGGGGGGGAGCCCGATCGTGCCGGTCAGGAACGACTCAATACTGGCCTCCAAGGCGTTGCGGGCCTGCAGCAGATTGGCTCGCTCCGTCTCAATGTTCTGACGCAGGTTGTCGACCTGAATGAGCGTGATCAAGCCGGCTCGATGGTACGCCTCGAGCTTGGCCAGCTGGTTCAGCTGCAAAGCCAAACTGTCTTCCGTATTGCGGATTTCCTGCAGTCGCTGGAGCAAGCCAATGTAGCCTCCGACAATGCCGGCACCACCACCCGCCAGACCCGCTCCACCACCCGTGCCGC
>JBGSHS010000227.1:0-10905 GCA_041752115.1 Pirellulaceae bacterium | reverse complement strand
ATGACAGGATGATGAAGCCGGGCCAACTCAAATGACTTCCCTCAACATGAGGCTTTGTTGTTCAGATTCCTGAGGGGCTCTTGCGAGATCCGCCGACCATCCAGGCAGGCTTTCTTACCCACAAATTCTCCCGAAGAGCCTCTTTTTTTTGGCCAGACAGCGGTGGCGCAGGTTGCCTTCGATACTTGGCAGACATCCTTCGTTTGTCCTGAAGTCGCTGACTTATTGCCCTCCGATAAAGAAGGCTTTCGGATTGGCCATGTCATATTTGCTTACGACGAATTCCCCTCATGTGCTGTCAAGGGAGTCGCGCTGAAAGATCTTCCACCAGTTGCAGAGATTGTCTCGTTCGCCAAGCCTAATGCCAAAGTGAGACGCCTTGTCACAGGGCAGCTTGGGCAGCGGCACCACTTTAGTCTTGAACAGGTCACGCTGGACTTAGAGGGTGGCGAGGCCACAGGCGTAACGGTCCAGTGGCAACTGAGTCCCTCGATGGGCGGTAGCACAGGAGTGCCCTTCCGATACACATCAAAGCTGACCTCAACCCTCCAGCTCGTGCAACCTGAACGCTACGTGTTCGACGCGTACCGTCTCGGGGCAACGGATTGGTTTTGTTCCACGCTGAATCTTTCCAAGTGTACGCCTGAGACTGGTGCAACAATCGAGAATGGATCAGCTCAAGAGATTGCTGAAACGACGATGAAGCAGTTTGCGTCTGGGCTCGTCTCCGACGTGCGCGGAGAAGCACTTCAGATGCGGGTAGCGGAGACAGAGGAGATTCACCTCCCCTGCCCGGAATGTAAGAAAGAAAAGACAGATTGTCGTACTGTGTGGGCGGTCAACTTCGTTCGGAATGCCAATCGCTTGGACGATTCAAGACAGCGATTCACGATCTGGGTTTCTGGGGAAGGTCGCCCTGCGGAGTTGCGCGTGCTGCGATTCGACCTGAACATGGGTGGATTCAACCAACTCGGAATCGCAGAGGTAACGGAGAGCGAAAGCCAGTGAACGAGGCACGTCATTCCAGGAGCGTTGACTTAGTGCGGTGACCGCTGGCGGCGAATCGCCGTCACACGTAACCAGGAACTCAACCGTTTTCTGAATTCGACAACAAGGGACCGGTTGATGGGACTTGATCATATGAGGGACGAGATCCGTAAATGGTTCCTTGACCACGAGGACGGCGATTTCGCGATCTTGCCGCAGGACCATCCGTACGCAGTCGTTCCCGCACCGGCCAGATCGCAGTGTGTTCTCTACACCACAAAAGCCCAGAGCTTGTTGGCGGCGTTGTCTGGCAATGATGTCGAAATGCCGTGTGGCGTGGTTGGCCGATATGGCTTGCCCGCCGAGGACGATGTGGATTTCATCAAGGCCCTCGTGGGAAAACGGCGGTTTGTCTTCGTCGGCGATGCCGACCCGTGTGACTTGTTGATTTTTGGGTGGCTCCGGTCCTGGATCGACATCTCGTTCCGGGGTGTAAACGATCTGCTATACGAGCTATGCGGCGCATCGTTGGATGAGCGACTTACCATATCGCAATCCGATGCCGAGTCCGCTGCGATGCCGCTGTTGGCAAGATGCGTGGGCGACTACACCAGCCTTGTGGGCTCAAACTGCGCTCGAGTGCTTGCCGCCGGTCGAAAAGTCGACGTTGAATCGTTAGTGGCGTCTGCCATGCTCAACCCGAAGGCGCTGGCGGACGCAATATGTACGTAATCGAAGAGAGTCCCGAGTAACGACCCTTTGATGCGCCGCCTTCGCCCGCCTCTGCAGCCGTCGTTCGAGGTAGGTAGTCGGGGCGAAGCTCGGTGGAATCGAGCTGATCATGCACGATGACGGCCGGAAATGGTCGCGCGAGTCGACTCGCGCTGCGGGAGTGTGTGATGGAAGAAACGAAGTACGAATATGGAAAGGTCTACTATAGTTTCGAGTGGCGGGCGACGCCGCCCGTGATGCCCAAATGTAGGACAGCTCAGATCCACAACACAAAAGCGATCAGTTCGTGGGTCTTCGCCGGTGAGCGGTCGTGTGACGGCACGCTGGAGTTCGTTCTGTTGGAGACGTGGCAGGGTGAAGCGAAGTCGCCCGAATGGCCCGCCGGGTTGGGTGGCAAAGGCCTGTCCCCCAAAGCGGCGAAAGTCATCATGTTGACCTGGGACGAGTTGTTGCAGGCACTGATGGAGCAGAACCGAATCGAACTTCGCGGCATGCAGTTCACACTGTTGGCTCAGACCGGGCAGGTGGCTGTACTCGCAAGAGTCCGAATCATCGGCACGTCACCGAGTCCCGACGAAGGCACTTTTTCCATACTCGGAACATTGCTTGACGGCACCCCCGAACCCAAGAGGGTTGCGCTCGTCAGGTTAGGAAATGGAATGTCGGTGACATTTCGTGTCATGGGAGTTGACTGCACCAAGGGCACGGACAAGGATCTTGTCTCGCTGACGTGTCGCGGAAGCGCCGAGGAAGTTGAAGTATGGTCCCATCTTGCCCTTAAGGGCAGACGATTGGACGTATTGGAGACGAAATGGGGATTGTGGATTGAGCCGGATAGTAGTGATTCGGACCAACACGGCCGCTGATGTCGGCTTGGCAGGAACCCGATTCGGAAACTCATGCCTTTTCTGATTTGACGCAACAACGGACCGTCACCCGGCACTCCCCTTCACAGCCGTACGTACCGGTAGAACGTCGAGCGCGAGATCCGCAGCGTCTTGCAAATGTCGTCGATCTCCAGCGACTTATCGGCGTTGAGTTGCTTGGCACGCTCGACCTTCGGATTGCTCGCTGAGACTTTCGGGCGTCCTCCATGCCGACCACGCGCTCGTGCTGCGGCCAGTCCTGCTTTCGTTCGCTCTTGGGTCAACCGACGCTCGAACTGCGCCAAGGCGGAGAAGATGTTGAAGATTAGTTCACCTGACGCGAAGGACGTATCAATCGCCCCTTCGTTGAGCGGGCGGAAGCCAATCCCCTTGTTGCGAAGATCCTCAATCAGCGTGATCAGGTGGCGCATATCAGCAGGTGAGAGACAAAAAGATCGCGTGACAAGAAGAGCCACCTCTGAACACATCTTCTTGTCATCTCATCTTTCTGTCCTCTTGACCCTGGCCCACACCACCGTTCTTCGAGGACTCACGGCAGTGCTTGGTATGCCTTATATCAACAAATGGGGTCGGAGGGCGATGCGCACGTTCACCGGAGTGCAGAGCGATGTTGTTTGCCGAACGATGGGTGACATTATGAGGTTGTCTTGGCTGATAGCCACGCTGCCGTGGCTGACTTGGGCGGCCGAAACGGGTCCGGCGCACCTTCCAGCGCTTCCCGAAGGTGCTCACACGCGCTGGGTCGTGAAGCAGCCTTACGAAGTCGTTGCATACGTCACTTTTGATCCCGCCACCGTGGAGCATCGGCTCCCACGAACGCTGCGGTTCATTACGCTGAAGGAATTGGCCACGACAGGTGTCCGTTGGGCGACGGACTATCTGGCCGAACACCCTGCTCACGGTTACTGGGGCGTTTCGTTTCTCGAAATCGTCCGAATGGAGACTTTCATGATCGATGGCCGAACGCCGAACTGGCCGGAGCGTGGAGCGGCTGCGCTGTGGTGTGCACGGGTCGCGCCGTCTGTTGCGACAATGGACTTGGGAGCAGGGCAGCCATTTCTCGTCTTGGAGTTCTGGATGCCTGATAGTGCGTATGCCGCCTACATGCGGAGCAAGGGTCACTATGCCACGTACGGCGATGTGAAGCTCTTCGAGGATTCTGACAGGAATTGACGCGGGTCCGTAGACGTTGCCGGACTGAGTATCTTGGCCAAGTGCATGCCGACCGGTGCCGTCACAGGTGGAGTCGGGTCCGCCGGCATGCAAGCGTTATTCCCGCCCCGGTCGTCCACGGTGGAGAACGTCGTCCGCGTGGCGTTCGCAGGCCACCGCATACAGGACTGTGGGAGTGAAACGACGTGGAGCCTTCCAGGGTACACATCCACTCGTGGGCGGCGTGGTGCTGCAGCCCTCGACCTTTCAGTTCGGGTACGAACTCATCGGCGGCTCTTATTCGCGTGGTCTGGTGGAGGAATGATGGTCGGTCGGCGTCCGAAGAGGGCTGGGCCGACTGGCGAAGTTAACACCCCATTTCCGTGGACGGCGCTAACGCGACGCCGCTCAACCGGGAATTTGATGGACACCTCGCGACTCAACGTTGGTTCCCTGTCGTCAGGCCCTTCGTACGCGGCTCGAAAACCCACCGATTATCAGACAACCATTGCTGGAGCACGGTGCCCATCACCCGTTAGGTAGCGGGCGGCGACGGACTCACCAGGTAGTACATCGGCGGCATCCTGCGGGAGCAGAAGTCCAAACTGTTTGCTGCCGGAAGCATGTCAGAAACCCCTGGCGCTCGTTGAGTGGTCGAGGTACAATCGAGATGAACCAGTAAGCAGCTCGGTAACCTAAGGAGTCAGTATATGCCCGGCTTTGATCGAATCACGAGTGATCCAGCGGTCATGAACGGGCAACCGTGTATTCGCGGCCTGCGGCTGACTGTCCGACGCGTGCTCGAAGCATTGGCCACATACCCTGATCGCGAAGAGCTTCACGCGGAGTATCCCGAACTGGAAGACGAAGATGTGCGTCAGGCCTTGGCCTATGCGGCGGCCAGTCTCGATGACAAAGTTCTGGAGCTTCACGAAGCGTGATACAGTTCTTGCTTGACCAGGATTTGCCTCGTTCGACCGTCCAGCATCTACAAGGCATGGGATTGCAGTCGGTGCATGTTGGGAATTTGGGATTGGCCGCTGCCACCGACGAGACAATCCTGAAAGCGGGAAGTGATCGGGGCGCGATCGTGGTGACGCTCGATTCCGACTTTCACGCCCTGCTGGCGCGGTCCAAGGCTTCGGCACCGTCGGTGATGCGTATTCGCATCCAAGGATTGAAAGGTGACGGTGTCGCACGAGTTATTCAACAGGTGGTTCATGTTGTCGGTCGAAAAGGGAGATCCACGAGGTGTGCCTCTCTGCATTGACTGGCTCAAGCACGGTACTTTCAACGAAGATCAGAGCCGGGCGTTGCGGCAGGCCCTCAGCGAATTGACGGGAGAGTCGTTTGCCGCCGATGCTGAATGGGTCAAGTGGTATAGGGGCGGTTTCCTCCGCAAAGGGGCCAAAGTCCAATACCCTACACCCGATTTCGATGCGTGGCTCTCTGAGCTGAAAGCCGAGTACGGAGACACCTAAGAACTTGGTGTCGTTGAATGGAAGTCGCCGTCTCTGTCAGCGGTAATCTGAAGGCGTTCGAAGCAGCCAGCGTTTGTTGCACAGTGGTCGGTCGCCCCTGCAGAAGCATCTGCCGAATGGTGTTGAACGGCGACTGCGGAGGTGGTTAGAATCAGGGCGTTGGCAGATTGCCAACAAAGGAAGGTTTTGCGATGTGGGCTCGGGTCCATGATATCGACTTCACCCGGCGGGCAGTGGATCGACTGTGGCAGACTGTAAAGTTGACGCGGCGGGTTATCGCGCAGAACGGCGGCCGAGCTTGCTCGCTAGGGGGTTGCGTCTAAGTACATAGTTCGTCGTGAAAGGTGCCTTTGATGGAATCCGTGTACCTGGAAACGACGATCGTTGGGCACATTGCTGGACGGTTGCACCCCGACGCGTTCGTCGGTGCCCGCCAACGGGCGACACGGGACTGGTGGCGCAACCATGCGCCACACTTCGCTCTCTACATTTCCCAACTCGTGCTCGACGAATGCGGTGCTGGCGACCGAAATGCTGCAGCGGAGCGTTTGGCCGTGATCGATGGTTTAGACATGCTCGAAACGTCGGAAGAGGTGGATGCGCTGGCTGACGCCCTGGTTTCCGGGAGGGCGATTCCCGCCTCCGAACCGCGAGATGCGTTTCATATCGCCATTGCCGCGGTCAATGGCGTACAATATCTGTTGACGTGGAACTTCAAACACATCGCGAACGCTTCGCTTCGCAGCAGAATTGAACGGATCTGCCGTGATGCTGGCTGCGAACCGCCGATTATCTGTACGCCGGACGAACTGATGGGGACAGAAGATGGTTCATAACCCAATCACTGAAGAGATTCGAGAAATACGTCACCGATTGGCCGCAGAATACGACAACGATGTCTACCGCATAGGTGCTGAGCTGCGCCGTCGTCAGTCCGCATCCGGTCGTCGGGTGGTTCGATTGCCGAAGCGCACTCCCATCGTGGCGTCGACGAACCAACGCATGCACGAGAGCGGCGGATAGGGCCGCGCGATGTGGAGGCCGCTCTGACCGTCGCGCCGTGTCCTGTTCGTTGCGGAGCGCCTCATCAACCCACCGAATAACGAGACAGCGGCTGCACTGGCAGAGGGACCGGATCGAGAGCAGACACCCTGATCCCTCCCGAGAACGTGCACCAGCGTGCGATCGTGTGTCGGTCGGCACCGAACAACTCGGTCAACTCCCGCACCCGCCGGGGTGATGGCCCCTGCCGCATGGCGCCCACCAGAACCACTACGGCACCGAGGAAGACTCTGCGGCCGAGGAACCGCACCGAGGGCGGAGTGGTCCGCTTGCGGCACCCGTCTCGGTCACAACAGAAACTCAGCCGGTAGTCGTAAGCTTCCGGCAGAGGTGTGGATCCACCGCGTGGCTTGCGCCGGTAGTTGGCACAGTACAGACGCTCACCACAGGAGCAGCCCTGCTGCCGGGCCTGGGCGGCAAGATTCTCGTCGACCCCAAAAAAAAGAAAGTCCCAGAAGCTGGCATCGCGCAGCAAAACATGATACATGGTGGAGTACTCCGGAGTTGCTGGTAACATCTGCGGAGTACACTTCTCGGAGACCTCGATCAAGTGATCAGGCTCTTCGAGGGGCCATTTTCCCAAAACCTCAGCCAATTCGCGCAAAAGACGCCCCAAAACCCTCTCAGATCTTGCCCACCCTCATCCCGCCCGAAGCTGGAAGAACGGAGTCTGCCTCAATCCTTTTCGGCACTGCATATGCTATGGCGATTTCTGTGGCAGACGCGCTGGCATCATGCGGCAGCCGGCCGAACAGGATTGAGGCAGACTCCGTTTCCTCCCGCAGGCAAAGGTCCTCATCGAAGACCTCCTCGGTGTGTCGGATCGAAGCGAGCAAGAGATTGAGAGGAAATGACCTCCATGTCCGCGCCCTGTACGGGTCTCCGCCTCCAATGGGTGGTGCCGACACAGGAGACTGCTCGTTCGGGTCCCGATTCGCTGGCTGTTCTCCCGCCCGCGTCGACACGGGTCGTGTTGGCGTATTACGGGTGGCGTTCAGCAACTGGCCCTGCCGCAATTTCGCGTGCATTTCCGTGATCCCTCCCCGATCCTGTTCTCGTTCTTTCTTATAGAGACCGAGATATTGAGGTGGCTTTCCGATGCATGCTACACTAGGCAACCAACGTTACTGTAATGGTTTCCGTCACAAGACCAGGCAAGCTCATGGAATCGCCCAAGGACCTCACGGCGAAAGCTCAAACGCTACTGACGATTGCTGCACAGGGCGACGCGCAGGCTTACGACGAGTTACTTGCCGGAGCAACCGATCGACTGCTGAAGCTGTCGCGGAAGATGCTGCGGGGCTATCCCAACCTGAAGCGGTGGGAGCAGACCGACGACGTGTTCCAGAACATGGCCATTCGGCTTCATCGCTCGTTGAGGACGGTCAAGCCGGACTCAGTGCGGGGCTTCTTTGGACTGGCCGCGCTCGAAATCCGCAGGACGCTAATCGACTTGATCCGGCACCACTTCGGTCCCGAGGGAGCAGCAGGAAAGTATCACTCCGACATCAAGAGCAAGTCCGAAGACGGCATGCTCCAAAACGAGCCGGATCGACGAGACGACGCCGATTCGCTCGAAACTTGGTCGCTTTTCCACGAGACCGTGGAAAAACTGCCTGACGAAGAACGAGACGTCATGCACCTCGTATGGTATGTGGGAATGAAACAAGCGGAGGTGGCAGACGTTTTGGACATCTCCGTGCCAACTGTGAAACGACGATGGTATCGCGCTCGACTCCGGTTGTACACTCTCTTGGACGGCCAGATTCCTCTCCTTGGGAAGCCCGATTGATATGCTCGACGACGAAAAGCTGATCGAACTGCTGGTTAGACGAGACGATTTAGTGGAGGACGGCCGTGACGCCACGCCGGAAAACGTCTGCGAAGACTGTCCGGAACTGGTCGAGGAGTTCAAGGCCCGACTCGATTCGCTCAAGCGAACGGAGTGGCTGTTCGAGACGGACGACGGCCAAGACGAGGGCTCATTGACGGAACACTCCTCGATTACCGCAGCCGCGACGGACACTCAGCTACCCTCAACTTCGCTCACCATCGAGGACTTCCTGCGAGCCATCACCAACAGTGGCCTGATGACCGCGAAAGAGATTAAAGCATTTCAGCAGAGTGTTTTGACCGACGCGGTTTCCGACACCCAATCACTTGCCCGAGAACTGGTCAGCCAGAAGAAACTGACTCCGTATCAGGCTTCGGTGCTACTTACAGAAAGGAGCGATCCCTTGCTCCTCGACAGATATGTGATTCTGGACACGATTGACAGTGGCGGAATGGGCCTGGTGTTCAAGGCCCTGCACCGGTCGATGGACCGGGTAGTCGCCCTGAAAACCTTGTCGCCGTCTAATTTCGATTCGGACGAGAAGATCAGGCGATTCCAGCGGGAAGTCAGAACGGCGGCAATGCTGTCGCATCCAAACATAGTCATCACCCATGATGCCCATGAGTCCAATGGGATTCACTTCTTGGTGATGGAGTACGTGCATGGCAAGGATTTGGGTAAGGTCATCAAGGCAGAGGGACCTTTGCCGGTGCAAAGAGCCGTCGATTACATCCTCCAAGCCGCAATGGGTCTTGAGCACGCTCACGCTCAGGGAATCATCCACCGTGACATCAAGCCCGGCAATCTGCTTCTGGATGCTCACGGCACGGTAAAGGTCCTGGATTTGGGACTAGCCCGATTGGATGCAGACAACAGGGGAACGTCAACAACGAAGCAGGCACTGACATCCGCCGGAGGCGTGATGGGTACAGTTGCCTACATGTCACCCGAGCAAGCCGCAAACAGCCACGGAGCCGATGCTCGGTCGGACGTCTACAGCCTTGGTTGCACTTTCTACTACTTGCTGACGGGCAAGCATCCGTACCAAGCCGACACGCTGGTGAAAGCCATCCTCGCTCATCGAGACGAGCCTATTCCGGCCGTGAGCGACGAGCGCGGCGACGTACCCGAAGACGTGATCGCCATCTATCGACGTATGTTGGCAAAGGAACCTGAAGAGCGATACCAGTCGATGACCGAAGTGATTGAGGCGTTGCGCCACTGCGAGGTGGTCGAAGTCGAGCCAATGTCGGCTGCAAGGGCTACGGTGAATTCGAAGACGGCAGCTACAGAACAGGCGGCCAATGGTGAGCACTCGCTAAAGCGATTTCGTCCATGGTGGGTTCTCGGTGGGGTGGCAACGCTTCTGACGGTGACGGTAATACTCTTCATCGTATTCGCAAACAGTACACCTGCGAGAACGCTCTCTGTTGACGTGAACTCTAGCGAATTCCCCACCGACGAAGTCCGTGTACTGAATCATGTTCCATTCAACGTTCTCTACGAAGAGCCTGAACCGATTGTTGGAATTGGTGAGATGCCCGCGACCGTATTCGATAACGACCAGCCCGAACTGTACCTGGCGGCCAGTGTAGTGAACGACATCTCGCAACTGCGAGTCATTCGCCTGTGGTTCCAAACTGAGAGATATGTCCGGCGGCAGGCAGGCCTCTCACAAGTCCGTGTTAACGCCTGGATTCCGTCGGAAAAAGTCCCTGGTAGTCGGGTGGAAGCTATTGAGAAAGCTTCGAAATCAGGTGTGATTTGCGTACGCCCATTATCACGCCTGCCCGATGGTGTCTATTGCATTGTGAATGGACAGATCAAAGATAGCACACCATGCCCGAGCTTCTCTGCTCCGTTTACTGTTCGAGGGATCGGCAAGCCGGTTATTTCTAAGACTTCGGTGCAGGTGCACGCGAATAGAGTTGTCCTCCATGCCTCGATAACGAATGAAGGAAGAGGTGAGCTGAATGATGGGCGGCTCGTGATAACACTTCAGCGAAAGACCAGTGGACGGAGTTCCTTTTCCGGACGATTCGAGCCCGAACTTGGCAAGATCCCTGCACAGCAAACGAAAGAGCTGGAATTGCCAACCAGCACTGCCGAAATCTCCCCCGGCCAATACTACTTCACGATTGCCGTCCGGCAAACGCACTGCGACGGCGATAACAACGAACTGGCGGCAGGCAAGTCCGGAGAATTTGAAATCCCCTGATGGCTGATATTCGCGATACTCCTCTGCCATGGAGCCGGGAAGTTGGAACGTAGTGCACAATTGGATGATTCCTCAAGACGATAGGAGTCGTGTTGTGGGAGAAATCGGATTTCGCCCGCCGGGATGCGAGGTAAACACGTTGGCATCCTACCCTTTTCCTTCTTGCCTCCCCTCTGTTACTTCCTGACTCCTGTGTCTCCACAAGTCGTCCTCACCGGCGCGAACAACGGCATTCTGTTTTCCTGTGCCGGTCACATTGACCGATGCCGTCAAGTGGCAGTACGCCGCGCGCCGGTCTAACTGCTGTTCGTGTCACGACACTTGTTGCTTCCGCGCTCAGATCACATCCACTTGGTACCGTTTCGGCTGAAAGCCGGGGTGCCATCAGAATGATACGTCGATTGGCGTCGCGAGATATTGTCAATAGTTGTGGATGACTTTTTTTGTTGGCGGCGTGTGTGGGCACTTCAAGTACCGGTGCCTCTTCTCTGTTCCAGTTTCTTTGGACGGTGTGTCACCATCGCTTGATCCAGGGCACGTTGCGGCCCAACA
>JBGSHS010000226.1:0-28077 GCA_041752115.1 Pirellulaceae bacterium | reverse complement strand
GTCCCTCTATCCGTGTGCTACCGGGACGCTAGGCATCGGCCTGCGGAACCGCTAAAATCTCCGCGTAGCGGTCATCTCTGGCTGGGATGGGTGTCCGAAAGGCTCAACGTTTTCTGCCAGATTTTTCTGCCATCGGCCTTTCCACCTTGCCAGAAGCCCTGAATTCGCAGATACTTACAGTCCATGTCCCCGTAGCCCAATTGGACAGAGCGTCGGCCTCCGGAGCCGAAGGTTACAGGTTCGAATCCTGTCGGGGATATTTAGGCGCCGTAAGGACTTACGGCAATTCACTGAACCCGCTCCGTAGTAAATTCCGTAGTTAATGAAAGGCCCCTCGCCCGGTACCAGCGGACGAGGAGCCGAGCCGACCTTTCGATCAGCCCTTGGGTTTCCAAACAAGGATCCTGATTGGAGGGTTAGCAAATGGGACGTCCCAACAAACCGTGGTTCCGGCCGGACGTCGGCTGGTGGGTCACCAACATCGGCCGCAAGCAGTTCCGGTTGGCCCAAGGCAAGGGAAACAAGGCGGAAGCGGAGCGGGCTTTTCATGAACTCATGGCCGTGCGGCCGCAACGGCCGGATTCGCACGACGCTCGTGTCTGTGATTTGGCAGAGGCGTTTCTGGAGTTTGCCCGCAGAAAAGGGTATTCCGATGATACATATCGGAACTACCGTTTCTACATCATGGGGTTCTGCGAATTCCGTGGGTTCCGATTGGCTGGCGAGATCATCACGCACGACGTGACGAAATGGATCGCCACGAAGAAGTGGAACGACACCACGGAGTACAACGCCAAGCGGACCGTCTTCCGCCTCTTCTCGTGGGCCAAGGATGAAGGCCTCCTGGCCGTTAATCCGCTCAAAGGAATGCGACGCGAGAAACCGGAGACGAAGCGTCGCTGCTTGCTGGAACACGAATACTGCTCGCTGCTTCATGGTGCGCGGCGACCGTTTCGTGTCGTGCTGTGGTCGCTCATGGAAACGGGAGCACGGCCCAGTGAACTCCGGCGTCTTCAGTGGACCGAGGTGAAAAGCGATCGATTCGTTATCAAGCACCACAAGACAGCCAAGAAGACTGGAAAGGATCGTGTCATTTACCTGAGCAAACGGATGCAGCGACGAATCAGCCAACTCAAGGAACGATCCACTTCGCCGTTCGTTTTTGTCAATAGCCGCGGCAAACCGTGGACCGGAAACGCAATTCGGCTGCAAGTGGACCGGATCAAGAAACGGCGTGGGCTGGACGCCTCGGTTTGTGCGTATATGATCCGCCACACCTTCGCCACGTGGGCCTTGGTTCGCGGCGTGGATCCGGCGACATTGGCGGAACTTCTTGGTCATACCAGCACCGATATGATTATGAGGGTTTACCTGCATCTCGCTGAACAGAAGCAGCACATGGTGACCGCCGTGGAACAGGCTGTTCGACGGCCTGCTCATCCCAAGCCTGCCGCATCCGGGAACCGTTCAAGTGCGTGAACGCACTCTTTGCCTGAATTCGGGGCCCGGGAACACCCTTGCGTCTACACGGAATCGTGTTCTTCCGGATGAATGCTTCCAAATCCGAGTCGTCAACCAGGATTTTTCCCCGCCGGAAGCCAATGCGGAAGTACTCAAGACGACCCGCTCGGAGGAGCCAATACACGCAGGATATGCCGACGTTCAAGATCCGGGCGACTTGCTCGACACTCAACAACATGGCTTACGACTTTCGCGAGTGTTTGTATTGTTCTAAATCGGTTATCCGGAATCGGATGGTCCCGCGACCAACTCCAACACGGACATGCTGGATTTGGCGGTCTGCCACCAATCGGTACAGCAAGGCCGGCGAGACAGCGAGGTACTCTGCCGCTTCGCGTACGTTCAGCAGACAGGTTTGCTGGAGGGAATCGTGTCGCATGTAGGTCTCCGTCGTCGGGACTCAGACCGTTGGAAGGTAAGTGGGCATTCCTTCGCCAGGGTGACGCTTTCCGTTGCGATGACTGCCGGTCGCTGCCGCAGCGATCAGCTGTGTGCAATCTGGCAAAAAGTGCGGTTCTCAGTCAACTCAATTCTTCAAATGTCGTAAACCATTTCTGAATAATTGGTTATGGTGATTCAGGGGAGGTCGCGAAATACCAATGATGGCAATCACCACCAGGATCTCAACTTCAACCGCGACGAAGAACGGCCCAAATCCACATGTCACAGAACCTGCCTAATGTCGCAAGTCGTTGCCAGAGATGAAGAACTTCCTCGGTGAGATTCGGTGCGGTAGGACTGTCAATGGTCGTAGCAACTGCCCGTGGCAGACCGCGTCAACTCCAAGCAGGGTCGATGGAGAAGCTTGCGGTGTTGCTCGTTAGAACTTGAAGGGAGGATACGGCCAATGTTGATGGCCGGTCGTTGACGCGGCCGGTAAATCCGGTCCGCGCCATGCGATTTGCCTGACCGCCGCGAGTACCGGGGCTGCAGCGGCCTTCTGGCGAAAGTCGGCGGGCAACCTCCGTGGCCTCTGCCACCGCAACGATTGCGGCCGATTCGATGGCTGGTACATACCTCAAACATGGCCGACGGTATTACGTCACGGGAGGCTAATCAAACGGGGGTTCTCGCTGCTGACCCTTGACAGATCCGCCCGACATTCCCAGGCCGATCATGCGGCATCCGTGCCGTTGGAAGTATTTCAGTCGGTAGAGCAACGGACTTTTGATTCAGCCGAGAGTCGTCTCGCTACTTCGCCGCAACTTTTTTTCCTTCAATCGCTTGCGACGAATTCTGTCTCTTCCGGCCGCTTTCCAAATTTTCCATAAGTTCTTTGGCGTTGGTTGCGTATCCAGGCATTCTAGATCAAGTTCTGTATCACGCTTTTCGTGCTGAAAGGCCAACGGACATATCGTCCGTTGCGCTTCAACATCGCCGCTGCTCAACGCTCGCGCAATGTCCCTCGGCAAGGGCAGCGCATGGGGGCGGATTGACGGTCCCTGCCTCCTGATTGGCACTGGCAGCGGTCTACGGCTTACCGACCAAGCGACTCATAATCCGTCGGACTGGCCGGCGTACCAGCTGAAGCATCGAAACATAAACTACTTCTGTGAAACAACTTGGGTCATGCAATTCCCAGTCACCATCAGTATCGTCGTTTCCGAGCTTTCTGGACTTACGGCGATTTATCCAGGGTTTAGTGACGAATTTGGTGACGCGAGGCTGACCCGGTAACCGCTGTCGTGTGGCGATGAAACGCAGGAACGCCAGGAGCAGACTCCATGCAAATCGACATCCGCACCGACCTGGAGTCGTTGGTCGAAGCAGGAATTCACCACCCGCGAAGGACGCATGGTTCAGACGATTTGTTGGCTTCGCGAGAAACGCGAGCAAGCTGTTTCCGGAGTCAAACAGCGACTCAGCGACGCGGCGGTCGACCGCACGCAGCCGGTCAAAGAGGCAGTCGACTGTGGCCGAAGTCGTGGCCAAGAAGTTGCACGTGCAGTATCACCCCGATCACGTGGGGAAGCTGCTCCACGACTTGGGCTGGACATGCCAGTGACCCTGAGCAACGTGCCCGAGAAGGCGACGACGAAGAGCTGGAGTATTGTGCGACCGGGATCGGCCCCGCATCCCAAGGGGGCCCATCGAGGTAGCAGTCCCATGTTTTCTTTGACGAAAGCGGCTTCATGCTCGGCCGGTGTTCGGCACACATGGGCTTCCGCGGGGAACACGCCGTCGCAACGCGACTGGGATCGGCACGATCGACTCTCAGCCGCGAGTTTCATTGGCGTCTCGCCAATGCGTCACCGCCTGTCACTCTATCTTCTTCTTCGCACCGCAGAACATCGACACGGGCCGGTTGGCTGCACTGCCTGGGCTGATTCATGCCCATTACCTTCATCATGTCGTCGCTGTCTTGGACCGGTGGACCGTCCATCGCTGCGCGATCGCGTACTTCGAGAAGTACCACCCTGACTGATTTACCTTCGAAGATCTACCGGCGCATAAATCCGACCTGAACCCTGTCGAGCAAAGCTGGAAGCACACCAGTACGCCGATCTGGCGAACTTCATCCCGGATGACGCAGACCACCACCAGCACGCGGTCGAGGCATCTATCACGAAACAGAGCAAAAATCAGGAACCTCTCAAGTCGTAATTTGCATTCGGCAATTTACCATTGCGAAAGCGATCGTTGACTACGCAGGGGTCAATAGATGATACAATCGAGGCGTCTTGCTGGCTTGCACTTGATGGCTGGGGGGAACAGCCGAGAACCGAAAATCGCCGCGACACTGGCGGCACTTGTTCAGCGAGGGTTTCATAGCAGATGATCATTGTAGTTGGTGCCACAGGATTCATCGGGCAAGCATTCGTTCGTCACTTGTGTGTCCGTGATGAAGAGCACGTCGCAGTTTCACGACGCTACCTCGATTACTACGATCCGGATCGATTATCGCAATTAATAAAAGACTTGCGGGCCGATTTTCTCATCAACGCAGCCGGGTTCGCTGGTCAGCCAAACGTGGACGCGTGTGAGGATGAGAAGCACGAATGTCTGTACGCAAACAGTGTGTTGCCCGGCCGAATTGGTCAGGCTTGTGAGCGCTCTGGGATTCCGTGGGGGCATGTGTCCAGCGGTTGCATCTACGCCGGGACAAACTGCGGCCGAGGATTCCAGGAAACAGATCCGCCGAATTTCACGTTTCGATCTAACAATTGCAGTTTCTACTCGGGAACAAAGGCATTAGGCGAGGAAATTCTTGCTGGAAATCGTGAATGCTATATCTGGCGCGGCCGCATGCCTTTCAACCACGTCAGTCATCCGAAGAACCTCCTCACGAAACTGTTGTCCTACGAGAAATTGCTTGATGTACGCAACAGTTTATCGCATCTCGACCAATTCACTATCGCATGCCTTGACTGTTGGAAACTGCGGTTGCCATTCGGAACCTACCACCTGACGAACAGTGGTAGCGTCCAAACGTCGGAAGTGGCTGCCATGCTCCAGAGCACGATTGCGCCGATGCGTACCTTTCGGTTCTTTGAAAACGACGATGAATTTATGAGAGTCGCTGCGAGGGCCCCACGTTCATCCTGTATTCTCGATAACTCCAAGGCAATTACTGCCGGTCTCCGTTTAACCGACGTGCGTGATGCCATCGCTATGTCTCTTCGCGATTGGACCGCTTAGATCGCACATGCAATCCAGGGTCCGACGTATTGCGCTGAGTTTCCGACGGATTCTCGTGGCTGGTCCACATGCTTTCATTGGCGGATGTTACGGATTCATTCCAATCTCGACCTCCGCGCCGCGTCCACGGCTTGCTCGAAGAATCGCTCAAACTCGCGGACCGCCTCGATGTCCTCAAAAAGGACGTCCTTTCTGGTCCTGATCTTCTCCATCACGGCCTCCCGTCGGTCCCTGTCCGTTCCTAACCGGTGGGCCAGCATGACGTAGTCGTCCGGCGACGAGGCGATGCAATCCGTCACTCCAGTCTTCTTGTAGCATCCCAGCGTGTAGCGGCCACGTTGGTACTGGGAAGGCAACGTGACGATAGGCTTAGCCAGCGATAGGGCATCATACGTCGTCACTCCCCCGCCGTAGTGGAAGGGATCGAGCACAACATCTGCCGCGGCGGTCAGGGCCAGATAGTCGGCATACGGCATTCGAGGCACGAAGAGGATGCGATCCGACACGTCGGGGATCGTGGCTTGGAAGCGGCCACGCAGGCTCGCTTCCATGTGCTCGTACTCGGGCTTGGTAACGACCACGACGCCGGCAGGGTCGTGGCGGAGGATGTGGCCCAACACGGCGTCGAAATCGGGATGGAACTTGCGGAGGTTCTGGGCGCAGAGATACACATGTTGGTCCTGGGCAAGCCCGAACGCCTCGCGCTCTTTGAGCGATTGAGCCAGCTCGGGCCGGTACTGGTAGGTGGGCAGTGTCGCCAAACGAACCAACTTCTCCGTGTAGTGCGAGTCGGCATTGGGGGTCTCAGTCAGTTCGCTGGAGATGTAGTAGTCAATTGCCGGGACGCCGCTGGTGTAGTTCGTGCCCCAGCCCAGACATTGCACGGGAGCCAGACACATGAAAGGGAGGAAGTAGTTGAACGGGTCACTGCCGACCTCCCAGAAGTACAACAGATCAAATCGTCCCTCGCGAATCATCCGAACTGTCGTCTCGAAATTGTCTGGCACTGGCAGGTACTTGACGTTCGGATTGCCAATCTCGGCACGAAGCCGACTCTCGCCCGACTCAGCGCAGACGATCGACACGTCGAAACGCTTTGGATCAAGGTGCTCCACCACGCCGCGCATCCCGCGCAGAAAAATCCCTTCATGGTCGCGAGTGACGACGATCGCAATTCGGGGGAAACCATCCGCCACCGCGGGGCGGCCATTTGGGAAGCAATGCCGGAAGATGGCCGCGAACCTTTCGCGGAGCCGCCGCTCATCCCGCCCGTGGTAGGCCACGTCGAAAGGCGGCTCGCAGCCGATCCTCGCGATCTCCATGGGGTCAGCGCGGATGTCCATTTCATAGTAATGATCGATCGCGGTTTGAAGCCTCTCGTGGAACTTGTCCAGTGCATTAGCGCTCGGGAAGACCGGCGGGCAGAGAATGTCGATCCGAAGATCGTAAAGAGGACTGGCGGGCCGCAACGGCAAGGAGCGCCGGTAGGCGGCAGCTGCCTCTTCCGCCAAGCCCATCTGCTTGCAGGCTGCCCCAAGGTTGTCTAACAGGAGTTCGTCGTTGGGGGTAGCCGCCACGGCCTTCCGGTAGCACTCGACGGCCTCAACGAATCGTCCCATGAGCTTCAGCGTGTTGCCCAAGTTGTTGAGCGACCGCGAGTGCTCGGGCTGGATGTCCAGCGCACGGCGGAAGCTCGCGGCCGCTTCCGCGAGCCTGCCCTGTGCTTTCAGGGCGTTGCCGAGGTTGTAATGCGTTTCCGCACAAAGTGGTTTCAGGGCCAGCACCCGCTCGTAGCAGGGTACCGCTTCCTCGTTGTGGCCGGTTTCGGCGAGCAGGGCACCGAGGTTGTTGTGCGCTTCCACGAAATCGGGCTGGATGGCGATGACACGGCGGTAGCAAGCAGACGCCTCTTCGAATTGGCCCTTCTCGAACAGAGCGACTCCCAGCCGGTTGAGCGCATCCGGGTACTCCGGCTTGACGTCGATGGCTGCGCGAAAGCACGCAATCGCCTGGTCGACCTGACTGTGGTCCTTGTACACGCTTCCGAGGTTCTTGTGGGCCTCGGCGAAGGCGGGATCGAGCGCGACGGCGCGGTGGTAGCACTCGACGGCCTCTTCCCAGCGGTTCTGGAGGAGCAAGACGCCTGCCAGGTTGTTGAACGCTTTAGGAAACGCTGGGCGTAACCGGATCGCCTGCTCGTAGTTGGCTGCCGCCGCATCTAGTTTGCCTTGTGCAGAAAGGGCGCTGGCCAGATTGTAGAGGGCGTCGCAGTGGTCTGGGCTGAACCGTAGCGCTTCCTGGCAACTGGTGATCGCCTCTTCATATCGGTCCTTCTCGAGCAGGGCGTTCCCCAAGTTCGACAAGGCATCGGCATAGTCGGGTTTGAGCTTCAATGCCCGGCGGAAATAGCCGATTGCCTCGTCGCACTGCCGCGTTTCCTTCAGTGCGGCCCCAAGGCTGTTTAAGTAGACCTCGCTGGCAGGTCGGATTTGGACTGCCTTGCGAAGGGGTCCAAGGGCGTCTTGCGCCCTGCCGCTTTGGTACAAAACCAGGCCGAGAAGGTGAAGCGCGTCCGGATGGTCGGGACGAGTGGCGAGTACCTCTTGGTAGATCGCTTGAGCTGCCTGGAGTCTGCCCTCACGATGGTGATTCAAGGCGCGGTTGAGAGTTTCGCCGACACTCGTCATGACCTTCTTCCCGGGCGAGATCCGTGGACTCGGGATTGCTTGTAGTCCACGTACTGCTTCTCTTCAACCAGCCGCGATCCCAGGTGCTGGTTGATGGCCTGTTTGACGGCGGCGCGGCGGTCGTTCATGAGATAGACGGAACGCGCCAGTTCGATGAAACGATCGCCGAACTCGCCCTGCGCCTCGCACCGACGAACTTCGTCCTCGGTGTCCCAAATCGCAGCATTGATCCGTTGGAGTTCCACCACAAGACCATGCGCACGATCGAAGCCCGGGAGACTGGTCGCGGACACTCGGGTCAGCGCCGCCAATTCCGCTCCGATGTTGTTGAGCTTCTCTGGGTCGGTGATCCGCTCGGCCTTGATTCTGAGGATGGTGATCCTGTCGATCAAGTCACCCGCCGAGGTTTCCACAAGCAACGTGCCCGGCGAGCGTCGAGCCTGCTTGGAGATGAGGTTGGTCAGCGCATCGGCCATGCGGCGAAAGACACCCTGCCAATCGCCCGCATCTGTCTGCCTGAATAAACGCGTGTTGGGATACCAGGGGGAGTCTACTCGTCCGAGCATCCACCGCCAGTCGGGGGCATGGGGAACCGCCAGCCAAACGGGCACGGCCAGGCCGCCAGCAAGATGACATATTGCGCTGTCAATGGAAACCACGAGATCAAGGTTCCTGATGATCGCTGCCGTGTCCATGAATGCCCCGTTCGCCTCGTCGAACTGTCCTCCCAGCACGGTCAGAGAGAATCCAGCATCGCGGATCTGCTCGGTGCCGCCACCCTTCTGGAGGCTGATCAACTGCACTCCGGGAACGGCCGCGAGGGGAGCGAATTGCCCGACGTGGATCGATCGCTGGCGATCGCCGCGGTACTTGGGGCTGCCCTGCCAAGCGATCCCCACCTTGAATGCGCCGGTGTATTCCAGCTCACGCCGCCAGTTCTCCACGAGCGCCTGGTCCGCGAAAATGTACGGCACATCGGCGGGGACGTCGCGCTCTGTTGTGCCGAGATCGTGCGGCAGGGTCATGAGGTCAATGAAGAGATCGAACGGCGGCAGCGGGCCGCCCTCGAGGCACACTTCGTGCACACCTCTGCAGCCGCGCACGATAGGCGTCAGCGGCTTCGGGCAACGCACGATGACGTACCCGCCCCGCTCTTTCACGATCTGCGCATAGCGGATGAACTCAAAGGTGTCGCCGAAACCCTGCTCGGTGCAGAGCAGGATTCGCCGTCCGTCCAGCGGCTCCCCCCGCCATCTCGGCTGGGGAAAGCGCCTCGCATCGAAGTCTTTACACTTCCACCGCCACTCATATTCCGGCCAACCCCGTTGAAAATCACCCGTGAGCAGGTAGGTCAAGGCACGGTTCATGTGCGCGTCGGCGTAATCGGGACGCGCCGCGATCGCCCGCTCGTATTGCTCCATCGCCTCGTCGATCCTTTGGGCCTTGGACAGGGCAATTCCCAGGTTGCTGTGCGCTTCAGGGTAATCGGGCTTCAACTCCAGTGCCCGCTCGAAAGCCGCGATCGCGTCGCCATACCGCCCCTGCTGGGTCAGCACGATTCCCAAATTGCTATAGGCTTCGGCGTAGTCCGGCTGGATTTCCAGAGCCCGCCGGTAGCACAAGACGGCCTTCTCGTATTCGCCCAGGTTCCCGTAGGAGATGCCCAGGTTGCTGTGCGCGGCGGCGTACTCTGGGCGCAAACGGGTCGCACGTTCGCAGTGACGCACCGCCAAGTCGTGCTTTCCCTGGCGGGCAAAGGTCACCCCCAGGTTGTTGTGCGCCTCGGCAAACTTGGGTCGGTGCTTGAGCGCCTCCTCAAAACACGTGGCGGCTTCTCCAAGTCGCTCGTCGTGGCGAAGGGCGTTCCCCAGGTTGTTGTAAGCGTCGGCATAGGTGGGTGAAAGGCGAATCGCCTCACGATAGCAGGGGATCGCCTCCTCCGGCCGACCCGTCTCCGCGATCGCGTTGCCGAGGTTGTTGTGAGCGTTGGCCAGTCCCGGCTTCAGACGTAGCGCCTCACGGAAGCTCGTGATCGCCTCCTCGAACTTGCGCTGTCTTAGCAGAGCCATTCCCAGACTGTTGTGAGCTTGGGCGAAGTCCGCCTTCAACCGGATCGCCCGGCGCAAAGGGGCCTCACCCTGAGAAATCCTGCCCACCTGCATTAGCGCAATTCCGAGGTTGTGGAGCGCCCCAGGGTAGTTTTCCTGGATGCCGATTGCCCTCTCCAGTGATGCGATCGCCTCCTCGACTCGCCCCTGGCTCCGCAACGCATTGCCGAGATTGCTGTGGGCCTCAGCATAGTCCGGTCTGATGCGGACCGCCTCCTGGAAGCACGCTGTGGCATCGGACAGCATGCCTTGCTTGGCTAGGACAATTCCCAGATTGTTGTGGGCTTCGGCGAAGCCGGGTTGAGCGCGGACCGCGCGGCGCAGGGCCGAGGTCGCCTCCTCCTGATGGCCCCGCCGGCTGGCCAAGAGTCCTAGTTGAAACCAAGCCTGGGCGTGATCCGGGGCTGTATCCACAATCTGCCGGCAGGCGAGCTCAGACTCTCGGAGTTTGCCCGCCCGGAACAGAGTCTGAGCGTGCTCCCACGTATCCTGAATCATGGTGCGACTCACAGTTTCGCGCGCGATTTCACCGCCGAGAGAGCGTCCTTGGCCGACCGCTTCACAAACCCGTTCGGGTCGTCTTGGACCTTCTCCAACGCGAGGATGCTTGCCTCGGTCCCGATTTCCTTGAGGATCGTAACCGCTTCCCGCCGCACGCGCCACTCTGCGTTCTCAAGCTGATTGAGCACCGCCGGCTCCGCGTCCGGGCCCATCGTCTTGAGAAACTCTGCCGCTGCGCCGCGGTCCGACATCTCACCAAGCCGCCCGGCAATCGGCGCGATTGCTTCCTTCGCCTTGTGCTTGCCCAGGGCGTTGATCGCCGAAACGCGGACCATTGAGGAGTCGTCGCCAAGCGCCTTCACGAGAGCCGGCACGCTCTCGGGAGTGGACCAGGACTCCAGGGCCTTGGCCGCATGGGTCCGCAAGACCGCTTCGCGGCCGGTAAGCAGCGCCTCCAGCGCCTTGGCCACCTGCGCGTCCGATTGCACGGGGGATTTCTGCGCAAACTGCTGAGCGGCACGGAGCATCCGCGGGGTGTCGCCCGACTGGAGGTCGGCCAGCGCCGCTTCAAGGTCCTTTTCCGTCAACGGCGCCTTGCGCTCAGCCTGAGCCTCCTGGGCTGCTTGTTCGAGTTTGGCCCGCTCCGCTTCGTCCATCAGGTGATAGGTCACCTTGATCGGGATTTCCGCAGTCACGTTGCCGCTCCGCGCGACCATTTTCATCGAGTAGTCCAGCTCCGCGAATACCCCGAGCGCCTTGTTAAAGGTGAGCTTTCCTTGGCCCTCAATCTCAAAACGGGGCTTGCCCTGCTCCATCTCTGCCGTCTTCAACTCGTACTTTTTCTGAATCACGGTCAGTTTGTCGTCACTCGTCTCAACCGTGTAGGTCGTTGTCTCCTGGGCGGGGAGCCGCTCTTCGTTGCGGGCAAAAGGCCCGAATTGCGGAAACACGTCCTTGATGACGATCCCTGAGTCGTTCGCCACGGTCCAGGTCTGATCCGCGTTTTTCGGGAGCGGCTCGATCATCAGGTGCGACAGATTCCCGAGCAGGTACGGCAACTGCGAAGACCCTTCTTCCCTGGTGATATTCCCCAACGCGTCGAGGGCTAGTCCACTTGGCCGCGCCGCGCTGAACGGCCCGACGCCCGTCATCGGTGAAGCCGGACTCATGCCCAAGGGGCCGCGCGGACCCGCCATGCCTCGGGGGCCGCGGGGCCCTCTTGGTCCACTAAGGCCGATTGGCCCCTGGCGCACCGCCGGCTTCCCCTCCTTGCCCTTCTGCACCTCATGCAGTCCCCCGCGGAACGTGAGTTCGATGCGGTCGCTTTCGACGGAGGCGATGGTGTAGGACGAGTTCCCGGTCAACTCCTCCACAAACTCCCCGCGATCGGCCTCGATTTTCACCGCGTAGATGTACGTCGTGCCAGCGTTCCAGCCGTAGCGCAGCCCGACGGAACCGCTCTCGGCCGTTCCCTCCTGACCATAGCCGAATGAAGGCAACAACATGGCCAGCGACGCGACGGCAAACGAGATCGCTCGCACGCGACAACTTGGCGCGCGCTGACTACAAACCTCTCGGACTTCATTCATCGCAGATACCCCTACTACGTGAGTGAACGGTAATGAAAACACGGCTACGAACGAATCTAGCATCGGGGAACGCAAGTTTCAGACTTTGGATGGAAGGCCCAGCTGGGCCACAATCCATTCGGCAACAGTCGACCCAACTCACACCATCCGATCGTCCCGAACCAACAAGAACGCCCCACGTTCCCTCCGTCTCTCATGCGTTTGGTGGCGAGCCAACTACTGACCTCATTCAACTGCCAGTCTTCTTCGTGATCCCCTTCTCACGAACACCGATGGTAACCATTGCCCTGACGACCTCCGGCGGGCAGTCGAGCGTGGCCGTCGTGCCATTCGCCAAACTAACGTTCGGCCCCCTCGGGTGATTGCTACTTATACTTGGCTGAGTGCGATCGTTGAGGCTGAAACTCATTTCCGTAAAACTCAAGTCCCTTGGCTCCAGCCAGGATATATTCGCTCCGACAACTTCAGCAATCAACACCGTACTTGCTCTATCTGTGTGGATGTCATCCAGTGCGATGGTCCGCGATCCAGGGAAGGGGGTCTCCTCACCCACGATGACAACATAGTTGGTCATGCCATTCTCCTTTGCCATCGGATCGCTGGGACAGGCAAAACACGATGGCATCCTATTGGCAAGCAGCCGATTGTGGGGGCCATCCCACGGCTCATTGAAATCGTACTCGCCGTACAAACCTCGGTCCCAGAACGCCAAGACGAGAATTCGCCAGCTATGCATCTTCCGGCCAGCGGCATCTTCAATGTAGGCCGGCGGCAGACAACCATACGCCTCATGGTACATGTGCATTGCCAATGCGAGTGTCGCAAGATGACCGTGGCAATCGACGTTCTTGCCTGCTTCCTGCATTCTGTTCACCCGAATGCCGAATAGGACCACAAAGAAGCAGACGATGGCAGCAGAAAGCAAGAGAGTTAGTCGTCGAGACACTTCACACCTCCAAGTTTCGACACCCGCCTGCAAGTCAAGAAAGTCCTTTCAACTGGGCAACACTGGGGTCCGCGCCAGCACAAGTTCAAGACAACTGGTTGGGGGTTTCCGCGTGAGTTTGAAAATCTCATAGGCGCTCGCCGCAAAGGCAACGCACAAGTGGAGTTTTGGAACCCAAATCCCTTCCACAATGAGGCGAATGGGGCGGAGGCGACCCAGTCGACAACCGCCCAGCGTCCCGAGACAAGTAGCCAACTGATCCGACTAGGCACGTTCCGCTTTCAGTCTGTAGATCATAGACAGAGCGGTCTGCAACCACCGCTCCGGCTTCGCCGACGAGATAGGTACCGGCTCTTGTACGAAGATTGTAGACCGTCACCCCTCGGCGCCGCACCGGAATGGTCGCGGGGACGGCGACGGAACCCGCCGCAATAGTGAGGACCCTGCCACCAGACTGGAATTCCCGGGATGAGAACCAACTTGTCCCATCGAAGAAGGGGTGCTTCGTCGTGACGTGGATGCCGGCGAGCCCTTCACCGCTCAGGCGCATCATATCGTAATCGCCGAAGTGACGCTCCACTCGCTCGACTTCGGTTACGATGATCTTTGCGTTTCCGATATCGTAGGCCAGAACTTGGTCTCCGGGCGCAATCCTCTCGATGGACGCGCTGCCCGAGGGGAGCAGAACAATCGTCCCTTCGGCGAAGCAGTTGCAGACGGGAAGGCCACGGCTGATTTGGACCTTCGGAGGAGGAACCAGATCCTTCGTGTAGTTCGGAATCGTCGCGTCCATGGTCGGTGGCTGGCCCCAATACACCGTGCCTTTTGCGTCGACATACATGGCGGAACCAGGCATGTAACCGACGATCGGGTAGCCATTCTTCTTGAGCCAGCTAACGGTTTCGTTAAGGGTGTGTAGCCGCGCCATATCGTCGTGATGTTCATCCGGACACGCGTTCCCGCAGATTACCGCAGTGTAACCCACCAAGTTCGGTCCCAATCCGAGTTTCTCAAACCCGCCTTTGACATCGGTTCCCGTGCCGAAATGGAAGGCATAGGTAGGCCCACCGGCTTTCGGTGGGATCAAGATGACGCCCACGCACGGCCCTGTGCCGCTAACCCCAACGTACTGGCTAGGTGCGAGGAACACCCAACACCCTTGATCTTCGGACATACCCTCGGGACCCACCCCAATGACTTTAGTGTTCGTTTTGTCAAGCACCGGAACCCCTTTAAGCAAAGACCATTTACCCTGGGGACTAATGAAAGACCGGTAAACGCTCGTCCCAAAGCCCGTTTTTGGCAGGGGAATACGATTAACTGGCGGAGTTGCTGATCCACCCGAGCCGCCTTCCTCCGGCGTATTCGCCTCGCTGTACGCCTGGCCGGTTCCGTCCAGGGCAGTGAAGGCCACGACGGCGGCATCCACGGCGTCCGGCAGCGAGCTTGTGCCTGCCATGGCGGCATCCGCCGCGCTGGAGACCCCGCTCCCTGATGTGACGTAGTCGCCAGCGTCCGGGCCGCTGTAAGTCGGCGACGTGATCGGACCGTTCGGCGGTGTGCCCGTCGTTTGGGTCCATTCGATGGGTGGACGCGAGAAGTCCGCGGACCAGTTCCCGCTGTAAGTCCACGAATGACCGTTGATCGAGCCGCTGTCCGCGTAGCTGTAGCTCGCGCTACCCGTGCGCTCGTACGAGTGACTGTAGCTCGATCCGCTCGGCCCCCACAGGCTTTCATCGTGCCACACCTCCTCCCAAGTCGAGTCGGAGTGACTCGTGGAGTCGTGCGTGCTCGTCGTCATGGGATTCGTGTAGGTGCTGTGCGACTGGGACTGATATTCCCCCAAAAATTCGCTCGCGCTGTCGTGACCCGACTCGCTGGCCAGGACGCCCGAAGGGGCGTAGCTCCGGGCGCTAGAGTCGCTCCAACTCCAGCTCCCTTCCTCGTCGGCCGTACCGTTACCGGTGCCCGTCGAGGTCGTCCCATCGTAGCTCGACGACCCGCTCCAACTGTTACTGCGGTAGTAGTCGCCAGACCCGTCGCCCCAGTTGTCAGAGCTGTAGTAGCCCGTGTCGCCGTCCTCGGTGAAGCTCCCCTCGTCCCCGATGCTCCAGCCGGCGGTCTGCCAACCACTGTAGTTCCAGGTGCTGGTGTTGGAACTGCTGGAGGTCGTCGTGGTGGTCGTGTTGCTCGAATCACCCACCCCGCCCCAATCCCAGTCCGACGTTCCCTCCTCGCTGTACGTATAGACCCCAGACTCCCCGCCGGGGCCGAAGATCCCTGCCACGGTGTGCGTGTACCCCCAATTGTCTGACAAGCTCTCCGTATAGTCGTCGCTGTCGCTGCTGGTCGTGGTCGAGTCGGCGTAATCGTAATCGTAGTTCCAGGTGCCCGAGTAGTTGTAGGTTTCGTCGTAGTCCTGGTCCCAGTCGTAGACCCCCGTGATCCCCGTCTCTTCGATCAGCCCGGCCTCGTCATAGCCTTCCCAATAGGTACTGGAAAGCGACTCACCCCAGATGTTGGTCCAGCTTTCGGTGAGGTTGGCTGCCGTGTAAGTGTAGCTCTCACTGGCCGAGCCGGAGTAGCTGTAGTCGGAGTCCCAGTCCTCGTCCACGTTATACAGGCCTGACTCCTCGGTGGGCGTGTAGCCGACGATCTCGCTATGGGTCCAGTTTCCACTCCCGCTATCAGACTCCGAGTAGCCGTAACCCACGTGCCCCGTCCAACCGGTGTCCGTGTAGTTGTAGTCCCTGGAGCCCGAGCCGGCGAAGGTGTACCCGTACACCTCTGTCGCTTCGGAGAAGGACGTGCCCGTATGCCCGTCCACGTCGAAGGTACCCGCGTCCTCCATCGACCAGTCTCCGTCATCCCACCACGAGTAGCTCCCTGAAGAAGAGGCCCCGCCAGCCCAAGAGCCATCGTCGTACACGTAGTTGGAACTGGTCGTCTGCGTGAAGTCGTAGCTATCCGTGCCACTCTCGCTAAAGCTGTAGCTGCCACTGGTCGCCACCTCGTCCACGACCTGACCGACTTCGCCGAAGTCGAAGCCACAGGTGTAGCTCTCCGAGTCGTCGTAGGTCACGGTGTAGGTGTTCGTCGCGTCGTCGTCGTTATAGCTGGAATGATACGTCCCCGAGCCCTGCGACGTGTACTGCTCCTCCCCTCCCTCATCCCATGTGTAGTTTCCGGTGGTTTCGGTCGGCGTGAAGTCCCCGCTCTCCGTGTATGTGTAGTCGCCGCTGTAGTGATCCCCTTCTGTAAAGCCGTAGGTGCCGTCCTGGTGCGAGGCGCCCAGCAGGTAGTCGAAATTATATTCGTAGCCGTCGTCGCCGTTCCCGTACCAGTCCGCCGTGTATGCCCCGGTCTCGCTGTACGAGTAGTCCCCCGTCTCACTGGCCCCAGTGAAGCTCCCGTCCTCCGTGTAGCTGTAGCCCCACGTGCCGTCGGTCGCGCTGTCGAATCCGTAATGACTCCACTCGTCCGACAAGGCATCGTGGTAGCTGTACGATGCGCCGCCGTCCCACGTGGAGTGATACGTATCGCTCCCGTTTTCGGTATAGTCATACGTGCCGGTTGTGGCCGTGGGTGTAATGTGCCCTGCCTCGCTGTAGTTGTAGCTCAGGCTCCCGCTCTCCGACTCGCTGTAGTCCCAGCTAGCCGATTCCGTCCGGTAACTGTCGCTGTAACTGTCGCTATACGTCTCGTCGTCGTCCCACGTGTAGGTGTTGCTGCCGCTCTCCGAGAGCGAATAGTCCGCCGTTACCCCCGTCGCGTCAAAGCTCCCGCTCTCGTCCCGCGTGAAACTCGAATGGCCCACATCGTGGCAGCTCCAGTCCGCCGTAAAGTCCGACGCGTCCTCGCTTCCCGTCTCGTCGTACACCGGGTCGCTCATACCCTCCTCGTAGCTGGTGTACGTTCCGTCGTAGACCACGATCCCCCCTGTCACCGTGTACGTCCCGCTGGCATGGTAGCTCCAGGAGTAACTGCCCAGCTCGTCGAGCGTCCAGGAATGCGTGATGTCCCCCGACGTCCAGTCCGCCTCTTCCTCGTAAAGCGTGGACTGATCGATCGACACATCCAGGACGAACGACCCGGCGACCGAATTCCCCGTGACCGTCATCACGTAGCTCGTGGTCACCGTATCGGTGATTGTATAGTGGCCGTTGTCCGTGGTGACGGTCTGCGTGTAGGTCTCGGTGTCCGAGTAATTTTTGTTCTGCGGGATGCCGGTCGAGGTGGTGTAGATCACCAACCCCGGCCCTTCGCTGGTCACCGGGTTGAACGTGCCAATCTGCAGGCCATCGAAGTGCGTGGCGCTGGGATTGGAACTCCAGAGGGCCGTGTCGATCTGGTTCAGACCCATCTCCACCGCCCGGTCATAGGCTGTCGCACTAGGTGTGCTGGGGTCGGTCCCCGTGCCCGTCACGGTTTCCAGCGTGAAGGTGAAGCTCGTCCACACCCCGTAGCGATAGCTGGAACTGCCCACGTCCCACTCCGCCACGCGCGCACGGATCGTCACCGCTCCATTGGGAAGACCGATCGGGCGGTAGCGGAAGTCCCCCTCGATATCGGTCATCGCGGTGCCGTCCGCCATCTCGTCGTCGTTATGGTCGAACTGAACCATCGTCCTGGCGGCATCTTCCACAAACGCCAAACCTCCGGCGATCTCTGCGTCGGTCGTGATTTTGTCCCCCGGCGTGCCCGTGTCGTTGACCAAGTGCAGGCCTGTGACCGTGGCCGTCGTGCCGTCGCTCAAGGTGAAGGTCAGCCCAGCCCACGGCCCCGTCTCAGTCCCTCCTTGCAGGCTCGGCGCAATGGCCCGGGCCTGGATCGTCACCTCGCCCGGTTGCAGACTCTGCGGCTGGTAGGTGAAGTTCCCCTCGTCGTCCGTCAGCACCGTGGCGTCGGCCGCCTGGTCCTCGTTGAGATCGATCTCCACGGTAATGCCAAAAGGAATTCCCGTGCTGATCACGACCGTCCCCGTGATCTGCGGGTCGTCGGTCACCAAATCAGTCGCTGAGTCCCCCGTGTCGCTCACCAGGCTCAGTCCGGTGATCGTCGGCCCGGAGCCTTCCTCCAGCGTGAAGCTGAGCGTGGTCCAGTCGCTGAACATCTCGGCATAGGTTTGCTGGTCCCACTCCACCGCCCGGGCCTTCACCGTCACCTCGCCCGCCTCCAGTTGGTGCGGCAGATAGCTGAAGACGCCGTAGGCGTCGGTCCGCGTTACCTCGTCGACCGTTCCGTCCTCGTCCAGGTCAAATTCGACACGCAGGTTCGACACCGAGTTGTCGTTGGTCACCTGTCCGGTCAGTGTGGCGTCGCTGGTGATGTTGTCTGTGTCCGATTCGCCGGTGTCGTTGGCTAACGCTAGGCTGGCCACCACCGGCGGCGCGTTCATCCCACTGGCCACCGTGAAGCTCACCGAGGACCAGGCCCCGTAAATGTACTGCATCAGCCCGGACTCGAACTCTTGGGTCCGCGCGTAGATCGTCACCGGTCCCAGCAGCACGCCGCTGGGCGTGTGCGTAAAGTCCCCCAGCGAATCGGTCGTGGCAGAGCCGTCCGACGAGCCGTCCCCGTTATAGTCGAACTGGATGGAGACTCCGCTCACCGATCCGTCATTGGAAATGCTGCCGGCGATCGTTGGGTCCGAGGTGATCCGATCCGTAGGTGAGGTGCCGTTGTCATTCAACAAGTCCAGGGAAGTCACCGTGCCCGGCAGGTTCACGTCGTCGGAGGTAATGAGCAGCGTTGCGCTGGAGGCCGTCCCCAGAGTGTACCCTCCTCCGCTCATCGCGTTTTGCAGGTGCAGCACCACCGATTCATCCGCCTCCACCACGCTATCGTCGATCGGCGTGACCTGGAGCGTCACGGACGCCTGACCCGGACTGAACGTCACGCTCCCATATGTGTTCGGCGCGCTAAAGTCCGAGCCGTAAGCTGCCAACGTCGAGCCCTGGTCAATCTGGTAGATCACCGAAAGACTTCCCGAGGTATTGTCCCGAGTGACAGTGAAATAGCCGCTCTGGCTCGGCTCCGCCGCAGCGGCGGTGGCAGAGACGTTGACCGTGGTCGGCGGCGTCGAATCGTTGTCCGCGATCAGCACCGAGGCACTGCTGGCTGTTCCGATTTGATATCCCCCGCCCGAGCTCGTCGTGAGACGCACTACCACCGACTCACTGCTCTCGGCCAACGTATCGTCAATCGGCGTGACCTGGAGCGTCACCGAGGATTGACCTGGCGAAAACGACACGCTCCCGCTCGTCGACGGAGCGCTAAAATCGCTGGAGTAGCTGGCACTGCTGGCCGTCTGGTCCACCTGGTAGTACACCGACAGACTGCCGGCCGTCGTGTTCCTGCTGACGGTGAAGTACCCGCTCTGGCTCGGCTCCGCGGCGCCCGTCCCGGCGGCGATGTTCACCGTCGCGGCAGTGTCGTTATCCAGCAAGGACAGGGACGCGCTGCTCGCATTTCCTACGGAATACCCGGACCCGGACTGCACCCGGACGACAATGGACTCCGTGCCTTCCACGGCGCTGTCATCGGCAGGCATCACTTGGAGCGTCACCGAGGACTGTCCCGGTGAAAACGTCACGCTCCCCGAGGTGTTGGGGCTGGTAAAATCCGTGCCGGAAGTGGCCGTGCTGGCGGTTTGGTCCACTTGGTAATACACCGTCAGGCCGCCCGAGGTCGAATCCCGGGTGAACGTGTAGTATCCGCTCTGATTCGGCTCAGAAGCGTTTTGCGTTGCCGCGACGTTGACCGTCGTCGAACCGCCCGTGTCGTTGTCAAGAATGACCAGCGACGCGCTGCTGGGGGTCCCCAGTGTATAAAGGGAGCCACCTTGCAGCCGCAACACCACCGATTCGTTCCCCTCCGGCGTGCTGTCGTCAATCGGAACCACGTTCAAAGTCACGGATGACTGGCCTGGGCTGAAACTGACGCTCCCGTAGGTCCCGGGCTGACTGAAGTCGTACCCGTACATTGCCAGGCCCGATCCCTGGTCCAAGCTGAACATCACCGTCAGACTGCCGACCGTGGCGTCACGGCTGACCGTGAAGTACCCCGTCTGCGAGCCCTCCATGGCATTCTGTCCAAACCCCGCGGTGACCGTGCTCAGAAGCGCGCGTCCCTCCAGGGGCTCCAATCCAAGCCGCCGCGGCTTGAGCCGAAACGGTTTGCGGGTCTTGACGACCTTGAAGCCAAGCTTGGTCAGGGTGGTCCGCCACGAACTGATCGGCATTAGCACGGTCTTCTCCTCCCCAAAGAAACGCTCGCGCGCCGTTGGACCGGTGAAATCCAGCCGCGCGATGGACAGAACCCTCATTTGCTGCGACATTGCGAGCGCGCGCGACACGCGCAAACGCGAGCGACCTCAAGTCCCACTACCCCTCATTCGTTCGCAATAGCCTTGCTCGTCGCGCTTCTCGATCATGTCGTCAAAGTACCGCCAACCAAAATAACTTCAAGTCAGCTAGGTAGGGGACGCCGAGTGAGGGGTACGCAGATGCCCCGCTGTATCGTGCAGCAGCAAGCTGCCGACTGTTTGAGGTCACCCACACCCACGCGCGCACCCTCACTTGATTTGCGCACCCAGGTCACATCCTGGGGTAGTTCCCGCGTGGGGCGAGCTGCCAATCGATGTCGTCGAAGGAATGGCACGAAGATCTCCTCGCGTTCTGGTCTGACTGACTGCGGGAGCGCCCGGTGTGATTAAACCCAATAGTCCTGGAATACCATCTTGGGGCGAGGCAGCCAAAGAAATGGCGAGTTGGTGGGAGCCCCCCCCGAGTCGACGTCGGCCGCGAGATTTGTTCGAGGGTGCAACTCGAACCGCCGGGACCAACGGAGTATTGATCCGTTGCCCTGCAGCATCGCCGGTCCCAGCTGCTCAGAGTTCACGCAACGTCCGTCGGTAAGGGAGTGCATGCCAGCTTGGCAGCGATCTCGGCCCCCTGATGGTAATCAGGATCGGACGGGGGGAATAGGAGCGAAGAACCGTGTGTGAGAGCCGTTTGCGCGGCCGGCAACTCCAATTGGTTGAGGGAGTCACCTGGCCGGCCCGACACCTGAGGCCGCGGCGGCCCTCTGGCGAACGCCGACAGGGAAACTCCGGGGCCTCCGCTACCCCACGTGCTGCGGCTGTTTCGATGGTTGGTTCTTACGTCAAACATCGCCGACGGTAGCACACCACGAGAAGCTAATCAAACGGGGGTTCTCGCGGCCGACTCCTGACTGATCCGCCCGGCATTTCCAGGCCGGTCATGCGGCATCCGTGCCGTTCACTGTCACAGCGTTCGCCTTCTGTTGATGAATCCACGTGTGTACATCTGCCGCGGCCTTGGCCAGGCTGGGCAGGTCGCGGTCGTCGAAAGAGGTCGATTCACCCCATTTTCCTCCCTCGTCCACATAGATTTTTACGACCGTTGTGCTGTAAAAGTATCCCGATTGACTGTTGTTTGCCCACACGGCGGCGACGACGTTTCCATAGCGGAGACGATACACGGGTCTGTTGTTGTTATCGGACATAGAATCCTCCTTTGAATTTGGTTATGTCGGTGTTATTGCCCGACACGGTTGCTTGGTTGCATATCTCGCGAAGAATGATTGCGAGGACTCGCCAATTCCGCCTGAGGCACATTCCTCAGAGCGTGCTGCGGCGACTACGCCGCCAGTGCGAGCTGCTCGTCGTTTTCCGGCAGTGGCTGCGAATTGCGGATGACGAAGCCCGATTGGTCGGTCTTGGCGGAACCCTTCGCCTTCAGTCCGACGATGGTACCGGCCGTGTCGAGGAACCGGGCGTCGTGGTTGTCGCCGTTGATGACCGGGTGTCCCCAGAAGGATTGCGGGACTTCTGGCCAGAACACAGCGGCTACAGTCCCGCCTTGCTCCAAGAACCGTCGTGACTGTTCATGGTTATTGGGCTGTGCGGAGAAGGTGAGGTGGTAGTTGGCGGGCCAATTGAAGCGTTGGAGGAAGCGGTCCATTCTGGCCGGATTCTTCGTATAGTCAAAAAAGCGGATGTTGGGAAACCGCTGAAAGATTTCTGGATGAAGGTCTTCCCAGGCCAGGTCGCTTGAGCCGTTCAACCGAACAGCTGGTTGAAGTCCCTGTCGGCGTGCCTCGCGTTCGAGAAGCGTAAGCTCCAAGGTGAGCATCTGGAGGAAGAGTTGCGGGGCCTCCAAGTAAAGGGCCGTTCTCCGGTCGCGAGCTACCACGTGAGTTGGCATCTGCATTCGTCCGCTGGAGTGGCCAAGGCACGCGGCGAGGCAGCCTTGTGTCGCGTGGGAGCAGAAGACACCGGGAGTGAAGTAGAGCATCCGAGCTAAGACGGAGACTGACAGGCATTTATCGGTTTTGAGCGAACTGCTCAGGAGTGATCTCGGGGGGCCGTACTTGTCGAGAATCTCGGCTGGCGACAAGCGGCCGAAGGATGTTTTCGGGTCGCCAGAACGAAGAATGTTGAGCCTTGGCGTTTTGTCTGTTGTTGCGGTCTTTTCCATGTGGTTTCCTCCTTTCGGTTTTTGCCCGGCCCTGAAATCGAAAGGAGGAACACCACGAGCCCTGTTCGCCGCCGGAGAGGACAATGTGCGGCTGCAGGCAAGGCAAGTGACAGCTATGCTGGCACGTCCTTGCCCGCCGCTCGATCACAGGCGAACGGGCTCGCTCCCGGTGGAAAAGACCGCAACAAGAGAGAAACGCAGGGCACTCGCATATTCGTGGCGAACACGGAACGCGGTTCGTGGATTGTCGCGATGGAGTATCAGTCGCCTCTCGGATCCATGGATGAGTTAGTTCGCATCTTGCGAGAAGTGCTCAGTCAGCGTGTCAGCGATGCTTCGCCTGGTAGTCCGTCAATGCCTGCTCCACAAGATGACTAAGCTGCGAACGTGCCTCCCAGGACCACTCGCGGTAGGTGGCAATCAAGTCGGTGGCTATTCGCACCGTGACTTTTTCCTTGGCGGTTGCTGCAACTGTTCTTCCTAATGGTCTGCCGCGTCGTGCAACAACTCGTGGTACGCCGGGGCAAACAGTGCTGCTTGTTCGGCCAAGCCGCCCGGCACTCGAAGAGCAGACATCTTCAGAATCTGCGGATGTACGTTCAACTGACGAGAGAATCTGGTCAAGTAGGCCCGTGACTCCGCGGACGTGAGGCGTGCTCACAGCAACACCGACCGAAACTGCTCGATTACTTTCGCATAGTCATCAAGGGCTTTCGAGGTGCTCAGGCGGAGTATTGTTCCGGCGGTGGTGGCGTAGAGAAGTCGTGCATCCGCACGAATGGTCCCCAGTACGGGATAAACACGTCCGACTTCTACGCGGACCTGATCGGTGATCTTCCGTCGGAGATGGGCGTTGGTGATTACCGCCCCGAGAATACGGAGGTCCGGATTCACACGCTCCTGAATGGCCCGGGCGGTGGCGTGCAGGTGGGCCAAGGCGTGCAGTTCGAACCCGCCGGGCTGTATGACTGCGATCATTCCGCCAGCCGTCGTGAGACAGTTCACCGAAAGCACTCCCAGCGACGGCGGACAGTCGAGCAACACGACCGCGTTGTCGGGCAAGGCGGACTTCTCCAGGCTAGTTCTCAGAAAGTGCTCGCGGCCCGTTTCGCTGAGCAGTTCGGTCTCGGCCCTGCCAAGCTCGATGCTGCTCGGCGTCATTGTGAGGTTCTGAGACAGCGTTCTGACAGGTAAGCCAGCCCGGTCGGTGAGGGAGTGGTAGAGACCGTCGGTCTCGTCCTCCAAACCGAAGGCCCGAGTGAGGCTGGCCTGCGGGTCCATGTCAACCAAGTGCGTGCGTGTCCCACTGCGGGCCAGCAGCACGCCGAGTGCCGCCGCCGTTGTTGTTTTGGCCGTGCCTCCCTTCTGATTTGTGATGGCGATGATCTTCATTGGTCTTCAAGACAATCGGTAACACGCGGTCACCCTGCTGCCAAGCACCTTTTTGCCGGCATTAAGGCATTGCCGAAATGCTGACATTTCTGGCAATCTGGCGTTGCCGGCAATTCAGGCAGTGAAAGGTGTGTGACGCACAGCCATCGTGGCCGTCACCGTGACGTGAGGCAGGGAATCACCGGGAAACGAGACAGGATCTTACCGGGAAACGATGCAGTGATCGGTTTCCGGATCCGGGAAACGGTGCACGGAACACGCAGCCAATGGCTTGATTTTTCTGGATTGGCGGGCGGACAACTTCCTGTTATTCAACAAGAAGATACTTGCAACAACGGACAGGCAATCGGTTGTTGCTTTTTTCTAGGAGGAAGAAATGGGGCAAGGGGAATACGCATGTGAACCCGCTGCACTTCCATGTCATCTCAACGACATGGGCCGTGACGCAATGAACTTGGTAGAGTTTCCACTGGCACTGCTGGCGGATCGTGCTCCCAAAGGGTGCAAGTCACTCGTGTTCGAGGATCGTATCCAGGACCGAGTGGCAGGTGGGTATGTAATTCGGCGTCTGACGGTCTCGGGTTCCGATCGCTTCGGGCTGCCGACGGCACTGGACGACGAAGTCTGTCTCGGGCTGTTGCAGCTCACGATGGGGGATCACTTCACCCGCCGACGAATTCCATTCAATCGATACCAGTTGCTCCGCATCCTGGGCTGGCGTGATGAAGGTAAGAGCTATGCCCGGCTCGACAAATCCCTAAAGCGGTGGACGGGGGTGACGCTGTACTACGAAAACGCATGGCGAGACAACCGTGACAAGCGGTGGATCAATGCCAGCTTACACCTGCTCGACGAAGTCGTGTTGCGTGGTCGATCGCCATGCGATGTCGCCGGCGAGCCATCCTCCTATTTCACCTGGAACGAAGTTGTTTTCGAGAGCTTCCAGGCGGGCTACCTCAGAAGGCTAGACATGGACTTCTACCGCCAGCTCGAACTGGCGGTGTCCAAGCGGATCTTCCGCTTCTTGGACAAGCGATTCTATTTCACCAACCAGCTGCGTTTCGACTTGGCGTCATTCGCGTATGAACACGTGGGGCTCAGCCGCAGTTATGATTCCGCACAACTGAAGCGGCGGTTATTGCCGGCCATCAGAGAACTTGAACAAAAGGCATTCCTCACACCCCTGCCGGCTGACCAACGGTACAGAAGGCTCTGTCGCGGGAAATGGGAAATCGTGCTTGTACGGGCTCCAAGAACAAAGACCTCCACGACGTCGCAGCGGCCACTCTCGGCGCTGGAGGACCAGCTGGTGCAGCGGGGTGTATCAATATCCACGGCAGTGCAGCTCGTGCGAGACTTCCCGGCGGAACAAATTCAAGCGAAGCTCGATGCCTTTGATGCGATGTCGAGACAACCAAGCGTCGGCAAGTTAAAGAACCCGGCAGGGTTCCTTGTCCAGTCGATTCGGCAGAATTACGTTTCGCTGGCTGGCCCCGAGGCGAGGATTGGTCGACACTGTGCTGTTCTGTGGCCTGCCGAAACATGCAAGCCGGCCGGAAACGCAACTCGATCGAAGGTGAGCGGCTCCAACGGTTCGCACCACGTGGAACAGTCGCCATTCGCCGAGTATCTGTCGCGACTGTCGTCCACAAAGAGGCGGGAACTGGAAGACATCGCCGTCAGCAAGGCCCACGGTATACCCGCACAAGGATACCAGCGGGCCATGAAAATGGGTAACGACCAACTGGTGAGCCATTACCGACAGATCATGGTGGAACAGCATTTGACAGAAACGCTCCATGCCAATACGGCATAACACCGCGTGAGCGTGCTTTGGGGAGCGAACTGAGTTATGCTGGGCCGCGCAGAACATCGTTTTGCGGTCGTCGGTGGTGCTAACGTGCCGCGTGCGACCTCTCGATTGGGCAGCATACCCGGTAAACCTGCAACCAACAGGCTAAGGAGATGGTCTAACCAACCATCATGTGCTGTGCCAGTAGAGCCGGATGCCGCGAGAGCGGCTTGTCCGTGCTCGACGGAGGCTCGCTGAAGTAAACCCTCTGGCGTTGTATGTCAGAGATCAATCTCAGCGTTCGATCCGATAGTGTTTCGCTCCGAGAACGGGGGCGATGCGGACAGACCCTGATGCACAAGCATCAGGGCAGTCACGACTCAAAGTCGGTGCGTAGCCGTAACTGGCTGCAAATCCGCCCACGGGCGTCGGGCCTACCTGAGAAGGTGGGTTCGTTGAACGTGCGCCGGCGTGGGGAGCCTCCAGGCTGGTGACAGCCGGAGCCGGACCTGGACCAGGTTCGGGGACCGTTGGCAAATCCAACGGCCGTGAAGAGCTCAACCATGAAAGGCCCAACTTCAAGAAGGGCTTGCCGGTGAGTGTCTTGGGAGACGCTGCCGAAAACGCTGTTTGGGAGCCCATACGTGCCCGTACAGCGGCGAAAAGCAGTGATCGGAGGGTAAGGGGTAGCTTCTGTGTTCTGACCCCCGAAATGGCCGAATTTGGCGTTCTGCCAACCGGCTGAAACTATGGTGGGCGGGAGCCCACACATACGGTCACTTGCCTGAGGGGTAACACCTTCTAGCCACGTGAACCAAGACGCGAAGAGCATGACTAACGCAGGAAGGACTTCAGGGGCCGGCTTGGTCGCCGGTGCGTACCTCTGGTCAGGTACGTGTCAAACGCTGAAGTCTGGGAGTGGGGCCTGAGTAGAAGCTGAGTCAGGACATGGTTTCGACTATGTGCTGACCCAGGCGGAATCGCGGCAAGGCAGTCGCGGGCCGTTGGTGTGTTACGGGTGGTGCCGGGCACATCTCGATTCCTTTGCTGGCAGAAGTTGGCGGAGTGATGGAGAAAACCACGACGAAAGGGCTGACTGGCCATTGAGCCAATCGAGAGGTCGGGCGGCTGCGGCATTTGTCGCGGACGCCGTTATCTGTGGTTGGATGCGGTTGCGGCTGCCGGCGGCATCTCGGGAGAGGTGTCGCTTGCAGTGGCGATCGGCGATCAGAGTGGTGCGTGCGTCTGCACGCATCGGTTTTTCTGGAGGTTTTTTGGATGTCTGAGCGGAACAACTATGAATGGGCGGGGTCGCACTGGGGAATACAGTTGCGACCCCGCCAATCATCCGCTGGTCGAGGTTTCCTGTGTCGACGTCCGTCGATGGCAGAAAATGCTTCACGATCTGTTGCCGTGGACAAGCTCGGCGCGGGGAAGGTTTTGTTCCCTTCAACGGCATGGGGTTGGCCGCGAACAACCCCAACTTTTTCTCCCTCAAATCGGATACGATATGCTCGTTGACTCGCCCACGATTTGCCTTGGGGAAGACCTTAGGCCTCCAACGTGTCAAAGAGGCGCGGATGTGCAGGCAGTCCCGTGATCGTTAAGCGAACGGCTTTCTTTTTGCATGGTGCCTAGCGATGATGCCATTGGGTATGTTCGCCCGGCGAACAGGTCTGTCACGACGTCGCTGCTCGTCGTGGATTTCTCCTTGAAAGGAACTCTCGATGGACAAACAGAATTCAGTCGCGGCCAAGTACGCGGAACGAGCACATAAATTTGACTTTGGCGACAAGTGGGGGACGTATCGGGTGACGGAGCATCAGCCCACCCGACTGTGCTTCTTTAACAACGTCTCATACAAGAGCAACGTACTGGTCCGCGAACGTCAAACACGCGAGTTCTTTCGGCGTTTGGCAGAGATCGGAATTGCGGAGTTGGAGTATGCTGAGTACCCGAATACAGGCATGGACGAGGGATATTCCTATGCCGTGATTTTGGATGCTCCACCCAAAATGGCCGATCGTGTTATGGAGACCTGGAGAGAGGTGTTTGTCAAGTTCGGGTGGGACGATTCCGTTGAAGAGAACCGGCCGAATACGGACTGAGCGTTTCTTGTGCCCTTTAGCGCCGCTGACGCTCTTTCTGTGTGTCCGGCCGACCCGCTGCTTTCTTGGAAGCAGTCGGACGACTGTGTGCGACACGTAGGCATGGAATACCGCTGTGCCGCTACGTCGATTGCCGGGTTCGTTCAGCAGCTAGCCTGGATTCCCACAGAGCTGAATTCCCCTAAGGAAGTGCCAAGCGGCGTGCGGTAAAACAGCCGATTTCCAAGAAATCGGTCTAGGACGATTGCTTATGGGTGTGTTATGCTTCCACGGTGTGACACCAAAAAACGG
>JBGSHS010000225.1:0-2723 GCA_041752115.1 Pirellulaceae bacterium | reverse complement strand
ATGACAGGATGATGAAGCCGGGCCAACTCAAATGACTTCCCTCAACATGAGGCTTTGTTGTTCAGATTCCTGAGGGGCTCTTGCGAGATCCGCCGACCATCCAGGCAGGCTTTCTTACCCACAAATTCTCCCGAAGAGCCTTTTATTTCGATGGAGAAACGCAGTCGCGGATCCAGGTGAAATTCCGGGATCTGTTCACCGGACGGCAGACGCCGTTCGTTGCACCTCTGGCCGGGTTTGGCGCCGGAGGTTTCTACAGCTATGTTCCGCTTCCCTACGAGAAGTCATGCAAGATCGTCGCCCGTGCTCCACGCGTGCAGTTCTATCAGATCAATTACGCCCAGTATCCGGCCGAGACCCCTATTGCCACCTGGTCGCCGGAGCAGTCGCCCTCGGAAAGGGAGCACCAGCGGCAAGCCCAGGCGCTGTTCGCGGCGAGCGGTACTGACGTGAGTCAGTACACCACTCCACCGGGCGTCACAGCGACCACAGTGGAAACGAGCATTTCCCTGGCGCCGGGGACGACGGCCACTATCTTCGACGCTCAAGAGGGAGGTCGTATTGTCGGGATGCGTTTCAGTCCCGCATCGGCGTTCGACGGGAAAGACCGAGCCCTCGTGTTGCGCATGACCTGGGACGACGAGCCGACGCCCTCGGTCAACTGCCCTGCCGGCGACTTCTTCGGCTATGCCTGGGGCCGTCCGGCAACCCAGTCGCTCCTGATCGGCACGGCGGCCAATACCAACTACTGCTACTTCCCCATGCCTTTTGACAAGTCGGCTCGAATCGAACTCATTTCCGAGCGAACCGACGGTCCGGCTATCGAAGTGAGGGCTGAGGTGGTCGTCGCAGCTGTTCCCAGAAAAGAAAACGAGGGGAAGTTTCATGCGCTGTGGCGACGAGAAAACCCCACGGAGAAAGGAACACCTTTCACGTTCGTCGAGACGGAGGGGCGAGGACATCTGGTCGGCTGCGTCCTGCAGGCACAAGGCATGGTGACCGGAAATACGTACTTCTTTGAAGGTGATGACCAGACCACCATTGACGGCCAGTTGACGATTCACGGCACCGGGTCTGAGGATTTCTTCAACGGCGGCTGGTACGACGTGCCGGACCGCTGGGAAAAGCGATATTCCTTCCCGCTGAGCGGCTGTCTGGCCTATCAGAAGCACCTGGGAAGAACCGGCGGTTACCGCTTCATGCTCGGCGACGCCTATGCGTTTCGCGACAGCATTCTGCAGACGATTGAACATGCTCCCACAGGCAATGATCTGGCGACTGATTACTCGGCCACGACGTACCTTTACCTGACAGGGGATCTCACGGATGATACGTCGCTCCCCTCAGTACCAGACCGTACAGTCGTGGACTTCACGAAACTCGATTTCACTCCCAGCTGGTCCGTTCCGATCCACGCCTTTACCTTCCGGGACGGCACGATCACGAAAATGGAAGAGGACGTGAATGGAACGAAATCGAGCTTTCTGAGAATGACGTCGGCAGGCAAAGACTGGTTCGGTGCGCCGTTCATTTCGCTGTTGTGCGAATTCCCCTCGGCAGGCACATTCCGGATTTCGATTGACGCGATGAAAGGACCTGCTCAAGGACAAGTGCAGCTGTATCGCAATGAAGTTCCCTCTGGGCCGACTGTCGATTTGTATGCACCCAGCCGCTCACGCGTCGATCAGTTGGAATTGGGCGAAATGGACGTGGAGGAAGGTCCCGCCACGCTGGTCTTCAAGATCATGGGCAAACATGACTCGGCAACAGGGTGGGGCCTGGATCTGGTTACCATTCACGCCGAAAAGGTTCGGTAACCTCTCGTGACAGCCGTCGTGTGGTGCGCAGCCAATGCGGCGATCGCACACGCCAAAGTGCCGCCTGACACGCCAGCTGACCCGCAGAACTTGCGTGAAGATCCGCCGCATTTCTTCAAGTCGCCGAGGTCATGCTACTGAGGAGTGGTGTCGGGAAGAAACTGCGCGGAATTCGCCATAAAGTTGATTGTCAACCTGCAGTCACTCGTGGTACTCTGCGGCTAGACAGTTCTGGTTCAACTCATCCGTCAGCCAATCGGCAACGTTCTCTCGACTGTCGGACCGTTCGCGCACCGGCAGTTCGTACCAGTCTCCACGACGACAACGCTCCGTGGACGTTCGAGCCTGCGCGGGCGGCTGATGGATGTGCAGTAGTGGGATCGGTGGTTCAAAGGGAGGAGAAGACATGATGAAGAAGACACTGGCAGTTTCCTTGAGTCTGGTCATGGCGCTGGCGATTGCGATCGGCGTCGGGGCCGCTGAGAAAGGACACGGCGGCAAGGGACGGCCACAGCGGGGAGGGGAGGGTGCCGCGAATGCTGCTGGAGTCCAGCAGAATCAGGGTGTCCAAGCCGCCGCTGCCGTACAACAGAGGCAAGGGCAGATGCTGCAGAACGGCGCAGCACAGGGACCTCCCCCCATACAACAACTCGCCCAGTTGATGGTGGCCAATTACGATCAGACGGGAGATGGGGCGTTGAACGTGGCGGAACTCGAAATGGCGCTCGTGGCATGGTTCCAGCAGATGCAGGCACACCAGATGCAGGGCGGTCAAGGTCCTGCGGCGGCCGGCATGGGCAAGTGTCAGAACGGCGAAGCGGCCGCAGGGAATCTGGCAGGGATGCATGCGCACGGCGGTCAACTCGCAGGGGGTCAGGCGGGCGCACGCGGCAAGGGTGGCGGCGG
>JBGSHS010000224.1:0-11993 GCA_041752115.1 Pirellulaceae bacterium | reverse complement strand
AAAACGGTCACTTCGACCTCCACCGATATCGTCACTGCCCAGACGCGGATCGTCAAGCCAGCGGCCTCCGCCGGTAATGCAGGCGGCTCAGTCGACTTCGCTTACCTCCGCAGCCAGATCAGCATGGAACGTATACTGCGGCACCTGGGCTACTTCGATCGCCTGCGAGGCGACGGAGCCCAGTGTCGTGGACCTTGTCCCGTTCATGGCGCGAAGCGTGCGAAAGGGCGCACCTTCTCGGTGCACCTGGGCAAAAATGTCTTTCAGTGCTTCCATCCTCCCTGCCAAGCCGCCGGCAACGTGCTGGACCTGTGGTGCGCCGTCCATCAGCTGACACCCTACGACGGAGCCCTGCACCTGGCTCAGACCTTCGGCCTCGAACTCACACCCAACAGAGACGAGGAACCCGTAACGTCGACCACCTGACCACGGGGAGCCGCGCCCATGCACTCGCCCAAAACTCGGGGTCATCACCCCCGACCCCCTGGAAAATCATCGTTACATCTCAATCGGTCGCACCCCCTGCATGTCATCCTCCCACGTTGTCTTTAACCGCACTCGGCGCCGGAGCCCGACCCGTTGAATTCTCGGGGGAGCGCCTGACTGGTTTCGCCCAACCGCGTGGTAGAATCGCCCACGGGCTTCCTCTCGTTCGTGAGCAACGCCATGTCCGACGTAACACGTATTCTGGGCCAGATCGAAGCGGGCGACCCCAAAGCGGCCGAGGAGTTGCTGCCGTTGGTGTACGAGGAACTGAGAAAACTGGCTGCAGCGAGAATGGCCCAAGAAAAGCCCGACCAAACGCTGCAGGCCACGGCGCTGGTGCACGAGGCGTACGTTCGATTGGTCGACGGCGACAACATGCGGCGCTGGGATTCTCGAGGCCATTTCTTTGCTGCGGCTGCGGAAGCCATGAGGAGGATTCTCATTGACCGTGCACGTCGCAGACGGAGCCCCAAACATGGTGGTAGGAGGCACCGCGTGGCACTCGAAGAGGTCGATTGCTTCGCCGATGTTCCCCCAGACGACCTGCTGGCTCTGGACGAAGCGATTGAACAGCTGGAGCGTGAGGCCCCCCTCCAGGCCAAACTGGTGAAACTTCGCTGCTTCGCGGGCCTCTCCCATCAGGAAGCCGCCGATGCGATGGGGATCTCTCGCCCAACTGCCGATCGATATTGGGCTTACGCGAAAGTACGACTGTACTGCGCAATACACGAGCCCGACCAAACCTGATCGATTTCTGCGATTTCTGCCGCCGTCGTGATGCACGGAGGGTCCCATTTTCGCATTGATTCATGGCCCCTTCACAGGAAGTCGTTCGCCATGGAACGCGACCCGATCAAACTCGAGGAGATGTTCTGGCACTGCCGCCAGCTGGCGTCGGAGCAGGATCGCCGTGCCTACCTGGACAGCGTATGTGCTGACAAACCGACGATACGCACCGAGGTGGAGATGCTCCTGCGGGCCATTCCCAAGTCCGAGCGTTTCCTGGAACCTCCGCCGGCGAGTGCGGTGAAGAAGGTAGAACCAGTCGCTCCAGCTATGGGTCCTGGCACGCGCCTTGGCCAGTACACGTTGTTGGAGCAGATCGGCGAAGGGGGCATGGGGTGTGTCTTTCGCGCACGAAAGGAGGATGCCGCTGGACCGGATGTGGCGCTCAAGGTAATTCGACCTGGCATGGATTCCCGCCAGGTCGTGCAACGCTTCGAGGCCGAACGCCAGGCGTTGGTCCGCATGGACCATCCCCACGTCGCCCGCGTGCTCGACGCGGGCAGCACCGAGTCCGGTCTGCCCTACTTCGTCATGGAATTGGCGCTCGGCATTCCGGTCACGGAGTACTGCGATCAGGAACGGCTCAGCACGCGAGCTCGCCTGGAGCTGATGGCATCCATCTGCATGGCGGTCCAGCACGCGCACCAGAAAGGAGTCATTCATCGAGATCTCAAGCCCACAAATGTGCTCGTGTCAACGCACGACGCGCAGCCGTTGCCCAAGGTGATCGATTTTGGCATTGCCAAGGCCACGCAGGGCCAACTGACGGACGACTTGCTGACCGGCTGTGCCCAGATCCTGGGTACGCCGCTCTATATGAGCCCCGAACAGGCGGCGATGCACGAGATGGACGTCGACACACGCAGTGACGTCTTTTCGCTGGGCGTCATGCTCTACGAGTTATTGACTGGTATCACGCCGTTTGATCGCGCCCAGATCGGTGGCGCGTCGTTCGACGAGATCCGGCGGATCATCCGCGAAGAAGAACCTCCGCGCCCGAGCACTCGGCTCAGCACAGTGTCGGCGACCCAAGAGACGGTGGCAGAACGCCGCGGCACCGATGTTCATACGCTCGTGCAGCAAGTGCGCGGCGAACTGGACTGGATTGTGATGAAGGCTCTGGAGAAGGACCGCGCACGCCGGTACGAATCGGCCAGTGCCTTGGCCCGCGACATCCAGCGCTACCTGCGCGACGAAGCCGTGGAAGCCTGCCCGCCGTCGGCAGGCTACCGATTCCGGAAATTCGCCCAGCGACACAAGACACGACTAGTTACCGCCGTGACCTTTGCAGTCGTCTTGTTGATCGCCACAACGTTTGTCGTTGCGAGCATTTGGGAACGTCAACAGCGCATGACAAGATTGCGGCATGAGGTGGAGGGGCACTTAGTGGCCGCGCGCGCTTTCCTGCACTCGGGTGATTGCGTGAATGCTGCGCAGGAAATCTCGGAAGCGCGAGGGCGTCTCGCAATGAACCCCGATTCAGAAGAACTGCTTGCAGTTGAACTCACAGAGCTTTCCCGTGAGGTGGCCGACCGAATCCGCGCCGAAGAGCGTTTCCATCGGTTTGAAGATCTTCGACGGTATATTCATGCAAACTTGTACGATAGCAGCCCAGGTATACCAGGCCACGTTCGAGAGAGCTGCCAACTGGCTTTGGACTTGTACATGGTGTTTGACAAACACGATTGGGCAGACGCGGTCGACTTCCATACTGTTGGTGCCGAGCGTCAAGTGGCACTCAAGACTGCTATTTGTGAGTTGCTATACATCTGGGCTCGGATTGAGGTTACCAAGTTGCCTCCGAACACAGATGCTGGCGCTCACCGCCGAGCAATCGATGCGTGGGAGCGCATTGAAGCCGCATGTGGACCGATTCCGGGCGTGTATCAGTGGATGTCAGAGTCGTGGCGAACCTTGGGAGAGAGCGAGTTGGCAACGCAGTATGCCGAGCAGGCTGAATCGCTGTCCGACAGTGGAGCTATCGGCTGTTTTGCACGAGGAGAGTTCGAGTACTTTCGGGGTCGGAAGAAGGAGGCGCTGGAGCAGTTTTCAATAGCGCTCCGCCGCGAGCCGAACCACTACCTCTCCGCGATGGCATCTGGCCTGACGCTCCTGGAAAGTGGACAATACGCTGACGCCGAGGCGATGCTTGCCGCAGCCGCCGGAATGGAGTTTCACGCCGCCCCGGCTGACCCAGCTGGCATAGTCCTCGGAGCGGACGAGAAACTTTATGTTGGCGGTCGTGCATCGCACAATGTGCTCCGCTTCAATCCGAGCACGGGTGCCTTTATCGACATCTTTGTTGCCGCCGGAAGCGGTGGTCTGTTTGGAGTCGAAGGGATAGCTTTCGGCCCTGATGGCAACCTGTATGTCAGTAGCCACAACAACCACAGAGTGCTCCGTTACCGCGGGTCCAACGGGTCCTTTATCGATGAGTTTGTGCCATCCGGGCGCGGCGGATTGGCCTATCCGTCCGGTCTCCAGTTCGGTCCGGACAATAACCTCTATGTTAGCAGCGTTGACACAAATAATGTGCTCCGTTTCCATGGGGCAACAGGCGAATTCATCGATGAGTTCGTGGAAGCCGGCAGTGGTGGACTGAAACGGCCGGAAGGGCTGCTATTCAGAGATGGCAACCTCTATGTCGCTAGTCATGAGACCTCGTCTGTGTTGCGGTACGACGCCGCTACAGGTGACTTCATCGACGAATTCGTCGTTTCTGGAAGCGGCGGCTTAGAGCGAACCGATAGCCTTGCTTTCAGCCCTGATGGCACACTGTACGTGAATAGTCAGTGGACGGACGAGGTGTTTCGATGTGACGGACGAACCGGAGCCGTCCTGAACGTCGTGGTCAAAAAAGGTAACGGTGGTTTGAACGGGCCGCGATACCTAGTGTTCGGGCCTAATGACCAGCTCTTTGTGGGTAGCCGTCATACTGCCGAAGTGCTCCACTATGGAGGCGCGACAGGCACTTTTGTCAAGAGTATCCCGCCTCGGGAGAAGGTAGCACACGGCGGGTATCAAGATGAGGCCAAAGAGTGAGGTATCCAGCTAGGCGTAACGACGAACAGTTCGTGCAATGCCACAAGACGAAAAGACTACAGTCTCCTTGTCCGCGTGATAGTGACTGAAGACGTGTATGCGGTTTGTCATTGCCCCATCGTGGTTCACATCGGGAGGCCCTGAAGATGTACGTGTCAAGACCTGCGCGGCCCAGTGCCGAAGCGATTCTCAGATGCATGTTCTTATTGTTGATCTATAACGTAATGTTCCTCAACTCAGCTGCCGCGGACATCGTTGCCTACTGGCGATTCGAAGAAGGGACAGCTGATTCAACAGCAACGGGTGATCTTTCCATCTTAGATTCATCTGGCCGCCAGTTGCACGGAACTCCGTACGGCGGGCCAGTCTACCGCAGCGTGAGTCAGCCAGTAAGTTCGCTGGCGTTTGAGTTCGACGGTGTTGATGACCGAGTGTTTGTTGCTGACGACCCGTTGTTTCAACTCACGCGTAGTCTGACCCTTGAAGCTCTTGTTCGCGTGGACGAATTCGGTGTCAATCGGGAAGTAGTTTTTCGCGGGGACAATCGAGGAGGATTAGACCCTTATCAGCTGGCAATTACTGCTGGTGGACAACTAGCGTTCACGATTGATAATGCAGCGAATGTAAGAACCAGACTCCTTTCACCCGACGTCCTTCCGCTTGGAGAGCTGGTACACGTTGCAGGTACGCTCGACGACGTTACGGGAGACATGAAGCTCTACATCAACGGAAGCCTCGTGAGCGAGACAAACACCGTGCAACGTCCGTTCGGGCCGCTCGATCCTAATCAATCCCCGGGAATCGGCATCGGCAGCCTGAATTCTTCTGAGCAGATGCTGTTCAAAGGACTCATTGATGAGGTTCGGATCTCTGACACGGCTCTCGGTCCCGGCTCGTTTGTCCCCGAACCGTGCTCCCTGTGGCTCTGGGGCATGGCAGCTGTCAGTCTAGGAATCGTTGTGTACCGCGTGCGGAACCGCAACGGATAGTGAGGGTGTTGTGGTGATGAGGGTGTTGTGGTGAAGGCGAGCACAATCATCCTGAGCTGAGTCGAGTAAGGCGAACGGATACAGTCGTTCCGCAGCGAAGAGAGGATTGCATTTGGGAAACAGCAAGCGGGCTGTCGAACTAGAGGCAAGTCGAACTGCTCGCTCTTGGTCGTTGGCGTCAACGAAAGACGGCCGGTGAGGCCCAGACGCGAATCAAGAACCTCACCGGCCCGGACATCCCCCGCGGCGCTCGTTGTGCGCGCCGTGGGGCGATGGCTGTTTGCATTCTAGCACAGACCATCCACCAATCGCACCGGAGGAAAGAACGATGTTTACGACACCGCTTACGAAGTACGGGGCAAGGCGAGGCTCGAGACAATTGCCGCAAATGAACACCGGAAATCGGAAACAGTATCGTCGTAGAACGCTTGCTGCGGAACAGCTCGAGGACCGGCGTCTGCTCAGCTTTGTGCCGAACGATCCACAATTCGCCCAGCAGTGGTCACTCGACAACACAGGACAGACGGGTGGTGTGTCCGACGCGGACATCGACGCCCCGGCCACCTGGTCCGTGACCACGGGAAGTGCTGCCACGGTCGTCGCGATGCTGGACTCGGGAATCGACTACACGCATGAAGATCTTTACCTGAACATCTGGATCAACCAAGGCGAGATCCCCGCAGCGGTCCGCGTGAATCTCACGGATGTCGATGCCGACTCGCTCATCACCTTCAGGGACTTGAACGACCCCGCCAACGACTCCCAAGTCGTCGACTTGAACTGCAACGGCCGAATCGACGCCGGCGATCTGCTGAATAGTCCATCCTGGGAGGATGGAATCGATACGGATGGAAACGGTTACACGGACGATCTGGTTGGCTGGGATTGGGTCAACAACGACAACGATCCCATGGACGACTATTGGCATGGGACACGAACGGCGGGAATCGTCGGCGCTGTGGGTAACAACGGTGTGGGTATCGCTGGAGTTACCTGGGCGGTACAGTTGATGGCTCTGCGGTTCGAGTCTGAAAACTATATGTGGACAGACGACTCGGCCGTCAACGCGATTGATTATGCCGTCCTCATGGGAGCTCCCATTTCCAGTAACAGTTGGGGGACGAATGTTGATGCCGGTGGCACTCATCCACTCATCTTCGATGCCATCGCACGGGCCGGCCAGGCTGGGCATCTTTTCGTGAGTGCGGCGGGCAATTTTTCACAGAGTATCGACCCTGGCTTTCTCGAGCGATACCCAGCAGGTTACGATCTCGACAGCATTCTCTCGGTGGCCGCCACCAATGACGACGATCTGCTGGCGAGCTTCTCGGATTGGGGAGTGATTAACGTCGACCTTGCGGCACCGGGAGAGAACATCTTGAGCACATCGAACGGAGGTGGATACGGCGTGGGCAGCGGCACATCGTATGCAACGCCGCACGTCGCGGGTATCGCGGCGCTCCTGAAATCGCTGCATCCCGAGTGGGGAGCTACTGAGCTTAAACAACGGATCATGGAAACCGTGGATCCGTTGCCGTCGCTGCAGGGCAAGACCGTCAGCGGCGGTCGCGTCAACGCGGCTGCGGCTGTGGGCTCAACTCTTATCGACACACCGCTGTTCTTGGACGGCTTTGAGAACGGTCAGTGGAACGGCCTGTGGGTCGAGGACAGTCAGAACGACTGGTTCACGTCGACGCAGCGAGCCACAGCAGGCAGCTATTCCGCCGAGGTAGATGGCAGCGCGTCCGATGCCACGCTGACCATCGCCAGTCCGATCAACCTCACCCCCTACGGGAGCGCGGAACTGTCGTTCGACTGGCTCATTGAAAGCGGGCTGGACACCGGCGAATACGTAGCCCTGGACCTGTTCAACGACACCAGTTGGCAGGAAGTGGCCAAGCTGCGCGGCAATGTGGATGCCGAGAACGTCTGGCACAGTCCGGTCATTAACATCGACGGCAGCTACCTCGTGTCGAACTTCCAGTTCCGCTTCCGTGCGAAGATGAGTGGGTCGGATGAGGATGCCAACGTCGACAACGTCCGCCTGATCGCCACCAGCCTGGCCGGTCCGCCGAACCACGCGCCGTTGGCCGTGGATGACGCTGCGACCATTGCGGAAGACACAGCCTCGACAATCAGTGTCCTGGCGAATGACTCGGACCCGGATCTGGAAGTCCTGCAAGTTCAGTCCGTGACGCAGGGTAGCCACGGGGCCGTCGTGATCAATGGCGACGGTACGCTCACGTATACTCCGCAGGCCGACTACTTCGGCAGCGACAACTTTGCCTACACCGTCACTGACGGACGCGGCGGGATCGATACCGCCAGTGTTTTGGTTACGATCACGTCGGTGAACGATGCGCCGGTGGCGGTGGATGACGACGCCAGCACGCCGCACGATACGCCGGTCGTGATCGCATTGCTGGCCAACGATACCGACGTCGATAGCAGTCCGCTGCTGATCGAGTCGCTCGGCACGCCGGCCCACGGCGAGCTGGTCAACCACGGCGACGGCACCGTGACCTACACGCCGGTACCCGGCTATATCGGCGCGGATTCGTTCGTGTACGTTGTGACCGATGGCTCGCTCACCGACAGCGGCACGGTCACGATCGACGTGCAGGCGGACGAGGTCACGCTCGTCTACAGCAACACGACGTCGACCACCATCCAGGACCGCAGTAAGACGACGTCGACGATCCAGGTGCCGGACGCGATGACCATCCTGGACGTAAATGTGCAGCTCACGATCAGTCACACGCGCGATCAGGACCTGGATGTGTATTTGATCGGCCCCGATGGCACGCGCGTGCAGTTGTTCACCGACGTGGGTGGCAACGGCGACCATTTCACCGGGACGATCCTGGACGATCAGGCGAGCGTGAGCATCGCGGCGGGCGCGGCACCGTTCGTCGGCACGTATCGGCCGGAAGGATCGCTGGCCGCGCTCAATGGCAGGAACGCACTGGGCACCTGGACGCTGGAAATCACCGACGACCAGTGGCTCTACAGTGGCACGCTCCACGGCTGGTCGATCACCATCACCGGCGGGCCGATGCCGCTGCTGGCGGACGGGTCCTCGGCCGGGCCGGCGACGAATGCGGCGGCGGTCGATCCGGCTGACGCCCAATGGGCCGTGGAGCAAGCGATTTCCTGGTGGGCGCCACAGGTGAACGTCGAGCCGCTGCGCAATCTCAATGTATATGTCTCCGATTTGCCTGCTGGCTACTTGGGCGTGGCATGGGGCCGCAGCCTGACACTGGACATGAACGCCAACGGTGCCGGCTGGTTCGTGGACACGGCATCAGGGCAAGGTGCGGCGTTGTCCGATGTGTTTGCCACCGCGAGCCGTCAGATGGACCTGCTGACCGTTGTGGCTCATGAAGTTGGACATCTGCTGGGCTACGACCACAGCGACATCGCAGATGACCTCATGTATGAGACGCTGACACCAGGTACTCGGCGTTTGCCGGGGAGCGTGCCCGTTACGATGACGGCAACGCCGCGATCGGCGATCGTCTCATCACTGCTGCCTGAGCGGCTGGATGTGTCGCTCAATGATCTGGTCGATCATGCCCTCCTGCCGAACGAAGTAGACAGCAATACTGGAGCTGATGGCAACTTATGGACGCTCCCGCTGGTCACAGCGGACGGCGCCGCGCAGCCACAATGCACACCGGATACGGTGCGGGCCCGAATCGTCAAGACAATTGTTGACGAAGAGTCGGCACTGCTCGACGAGGAGCTGCTCGACCTGCTCGCCGCTAGCCAACAGTAAGCGCACGACGATCGACAGCCACACTTCACGCCCCAGCCCGGTCACCGTGCCGCGCTGGGGCGTTTTCCAGGTGGGAAACGACACGCCGCCAGCACGTACAAACGGGGCAAATCCGAGCCGTTTCCTGCGAGGGCGTATCCCACCCAGGTCTGACAGACCTGCTGCAGTTTCCGGGTGTCGTCACTCTTATTCTGCAAGCGAGCCGAAGGGCTACAGACGGCCGCGTCATGTTGACGACACAGGGTTGGCAGCTTGAGCGCACCGGGGATGTGACGCGGGCGGGCAATAAGGCTGCGTTTTCGCGCGGTGGAGAATCGACTGGTGCACGCCAACAGAACGTCAAGAATCAGGAAGCGGCGGTACGCCGGTTGCCCGCATCCGTTGATTCGGCTTTCCCCTTGCTGTGTAGATCAAAGCGAATAGGACAGGCGGTAGATTCGGGAGTGCAATGTATGGAAATCCCTTGTAACCGATCCCGGAGAAGAACAAGACCGTGGCGATGACCGTGAGGGCCGCTCCCCACGCTGGACGATCGATGAGCAGACCCAACCCAACGAGCATCGCCAAGTGGAGCAACTGTCCCATCCAGACACTCGGGGGCGGAAGGCGACCGTCTGGGCGCAGAAACCATTCGTGAAGATGTTCGAGAAAGAATACACCCCAGAACAGGAATAGCAGCAGCACGCAGATCCGGGCCAGCCAAAGGGCACCCACGATAACAGCTGTTTCCGGTTTCATTGCCGTGATCGATTCGCTTATGACAGTTGCTTCCCCTGGTTAGATGACGGAAGTTGTTCTGCCCGCTGACTCTTCAACGCGTTTCACGCTTCAACACGACCAGCGTATGGCCACTGCCTGGCTTGGATGTGAGTTCTTCGGGTCGTTTCTCGCCGAGGGGGCTCCAGCAGACCTTCAAGGTATCGCCATTCCGTTCATAGATGGCAAAGACCGTGTCTTTCTCGCCCTCCGGCCGCAAATCCATGGCCTTGGGTTCCACGGTCGGATCAATCTTGATGATCAGGGTCCCGGCCGGCTTGTCGTTTCCCGGCAACTTCGCGACAACCTTCGTGCCACTGACAATACACCGGATACCTTTTCCTCGATCCGGATCCTGTTCACGCGGATCACGCAAGACAGACTCGACCACCCACACGCCGTCGAGCGTCTTGTGTTCTTCTTGGGCCGCATCGCCCACGGAGCCGACGGCAGCGGAACAGCTCGTGAGCAGGACTGCAATGGCGAGAATCTTCATGAAACACCTCCGATGAAAGGTCATACTCTGTGCTTTGCCGCCGGCTCCATGCGACGGCCAATTCAAGGCGACGATTCTGTCAGGATAAGAACGGTTAGTGACCATTTTACCCGTCAGCGACGGGGGCGTCATGCCGCTCCAATGCTCGACCTCAATCGCGATGGCGGTGTTGGCTCACTATAATGGAGGTGTCACTTTCTGGTGGGAGGCAGGCGAACGATGAGGTATTTCTTGGCGACAGTGGCGACCCTCATTGCGGGGTTGGTCGGTGGTGTTGTCGGCTGGATGGCCGGTGTCGCGATGGATCGCTTCCGTTGGCTGGGCTTGGGTCCGGAGGAATTCTGGCGTACCGATCCGGAAAACGTGTGGGCGTGGGGCTTCATCATCGGCGGGGTGATCGGCATGGCCGCCGCGGTTGTCGTGTCGGCTTGCTGGTTGAGTACGAGGGGCCGGTCTCAACCAGCACCATAGCGAACGGTTTCGATTCGAGGCGAGCGAGACTTGCTGACTCGCGTGCGGAAGTGAAGCGGATCATCACCTTGCCAACCGCGACTTGGGGACAAGACGAAGCGTGAAGAACTCAGGTCTGCATATCCGTCGGGCCTCTCCGAGCAGCCGGGTCGCATTTTGTCTGCTCCTCGTGGGAGCGGGCTACGGCCTTTTCGGGACGATCTCCCAACCTGATCGTTACCCAACCGGATTGGCATTGAGCCTGTCATGGCTGGTTGCCTTCTTCACATCCGCGTTCACAGCCAAGCTGTATCTCCGAATGGACTCGAAGCGGCCTGGTTTTGCGCGTTGGGAACGCGAAGGCCGGGTGTATGAATGGATGGGAGTGCGTGCCTTTCAACGAGTGGTCTTGCGCACGCCGTTGGGCTGGTTGAACCCGGTTGTCCAGCATCGTTCGGACTTGGACCAACTGCTGCGCGACCTTAGCGTGGCCGAGGGGGTGCATCGAGTGGGTGGTGGCGTGGCGATTGTCCTTGCTCTGACCTACGTGCTGGCCGGGTCTCCGCGCGTTGGAATCTGGTTGGTCCTGTTTAGTGTGCCGTTGCATCTTTACCCGGTGATGCTACAGCGTTGGAATCGGGGACGCGTGTGGCGGATGCAGCGGCGTGCGGAGGCGATTCGGCACTCGCGCGGCAAGTCGCAACCGGCCTCATGCGAATCCTAACAGTGGGAGGTCGTGGCTTCACACGTATGACCAGAAAAGGGGAGTGTGAACCATGTTGACATGGATCTGGCAGCACTTGTGTGGAGCGACTGAACACCGCACGGATGATTGGCGGGATCGCTGAGTGTCCAGCCAAGTCGTGGTCCGCGAACCGCTACTTCGGTCGCGCAAGGACCTTCGGTGTCCACGTAGCGAGGAGCGCCGCCCGCAAGTCTTCGGTAGCCGACTGCTCGGCAAGCCGGGATACGTCACGGCAGACGCAGCAATGTTCATCCCTTACGGCCTCTCCGATCCCTGCTCCGCAGACGCTCCCTTCGTGCCTCCGCCCGCTGACTCCGCTCCCTCTCTCTGACCCTGCTCGGCAGGAGTGGAGACTCCAGACGGACTCAGGGCCAAGCGAAAGCCGCTGCTGCTCGAGCGGTCCGTCGGAGCGTGCGCGAGGCGGCCCGCCGACCGGCAAACCGCCGCCACGCGGTTCCAGCTGCC
>JBGSHS010000223.1:0-55727 GCA_041752115.1 Pirellulaceae bacterium | reverse complement strand
GCTCCGCCAGTTTCAGTTCGGCTCGCCCGCGCCGAGTTTCCTTCTGCTTCCGCGTTAGCCAGTCCCGCAGTGACGGCACCAGATAGTCGTGCGTAAGCTGATAGTATTTCTCGGGCGCGGAAACCGACTGGGCGCTCGCTGTAGCAGATTCACCTGCATTAGCGGTGGCGTGGGCCTCAACATCCTCGCCCGCCGGAACCGTGGGAGTGATCAGCCGGATCTCGCTGTCGAGGATCTGGATCAGGTCGCGGAACTCATCAGGCCGGTGGGAGTATCCGGAATCCTCGAGCAACGCCTCGTACGACTGCCTGCCGCCCTTAATTTCGCTGCCCGCCTCAGGGAGCAGGGCCTTCAGCACCGCCTGTGCAGCCTGCTGGTGAAAGCGGTGGGCCGCGGGAGCGTCCGACGCGCTAAACGTCTCCTCCAGAAACGTCACTCCCAAACCTTCCGTGCCACCTACCTGCGACAGGGTGGTAGCGGTCCATGGTTTGCCCTTCAGCATGTCGGCGAACAGCGCCAGCCGCACGCAGACAACTCTGCCGACCTCTGCCAATCCGGTCACAGCGGCATCCAGGAACTCGTTTTCCTCAGCCGTCAATCGGCCAAGATCTTCGGGCAGGCATTGGTACGCTTTCCCGAACTCGGACAACACTCTGCGAGCGTGACGCTCGTCAAACAGGCTCACGGACGTGGCGTTGTCCCCTTCCAAATTGCGAACCTCCAGTTCGCGCAGGAACTCAGAAACCGGTATCCAGAAATCGCCTCGCACTAGCACGACCGCCTGGAGCCGACCACCGTCACAGTGTCGCAAGGCCTGTACGAGCTGCGTGTCCTGCTCGGCGCGCCGGGCATGCAGCCACTGCTCGAACTGGTCGAGCACCACGCACACTTTGGTCTTCTCGGGAACCCACTGCCCCTCGCGTATCCCGGCCAATACTTCGGGCAATGCCAACTCGACGGGAATCGTGGGGAACCGCCGTCGTAGTCCCTTAAGCAGTCGCAGCTCGGTATCCTCGGGGGCCGCTTCCAGGTATACGGGCACAACGTGCGACGCAAGGCGGGGTAGCAGGCCCGCTTTCATAAGGGACGATTTTCCGCAGCCGCTCGGGCCATAGATCAGGCCGACGCGGAAGGTCTTGTCGGGATCAGTTTCTTCGATGCGGAGCTTCCAGAATCGGATGCTCTCAGGTAGGCCCTCACGATCTCGCGCGCCCGGCAGCAATTCCAGAAAGAAGTCGGCATCGTGTTCGTCGAACGAGCGCAGACCTTTCGGCACGACGCGCGGCGGTGGCTGTTTGTCGGACTTGGTGTCGCTCAGCGCCGCCGTGGACCCGGCTCCCTGCGAACTTTGTTGTCGCATTGCCGCTGCCACATCATCGGCCTGCGCGCCAGTAGCGATGGGAGTGGATGCCACGAGCGACGGTTGTCGGCACCATGCCTCCAGGTCTTCCAGCAATTCGGCTGCCGAGGCGTAGCGGTCCGTCTGACGCTTCTGCAAACACTTCAGGCAGATGCGTTCCAGCTCGCTCGGAATGCTGGGCTTGATTTGGCGTGGCGGTTTGGGATCGCGGCGCTTCACATTCTCAAAAATCTCCGCCGTGGTGGCTCCCCGGAACGGCCGACGGTCGGTCAGCAGCTCGTAGAGGATCACCCCGATACTCCACAGGTCGCTGCGGCCATCCAGGACGTGAGTCAATCCGCGCACCTGTTCGGGAGACATGTAGGCCGGGGTGCCGCAGACCTCACCCTTCCGCAGCCCCTGCGAATTCTCGTCCACTGCCAAGCCAAAGTCGGCTACGTGCGGATGGCCCTGCCGGTCCACCAGCAGGTTGGAAGGTTTCAGGTCGCGGTGCACCAAGTCGTGCTGATGGGCGAAGCCGACCGCTTCGACCACTTCCTTGACCAAGTTAATGATCTGCTGCGTGGAGGGACGGGTTGCCTGCGTCCAGCGGGAGAGATCCTGGCCGTCAATGTACTCCTGCACGATGTACACTTGGTCTCTGTCCTGCTGCACGTCGTACACAACGACCAGCCCCGGATGTTTCAGCTGAGCCGCCGTGCGGGCTTCCTCGAGGAACCTGTCGATGTTCTTGGTGGAAGACAGCCGCCGTTGCCCCGGCACCTTGATGGCGACCTGCCGCTGCAACTGCGTATCCTGGGCCAGAAACACACGGCCGAAGCCCCCTTCGCCCAGTTCACCCAGGATCTTGTAGCGACCGATCATGTCGGGGATCGGCGGCGGCGGATTGGGGGGTGGCTCCACTGGATCGCCGCCCGTGTCCTGCTCGTGATCGCGCGAGAAGTCCTGGGTGCTGGGAGGACTTGGATCGCGCTGCGGTCGGTCGGCGATGAGGGCCCAGCCAGCTTCGACCGCGTCCCGTTGGTCCGGAAACCGCTCGTGGTACTCGTCGATTCGTACGTCTTCGCCTGCCCGTTGCCGCAGATCGACTTCGGCGGCGATGAGCTCCGTAAACAGTGCAGCGCGTAGCGGCGAGGCCGCCTCGGTGAGAAAGTCTTCGATGCGGGGCTGCTCACCGCGACGCCACTTGGCTTCAAACTCACTGCATAGCCGGTCGATCTCGTGCTGCTGCGCGATCGGCAACCGTTCATCGGACGACGTGCGATTGTGTTGCATCGTAACGTAACTCCGCGTCTGGTGGGCGGACAGGCCATGCGAGACTGCAAAGTTCAACTCGCTGTCACCACACTAGCCAACCACGTCCCCAGCCCGCCGACTATTCCCGTCGCAGTGCGAGCCATCGCCACGGACCGGGGACGATCCTAACGGCCCCGATTCTACCCGCCGCATAACGCCGACAGCAAACGCCATCCCCCGCCAGATTTGGGGCGCGACTGGTCGTGAATTCGTCCCCGTCAACGGATTGTTTAAGTGCCGCGTCCTTTGTTGGCGGGCCATGTGAAACGCTTGCTAGGTACAAGTTCAGGCGGCGAGAGCAGCGGACGGCGAGACGTAGCTCTCGGGCGTGCATCTTCAGTTCTGTCACAACAAGACAAAAGGGATCTGCCATGGACTACGAATTCCCCCGGACTGCCACCACGACCCACCAAATTACCCAATCAGTTGTACACTGCGTCAATCGGCTCCTGCAGAAACGTCGTCTCGACGACGGGGCAGCGGACGACTTTGCGTCGGCCCACGCGATGCTCGAAGCCCTGCCGCTATCGACCGAGGAGTACGGTCTGGCCTGCCGACGGCTGAAGAATGCGCAGCACTACCTGCGCTACAGAGAGCCCGGAGCCGCGTGGTACGAGTTGCGGCTGGTCGCGAGCAGCCTCAGGAACGGCGAGCCTGAGATCCGAGAACCGCGTCGGCGGCTGCGGCGTACGGTGTAATGAACTGCCCAGACGGAACACTTTGAACCTGGTGGGGGGATCGGTTTGCGGTGCCCCCAAGCGCGCCGGTAGAATCTGGCGCATGGTCGATCAACATGCGTCATCATCCTCGACCGATCAATCGGTGACCGTCTGGCTGGGACAACTGCGGGACGGAAACTCTACGGCTGCCCAGCAGCTCTGGCAGCGGTACGTCGAGCGACTGGTTCGACTGGCGCATCGCAAATTGGGCGATCTGCCCAAGCGGGTGGCCGACGAGGAGGACGTGGCGCTGTCCGCCTTCCACGATTTCTTGCGCGGTGTGGAGGACGGACGGTTCACGCGGCTGGATGATCGAGATGATCTGTGGCAGGTGCTCGTGATGCTGACCGAGCGTAAGGCCATCGGGCTGCGGCGTCACGTCCAGGCTGAGAAGCGAGGTGGCGGGATGGTCGGCGGGGAATCCAGACTGGACCTGAACTTCGCGCTGAGCACTGCCGGACCGGGCATCGGGCAGCTGGCCGGTTGCGAGCCAACTCCCGAGTTTGCCGTGCAGGTGCAGGAGGAGTACGGTCGGCTGTACGGCCTGCTCACCGACGACACGCTGCGGCAGATCGCACGCGGCAAGCTGGAAGGCTACACGAACCAGGAACTCGCGCAGCAGCTTCAGCTCAGCCTGCGGGCCGTGGAACGCAAGCTGCAGCTGATTCGTCGCCTGTGGTTGGAGGAGCGCCCGTCATGAACGACAATCCCGGACCCCACCGTGACAAATTGCCGCTGGAGGTGGAACAGCAGATCGATCAGCTCAGCGACGAGTTCGAGCGCGCTTGGAAGGCAGGACGAGCACCGCGCATCGAAGACTACCTGGATCGCGTGGCTGACGTGGGACGCGAGGCGCTACTCCAAGAACTGCTGGTGGTTGAGTTCGAGCTGTGGCTGCAGATGGACGAAACGCTGGATGTGGACTCATACCGCCAGCGATTTGCGGACTGCGAGACGGTGGTGGAGGCGGCGTTGGCTGCGCATGAGCGTCGCAGACGCTGCGACGAAATGTCTCCAGGAAAGACGCCAAATAATGAGCCCCTGGATCCTACGTATATCGGGCGCTTCGAGATTCAACGCCAGTTGGGCAGGGGCGGTTTCGGCGTGGTGTACCTCGCGCGCGATCCGGGACTTGATCGTTTGGTCGCGATCAAGGTGCCCCGCGCGGATTTGTTGGCAACAGCTCAGCAGCGCGACAGCTTCCTGCTGGAAGCCCGTACGGCAGCTCAGCTCAAGCATCCTGGATTGGTGGTCGTGTACGATGTGCAACAGGATGAGAATCAAATCTTCATTGTGCAGGAGTACATCGACGGGCAGAATCTGGCTGAGTGGGCTGCCGCACAAACGCGCTCCTGGGAAGATTTGACCCGCCGAATGATCGAAATCGCGACGGCGATTGGCTATGTGCATCAGGAGGGTATCTATCACCGCGATCTGAAGCCGGGCAACATCCTGATTGACAAGAAGGGGCGAGCACATGTCGCCGACTTCGGGATGGCGGTTCACGAAGACGCGGTGCGCGCACTCAAGCGGCAGGCAGCGGGGACGCCGCACTATATGTCACCAGAGCAAATACGCGGCGTGATGATTGACAATCGCACGGACATCTGGGCATTGGGCGTCATCCTATATGAATTGCTCACCGGACAACGGCCCTTTACGGCGGATGAACCACTTGATCTATACGAGGATATCCAGGAACTGGATCCCAAATCACCGCGGGTGCGTAATCCGGAGGTGCCCAGGGAACTGGAACGCATCTGCTTCCAATGTTTGGCAAAGCAACGTACGCACCGTTACCTCACGGCCGCGGATCTAATCGATGACCTTGAGGTCTTTTTGGCGACATGTAGCGAGTCCACTCGCGTTTCGGAGGGGCCACAAAAGGCCGAGGGAAGGGACCCTCCGACACGGTCTTCGCCTGACAAAGCGCAGGGCGCAACCAACCTCGCGTCCGCCGACGGACAGCCCTGTGTGCAACTCAAGTATCAACTCCCGTCACTCGGTGAGGAACATTGGGTCGAGCTGCCATTTGTGACGGGTGTACTGGCAGATTTGTCGGGAACCGGCTCCGCCGAGGTACTTCCCAAGATGGACTACCGCCGTTTTGTCGAAATCGATAGCCACAATTTTGCCGAAGTATTCGAACAGTCAGCGCCGCGCGTTACATTTACCGTTCCGTCCCTTCTAACGAACGACCGAGAACTCGATATCGACCTCTGCTTCGATTCCCTAGATGATTTTTCGCCAACTGCGGTTGCCAAGCGAATCCCACAACTCTCAACTGTTCTCGAAAACCGCACGAATCTAGTCAGAATGGACGCCTTTCTTGACGCGAACCCACACGTGGCAGACGTTGTCGACACAATGATCAGGTGTCAGCGTATATCAGCGTGTTCAAACGGAATCGAGCCGAACTTCGGCCAAAGCGGTGAGAGCGAGATCCGTTGTCAGCAGCTGGATACCATGCTCGATAAACACTCGGCAGGCAGCCGATCAGTTATTCTGGGTGCCGTCGAGTCGCTGAAACAGTACGCTCAGCAGCCTCCTTTTGTTGCTGCGTCTAGCACGCGCCGACTCATTACATTGGTCGTCAGGCACCTCGACCGACGACTTTCGGAGCAAGTCAACCTGATCATCCACCGTGAGGAGTTCCAACGGCTTCACGGAACTTGGTTGGGACTGCGACATCTTGTTGACGCGACGGCGGAAAGCCGGCGGGTCAAGATCCGCGTCCTCAATGTGACGAAGCGCGAATTGGGGAAGTCTCTCGAAATGGCCGTTGAATTCGACCAGAGCCCGCTATTTCGAAAGGTCTACAATGACGAATACGACACACCCGGTGGTCAGCCGTTTGGACTCCTCGTGGGAGATTTCTACTTCAACCATGCTCCCGATGATGTGAGTCTCCTGCGTCACATGTCGATGATTGCCGCCGCGGCCTGGATGCCCTTTGTCGCGGCGGCTTCGCCTTCGCTCTTGGCCCTCGACTCGTGGACCGAGTTGAACCGGCCGAGAGAACTCGCCCTAATTCTCTCGACGACTCAGTACAAATACTGGCACTCCCTGCGTGCATCCGAGGATGCCCGTTTTCTGGCATTGCTGCTGCCTCGTTTTCTCGGCCGTCTTCCCTTTGAAAGCAAATTGTCCTCTACTGAATCGTTCCGCTTCGAGGAGGAGATCGACTTCGAGAATCTTACTTGGGTCAACCCTGTTTATGCTTTCGCGGCCACAGTACATCGATCATTTGCCAAATACGGCTGGTGCTCGAGCATCGGTGGTGTCGAGACAGGAGGCCTCGTGCAAGGTGTCCCGTCGTTCAATTACGAGACGATTCGCCGCACGCTGGAAAGGGCTGGTCCAACAGAGGTCGACATGGGAGATCGTCGCGGTCAGGAGCTGGCTGACATTGGGCTTATTCCTCTTTACCGAATGAGACACGGCACGAATGCTGTCTTCAAGCGAGCAACTTCATTGCATCGGTCGGCCGGGGCGGTAGCCGATGATGCAACGCAGACGTGCCCGCCGTCAGAGTTGCCCGATCTGCTCAATGTCGCCCGTTTAGTGCATCACGTAAAGTGTATCGTGCGCGATCACGCGTTCACGTGCAAGGAAGATGCAGAGCTTTGGCTCAATGGGTGGCTGCGTGGTGCATGCGTTCCCCTTTCTGAAAATCAGTCGACTGCCTGTCGAGTCCACAGGCCCTTACTCGAGGCCAGCGTCCGGCTGAAAGCGAAAGCAGGCTCGCCGGGTTTACATTGGTGCGAACTGCACGTGAGGGTCCACGGAATCTCTGGCGATGTGGCGCCGCCAGTCCAAGCTAGATTCCCCATTGTCACCCGTTAGGTAGAACCAGGAGGTGAGGACCGGTCAATACGAGCACAAATGAGGAGCATTTGTCACCACGTACTGCTGAGTGTGTATTAGTGGAGTGGTTAGCCAAGACAGCGGATCGATATTCTCAGATGTAATGATCGACCTAGTGGTATTTAGACCCGCCGTGAACCATCAGGGTGAATGGCGAAAGAAGTCCCGCCCGAAACTGGCAATCAGGAACCCGCCGACCGTGAAGCAACGTGAAAGAAGGTGAAACAACCAACGACGTAACTCCTTATCTATCAACACTCTCTCTTCTTCTTTCTCTCTTTCACCCCCTCCCCCCGTGCGCACGTTCTAGAGTCTGTTCGTGCGCGCGTGCGCAAGGGATGGTGAAGGAAGAAAGAAGGGCGGCTGCGGACCGGTCCTACCCTTCGACCAACTTACGAGCAGCTCTCGGGCACGGCAATCTGTCGGGTCTGAGGGGGCAATAAGATCATTCGGATCGTCTGTCTTTCTGGATTACCCTAGAGGAGCCGCAGATGCCGGCGTAATGACTTTCGGGCTTCCCTGGGCACGCACGAGGAACCTACAACTTCTTGATGCTCTGGTGGTGTTCCGCCGCCGTGCCGACTCCGTCGTTTGGCGACCATCGCGCGTAACACATCTCAGTTCCTCCTCCGCAGGTTCACCAGCGAGATCCGTCGCGATTACGGCTAACCGTCAAGGCTTTTCTCACCGTCACGGTCAAGTCAATGTGCCAGCTCTGGCGGCCACCAGCGCTCGCTCTCAGACCCTGCTCAGGCGATGGCTTTCTAATTGCTCAGGCCCGAGCAGGGAGTTACGATAGAGCCGTCCAGCCGTTCCTATCGCGGTCACCCTAGATGGCCAATAAGAACGGCTGAACTCGCTAGGATAGTGGACCCGACAGGTGGAGCGGACGCTGACTCACCTTGGGAAGCTCCATTCATACCCCCTTTTGGCTTCCTGGCTATGGACTCTGGCGACCTTGAGAGCTTTGACGTTGCCCGGTACTCAGTGCGTTTGGGGTTGCCTCCCCATCGCTCCGATGCGCTGCAGCGCGCTCAGGAGGCGGTGCGACGGGAATACCGTGAGTCGGTGAAATGGAAGAAGCTCCGCTGTCGAGGAGCGACGTTGCTGTCCGAGTCCGAGAAAGGAGCGGTGTTCGTACTGGACGTCGGGCACACGGTCGAGTTCGACTGGACCTGGGAAGGAGCCATCGCTTTCCGACCCCTATCGCTGAAGGAATTCGACCTTGAGCAGCGGACATATTTCGACAGTGAATTTCCCGAGGCCGAGATCGAAGATTCGCTGCTGTGGCATGGTGAGGTTGTAGAAGTCGATGAGACGGGTGGGCGTCTGTTCGTGGTTGTGGCCAACCGGGACCGACCGCCCACTGCCGGCTCGTTCTACGTGCGGCCGTTCGAATTTCTGGCATTTCTGAATTCCGTCTACAACGAACCGGCTTTCGAGCAGCTTCGCGAAGTGCTGCCAGAGCGACTTCATGCCACAGAAGGCGGCGTGCACCCTGCGGTATCAGGCGGCCGGCCGGCCTCACTTTCTCATCTGGAGGCTTGGTGGACCCGCTCCTGGTCAGTGCTCTGGGGGCCGCCCGGCACGGGGAAGACCTACACGACCGGCCAGCAGGTCGCCCGCTGCCTGGCTGACCCTTCAGAGCGCGTGTTGGTTTTGTCCACGACCAACCGTGCCACCGATGCAGCGGCGCTGGCCATCGGCCGGGCAGCTCGGGAACATGCCTCGTGGGCGTTAAGTAACCTCGCGATCCGGCGAATTGGCAAAGGCGCGTCCCTTAAGCGTTTCCGTGAGGCAAACCTGGAGGTCCTGCTCCATGGCACAGAAACCGAATTCCTGGCGCACATCGATGAACTCGTCCAAGAGATTGCGCGCGCGCCGAGTTTCGAGCAGAAGGCCATTATGCGAAAGCGGATCAAGGAACTGCGCGAGGAGATGATGGATTCGGCTCAACGCAATTTCTTGGACAAACAGGTCCGAGTGGTAATTGGCACGGCGTTCAAGGCCACCACATTTCTCAACCAAATCGCCATTCGCCAGATGAGTGAGCAGAATCTCGCTCCCTTTACGACTGTGTTCATTGATGAAGCAGGGCTCATCTCGCGAGCCGCCGCCGCCGTTCTGTCGCTCTTGGGGGCACGAAGGGTAGTCCTCGTTGGCGACTCAAAGCAGCTTGCCCCGATTAGTCGTATCAGTCGTGTTCTTCCCACAAGTCAGGCCAGATGGTTGGCCAGCAGCGCGCTGGGACACCTGGATTCACTCAAGGAATTGCCCCAGGGGGTTCATTTGCTTCGTGAACAGTATCGGATGCATGACGACATCGCTCAGGTGGTCTCCGGATACCAGTATCGTGGTGCCCTCGCAACGGCTGCTGACGTACTGGCGAGGCCGTCGCGTCTGCCTTCCGTACTGGCCGACCAGCCGCGTGCACTCTGGTACGTACTCGATGATGAAACGGACGATCTGCCACAGATCCGAGCGGAGCGTGGCCCGGGGAATCGAAGCTGGCAGCGACCGATTACCGCCCGACTTCTGGACAAGTTCTTTGCCGACCCGCAGATGGGCAACTCCAACGGTCTCTTCATCACCCCATTTCGAGCCCAAGCCAAAGCATTCGCATCCTATCTTGCCGACCGCGACCTGCAGACGTGGACAGCTTCGACAGTCCACAGTCAGCAAGGTGCGGAGGCAGACATTGTCGTGTTTGACTCTGTGAATGCCGGGAGCTACGGGTGGCCTTACGACGAATGGAAGAGGCTCGTCAACGTGGCGATCAGCCGTGCGAGGGAATCGGTAATCATCATCGCCAGTCGCAACGAAATGGATGAACCGTATCTCCGTCCGCTCGTGCGGCACCTTCGTGCAGGGATCTTGATGCGTCGCGGCACCGCTCTGCGCTGGCAGGTATGTCACACGCACACGAATATCCTTCTGCCCACCCCTGACATTGAAGGCGATCCGAACTCCCTGGGGATGCAGCTGACCAAACGCAAGTCGCTTCGTCCAGTTTTCAGCCAAGAGCAGCAGCGTCTGTGCGAACTGGCACTCGATGGAAAGCCTCGGCTGGTGCGTGGCGTCGCTGGAAGCGGAAAGACAATTGTCCTTGCCCATTGGCTCCTCAAGACCGTAAAACGCTTTGAGGGACAAAGCGACTACCGGATTTGGGCGGTGTATGCGAACCGCGCGCTGCACAAGATGATTGCCGACTCGATTGCTTTGGCATGGGATCAAGAAAGTGATGCTGCGGCGTTTCCTTGGGAGCACGTGGAGCTCATTCATATCAGGGATCTTCTGGAGAAACTTCTGCCGTCGGTGGGGCTTCGCATAAGTCAGTATGAGTTCGACTACGATCGCGCCGCTGCCGAATTCTTGGAGAAACGGTCAGAGGAGTTGCTCCCCGCCCTTTGTGACGCCATATTCATCGACGAAGCACAGGACCTCGGGCCTGATGCGCTGAAGCTGCTGTCGAGGCTGGTTCGGCAAGCCGACGACACGCAGGCGAACAGCCGTTCGATCAACATCTTCTACGATAATGCTCAGAACCTGTACGGACGAGGCACTCCCAAGTGGTCGGAACTCGGTCTCGACATGCGGGGCCGATCAACGGTCATGAAGGAGAGTTTTCGCTCGACCAAGCCGATTACGGAGTTTGCACTGAACGTATTGTATCGGCTCAAACCGCCTGACGACGATCCTGATCATAAGGAACTCGTCGCTCGCGGACTTGTGGAACGTACCGAGCGAAGTGGCAACACGTGGTGGAATGTGCGATTCAGTCAGGTGGAAGGGCCCCATCCAACCTTTCGACTATACCCCGACATGCAGCGTCAATTTGAGGCGTTCGGAGCGGACTTGATTCGGCTGATTTCGCACGAGAAGGTGAGCCCCGCGGACATCTGCATCCTCTTCAACGGCAAGAATATTCCCTGGAGGCTGGAAAACGACATAGCGCCATTGCTGGCCGCCATCGGTGTGCAACTGACTGTTCAGACGCACCGCCATTTTGATCGCAATGACAGAGCGGTCCTGGCAACCACCACCCATTCCTTCAAGGGATTTGACGCGGAAGTCATCCTGATTCCTGCTGTCGATCAGTTCGCCGCAAAGGGCAAAGGTGTTTTGGCCAACTTGCTCTACGTGGCAATGACCCGTGCTCGATCGGTCTTGGTGATGTACGGTCACAAGCGTAACGGAGGAGACGGGCAGCGGATCTGCAACGTGATAGATGATTGCCTGAATGATCTTCACGAGCGGCCAGAGGTCGATGCGCACATCAGTATCCAGGACGATCTCATTGAGTTGTTGAGCCGCATTGGCAACGAGCACAGGGAGTGGCTTATTTCCATTGTGAAACAGCATGGAATTAGTCAAGAGCCCCTGCTGACCCAAGACAGCGAAGTGATTGCTGAGCCGCTCTTCTGGTTCCGGACGTCGGACAAAGTCTTCGCCTGCCTTGGGCCGAACCGCCCGCGGACCCGAATCCTCCAGCGACTGGAGGACTGTGGCGTCAGCGTCCTAGAGGCGGGGCAGACGTGGCAAGAATAGCGGTATATGGAACGGTGATTGAAACAGCAATTGTTGTGGCGGGTCAGGGATGCAGAGAGGAGAATGACTGAAGGTGGAACGGATCAGGACACTGGGAGAGGCTCTCTATTGGTCATATGCCAATTTGGCGATGGCACATGCTGCCGTAACCGCGCGCGCCGTCGCTTACGACGCGGTGCATTTTAAGATTCGCACAAGACTCTTCACGGGCTTGTGCAATGGCACGATGGACCTTGGCAGTATTGTCGAGGATGATCGGCTGAAGATGCTCTTGCCTCAGTCATGTTCGTATTGCGGGGTCGCTGAACAACTGGCCGTCGATCATCTGCTCCCAACGAAACGGGGTGGCCCGGACAGCGGCGACAATATCGTATGGGCGTGCCGAGCGTGCAACAGCTCAAAAGGGTACACCGACTTGCTCGTCTGGTTGGCCCGTCACAACAGGTTTCCACCTCTCCTGCTGCTCCACCGTTACCTGAAGGTTGCGATTGAATGGAGTCGACGCAACAAGATGATGGAATCGGAAAGTTCATCGGCCTTGGAGTGCGACCTGCCTTTCGCGGTGGCGGCACTTCGTCGCAAGTTTCCGCCGCCGACAACGTTGTGTCTCTGGGTCAGTGGGCTGACCGATCGAGAGTGGTAGGGGGTGGCACCAGACGGATCCTCCGCGATTCGTCCTCGATACACGGTCGTTGAATCGGTGGGCATTGAGTGGATCTATTTGACAACATGACGCTACGAGCGACTGCCGGCAAGACACCGCTGGCCGTCACCTACTGGTTCTGGGAATAACGATGTCGTTTGAGATCCTGGCGTGTGAGGCATGTGGACGACCGACCCCCGTGCCACCGACCTGCCCTGCGTGCGGCAAGCGAGTGTGCGGTCCCTGTCTGCGAGGCGACTGCTGCGCTGGCTGCGGCCGACCTGTATTTCGTCCCTCGCGAAAAGTGCGTCCCGAGTCGACGGCGAGTGGAAGTGTTCCCAGGGATTCTTTCAGACAGCACGAGGATGAGATGGATCCAGAACCAGCGGACTCCGCCACAACGTCGACAAACTGGGATGTGCCTCTGCCAACTGTAGCCTTTCGCTATTCCTCTCATTTGATGCGTCCCGCAGGGAGTGTGGCTGAATATGACCTGCACAAAGTCGCACTGGAATTGAGCCTGGCTGATCCCATCATTATTGAGAGCAGTGACGACGTTAAGTCGAAAGTCGATTGGGAATCGCGGGTTCAGCCATTCCATCATCAGATGCAGAACCTGATGACGTTCTGCCGTCGTCTTCCGGTGACACTCTTGGCGGACGATGTAGGGTTGGGCAAGACGATCAGCGCGGGATTGATCCTGGCAGAACTCATGACACGGCGGAGAGTGTCGCGTACGCTCGTTCTCTGCCCCCGCATCTTGTCGGATCAATGGATCGAAGAAATGGAGTCCAAGTTCGGGATTACGGGCCGAGTCGCCGTCGGTGCCGATCTCGATCGGGAGCTGCGCGGCGGTGCTCCGCTCATTGTCACGACCTATGAATCGGCGCGCCCCCGGCTAGCGCGGATTGTTGCAGGGATGTTCGACATGCTGATCATGGATGAAGCTCACAAAGTGAGGAATCTGTACGGGACGCGGAATCCTCCTGTGCTGGCAATGTCGATTCATCGGGCGTTAAAGGATCGGCTCTTCAAATACGTCCTCATGCTCACGGCGACACCAATTCAGAACCGCCTGTGGGACATCTATTCACTGGTCGATTGTCTTGCTGTGGCCAAAGGCCATGCGAATCCGCTCGGCACTCCAGATGATTTCCGGCACAAGTACATCGCCGATAGCGCGGGGCCGGCACGGAATCTCAGACGCTCGAAGGCCGGCGAGTTCCGGAACGTCTTGCGCCAGTACTTGGTTCGCACTCGTCGCGAGGACGTGAAGCTGCTATTCCCACAACGCGAGGTCACGCTACTGCGTGTTGCCTCAAGTAAGGTAGACCACGCAATTCAGGGCATTGTGGCGCGCAATCTCGACCAACTGAGCGGATTCCAGCAAAGTAGCTTGGCAAGGGCCATGATGAGCAGTCCTGCCGCGTTGGTTGCCCAACTGGAGAACATGGCTGAAAAGAACCCGGATTGGAGAGACGTTGCCGCTGAAGACGTAGAACACGCGATCCTTGAGCGTAGCCGATGACCCCGAGCTCTTGCCGGGCCGGCGCCAGTATTCGTTTTCACCCGCCTTGACCAACGTCCAGCCATGTCTGACGAGCACCGCGCGCACATCGCCACGCTCGTTGAAGTCGTCACCCGGCCGTCCGTCAAAGGAGTGGGCCGGTGTCGGCGGTTGGGTTGGCGCGGGGGTATGCTCATTGAGTTCCCAGGCGGCCTCGAGCAACAGCTGCCGGTCCGCTGCCGATAGCTGTTGGATAGCTGTCAGTGTTCCCTGCTCGAGCGTGTACCCAGGCGTGGGTGCGCACAGGAAGAGCCCGCCTTCGCCACGCGTTTCGATCAGTGTCACGAGCTGATTGAGCCCGGCCGAATACATGCCGAACTGCACATCGGGACAGACCTGTGTAAGCTTGTCTGCCGTTTGCTCGAGCAACTCCTTCACGTGTGCCAGGATCAACACGCGCCCTCCCCAGCACGTGACCGCATCGCGACAGATGCTGGCCATCACGGGCGTCTTGCCGCCTGCCGTCGGAATCACGACGCACGGGTTGTCGTCGTACGCACGCAGGTGCTGGTACACCGCTTCTACCGCGTCTTGTTGGTAGGGACGGAGTTTCACGATTGCTCCAGGCGGGCAATTTCCCGGTCGAGGTATCAGCGGGCCTTCTTGAGGTCGTCCAGTTGCTGTCCTTTGTGCGCGGCGCGGGCCACGTACTTCACGACGTTGCCCAGGTGAAAACCGAGCTGCCAGGCCTCGATGGCGTCGATCACCTCGATGCGGCTAAACGTGTAATGCGGCGGTTGGTGGATGAGGTCGGTCATCAAGCACCTCGCAGCATGGAAAAGCCTTCGCCGAGTCGCTGTCCCAGTGGACGCTTGGGAGGATGTGGTGAATCTTCGCCCCGTCGATTGGCGGCCGCGTGGGCAGCCTCATGCTGTGGGCTGCAATGGTGGTTCAGGCAGCCTGACTCGCTCACTTCCATGACACGGCCGCACGACACGCACCGTTGGTACTGCTTCCGTTTTGCGATCATCACTCCAAGCTCCGTATCCGTACGATGGCTTTGCCGCCCGCGACCGGTTCGCGTTTCCAGGTGTCCAGGTGCACGATCTGGCTGTCGTCGTCATAGGCGCCGCCGTGCATCAGGGCATCGCGCTACAACCGCCGCCGACAGCTCCTCGCACAGCAGCGCCTCACTCAGGTCCTGCGGCTGCTCGGTCAGTTCGGCTTTCGCCACGGCTACCAGACCCAGATTGCCAGACAGCTCGGTGTTCACCGCTCCACCATCTGCCGCGACATCGCCCGGCTGTCGCGCCTGTACTGGGGTGGCCAGAAGGCGGACGAGCAGCACCGAGCAACGATTCGGATTGAGCGGCGGATCCGCGCCGAGGACAAGGCGGAGATGGAACGTAACGTTCGGGACTTGCCCGAATTCGACGGGGGTGAGGACGGGCCGTCCCGGAGCCCTTCAGCCCAGCCGCTGGCGTCTGCCCCGCTTACTCAGCTACCTCGGCGCCTCCCCTCGCTCGGCAGTGACCTGGGCAGTCGACTGAGGCCCGAGCAGTCACGGTCCCGTCATCGACGAGGTGCGTGACGAGCGGTTAGGTGGGCGCAGGCGAGTCCCTCTCGTCGCGAACCCAATATGTGAGAGCGAAAATCCGGGGCAAGGACGCACGATCTTGTGGTGGGACGACTCGGACGTTGACCGGCCTCATTACGACGCGTCTGATGCCTTCGGAATCGGCGCCAGCGAAAGGGAGAGCTTGGGGAACTCGATCACTTCGTTCCCGTTCAGCAACCTCGGCGGACACGCTGAGAAAATGGCCACTACGGTGCGGTCTTCGCACGCGACAAAATCCGGCGTGGTCGGAGCCATCCCTGTCGCGATGCGTGAGGAAATACCGAGCTAGCTGCCCGTTTCCAGCGTCAGAATCCATGTGAGCGAGGCGGCGTTGGCGAGGCGTGGTGAACCGCCACATAAAATGAGCCGCAGGCATGGTCTTTGTGCCGGGTGCCCCGATCCGATGAGCGAAAGCACTACACAATCCGGCGACCGGCACAGTGAGGTGAGTCAGCCTCGAACTCTCGCCCCGCCCGACCGTGCTCCGCACCGCGCGTCCCGGCGACCGTGCCACAGTCGCTCGTGTTTCCGTAACTTGACCGATGTATTCCATCGCAGCTAGTATTGCTGTCTTGGATAGCGCGCGAAGCGAACTGTGGCACTACGGTTGTTCAGGAAGGAGTGGAGTTTGCATGGCAGGGTCCGGCGGTGGTACACTGACCGGCAAGCTGACGCTGAAAGAAACCACCGCGCCGGTACGTGGGCTAAATGACCGAGCGCGATTGTGCGGCGCACGGCTTGTGGTTTGCCAGCGTTGTGCCGTTTGCACGCGTCGCACCTGTCACCGAATCGCGCTCGGCCATTTTGTATCCCCCGTTGGCCGTACAATAGTGATCGATGCGACGTTGCTTGCCGAGAGCATCAGCTTCGTAAGTCGGGTGTCGAAAGAGATCGGAGTTGCCATGACGACCAATACGCAGTGCTGACCTTGGGACATTGGTTGAGGCAGCGTTGGTTCGAGACTCCTCTAATCCAGCGGTGATGCTTCTTCCCGGCGCGGAGGGATCAACGGTATGGCTACGCAGCAAGAGTGTGACAGGTGCGGAGTGTTGGAGTCATACGTCTACCCGTCACTGGTCATCTTCGTTATTCCGGTTGTGTCGCTTCTATTCTTCCTTCCTTCAGCCGCTCGGGAGAGTGCGAGCGGTGACGTGCCTGCCTTCGAGTATTGGATGGTACGGCTCTCGCAATTCTGCCTTCTTATAAGTGTCGGTGTGTTCATCATGATGGGGGCCGTGGCACTCGTAGCACGGTGGTCCCGCAGAGCTCTGCACATTGGGTTGTCGGTGGGCTGGCAGGTTCTACGAGTCTTTTCGGTGCTGCAGATCGCTGCGCAATCTTGCCTCGTAGTCGGATTCTCATATTGGATCGCGGCGAACTGGCTTGATGTGTGGGGACTTCCGTTGCTGGGAATGGCATGCATGCTGGCGTTGTATGCTCCCATAATGGTGTTGTCCGCGACAGTGAAGTCGGTCGACGACAAGCTCCAGGTCGAGGGTGCCGTATTGGATCGGCACACAGCCATGGCATTCTGGGACGACCTCACTCGACTGAGCACGGCGATCGACACCGCGGCGCCCGACCAGATCATTGTGGGAATCGACGACAATTTTTTCGTCACTGAACAACCACTGGTTGTAAACGACGCAACCTATACCGGCCGGTCGCTTTACGTTAGTCTGTCCCTGCTAAAGCACCTTCAGGAACGAGAAGTTGCTGCTGTTTTGGCACATGAATTGGCTCACTTCAGTGGCAACGACACTCTCTACAGCCGAAGGATTTCACCGATATTGACGCGTTACCAAGTATATCTTGAGGAAACGCACGACACCCGCGTCATTTCCCTTTTTCACGCCGCCCTCCTTTTCCGCGTCCTGCTGCAATTCTCACTGGGAGCCATCCACCGGCAAAGAGAATTGCGAGCGGATCGCCTTGCCGCCGAAGAAACATCAGACGCCGATGTCGCCCGAGCGCTGCTGCGCAGCGTGGCGTATTCCGCGTACCGTCGAAATGTGGAAGATGATCTGTTCAGTGCTGAGACGGCCCACGCGGATCTGGACATTTCGCAACGCATCGAAGACGGCTTTCACACCTTCGCCTTGGCGTTTGCCGAGAAGCACAATCTGGGCAAGGCGACTACGGCGCATCCCTTCGACCTACATCCACCCTTAGAGCAGCGTCTCTCATCGCTCGGTTTCCAAGCTACGGTTGACTCACTGAAAGCGTTGTTTGCCGACACCCCGGATCGCATTTGGTACAAGAAGATTTCCAGCGCGGAGACACTCGAGAGGTCGCTGTGGTCCCTCTACGAAGAGCGATTTCGTCAGTCTCACGAGTCCGTTCTCGCCCTTCATTATCTTCCAAAGACGGAGGAAGAACGTGCGATCGTGGAGAAACATTACCCACAGATTGTCTTGGCAACCTGCAACAGTTGGATCGTCGTAATCGACTGCGAAAAAATTGGCTTTCAGGGCTGGGACAAGCCCTTGTATTACCGCGAAATTGAACGAATCACGGCGGAAACGGAAATGGGAAGGCCGCGCCTCAACTTCTTGCTCAAACGGGGCCGTCGGCCAGCATACCAACTGCCCCTGAGCAAAAAAGCGGCCGATCAACAACAGCTGTTTGCTGTGTTGCGACATTATCACGGACGTTATGTTGCCGCAGTCGAATACCAGAAGCGTCTACGCAAAGCAGCCAGGGCCATGGACGTGAGCAACGAAACCGACGAAAGGGAGGCAACAGACGAAGTGCGCATCTCGGGATCGCTGAGCGATCAGAACAATGTGTCGACAGACCGGGCAGAGTCACGTTCGGTAATGGCGTCTGTCGCGTTCGACAAGCTCCCGGTCGTTCTGTATGGCGCTGAATTGATACTTGATCAAGTCACGGATTTCACTAGTTGGTGTGCGCATTTGTCGTTCGAGCTAAGGTATCAGGATACACGTGACTTGAAACAGCTTTATGAGATATCGGAAGAGATCGCAAGGCATGCAAGGGGAGACTGGAAGAAATTGGCGATCTCGCTTCTGGCCCGATCTTACGGAATTGAGCCACGGCCAGAATAAGCCAGAATACACCCCCGTCGAGAGGACGGAACGTCAGGCAAGTCAAAGTGATGGTTCCCCCTGCGCCATTCGACTCTTGGACAGCATGGCGTCTGCCGGTCTCGATGAGTCTCCCGTCGTTTGCCCTGGGGGCGCTCACAGGTCTCCGCAGTGGGCGCATCGAGAGGCGGGCAGTTAGCGTGGTCGATCATTGTTCGGACTATAGCCATGCGAACCAGCACAACATTGATCGTTTTGACTGGGGCCGCACATTCTCGCTCCGCCCGACGCTGCTTGAGCAGGGTACGCCACGCCAACCGCTTGGGCCGCTGACCTTCCACCGTGCTTGCCAGACGCGCTCACTCGCTCGACGCAGCTGCGGCGACGCGGAAGCCCAGGTAGCGATTGGCGACTTTTGGATCAGTCGTGAGACGGAACGCCGAGCGGCAGTCCGACGCAGAAAGGGCCCAGCCGCCGCCCCGGTGCACGCGGTCGACGCCCCCCTTGTACCAATCCTCGCACCACTCGTACACGTTGCCGTGCATGTCAAACAGCCCCCAGGCGTTGCACAACTTCCCACCCACTGCTGCAGGTCCCAGCTTCGCATTCTTTAGAATCATCGCGTAGCTATCCAGTAAGTCGTCCTCGTCGCCAAACGCAAATCCTGTGGTCGTGCGTGCCCGACACGCATACTCCCACTCGTCGTCTGTGGGCAGACGATAACCGTTGGCGCGGGGGATCCGTTTCCAGGCGTCATGCTCCCGCACTGTGTTGTCGTATTCGCGGAACTTTTCCTTGCCGGCCTTCTCGTAGCAGGGGTTGAGCCCCTCCTGCCGGCTGAGCCAGTTGCACAGCAGCACCGCATCGTACCAACTCACGTGGACGACCGGCAGCTGCGGATTCTCCGTGTTTTCCTGCCTGATCTCCTCGGGCTGGTCCGGCTTCTCGAACCGGTAGCTCGCGTCATCGAGGAATTCTAGAAACAGCCCGGCCGTCACTTCCCGGTCGCTGAGCCAGAAGTCGTATGCGATGCGGATCGTCTTTCGCTCCACGCGGAATTCCCGCTCTGCTGGCCGGTCGACTTGTCCGGCCGGGATGTGGATCATCGTCAGGCCCTTCTTGGTGACGCGCCACTGGAAGTCGACCGGCAGCTGCGTTCCCTGTGCCAGATGAGGCAGCGTCAGGTTCCATGCACGCAGCGCCCAGTCCGTGGCACCGTGGACGCCCTTGTCCGGCTGTCCCTGGTACCAGTCCGCCAGTACCGGCTCCCAGGCTCGCGTCACTTCGGCACTGGGTTTCTCCACGCTTCCCAGCGCCAAGCAGATGCCCGATCGCAGCGCCGCATTGTCGTCCCGCTGCAGCACCTCCACCAGTCCTTCCACGCTCCCCGACCACCTCGGAAAACACTCGATGAACTGGGTCCGCTGGACCGGGTCCCACACGCGAACCGGTGGCGCGGGTACTCGCGGCCGCTGCCAGACGAGCGTCAGTTGCGGCTGGGACGCATCTGGCGTTACGTACACGGCCACGGCGACCGGGCGAGCGTCCTCCGCAAGGCGACGCCCGGCCGCCTGCTGCACCTCGTCCCATGACGAGGCAGTGTCCACCCAGCATTGCCTGTTGGCTCCCCGTCGCCAGACTCCGGCATAGGATGTGTATGCGTACACCCCGGCCGCCACTACTGCAAAGTCGGGATCATCATGCAGCGGAGCGAAGTCGGGATCGTTGTCGATCCCGTTACGGTCGCTGTACCCCAGCCGATAGGCCCACCCGAGCCACGTGAGCGATTGTCGTTTCCACACGGCGAGGGCCGTCGGTTGCGTGTCTTTCAGAATGCGTGTGAGCTGCGCTGCCGCACAGGCCGCATTGTAGTAGGCTGTGGAATCGGCCCGATCTGCCGGGGCAAGACGCTCCAGACCGCGCCGGACTTCCTCCACTTTCCCCAGCCACGCATCCACCAGGATCTGACCATAGGTGCCCCAGCCTGGATCCTGCGCTACTGCCTGCACCTTGGCCATGGTCGCCGTGGCTTCTTCGGCCTGCCCCAGCTGCGCTTGGCACAAGGCACGGTAGAGTAGCGCCTCGGCGGAGGGTGACGTTTGCGCTGCCAGGACTTCCAGATCGGCCAGGGCCTCTCGCGGCTGGTCCAGGTAGTAGCGCGCCTTAGCCCGCGCAAGTCGCCGCTCGGGGGTGTTCTGCTCCTCGACGGGCAAGGCGTCGAGGGAGGCCAGTAGCTGTCGCTGTTGCTGCAGCGGATGCAGCGGCTTGCCGGCCGCGGCGCTACTCAGATCTTCCCAGATCACCTTGCCAGCACGAACATCGTCTTGCGTCAGGGCCACGTCCGCCCCGGTTGGAGCAGCCTGACTGGACCAGATGCCGGCACAACAGCGTGTGCCGTCCGCCGTCACGTACACCTGCAGCGTCTGCGGGCGGAAACTGGCTTTCCCCAACTCAGAGTAAGCTGCTTCCCACTCCTCTTTCGTCTGACCTGCGCGCAGGCGGCGCTGGTCCTTCGCCACCAGCGGCTCAGACCACAGTACGCAGTAGCATACGGTCTGCCCGTCCACCAGATAGCCCGCCATATCCACAGGGACGAGCCCCTCGCGCACGGCGTCGGCGTCGGGCGAGGGAAGCTGGGCGAGGGTCTGGTCGTAGTCTAGTCGAAACGGGAGCGCGTCACGGGTCCAGACGGCCGCTACCTTGCGCTGGCCCTCCACCACGAAGGGCCGCACACGCGTGGGCCGATAGCCACTGGTGCGCAGTGTTTCGACAATCTCCAAGAATGACTGCCAGGGCAGATCCAGACAGTAGGCAAAGCGTTCTTCCAACAGGCCGTGGGCGGCGGTGATGACGGTTTTCGTCGCCTCGGCCACAGGCTGCCAGTTCGGATCAAGCGGCGCGTCAGGCCACGTGGGCAGGGGTTTTGCAGCGACTGCCCCGCCGTCCGCGTCGGGCGGTTCACCGCGCAGCATCTCAGCGGCGAGGCGGGTATCGTCCAGGTAGAGGGCCAGCGTGGCACAGCGGGTCTTCAGTTCCCAGTTCTTCTGCTCCGTGGCGGCTTGGGCGGCCTGCCAAAGTTCCGCTGTGGCCGCTTCACGATCCAGCGCCAGGGCCGCGACCAGATTATCCACCTCCTCCGCCGGTGCGGTCGCGATGGACTCCAACAGCAGTGGCCGCACAACTTTTGCCTGCCCATATCGGGCCAGGGCATGGGCCAGTGAGTGATTCTGATCGCTGTTGTTTCGCGGATCGGCAAACTGAGCGTCTAGTGCCTCGCGCACCATGTCTGAAGGGAACTCCTCCAGGTTCTTGAGGGCCAGCGGCAGTGCCTTCCCTCGATTGTTGGCCACGGTAGTCACCGCCCCCTGTAATCGATCTGCCAGAGCGCGCCGGCTCGCACGCGAGAGCGAATACTGGACAGCCACCACGAGCGTCGCCATCACTGCGAGAGCTGTTCCCCAGCGTAGCGAGAGTACACGTTCAGCACGCAGCATCATGCTGCGCTGTGGCTCAGTCCATTCGCGTCTTCGTGTTAAGGTGCGGATGCTGCCGTACTCCCACAGCGACGGCAGCTGCTGGTTCTCTGGCTTGGCGTTCCAAAGGGCCGCACGCTCGGCCAGTCGCAGCTCCGCCCGACCACGCCGCGTCTCCTTTTGTTTGCGTGTGAGCCATTCCCGCAGCGAAGGCACCAGATAATCGTGGGTGAGCTGGTAGTACTTCTCCTCACGTTTCGCGTCCGCTGATTGATCGTGGCTGGTCCCCACATCTTCGCCTTCGGGGACCGTGGGAGTGATCAGTCGGATCTCGCTGTCGAGGATCCGGATCAGTTCACTGAACTCGCCGGGCCGTTGAGCGTACCCCGATGACTCCAGGAGGGCGTGATATGCTTGCCTGCTGCCCTTGATGTCACTGCCCGCCTCAGGTAGCAGGGCCTTGAGGACCGCCTGCGCGGCCTGCTGGTGATGTCGATGTGCGGCAGGCGCGGTGGAGCTGCTGAACGTCTCCTCGAGGAAAGTCACGCCCAGTCCTTCGGTGCCACCGGCTTGCGACAACGTGGCCGTGGTCCATGGATTGCCTTTCAGCATGTCGGCAAACAGCGCCAGCCGCACACAAATCACCTTGCCGTCCTGGGCGAGTCCCGCGACGGCACGGTCCAGAAACGTCTTCTGGTCCTGGGATAACGCAGTAGCCTCATCGGGCAACCGCCTGTATGCGCGACCGAAGGCGGCCAGCACGCTGCGGGCATGCAGCGGATCGAAGAGATCAACCAGCACCATGTTCACCCCTTGAACGAGATCGACCTCAAGATCCTGCATGAAGCGACTGGCTGCCAACCAGAAGTCATCCCGCACCAGCACGACCGCCTGTAGCCGACTTCCGTCACATTGGCGCAGAGCCTGGACAAGCTGTGTGTCCTGCTCGGCGCGCCGCGCATGCAGCCACTGCTCGAATTGGTCGAGCACCACGCACACCTTCGTGTTCTCAGGCACCCACTGCCCTTCGCGAATCCCGGCCAGCACGTCGGGCAGTGCCAACTCGTCAGGGATCGTCGAGAATCGTCGTCGGAGACCCTTGAGCAGTCGCAGTTCCGTGTCCTCGGGGGCCGCTTCCAAATAGACTGGGACGACGTGGGCGGCGAGACGCGGCAGCAAGCCCGCTTTCACGAGTGAGGATTTTCCACAACCGCTCGGGCCATAGATCAGGCCGACCCGAAACGTCTTCTCGGGGTCGGTTTCCTCCATGCGTCTTTTCCAGAACCGGATGCTCTCGGGTAGGCCATCACGATCCCGCGCGCCCGGTAGCAGTTCGAGGAAGAAGTCGGCATCGTGCTCATCGAAGGAGCGCAGGCCCTTGGGAACAATGCGCGGCGCTGGCTGCTTGTCCGATTTCGTTTCGCTGGGGACTGCCGTGGAACCGGCTTCCTGAGATCCCTGTGGCGTTGCAGGTGCTGCGTCCACGGCCTGAGCGCTGGGAGTGGATACCACGAGCGACGATTGGCGGTACCATGCCTCCAAGTCGTCCAGCAGTTCGGCAGCCGAGGCATAGCGATCCGTCTGACGCTTCTGGAGACACTTCAGGCAGATGCGCTCCAGCTCGCTCGGAACGCTGGGTTTGATCTGACGCGGTGGTTTGGGATCGCGGTGCTTCACGGCCTCGAAGATCTCGGCAGTACTCGCTCCCCGGAACGGGCGGCGGTCGGTCAACAGCTCGTAGAGGATCACGCCGATACTCCACAGGTCGCTGCGACCGTCCAGGACGTGCGTCAGGCCGCGTACCTGTTCGGGCGACATGTAGGCTGGCGTGCCGCTGACTTCGCCTTGACGCAGCTGCTGCGAGTTCTCATCCACTGCCAAGCCGAAATCCGCGACGTGCGGATGACCCTGCCCATCCACCAGCAGGTTGGCCGGTTTGAGATCCCGATGTACCAGATCGTGCTGGTGTGCAAACCCCACCGCCTCGACTACTTCCTTGATCAAGGCGACGATCTGCTCGATGGACGGATTCGTTGTCTGCTTCCAAGTGGATAAATCCTGTCCGTCGATGTACTCCTGCACGATGTAGACTTGGTCCTCGTCCTGCTGCACATCGTGCACGACCACCAGTCCGGGATGCTTGAGCTGAGCTGCCGTACGGGCTTCCTCGAGAAACGCCTCAAGGCTCTTGGCCGTCGCCAGCCGCTTCGGACCCGGCACCTTGATGGCCACATGGCGTCTGAGCTGAGTATCTTGCGCCAGCAGCACGCGGCCAAACCCACCTTCGCCCAACTCGCGCAGCACCTTGTATCGACCGATCATGTCCGGGAGCGGCTGCGGATTGAGCTGGACCTCGACCTGATCACCGCCCGTGTCCTGATCGTGGTCACGCGAGAAATCTTGCGTGCTGGCCGGGCCGGGCTCCTCGGCCCGCCGGTTGGCGATCAAAGCCCAGCCAGCTTCCACTGCCGTCGCGTGGGCGGGGAATCGTTGGAGGTATTCTGCCACCTGTACGTCGTCGCCAGCAGTCCGACGCAGATCAACTTCCGCCGCGACCAGCTCCTTGACCAGCCAGGGAACCAGCGGCGGGGCCACCTTGGGGAGATAATCCTCGATTCGGGGATTATCACCCTGACGCCACTGGGCTTCATACTCACTGCACAGTCGATCAATCTCCTGCTGCTCGGCGACCGGCAGCGGTACTTCAAACGAGGTGCGTTGGTCTTGCATCGTAACGTGACTCCGTATCGCGCAGGCCGACCGTCAGATCGTGGCAGCAGGGTCCACTCCCTGCTGGGACACTGGCGAAGTGTGATGCTGGTCCCCCAGAGCCTTCCGTTTCCAGCAATCACCTCTCCAGCTGCCCGCTCGCAAGCGGTCCCGATTGTACTGCCCGCGCGATCCTGGCAGCAAACTTTCCCCCCACCAGATTTCGGCAGTGGTTCTATCAGCCGATTGGCTTTTGTTGGCGGGCCTCGCGCGGCGGCTGCGAGGTACTCATCCCAGAGGCGAGCACACCGCGAGACCGGATGCAGCTCGTGGGCGAGCACTTACCGTTTTGTCACCAGAGAAGGGACCGGCCATGGACTACCGATTTTCCCAAACTGCCGCGTCGAGCCACCAAGTCGCTCTCGCGGTGGTGCAGTGTGTGAATCGACTGCTGCAGAAACGTCGACTGGACGACGCCACAGAGCAGGACTTCGCGTCGGCCCGCGCGATGCTGGAGGCTCTGCCGCTATCGACTCAGGAGTACGATCTGGCCTGCCGTCGATTGCAGAACGCCCAGCACTACCTGCGTTACACCGAACCGGGAGCCGCGTGGTACGAACTGCGCCTTGTGGCCAGAAGTCTGCACGGCCAGCCCGAGATCGGGGAACCCCGTCGTCGGCTGCGGCACAAGGTGTAACATACTGCGCAGACGGAACACTTGAAAAACTGACGGGGGGCGGGATTTGCGATGCCCCTGAGCGCCTCGGTAGAATCTGAGGCATGGCTGATCAAGATTCATCATCTACCGATCAATCGGTGACCCTGTGGCTGGGACAACTACGCGGAGGAGACTCTGCCGCTGCCCAGCAGCTCTGGCAGCGGTACGTCGAGCGATTGGTTCGACTGGCTCATCGCAAGCTGGGCGATTTGCCGCGCCGAGTGGCCGACGAGGAAGACGTGGCGCTCGCGGCCTTCCACGATTTCCTGCGCGGAGTGGAGGATGGACGGTTCACGCGGCTCGATGATCGCGATGACCTGTGGCAAGTCCTGGTCATGCTCACTGAACGAAAAGCCATCGGGCTGCGGCGACATGTTAAGGCGGCGAAGCGAGGCGACGGACAGGTCATCGGGGAATCCAAGCTGGACATGAACTTTGCGCTGAGCACTGCCCCGCCGGGCATCGGGCAGTTGGCAGGCTGCGATCCGACACCCGCGTTTGCCCTGCAGGTCCAGGAGGAGTTCAGTCGACTCTACGGCCTGCTCAGCGATGACACGCTGCGACAGGTCGCACGCGGCAAGCTGGAGGGATACACGAACAAGGAGCTTGCCCATCACCTGGGGCTGGCGTTGCGTGCTGTGGAGCGTAAGCTGCAACTGATTCGTCGCCTGTGGTCTCAGGAGCTGGAGTCATGACGGAGCAAGATTCCCAGCCTGATCGCGAACAGCTGCCGCTGGAAGTGGAACAGCAGATCGACCGACTCAGCGACGAGTTCGAGCGTGCCTGGAGAACAGGCCATGCACCGCACATCGAGGACTATGCCGGTCGCGTCTCCGAGATCAGGCGAGCGTCTCTGATCAAAGAACTGCTCGTCGTGGAAATCGATCTGCGGCAACAGGCGGGTGAGAGGGTCGATCTGGAAGCGTATCGCCAACGATTCTCAGACGACGGAACGGTTGTCGATGCCGCTTTGGCGGTGCTTGAGCGTCGGCGTGCAGGCCGGGCCGAGACCGAGGACCAACCCCGACATACATTGCCACAGCAACGCGAACCGGATCCCACGCACATCGATCGCTTCGAGATCCGCTGTCGCCTGGGAGGCGGTGGGTATGGAGTGGTCTATCTCGCACACGACCCCAATCTAGATCGACTGGTAGCACTCAAGGTGCCCAGCCAGACGCTGTTACGGTCGGGCCAGCAGCGCGAGAGCTTCCTGCACGAGGCGCGGACGGCGGCCAAGCTGAAACATGCGGCGCTGGTGACCGTCTACGAGGTCCAGCAGGAAGGCGACCTGATTTACATCGTTCAGGAGTATATTGAGGGCCAGAATCTCGCGCAATGGGCATCGGCTCACCAGCGCTCGTGGCAAGAGATCACACATCGGCTGATCGAGATCGCCACGGCCATCGGCTACGTGCACCAGCAGGGCTTCTACCATCGCGACCTCAAGCCGGGAAACATCCTGATCGACAACGAGGGGCATGCCCATGTCGCTGATTTCGGTCTGGCTGTGCATGAAGATGCCCTGCGTGTACTCAAGGGGCACGCCGCCGGGACGCCGCAGTACATGTCGCCCGAGCAAGTACGGGGGGAATCGCACTGGATTGACAACCGCACTGACATCTGGGCACTGGGGGTGATTCTGTACGAATTACTCGCTGGCCATCGCCCGTTCACGGCGGCAGATCGGTTGGAGCTATTTGAGGAGATCCAGGAGCGAGATCCGAAGTCGCCACGTACCCGGAATCCCGACATCCCCAAAGAGTTGGAACGTATCTGTCTCAAGTGCCTGGCGAAGCGGCGCACGCACCGCTATGCCAACACCTCGGACCTATTAGAGGATCTGCAGTCCTTTCTTGGGACGTGCCTGGACTCGGAAGCCGCCAACGACACGGGCAAGCCGGTGGAATCGCGTCTTCTCTTCGGTGCGAACACGCCGGCCGCAGGATCCACAGTTGGGGCGGATGGTGATTGCACACCTCGCCCCAGCGCTCGAACGTCGGACTCCGGCTCGCAGCCGCCGCTGAAGATCGTTCCCAAAGGGCTGCGTTCGTTCGACAAGGAGGATAAGGAGTTCTTCCTGGAGTTGCTGCCCGGGCCGCGCGATCGTGAGGGACTGCCGGACTCCATTCGGTTTTGGAAGACTCGCATTGAGGAGCGAGATAGCGATGCGACATTTCCGGTGGGCGTGATGTATGGCCCTTCCGGTTGCGGCAAGTCATCATTGGTAAAGGCGGGGCTGCTGCCGCATCTGGCATCGGATGTGTTGCCGGTTTATGTCGAAGCCACGCCCGCCGATACTGAGCTGCGACTGCTCAAAGCACTGCGAAAACAGATCCCAACTGTGGCCCCTGAGTCGTCGCTAGTAGCAACGCTGGCCGGGCTGCGCACCGGACGTATGGCCGGCGGAAGGAAGGTCTTGCTGGTGCTGGATCAGTTTGAGCAGTGGCTACATGGCACCACCAATATGGACAACAGTCAGCTCGTACGTGCTCTTCGTCATTGTGATGGTGCGAATGTGCAGTGCTTGGTCTTGGTACGCGATGACTTCTGGTTATCGACAACTCGGCTCATGCAGGCCTTGGAGATCCTGCAGATTGAAGGAACCAACTCCGCCGTTGTGGACTTGTTCGATCCGTCGCACGCTCGGAAAGTGCTGCGCGCCTTTGGTCTCGCCTATGGGCGTCTGCCGGAACACGATCTGTCGGCGGACGAGCAGCGATTCCTCGATCGGGCCGTGCAGGATCTGACCCATGATGGCAAGGTGATTTGTGTGCAGCTGTCCTTGCTGGCTGACATGATGAAGGGCCGTCCGTGGACGCCTGCCAGCCTGCAGGAGGTGGGTGGTACATTCGGCGTCGGCGTAGCGTTTCTAGATGAAACGTTTACCGCCAGGACGGCTCCACCGACACACCGTCTGCATGCGAAGGCTGCTCAAGCCGTGCTCAAGACGCTCTTGCCCGCCGTAGGCGCCGACATCAAAGGCCAGATGAAGTCCGCCGAGGAGCTACGAAAATGCTCTGGCTATGCGGAACGTCCGGAGGAATTCGCCAATCTGCTGACGATTCTCAATGTGGAGCTGCGGTTGATTACGCCCACCGAACCGGAAGTCGCCGAGGCGGGCGCAGAATTCTCCTCCGCCGAGAAGTACTATCAGCTTACGCACGACTATCTGGTGCCGTCACTTCGCGACTGGCTGACCAGAAAACAGAAGGAAACGCGACGCGGGCGAGCGGAACTAGTATTGGCAGAACGCAGTTCGCTTTGGAATGCGAAGCCGGAAACGCGATATTTACCTTCTGCGTGGGAATTTGCCAGGATCCTACTTCTTGCTCCGCGATGCGATTGGGCGGAACCCGCGCGCAAGATGATGTATAGTGCCGGGAGATATCACACTCGCCGCTGGAGTGCAGGCATATTGGTGGTGGCTTTGCTCGGCTTTGGTCTTCAGTTCTTGGTTTACTTCGTGCGCTCGCAAAGCGAAGCCGTACAACTGCGTGACGCCGTAACCGCAATGAAGAACAGCCGCGGTCGAGCAGTAGCCTCGGGTATCGACTTGTTGAGCCAGTATGATCGCGATCAGGTTTGCCAGAAACTGAAGACTGAGTTCGCAGAACCGGCTAACAGCGCCGACGATAGACTAGCCCTTGCTTTGGCACTCGCGGAGTTCGGACATGTCAATCACCCGTTTCTTCTCGAAGTTATCCCTGAGGCGTCTTCCGCCGAGTGCGGCAACATTATTGCAGCACTAGGCAAAGGTGACCACACAGCACTGAAGAACGATATCCACGAAGCTGCTGCATTAGCTACTTCCCGGCACGATTGGCGTTGGAAGACGCGGCTAGCCACCGTCGCCCTTTACATGAAGGACGTGTCTATCGCCTCAGAAATGCTGCACTGCAAGGCGGCTCCGCCGATGCAAAGCGAAACCGTTCAACCGGCGAGCGATCCTTGGCAGGACACTCCCCTGAGACCTCCGGGCGGTAGTGTCGACGCGGCTACCAAAACGGCGATTGCAGATGGCCATGGAATAGTAGAGGATCGCTTTGCGATATGTCTGGACCTGGGCGCTGAGACGTTTCTCAGCGTAAACACTGCCCTAACTGGATGCCGTTACCGCCCAATACGAGTGCGTCCATTCCTGCACGCCGGCACGACAAAGGTCTCCGCCGTCTGGACGCGTGATGGAAGACGTGGAGATCTGGAATTCGACCGGGAGGAACGCCAGCTACCCGCGCCGTTCACACGCGCCGAAAAGGACGGCTTAGTTCCAGAGGATTTTGCATGCTATGAAACCAAATCAGGACAACGACGGTATTGTATCGCCTGGGGAGAACGAGACCAAACTGAAGAAGATCGCTGCATTTCCCTGGATTCTCGAAACTCGTACAATACTGACTTCTACTCGCAATGCACGGTCCAGATGTACGTAAGCGAGAATGGATTCGCGCGCAACGCGATGGTGCTGAGCAACCAGCAAAACAGATATCCGTCTCTGGTTGATGTCGGGCCTTCCCTGCCCACAGATCTACCGAATTGTGATATTGCAGTCGTAGTAGCAAGAGAACCAGCTGACTCTCTCGATGCCTGTCGTTCTCGCGTTGCCGCCATCAATGCGCTGCCGGAGAAGGAACGCAGCGAGCCCCGCATCCAGCGCGATCTTGCTGACAATTTGTATGAGCTAGGCTTGTTTGCCGAGGCGCTGGTAGTCCTCGATGGCTTACGACCGACCGAGTTGGAATCATCGAGCAACTTAGCACAAAGTATTGCTCGGCTACGTGCTTTTGTCCTGGCTCGGCTAGGGCAGGCCAACGAAGCCAAGGCCGCCCTAGATGAACATCGACGCCTTGCTGAAGCGGACGGCAACCTAACGCGAATACCGTACGAGGAAGTTCTGGTATTAAACTGGCTTGGAGAAACCGATGCCGCGATCGAGCAGTTCGGTACGTGGGTCAGCAAGTTCGAGGGCGATGCATACTTCTATCAACCTGACCAAGTTGCCAAAATGGCGGCGCAACTGGCCTCTGGATTGCAGAAACGCGATGAAGCCGCAGCTGATGCGATGCGCAGCACGGCTCTCAAGTTCCTGCGGCAGCACGCGGCAGTGGGCCATAGCGACTCAGCCGATTATCGCACAGATGCAGATTTTGCGTCGATTTCTCATCTACCGGAATTCCAAGAGCTATGCCCAGTACAAAGCTCGTCAATTACCTGCATGGGATTGTGGAAACCACTCGCACCTCATGATTATCGTATCGTACTAGAACTGGGGGTGGAGGCCGCGTTTGATCGGTGCCAGGAACTGTCTCAGGATGGGTTTCGCCCAGTAGCAGTTAGCGTTGGCTGTAATCCCAATAAGACGAAACCTATGGCTGCCGCTATCTGGCATCGCCCGAACGACCCGTCTTTGTACCCGGTACAGAGGACAATGTTCATCGAGCTGTTCTCACAGTGGTGTGGCGATCTAGAAGAACTTGCAGAATCTCTTAGTGATGAAACAGACGGAGACACGCTGTCTGGTATTTGTTTAGCCGTAGGCAGTGCTGTTTCCCCGAGTGACACTGCCACTACAGCCTGGAAAGACAAGTTTTCACGGTTGTATGTGAATCGACCTGAACCAGGGGTGCACAGTGCGAGTGGCTGGGCTCTTCGGAACTGGAAGCTCCCAATGCCTGAAATCCATCCGTCTCAGAACTCTCGGGATGGCTTTCGCTGGCAGAAAAGCAAGTTGGGGCTTACGCTGATCCATGTTAAGCCCGGCCAATTCGTACGACATCGAAGAAGGGACGATGCGTGGCGCCAAGTTGTACACCTACGCCACGGCTTCTGGATGTCGGACCGCGAGATTCCATGGAGTCTGTTTCGCGAATTCCTGGCAGATCAACAGGCTGAGCGGCCAGAAAAAGTTGAGGAAGTGACGTACTACAATGGTGATAGCGATTCGGAAATGCCGGTGCAGCGTGTCAGTTGGTATAGTGCCGTGCTCTTCTGCAACTGGTTGAGCGGAAAGGAAGGCCTTCAGCCGGCGTATATAAGAACGGGAAACAAGGAACGATTGCCTCGTTACGCAGGTTTCACGTTGTCAGATTACGATGAGTGGCGATTGATTGAGGCAAACGAGGGATATCGATTGCCTACCGAAGCACAGTGGGAATACGCATGCCGCGCTGGTACCACGACAGCCTTCTTTTTCGGCGATGACGAGCGTTTTCTCGATGCTTACGACGTATACGTGCGGAACGCAAACAATCGTCCCGAACGAGCCGGCAGCCGAAGATGCAGTCCGTGGGGGTTCTTTGACATGTACGGAAATGTCAATGAGTGGTGTCACGATTGGCACCGATACCCAAGGAACTCGGACAACGGTGTGGTTGTGGACCCCGTGGGACCTGAACGGGGGTTCCAGCGAATTGTGCGAGGCGGTGATTATTCGGGGACGTACGAATCTCTTATTGATAGCTTTAACAATTGCCAGAGCCCTGACGCTTACTCTTCGGGATTCCGCGTGGCGAGGCCTGTATTGTCGCCTGAGCGCGGCCTCGACGCGGCCTCGTACAACCACGACACTGTAGACCCGCAGTCAGCAAACTGAATGCCCATTAACGCGAAATGATGGCTACGGGGCCCCGAGACTCATTTGTGAGTAAGGCGACGGACAAACAGAAGGTCAAACGAAAGTATACTTCGACCACGACCAAATGCGGATGAACCGAGCCCGTCGTGTTGACTGGCAGGGATGCAGCGATGGCGAGACGGGCCGAGGCATCATTCTTCTCGGCCAATGGCGGCGCGGTTCGACGCCACAAACTGCCGTCGTAGGGATTATTGGCTGGTGAGGCACAACACTTCCAACTCGAGTGAATACTGGAAACGATCGGAGTGTCTCGCGGCGAACGTACTGGATCCAGTTGCGGATGGTGCCACCTGATCAACCAAGTCTGGGTCCCATACTTGAGCGAGTGTTTCGGCGCGCGCGACGCGCTCGCCACCAGCGCTGGGGCGATGGTGAAAAGGAGTGTCCAGACGAGTACGTAGCTGAGAAACTGCTCGGCAAAGGCGGCATGGGAGAAGTCCTCCTTATACGCCGCAAATGTGACGGCCACCGGTTTGCGATGAAGCGAGCGCTGCGGCACCGAGGCATTTCGATCGGTGCCGTCAGTGTGCGTCTCGAACGTGAACGTCAGTTCTTTCGTGAGCTGTTGACTTGGGTCGGGCTGCCGCGCCATGCGAACTTGGTGACCTGCTGTTTTTTCCGCACCCTCGCCCGAACAAAGGGAAGTTGTTAGCAAGGGTGAGCGAAGAGCAGCAGCGCGAGCTGGGACGAGTGGGATGGGAACGATCGCTGCTCTACAAGACCTACCTGCTGTCCGGTCTGCGGAAGTCAGAGCTGGCTTCCCTGACGGTGGGACAACTGGAACTCGAGGGGTCCGTCCCCTACGCGACGCTCCATGCGAAAGACGAGAAGAACCGACAGGGGTCCGATATCCCGATCCGAGCCGATCTGGCTGACGACCTCCGGCAGTGGCTGGACGCGAAGCTGGCCGATGCCCAGGCCACCGCCATGCGGCGCGGCGAGCCTGTTCCCCAGAAGCTGCCGGCCGCGACCCCATTATTCTATGTGCCGACCGGACTGCTGAGGATCCTGAACCGTGACCTGGAGCTGGCCGAGATCCCCAAGGTCGATGAGCGAGGCCGCACGGTCGATATCCATGCGCTGCGCTACACGTTCGGGACCCACCTGAGCAAAGGTGGTGTGGCACCCCGGACCGCCCAGGCTGCCATGCGGCATTCCAGCATCGAGCTGACGATGAACGTCTATACCGACCCCAAGCTGCTGGACGTGCACGGAGCCCTCAATGCGCTGCCGGATCTGCCCCTCCATGGCGGGCCGGTTAGCGAAAAATCGACCTTAAGCGCAACTGGTACTTACGATTCGGGCGATCGTTCGCTTGCACCAACGCTTGCACCAACTGCTCGCAAGCCGGGCCATTTCGAGACAGTTGCTGACCGAATTGCCACTTCTGAGGGATGTGGCAAAAACGACGAAGAAGTCGTCGTAAGTCTAAGCCCTGTCAACAGAAAACAGCTGCTGCCAGGTACTAGCAACAGCTGTCAAAAGTCGGGGCGACTGGATTTGAACCAGCGACCTCTGCGTCCCGAACGCAGCGCTCTACCAGGCTGAGCCACGCCCCGATGCGTGAAATAGTGAGGATCGTTGCGGGTACCACCGGCTAGGTGGGGTCGCGCGTGACCCTCCCGCTACGAAGGACCATATCCTACACCACTCCAGACACTTGAGCAACTCGGCGTGTTCGCCCACGTCCTGGATTTTCAACCAGGATTTTCGGACCGGACCGACCCAAGTCGCCATGAAACGGCATGAAGCTCCTGTCGTCCTCCAGGCACCAAGACCCGCAACAAGAGCGTCCGGCGGGCTGGTCCGAGGACGCCGCATGGCGCGCCGGGCTCCTAAACGCCTCAACCGCAGAATATCGAACAAGCAATGTCCAATTACGCAATGTCCAATCACAAAGTGGGGCAGTTGCGTGTTTTGTCCTCGTGGGAACGCCGGAAGATCAACTGCGGAGGTTAGCCGGCGTAAGAGAATAACTTTCCGCATCGAGGGGGCGAAGGGCCTTGTTCTTCCGAGGAATGACATTGCCAATTCGGTAGTATATTCATTTACAGCGCCTTAGCCGGATTCCCACGCTCTGCGCGAGCGTGGCCACAAGCTGCGCGAGGGTGGCTACAAGCGAGCGTGGCGATAAGCGAGCGGGGCGACTAGCGAGCGTCGCGATGGTGAAATGGGTAGCGGTCTCAGGCCGATGCGCGGTCGCGGCAACGCCAGTCGACCAGATGCAGCTCGACGTTCTGCCGGCCCCGGAACTCGTTGATCACCGGCCGGTACGCAATGTCAAAGGGACCCGACGCCTGAGCCAACTCCTCCACCCAATCCCCCTGGCCAAACGCCACCGATCGCATGGTCACCCCGTGCTGACTGATCTTGGCCGACATATGCCGCTCGCCACTCCCCATCCGACGCGGCGGTTCTGGCAACGACACCCCACTGGCCGACAACACCGGTCGCGGATTCCCCGCACCAAACGGAGCCAACTGCTCAATCTGCTGGACCGTCCGCAACGTCAGCTGACTCAGCGGCGCCTCGGCATCGATCCGAATCTCCGCCACTCTATCCGCTTCCCGCAGCTCCAACTCGACGTGCTCGCAGAACTCGGCCCGAAACCGCTCGATCTGCCCGTCGGCAATCTTCAGTCCCGCTGCAGCTGCATGGCCTCCAAAACTGATCAGGTGCTCGCTGCACGCCTCCAGCGTTCGATGCAGATCGACTCCACCGGCACTCCGCGCCGACCCAGTCCCCGGTTTCGCTCCCACCTGATCCTGCGAGATAATCACCACCGGACGGTGATATTTCTCGGCTAGTCGGCCCGCCACAATCCCGATCACCCCCGCATGCCAGCCGACGGCCGCCAGAACGAGCGCCGAGTCGTTCTCCGGATCGAACTGCTCCTTGGCCTGCTTGTTGGCCGCCAGATAAATGCTCCGCTCCAGACTCTCCCGACTGCTGTTGAGTTGATGAATATAGTCGGCCAGCGCCTTAGCTCGCTCGACACTCTCCGTAATCAACAGCTCCACACCCAACTGAGCCTGCCCGAGCCGGCCGGCCGCATTGAGTCGCGGCGCGATCGTAAAACCCAGGTCTTCACTGGTCAGCCGCTGCTTCTGGTTGAGCTGCGTGACCTGCAGCAGCGCCGCCATACCCGGCTGCGGACGCTGAAACAAACTGTTCAGGCCATGATGGACCAGGATCCGATTCTCATCGATCAGCGGCACCACGTCGGCCACGGTCCCCAACGCCGCGTAGCCCATCGCGGCCAGCAGAAAGTCACGCATATGGGGACTGACTCGCTGCGCACAACTGGCTCGCTGACAAATAGCCCACGCCAGCTTGAACGCCACTCCCGCCCCGCACAGTCCGCCAAAGGGATAAAGGTGACCTGGCAAACGAGGATGGACGATAGCCGCGGCGGCCGGCAGCTCGCTGCTCAGCTCATGATGGTCCGTAATGATCAGCTCCAGGCCCAACTGACTCGCCGTCTGCGCTTCGCGGATGCTGCCGATGCCGCAGTCAACCGACACCACCATTGATGTGCTGCGCTCAGCCAACTGACGCAACGCCTCATCATTGAGCCCGTAGCCTTCTTCAAAACGATTGGGCACATAGTAGCCCACATTCGCTCCGAGCAGACGCAGGCAATTGACCAGCAGACCGGTCGCGGTCATGCCGTCGGCGTCGTAATCGCCGTAAATGACGATACGGCGCCCATCGCGCACGGCAGCGTGAATTCGATCGGCCGCGTCGCTGAGTCCGGGCAGGAGATCCGGCTCGCGCAGATCGGTCAGTTTGTTGTCGAGGAAGGATCGTACCTGCTGCAGATCGCAGACACCTCGCGCCAGCAGCAGCTGTGCCACGATCGGAGAGATCTGTGCACGCGACTCAAGCAGAGCGATGCGATCCTGATCGTGCTGAAGAAAACGCCATTTCTTTTGCATGTCGTCCTTGTCGGTTCTGAGCAGCTCGAGCGGAGCGGCTCACCCGCCTTCGCACCGAGCGGTCATGAGATGTGATCAGGCATTTTCACTCGTGCAGCCAGACAAACAACCTGATTCGGCTCACGACTTGCCAAGCTCGAACCGGTGGCAGTCTGGATCACCGAGGCGGCTGAACCGCAGAATATCGAACAAGGAATGTCCAATTACCAACCAGTGGAATTCGCCACGCTCGGCGCGAACGTGGCTACGGCCGAAACGCCGAAGTCGTTCTTTTCTTCCTTAGCTGGCCCCGTGATCGCTCGACGTGTCGCTCACGCGATACATTCTCTTGCATCCGCATTCTGAGTAGCTTGCTCGATATTCTGCGGTCTGTCGTGGGATTCGTCCGCTTCATGGCTCCGCGTGCACACCAGCTGCCCAAGTGGTCGCGTGCCGCCTGAGACGCGAGGCGGTTGCGATGGAGCGAGCGGTGTGAAGGCGGACCCCGGCCGCCACTCGCAATTCGGCTCCGCTATTACCCCCGGCTGACTCCGCTTGGTATCCGGCGATGACCAAGCGTTGGTCAGGTCGCACTGCGCCACAGATTCTCTGCCCGGTGCTCGCTCTCCACCGGCAGTGAATCCTGGAATCGCTACGGCAGGCCAGGCTGAATCGACCGTTACTTCTTCTTTTCGACGTGCACCGTGTGGCGGCGCAGGCGGGGCGAGTACTTCTTCAGCTTCAGTTTTTCGCCCCCCGGCTTGCGACGGATCGAGTAGTTGTAATCACCGGTCTCTTCGCACACAAGAAAGACCGTCTCAGCCTTCTTCTTGCTCTTTGCCATGTCAGTGGTCCTCGCAACGATTCACCAGCAGTTTCGTATCACCCGCTGTGGCGGCACAGCTCGTAACAACCACGGAGCCGTGAACGGGCAGCGCGGTGCGGCGCACACAGTCAAGCTCGACCCGCTCGCCCGCCGGGCCCGGGCGGCCACACTTCGTGTGGGGGGCGTCAGCGCAGGAGCGAATCTCCGATTGTAATGCATTCGACCCGGTTTGCGACAGGGCTCCTGCGAAGCGCTCTGCAGACCGCACAAACGGACTATCTGCCCGTGGCGGTCCCGCCCTGGGCAGCCGCGATCACCTGAAGCCGCTCAGGAAACGTTGCGTCAAACTCGAACATGGAGGACAATAGTAGTGGACTCTGCAGAGTGGCACTGGGCTCCGCCCGGCGGCTTGAACTCGGCGACCAGACCGCTCGCGAGCCCACGGCTATCTGCAGGCCTGCCGGTTGGATTCGGCCGGTCCGCCGGTCCGCCGGTCCGCCAGCCGGGCTGCGGCAGCCGTCTCCCGTCCACTGCTCATCCTTCGTTCGTATGGGGGGTGTGTAGTGACCGGCAGGTTGCGACGACCTCTGACGCCCAGTCAGGTCGGCCGAGGGTTTCGCTGGTCGTGTCCGGACAGTCGTGTCCGGACAAACGGACAGAGGCGGCGAACCCTGGGGCCCCGCTGGTTTTGGGGACGGCGGCAGGTCGACCGTGATCCTTGCTTTCAGCTGGGAATCGGCTAGCTTACTGAATTCGTGGCGAAGCCACTCGGCTGCATCGCCATGGCGATCTCGTCGGTCGGATTTACTTTTCTCGGAGCACTAGGCCATGGCAAGTGATTCCTGCGTGTCGGGTTCCGAAGACGCTCGGACGCCAGCGCACGGCCAGCCAGTTGATGGCAAGAAGGCCGGCGCGGCGCCACCAGGGGGTGGTGCCGAGCCAACGCAGCGCCGGCCCGTGGGAGCGGGCGCGGGACCTGTCGCAGATCCGAGAGACGGGGCGGAGAGCGTGGGGAACGCACACGCTGGCAAGCGATCGGATCCGAAAGCTGCTCGTCGCCCGAATCAGCCGAATTCGCCGAAGGCCGAGAAGCCCGTCGAAGCGGCAAAGCTCCATGCGGCCGCTGCTGTACCGGACCCGCAGGCGGCTGAGCGCAGTCAGCCCGCCGGTGTCGAGTCGGCGGAGCCGACCACGCTGTCGGGCCCCACGGCTCAACCGGTTGCCGGCGTACCGGGGGGAGTTGAGGGTGGAGGAGGCCCTGAGTCTGGTGCAATGGTTCCGCCCGCACCGAGTGAGGGCGCGTCGGATGCGGAAGAAAAGGCGACGGACGGATTCATGAAGACTGTCCTGCACAACCACTTCCTGCTGTTCAATGCGGTACCGAGCTGGTTAGTGAGTATGGTCATCCACGCGATCCTGCTGATCGTGTTGGCTCTGCTCACGCTCCCGGAACGGCCGGCCGAGGAGCGGATCGTCGCGGTTGCCAATCCTAACGAGACGACGGAGGTGGAGAAGCTCGAGGTCGAAGAGCTGACGGAGATGAATGTGGACATGGTAACGGGTGAGGCGCCGTCGGAGGTGATCGACGAGCACACGACCACGGCCGAATTGGATGTACCATCGCTGCCGGATGTGAGTGCGGCACCCGAGCAGGTCCGTCTGGATAATTTCGGTGAATTGGCTGCCCCGAGCGACGACTTGTTGGATCGGATGGGGGGTGGCACGGGTTTGGGGTTAGGCGAATCGCGGGGCGAGAGGGCGCGCAAGGCAGCGGTCGCCAGCATGGGAGGCAGCGAAGGGAGTGAGGCTGCCGTGGCTGCGGCACTTAAGTGGCTGGCCGCTCATCAGGAGCGGGATGGCGGGTGGGATTTCGATCACACACGCGGTCCCTGCAAGGGACAGTGTACGCATCCTGGTTCGATACAACCTTCGCGCAACGGAGCCACCGCCATGGCGTTGTTGCCGTTTCTCGGTGCCGGCCAGACGCACAAGGAAGGGGCCTATAAAGAGGTTGTCGAACGCGGCCTGACGTTCCTGATCCGCAACATGAAGCTGGCTAACGGCATGGGGGACCTGAGCGACACAGGTGGCCGATTGTATTCGCATGGATTGGCGAGTATTGCGTTGTGCGAAGCGTATGCGATGACGCAGGACCCGGTATTACTCCAGCCGTCGCAGTTAGCGGTGAACTTCATCGTTTATGCGCAGGATCCGGTCGGAGGCGGTTGGCGGTATGAGCCTCAGCAGCCGGGCGACACTTCGGTGCTGGGCTGGCAGTTGATGGCCTGCAAGAGCGCACGAATGGCTTACTTGAAAGTTCCCAACAAGACGTTTGTTGGGGCTTCGCGGTTCCTGGACTTCGTGCAGGATCAAGGGGGGGCGCAGTACGGTTACACGATACCCAGCGGCGCTCCGTCGACCAGCGCTGTCGGGCTGTTGTGCCGCATGTATCTGGGCTGGAAGCACGATGCGCCCGCACTCAAGGCGGGTGTCGAGTATCTGCATCAGATCGGTCCGACCGAGAACGAGTACTACAATTACTACGCCACTCAGGTCATGCGGCACTACGGTGGCGAATATTGGACGGCCTGGAACGCCAAGTTGCGCGATCAACTTGTGTCGAGCCAGGATCAGAAAGGGCATGCGAAGGGGAGTTGGTTTTTTCCGAAGGCCACGTATAGCGACCGCGGCGGTCGACTCTACTGTACCTCGATGGCAACGATGATGTTGGAAGTCTACTATCGCCACATGCCGATTTATGGAAAACAGGCCTCCGAGGAAGACTTCCCGCTCTGAATGACCGTGTGCGGTTTGTCATTGGCAGCGCCCAAGTTACTTGATGACCGGTAGGTCGCATTCCACCGGCGATCGCCACGACGGTTCCTCGTTTCAGAAGATGTATTGATGCGGCACCAGCGACGGTCTTCGGGCCCATCCGATTCACCACCGGCGCACGCTCCACAAGCGGCGGATGAGCGCGCAGAGCCACAAGCTTTGCCGGGCCAGGAGGAGGTCCGCGCTGAGAAGGTGGCAGATGGCGCAGCGAAACGGTCGCCGGAGAGCGCCGAGAGTGCGGGACCGGCCACAGGACCGAATCTTGTGTCGCGGCTCCTGACGCGGTTCTTGTCGATGCGCGGCCTGGTCAGTTTTTTGGCGAGTTTCACGTTTCACGTGGCGCTGATCCTGCTGTTGGCGCTGGTGGTGGTGTGGATTCCCGAGCGGGAGCATCGAACCTTGCTGGTTTCCAAGCCCAGCGACGAAATCGGCTCGACCGACGACTTGCAGACGCACCGCATCACGGTGGGTGAATCGGCTGCCTCGGACACCGCGTCCCCTCTGCTGCCCTTGGAATCGGAATTGCTCCCCGATCTACCGACCGATCCGTTGGCGCGCCGCGATAGTGTGGCGAAGACTCCGATCCCTTCCTCTCAGGCAACCGAGCAGGAGGAAGCGATGCGACAGCCTGGCACGCCTCAGGGGGGCGGCGTTGGAGGCCGGTCGGGCAAGGCGAAGGAGCAGTTGCTCATGGAAGGGGGCGGCACACGCGAAAGTGAAGAAGCGGTCGCGCTCGGGTTGGCCTGGCTGGCGGCGCATCAGTGGCAGGACGGCGGCTGGCGGCTCAAGTTTTCCGACGGCCCATGTCAGGGAACTTGCCGTGACGAAGGAAAACTGGAGACCACCACCGGCGCCACCGGTTTGTCGCTGTTGGCGTTTCTGGGCGCTGGGCATACGCACTTGCAGGGCGAGTATCGCGATGTGGTGCATAATGGACTGTATTACCTGCGCAACCGCATGATCATGACGCCTCATGGCGGCGATCTGCAGGAAGGAACCATGTACGCGCAGGGCATTGCGACGCTCGCTTTGTGCGAGGCGTACGCGTTGACGCACGATCCGGAACTCAAGGAGCCGGCCCAGCGGGCAGTTGATTTCATCTGCTATGCGCAACATTCCGGCGGAGGTTGGCGATATTATCCTCAGATGCCCGGCGATACGACCGTGTTTGGCTGGCAGATGATGGCGCTCAAGAGCGCCAGCCTGGCCGGATTGGAGGTGCCGTCGCCGGTGTTGATGCTGGCGGAACGATTCCTTGACAGCGTCCAGAGTGGCGGTGGGGCTTTCTACGGTTATCAGGAACGGGGCAACAAGCCTGGACCGACAGCGGTCGGCCTGCTGATCCGTATGTACACCGGTTGGCTGCGAGGCGATGAACGACTCCAGCGGGGTGTCGATTACCTGGTCAAGCAGGGCGTGTCTGAGCGTGATTTCTATTTCGATTACTACGCCACATTAGTCCTCTATCATCATGGCGGGAACGAGTGGCCGGCCTGGAACGCGAAGATGCGCGACTATCTGGTCTCCACTCAGGTCAAGGAAGGACATGAACGGGGGAGCTGGTTCTTGACGGAACAGCACAACACGCAGGGAGGCAGGTTGTACACTACGGCCATCTGCACCATGATTCTCGAAGTGTACTATCGCTATATGCCGCTCTACGGAGATGCCGCAACGGACGATTTCGAGCTCTGAGGCTGGAGGGAGGAATCAGTTCGGCGATTCTCTGGTCGCCACGCTCGCGCAGCCTGCAGCCACGCTCGCGCAGCCTGTAGCCACGCTCGCGCAGAGCGTGGGAGACCGCCTGCCCTCCGGCGATGATATCGACAACCACGAAAGTTCTTTCGCAGTTCGCTCCTGGTGACGCGAATGGCCGGCCAGGAGCTGTATTCCCGCAAAGGAAACGTCGTCGTGCAATTGTACGCTGTACTGGATCTGAAAGGAGGACAGGTCGTGCATGGTGTGGCGGGACAGCGAGAGAGCTATCGGCCGATTGGCGAGATCAGTCGATTGACCCGCTCGTCGCAGCCTGGCGATGTTGCTCGAGCGTTCGTTGAGGACTTGGGTATCTCGCAGGCGTATGTGGCCGACTTGGATGCCATTGGCGGTGCGTCACCGGATCTCGATTCACTCGCTGCGATCGGTTCGTCGGGCATGCAGATAATGATTGATGCGGGTGTGGGCCAGGTGGCTGCAGCGCAACGGCTGTTGGATCTTTCCGAGCGTCACGTCCCGTTGAGGCGGATCGTGATTGGCCTGGAATCAACCGCTGATCCGCAAGGCTGGCAGGAGCTTGTCGAATTGATCGGCTGCGATCGGGCCGTGTTGAGCCTGGATCTGAAGGATGGCTGTCCCTTGGTGGCCGCACGTTCGCTGGCGGACGCCTCAGCCGAAGCCATTGCGGAACGAGCTTGGTCGAGCGGATTTCGCCGACTGCTGGTCCTCGACCTGCGGAGTGTGGGGAGTGGCCGCGGTCCGAGTACGCTGGAGTTATGCCGCCGTCTGAGTCGGTCGCATGGCTGGAGTGAACTGATTTCAGGGGGAGGCGTTCGCGGCGTGGAGGACCTGGCGAGCCTGCACGAGGCGGGCTGCCACGGAGCGCTGATGGCTACCGCTCTGCATCGGGTGACGTTGAGCCGCGCCGTGTTGAGGAGTGTGGCCGATTTGCCATGACCGTGCGAACCGGGCTGGTGTCGGGTCGGCCGGGGCATGGAACGGTGAGTCTGCGGTGTGTGAGGTGGGCTGGCGGTACGGGCCACGGTTGCCATCGATCGACTTACCATGGATGGACATTTTTTCAAACGGCTTTGAAAAAACGGGAAAACACTGGCGGTGGGAACCGCAACCGGGGTGGGCTTACGTATGCCTGCGGTTCGTGTAAGGCATTGGGAAATCGCGGTTTAGCGTTGATTGCAGCACGACGGACGCGCCGGCCGGAAACGGATTGGCACGCGACATGCTCTAAGAAAGATCCGTCAGTTCGCTTTGGACCTCGAGTTGCATGAACGAGGTGTAGGGAACTCGAAGCGAAATGAGCAAGGGAGTGCTGACATGGGTTACACGTTGTCGTCGTCTCGTTTGGTCCTGTGTGTCGCATGGGGCTGCTTCTCGGTGGTGGCACTCACGCAGTCGCGTGCGTTTGCCCAGTCCGCCGCGTCGCTCCCATCGAGCTTGGTGGCGGTCGTCGATCTGCCCAAGGTGTTTGAGGAGCATCCGACATTCAAGACGGGTCTGGAGGCCATCCAGCAGCAACTCAAGCAGATCGAAAAGGATTTTGAAGCCAAGCAGACGGAGTTAAGTGGCCGGACCAAACAGTTGTCGGAACTCAGTCCGACGAGCCCGGAATACAAACGTATAGAATCTGAGATGGCACGCCAGATAGCGGACCTGCAAGTGCAGGCTCGCCAAGCCAAGAAAGACTATCTGCAGCGCGAGGCGCAGCAGTATTACACCGTCTACAACCAAATCATTGCAGCAGTGTCTCGCGTGGCGGAACGACACAACATCGGGTTAGTGCTTCGTTACGATAGCGGGGCCATCGATTCCAGCAATCCGCAAGCGGTAGCCCAGGGAATCAACCGCTCCGTCGTGCTCCAGCGGAACCTTGACATCACGCAGTTGGTAGTCAGTGAGCTGGTGGCTGTTGCCGACAATACTCCAAATCGTGCTCCACGTCGCTGAGTCTGGTAGGACTGCACCGGGGACCTTTTGTGTGGGAAGGTCCCCGGTGTTTTTTCTTGTCGGCGCATGGTTTTCTGGTGGATCAGGGCCACGTGGGCTCTCGCTTCTCGACGTACGCGGTGATGCCTTCTGTCGCTGCTTCGGTCGTGCGACTGGTTGCACTCGCGGCAGCTCCAGACGCCAGCTGTGCGGTGAGCTGTTCGCCGATCGTCTCATTGATCAACCGCTTGGTGAGCTGCAGCGCTTCGCCAGGCGCTTGGCCGCATTGAATCGCCTCGTCGTGGGCGGCGGCCCAGAGCAGTTCATGAGGGACGAGGCGGTGGAAGACACCCATGGCGAGCGATTCTTCGGCTGAGATCAGTCTTCCGCCCAGCAGCAGCGCTGCGGCCCGACCGGCACCGATGCGAAAGGCCAGCAGCGGTGCGGAGACGCCGGACACAATTCCGCGCCGCGGCTCCGGAAAACCGAAGCGAGCTTCCGGAGCCGCCAATACGATATCCGATGCCAGCACCAGCCCGGCCCCGAGCCCGGCGGCCGGGCCGTTGACCGAGGCAATGATCGGCTTGGGGAACTGCAGCATTAAGTTGAGCAACGACTGGTAAAGCACGCCGTCGGCGTGCCATTGTTGCCAGGCATCCGCCGCTCCGAGGGTCTCTTTCATCTCGGCCAGATCGGCTCCCGTACAGAATGCCGTGCCAGCCCCGGTGAGAATCACGGCACGCACGTTGCGCTGCAGGTGCAGGTCCTCGAAAGCCTGCATCAACTGCTGAATCATCTCGCGGGTCAGGGCGTTGCGCTTCGTCGGACGGTCCAGGATGATCGTGCCACTCGGTGCGTGGACTTTCACTCGAACTAAAGTTGCCATAATCGGCCCCGAACTGACACATGTGCTGACATCATGGGCAAAACCAACCTCGTTCAATCGGCTGGGGACGTTCATTGTAACGTCTGCCCGTGGCTCTGCGATCGCGGTTGGTGCGAGCGGCCATGTCGGATGCGGGACGCTGTCCGGCCGCTATCCGAAAGGATGGCGCCGGCGCGGTGCGTGTCAGAATGCCGTCCGTCAGAATGCCGTCCAGATCTGAGATGCGGATCTCAAATTGAGATGCGAGGTGAGCTGGCCCTGAGGGCCGTGTTCCCGACTGCCTGGCTGTAAGTTGCGGCAATTTCGCACTTTGCCGATGATTTCGATTTTGGCGGAGGGTTTGGCACGCATGTTGCTTTTTCCGGAGGCATGAATCGGGCAACAAGACAGAAGCTTGGCCTAGTGAGGAGGCTGTGGTGGTGGGCGGACAGAGAAGAGGCTGTTTCCTCTTGTTGGCCTTGAGATATTGACGCGAGTTGCCAGGTGATCAGGCGGTGGTCCGGTGTTTTGCCCGATTGGTCCCTGGTGACCCGCAACGAAGTGTGATCCCGCTGATGGGGCGCGGCTGGCCGAGAGGCTGGTCGCGTCCCAGTTTTTTTTGGTGGTTATTGCATGCGACCATTTTCTTTGCGTTTGGTTGGCTGCAATTACAATGGGAAGGGAGAAGACGCATAGCCGGACGGTCTGCGCGTGTCGAGTCGTCGGGGAGGGGGTGGGCTGATTATTCCCGGCCTGGGTGCGGCAAGAGCAGGGGGGACCCTGCCAGGCCGGATCGGGTCGGAGCCCGATGTCGGCGGGCCGCTGGACAACCGTCTTCATGAGAAGAGGCTCTCCGATGAAGACGCGAATTCGCGAACTGAAAGATGGTGCGGTCGAGGTCATTCGATTGTTCTCACCGGACGACTTGGGGATCTACTGCAAAGACGATCCTCTGTTATACGAGAAGAGCATTGTCTGGCTCGAGGAGTCGGACCGACTTCCCTTTGTGCGGGTCAAGACCGTGCGTGCTGCGCGCAGTCGCCGCGGCCCGATCTATTTGGGAGAGGGTGGACGAGTGATCGGTTATTCCAAGCTGACACCGAACGCGCCTCGCTGTCCGGAAACGCATGGATATATCCGTCGCGTTTTCTATCTCACCAACGAAGATCTGACACGCCCGGGGGCACCAATTCCGGCATCGGCGGTCGACCCCCGGTCTCTATTGCCGGGGCATCCCGGTCAGCCACAGACTGCAGCAGCTTCTGCGCAGTGATCTTGAATGCAGTGATCCAGAATGCAACGTGTGTCGGATGGCGTGTTGGCTGCACGAGAATTCCACTCGCCACGGGGCTCCCAAAGCGAGACGCTTATCTCAAGGCGAGAGCGTGAGGCGACTGGATCGACGCCGCCGTCACTGGCTGCATTGCACCTCCACTCATTTTCTATGCGGGAAAAACCGCTGAAAAACGCCTTTCTCCGTCGTTTGCCGCTGGTCCACATGCTAAATGGCACGCCGACTGCATAAGACCATTATCAGAGCAGAGAACTCAGGCACATTCATTCTCAGTACTTTTTCATTCGGCAAGGCTCGACAATCGTCGAGCCTTGTCAGTTTGTGGAGCCAACGTTGTTGCGTTGGTGCCGTCAGGAAGAATTGCTTGCCGAAGATGATCGCGAGGTTACCGTTTAAGAGATAGATCCGGCAGTGCAATCCGTCATTGCATGAAGGTGTTACGCAATCGCGGACGGTCATTGCGTGATGTGGTTTATCTGGGCAACAGAGGCGAGCCCCTGGACAGGGACGAAAGAGTCTTCACTGCGGAGCGGTTAGATTTCCACAGGCCCAGGGTTGCCGCGGCGCACGACGGGGTTACCGTTGCCCATGCAGCCGATAGGCCGAAGGCGTTTCACAAGGGCGATTGGCCGGTTGTCGTCGCCATTCGTAAGACCGCTACGGGGCATCGGAACACCTGGCGACGCCTACCCAGGGAGCGTTGGGGCCCGGTCAAGCAGCGGCCTCCGGCGACCCTGTGCCAATGAATGACACCGCTGGGCGGTAAAGAAATGCGCGGCCACCGGAGACTGTCCTTTCGGAGGAACAAGTCACACGGCTGCGGCCAGGGCGGTCTTTCCTGGCCTGTCAGGTCCCCAGGCGTTGGTATCCGGGGGTCGAAGCTACGTGGACTTTGTGCCACGGCGATGGATGTTGGCGTGGCGGGTGCGGCGTGGTGGTTGAGGATCAAACACAACATGTGTTGCGTTACGGCAACACGACGAAGGGGAACCTGATAGTGGGCGATTTTTCGCAAGTTCTTGGTCTGACTGGAGTTATGGGTTGGATTCTGGGGCGTTCTGACGATCGGCACTAAGCGTGCATTAGGAGGATCCATCAACAGGCCGACGCTCACCACCTTGCGGCCGCAGAGCCGCCTAACAAATGCTCAAGGAGCTGCACCTTGACCAAGACCACTCGCAAAACCGTGTTGAAGAAGAGTCCGGCGACGGCTCAACATCTTGCCAGCGGGGCCGTGAACGGGCATCGCTCGGCAACGGTCCGTCGCAAGCGTGCCAAACCGGCGGGGCGCCGCCCGCGCGATCTGGATTCGCTCGATCGTCTGCATTCCTTGACCGATCTGGGCGATTCCTCACAGACTGGCAGCAGCGTCGACAACACGGATGATCCGGTCCGAATGTATCTGATGCAGATGGGTCAGATTCCGTTGCTCAAGCGTGTCGAGGAAGTCGACGCGGCCCGCCAGATCGAACGGACACGCACTCGTTACCGCAACTCGATGCTGGCCAACGATTTCATTCTGCAGGGCGCTCTGCAGGCGTTGAAGCAGGTGCGTGACGGTCAGCTTCGTCTGGACCGCACCATTGAAGTGTCGGTCACCAACACGTCGGCGAAGCGGGACATCATGCGGCGGCTTGGTCCCAACGTCCAGACGCTGAATCATCTGTTGGTGAGCAACGCCCGCGATTATCGGCTGGCGATCAGCAAGCGGTATCCTCTTCAGGAACGTCGTCTGGCCTGGCGGCGGCTGGTCCGTCGACGCAACAAGGCGGTGCGGCTGGTGGAAGAGATGAACTTGCGCACGAATCGTCTGCAGCCGCTGTTCGAGAAGCTGCGGGAGATATCCAGTCGCATGCAGATCCTCAAAATGCAGGTGGCCGAAGCGGAGGCGGGCGGGCACATCCAGGGCCGCACACTCAACGAACTGCGGGAAGAGCTGCACTGCTACATGCGTATGACGTACGAGAGCCCGGCGACTCTGAAGCGTCGCATTGATCAGACGGTCGAGTTCCAGCACATGTACGACGCGGCCAAGCGGACGTTGTCGGCCGGCAATCTGCGGCTGGTCGTATCGATTGCCAAGAAGTACCGCAATCGCGGACTCAGTTTCCTCGACCTGATCCAGGAGGGCAACACGGGGCTGATGCGTGCGGTCGACAAGTTCGAGCACGCTCGCGGCTACAAGTTCTCGACGTACGCCACCTGGTGGATTCGCCAGGCGATCACTCGAGCCATTGCCGATCAGAGCCGCACGATCCGTGTTCCGGTGCACATGATCGACACGATGAGCAAGGTGCGAGCGGTCACGCGAGATCTGGTTCAGGAACTTGGTCGCGATCCTACCCCGGAAGAGACGGCGGCACGTGCCGGACTGTCATTGGACGACACACGCTGCATCATGAAGATGGCTCGTCAGCCGTTGTCGCTTGATCAGCCTGTGGGAGATCATGACGACAGTTACTTCGGCGAGTTCCTGGAGGATTACCGGGACGACGACCCGCTGTACGAGACCAACCAGGATTCGCTCAAGCACCGGATTGCGGAAGCGATGGAGGGGTTGAACTATCGTGAGCGGGAAATCCTGCGGCTCCGCTACGGCTTGGCCGACGGATACAGTTATACGCTGGAGGAAGTGGGCAAGATTTTCTCTGTGACTCGGGAACGCGTGCGGCAGATCGAATCGAAAGCGGTGCGGAAGCTGCAGCAGCCTTATCGATGCCGAGCTCTGGCGGGCTTTCTGGAGGGAATTGACATGACGCAGATTGAGGACGCTGCGGCCGGCAACGCGTAGGAAATTGAGGCGAGAAGCGTCGTCGACGCGGAATGCGGCCTTGCAGCGGCTGCATTCCGCGTTTTCTTTTCTTGGGGGGACGGAATGCGCGGCCGCGCGCCATGAGCTCGGTATGAATACAACCGCACTATGACGACCAAGAAAGCAACTTCCTCACGTTCTGAACCTGTTCGAATGGCTTGCAGGCACTGGCTCCGCTTGCGGAAAATGGCGTCTTCACGTTGGAAGGCTGCCACGCCGCTCGCTCAGGAGAGTGGCACCCGCCTCTTACGAAAGGTCGACGTTGTTCTTGATCGATCCCTCGGCGGCGAAGAAGTGGATGGCCACGGGACATGCGCCGTTCTGAGGAGCCAGTCCCGCAACTGGGAGCAGGCCGATCTTCCCTGGCCCTTCTGGTCCCCCGTTTCCAAGAGCCGCCGGTGCTGAGGCGTTCAGATCTGCTGAGCAGCTTTCAGGACGGCCATGGCGGCGTGGGACTTGTTGAGCACGTAGAAGTGGAGGCCGGGTACCTGGTGCTGGACCAGTTCGCAGACCTGCTGCGTCGCGAAATCGACACCGACCTGATACTGCCAGGTCGGATCATCGTGTTCGCCCAGTCGAGCGACGAATTTCGGAGGGAGGGTGGCGCCGCACATCGACGTGAGGCGCTGGATCTGCGAGAGGCTGTAGACCGGCAGGATGCCGGGAACCAGCGGAACACCGATTCCCGCCCGATCGTAGCGTTCACGAAAACGCCAGAAGTCGTCGTTGGAGTAGAAGAGCTGTGTGATGACCAGTTCAGCGCCGGCATCCACCTTGCGTTTGAGGTTTGCCAGGTCTGTTTCCGGGCTGGGCGCTTCCTGGTGCGTTTCCGGGTATCCGGCCACGGCGATTCCGAACTGCGGGAATTCCCCCCGGATGAATGAGACCAGTTCATTCGCGTAGCGGAGTCCACCGGGAGGCGGCTGGAACGTCGATTCCCCGCGGGGCGGATCCCCTCGCAACGCCACGATGTGATCGACTCCCTCGCGTTGAGCCTGGAGCAGGTACTCGCGAAGCTGGTCGACCGTCGAGCCGACACAGGTCAGATGCGATGCGACGGGGAGCGCGAACTGGCGTTTGATCTGGCTAATGATTTCCAGTGTTTTCTGGCGTGTCGATCCACCCGCTCCATACGTGCAGGTGATGAAGCTCGGCTGGCAGGCGATCAGCTGCTCGACATGCCGCAGCAGAGCGGACTCACCTTTCGACGTTTGCGGCGGATAGAGTTCGAAGGACAAGCCGAACTTGCCATCCGCGTAGATCGACGACAATGACATGGGACCACGTGGCATGATGTATTATTGGGTCAGGTTGTACGATGTGCATACGCAGCGCACAAGGTCGTATTGCGACTCGCGTTCGGCGCACCCGGTGCTGATTACAGCAACAGAGGGTCACCTCCCAGCTGTCGTTCGTCACGCGTCATGTGAAACATGTCGCGAATGAGTTGCTGATCGCACTCTCGCTGGGCGACTTTGCGGCGAGTGAACATGCGGCGTTGGGTGGCGACCATGACGTCGGGCGGCAGTTCCGTGACCTGCCCGAACAGGCGGGCGTAGTTCACGAAACTGGGGACATTGGTCGTCACAAAACCGTAGAGCATACTGCAGGCACCGATGACTTTGCCCGTGAATATTCCGGTGTTGATCGCGGATTTCGAATAGTCACCCATGATACATCCGACGAACTGCATGCCGGTGGCGACCTTGTGGCCGTGGTAGTGCATCTTGACTTCGCCATACGTGTTTTTCAAGTCGCTGTTGCACGTGCCGGCACCCAGGTTGATCCAGCTGCCCAGGAAGCTATGCCCGAGAAAACCGTGGTGCTGTTTGTTGGTATAGGATTCGATCACCGAGGCTTCGACTTCACCGCCGATCTTGGCCGTATGACCGATGGAAACGAAATCCTTAATGGCGGCGTGCTCGATGACCCTGGTGCGAGCGCCGATGTGGGCCGGGCCACTCAGAAAGACATAGGGGCCGATCCGCGCTTCACTCTCGACGAGTATCGGGCCGCTCCGCGTTTCTTTGATCACATAATCTCCCACTTTCGCCCCTTCGGCCACGAACACTCCGTCCGCTACCTCCTGGTAGTCTCCGTGCTTGAGCCGGTACTCCAAATTGTCGATCATCGTCTCCTGGTTGTAGTGGATCAACTGATGCGGGTACTCGACCAGACGCAATTCCACATCGAGTGGTTTCAGGTCGGAGACGCCGCAGCGATCAAAGTACTCCGACAGCGATGTCACACTCAAATCGCGTGGAGGAGCTGGAGCGGTCGATGGGAGAATGGCTGCCGCCACCGCCGATCCGCAGCGGACGACCCCCGGTCCCGTTCCGGTCTGGAGCTGCCGCAGCACACGATAGGTGGCGTGGGAGGGAACCAGTCGCGCGTTAATCCACAAGCGGGGCGACGGCGTTGCCGGCGGTGATACCGGCCGCAGCGACGGATAGTCGGCCGCCTGTATGGCCTGGAGATAATCGCGTACCAGCCCCTGCGGGCTGGCATCGAGCTTCTCAATCCAGTCGATCAACCGGTAACTTCCGCAGAGAATGGCATAGGCCGGCCGCCCGAGCGTAACCGGGAACAGGTTCTGGACCTGCTCGTCTTCGAAGGTGATGGTTGGTAACACCGTGTTTCGTTCCGAAGTGGAAGAATCGAATCGAAAATGCGAAGAAATCCGTTCAGCCAGAACGGGTTGTGCGGATTTCGACGCCCGTGAGTATGGGGGGCGGACCAGAGACCGTCAAGTTGTCTCCACCCCCACGCACCCTGGAAGTGAGTTGTAACGTACGCTTGTGCGTCGCCTTGCGACGCCCGTGCGCCACCCATACCGCAAAGTGCTCTCCAGGTATCCAGTGCCATCGCAACAGGAGAAGCATTCAGCCAATTCTCATCATCGCGATCTCCCGTCCGATGATCCTCACGAGTCATGCGGCTGCGGCCTGGGGAGCGATTGTTACCAGCGGAACGAACAGGATTTGTCGACATGCTGACTAACCTGATGGGACAGACCTCCATTTACTATTCGCCAAGCGCCTGGGCTGCCATTCTGTTCTGTGCCGGCCTCGCGATCGGATTGGCGGTTGCCAAGAAACGCTATCGCAACACCTCCTCGGATCGGTCCGAGGTTCGGCGGCTGGTAGGCGTGCTCTCCCAGTTGGTCGACTGGACTCACGGCGTAGCCGATGATATGTCGCAATATCGATCGGTGGTTTCTAGCGTATCGAACCTGTTCCGGCATCACCCGGAGGAGTTAGACGAGCAGAAACGTACTGCCACGCTCGGCTTGCTGAGTCAGGTGGTTGAGGCGAACGAGCAGTTGCAGGAACGACTCAACCAGGCAGAGCGGATGCTCAAACAACAGGCTGGAGAGATTTCGACCTATATGTCGGAAGCCAGAACGGATCAACTCACCGGACTACCCAATCGACGCGCGCTGGACGAAGATCTCACTCGGCGAATGGCTGAATGGCGGAGACACGGGCGTCCCTTGTCCATCCTGATGATCGATATCGACCGTTTCAAACGACTCAACGACACCTACGGGCATCAGGCAGGTGATGCCGTTCTGCAACAGGTGGCGGCCTTGTTGCGTGTTACCATGCGGGAATCCGATCTGGTGGGACGCTTCGGCGGTGAGGAAATCGCGGTGATACTGGCCGGAGCCGAGGCACGCGATGCCTGCCTCGCGGCTGAGCGAGCCCGACAGGCTGTGGAACAAGCTTGTTTCACCCATGACCGCCAGAAGCTGAACGTGTCGGTGAGTGTCGGGGCCGCGCAGTGTATGCCGAACGAAGCCGCCGCCCATCTGGTCAAGCGAGCGGATGAGGCGCTCTATGCCGCCAAGCAAAATGGCCGCAATCGGGCCTACTGGCACGATGGACACGCCTGCCGTCTCGTCGGAGGAGCGGCCACCGACCAGGAGTTGCTCGACGACACTCTGGTCGCAGAACTCTCTACCCTGGTCTCCCAGCCGGCCGTGAAACAAGAGTCCTTTGCTCGCGTCTGCCAGGACCTGCGCCGCCGACTTGAAGAAGTTTCTCTCCTCTCAAGCGGCGGTTCGCCCTGGTAGAGGAAGCTGTGTGGCTCCGCGCGCGGCATGCGTGACCATGGCAATTCCCTGCCCGGGTTCTATTGTTGCCAAAGCCGGCTCAGAGTCGCAGCAGGTTGCTAAGGATCGCGGGAAGAATAACTTCCGTGGTTGCGGGCACCGTCGCCAGACGGCAACGAGCGGGGCGTGCCGTAGTCAGAAGTGTCAGCAGGGGATGAACGGCCCTAAGCATCGCGGGAAAAATAACTTCGGTTGTTGGCCGGATTCCCGCGCGCGGGGCGAGCGTAGCTGCAAGAGAAACGCCGAAGTGGTTTTTCCCTCGTTTCTAAGGCCGCCGGCCAAGGTGGGGAGCAGGGTCCGCAGACCGCTCCCCCAGAACGATAATCGGGAGCTCCCGATACATGAGACGACATTTAGCCGCCGTTCATTGCGGCGTCGATCGCGTCCCCAGATTGATTAAAACTGTTGGCCGTTGCTTGCGTCAGGGCCTGCACGCCCGCCATGCAGGCGATGACGATCAACGCCAGCATCACCGCGTACTCGACAGCCGTGGGGCCGTCTTCGTCGCGGAGAAATCGGAGAAGAAACTTCATCGTCGTATCCACTCTGTTCTGTACGGCGACGATGCGCGCTGCAAGTCACGCTGGTCCCAGCTAAGTGAGCAGTTGGTGAAGCCTGGCGAATAAACTCGAATGGATGGAATAAGCCAGACCCCGCCGCGCTGCGCACTTGACGCAGTGACTCGTACAGCCCCCTCACGCGCACACCGAAGCTATTGGTTAAATGCATGTGCACGGCCGCAGATCGCGGTCGCGCGGAAAAGCAGTTTCTACTGAAAACCTACGCCACGAATGGCTCGCTGGCAAATCCCATGTTTTCGCTAGGGATTTCTCCCCCTCCACTTGCCGGCCGCCGCCAGGGATGCCGTAGACTGGGTCGTCGCAGGATCCTCCAGAAGGGTAGTCTCTCGCAGAGGCATAGAAGCCCGAGGCACAGGGGCCCACAGAAGCGAGAGAAGGGAATTGGCACTGCTCTGAGTGGTTCCTCTGGGGCTACGAGGGGCCACCAAAATCAAACCCGGCGTTGCGCGCGGGCGGCAACGCCGGGGCTGAAGTCGATGTCGCACGCACACCACGACCGCGATGCGTGTCAGGAGCGAGCGAGCAGGATCGGATGCCGGCGTTAGCTGCCGGAGTATTCGGAACCAAAGAACGACTTGCTGCCGTCCGGGGTCGGCTTGATGGTGGCGCTTCCTTCTTGCCAGTTGGCGGGACAGACCTCGCCATTCTTCTCGAAGTACTGCAGTGCCTTCACCATCCGCAGGGCCTCATCCACACTGCGTCCCAGCGGCAGGTCGTTGACCACCTCGTGGCGGACCACGCCATCCTTGTCGATCAGGAAAAGGCCTCGCAGTGCGATTCCACCCGGAAGTAGTACGTCATACGCCTGGGCGATGGCTTTGTTGAGGTCGGCGATGAGCGGGTACTCGATATTGCCGATGCCGCCATCAGCTCGCTTGGTATTGCGCCAGGCCAAGTGGGTGAAGTGGCTGTCGACCGAGACGCCGAGCACCTGCACACCCAGGTTGGCAAAGTCCTTGACGCGATCGGAAAAAGCAATGATCTCGGTGGGGCAGACGAAGGTGAAGTCGAGGGGATAGAAGAACATCAGCACGTACTTGCCGCGGTAGTCCGAGAGTTTCACGTTTTGAAACGAGCCATCGGGCATGACCGCTTGAGCCTGGAAATCGGGCGCCTGTTTCGTGACTAAGACACTCATTGTGAATCTACCTCGCACCTGAAAGTGAACGAAAAGTCGACCCCTTACGGGACTAGTTTTGTTGTGTCAATCCAGCACCAGACTAACGGCTTCGTGGTCTTATCGAAAGGGGGGAGCGACGTGGGCGGCCGGTTCGAAATGACGCTCGGCATGGCTATTGGCCGCCATACGGCTGCCCAAGCGCAAGGAGCGATTCGAGGCCGTCGGGAGCGAGCTGATGAGCTCGATCAAAGCCGGCTGTTGTGAGTGAAAACTCGTGATAGAGGTGGTGCATGACATAGCCGTTGGCGCACAGCAGTCGGAACCCGTCCAGGAAGCGGATATTCTGCTTCGGGTCGTGGGGATCCCGGAACCGGATCTGGGAATTGGCTTCGGTCTCGACGAACACGGTGAGCAGCCGGGATGGGGACTCGTACGCGGTGTTGCTCCCCTTCACCTCCAGAATTCCCCGCTGCCGGGCTGCGTAGAGGATTGCCTTTGCCTCGGGAGTGAGTTCCTCGGTCGGGGCCCTGCCGAAAGCCATTGCGCGGCTGCAAAGCTGAGCCAGGGCGATCAACGTGGGAGCACCGGCTCCCATCTCGTTCCAGCTGACCGTCAGCGGATCATCAGCGCCCAGAAACCGCTCGAGCATCGACGTATTCCCCGAGGAACGTTGTTCATTCCTGATGGCCTGCTGGGGCCCTCATTCCTGACGACCTGATTCCTGATGGCCTGCCCAGGTCCCTTGCCGGACTCTTCGCCATCGATGGACCAGATGGCCAGTCCATGAGCCCAGTCCATGAGCCCAGTCCATTGGCAAGCTCGCCCCTCACGATTGTCTCACAAAGGGGATGAGCTGAAAACCGCCCTGGTGATCTGGCCAGTTCCCCATGTCAGACGCTGTGGAAGCAGAGTGTCTGGGAACGCGTCTTTGGGAGGGCCACGATTCCGGGGGAATCGGGATCCATGACAGCGCGGGGTGGACCCCCTTGGGATTGGTGGATGCCGTCCGCTCTTTGATGGACTGGATCGCGAGTTTCGATAGAATTGACGAACGGTTGTTGGATCCAGTTGTTTCATGTCCGCGTCATTGGCCGGGGCGTGACTGCCTGCGGCTGGCCTGCTCGCCGTTGCACATTGGATTGGCGGCTCACGATCGACTCACAACCAAGGATCACACGCGGGGCAGTCAGCAGGTGGACACGAGCGACGTTGGGCCAGCGTTGCGGGCTTCCAGCACAGAGGAGCCGACTGATGTCATGCTACGTTGTAGTCGAAACGGACGATGGGTTGACTGTGGTGGAATCCGATGGGACCTGTTCACCTGAGATCGAGGCGGAGCGACTGGGGGGCGTGTTGGTGGATCCTGCTCGCTACGCCACCTATGAAGATGCATATGATGCCATGCTGCTCTTGGATGCTGAAATGAAGGCTATGACCGACGAGCTGCGTGATCAATAGAGCAGCGGGGCGCGGGGGCTGGTCGTGAGTTTTCGCGGAGCCAGCGCGTTAGTGCGCCCGCCATGGCAACACCACCCTTCTTCCCGTGGGAGAAGGGCCGGGGATG
>JBGSHS010000222.1:0-7183 GCA_041752115.1 Pirellulaceae bacterium | reverse complement strand
GTTGGGCCGCAACGTGCCCTGGATCAAGCGATGGTGACACACCGTCCAAAGAAACTGGAACAGAGAAGAGGCACCGGTACTTGAAGTGCCCAAACACGCCGCCAACAAAAAAAGTCATCCACAACTATTGACAATATCTCCCCCGAACAGGACAACGATGATCAAGGAGATTGCAAACCCCCAATCGACCAACTGTGAGGCAACGTTCCTCGCGACGATATTGCTTGGTAGCAAGTTGCCGGCAATCGAGGGAATCCAAAATAGGGTGGTCAGGACGAGCGAGATGGACAGCCCTATGGCGAGCGGAATCCACGGGACCTTTGTAGTGTTTGGGGGTTGTTCGGCTCCGTTGCTCGTTTTCACCTGATTATCCAATGACCTTCCTGATATGAGTCTAGTCGACAGTGCTGCCCTTAAAGGCGGTATACTTATGATTGTCCAGTACGGCCTATCACGGCCCCCGCTGAAACTGGGCCGACAAGAGTGTCAGCCTATCGCTGTTGCCACCGACTCGCATTGTCGACGCAAATCGCGGCTGGTCAAGCATTGCCAGTCAAAGCGGTCTTGGCGATGGCCGGGATAAGCCAACCGAGCCGGTCGGCCTATCCCGGCAACGGCCTCGTGCTGGCCATGGAGCAAGCCAAGGTTATGAGTCGCCATAGAATTCGGGATCAAGCGGGGGAAGCGAGTTGAATTGGCGCGGTCCTCTTGCCAGCGGATAATGCATAGGGAAAGGACCGCCCCAAGATGCATGAAACCTCGCTCAGCCTACTCGAACGCCTTCGCCACTCCCCAGAAAACGAGAGTTGGAATCGGTTGGCGGAACTCTATACGCCTTTGATTCGGGCGTGGTTGCGACGATACGACGTTCAAGACAGCGACGCGAACGACCTCGTTCAGGAAGTCTTGCTGGCCGTATCCAAAGATCTCGGCAAGTTCGAGCATCGTGGGCAGCCGGGCGCTTTTCGTGGATGGCTGAAGGCGATTCTGATCAATCGGTTACGGAAATTCTGGCGAGCACGGGACCGTCGTCCACAGGCACGGGGCGACTCGGATATCGATGCCAGGTTGGCACAGTTGGACGACCCGGCCAGCGAAATGAGCCGAATCTGGGATCGGGAGCACGACCAATATGTTCTCCGACAGCTGATGGCCCTCGTCGAGCCTCAGTTCGAGCCGAAGACCTGGGAAGCATTTCGCCGCGTAGCGTTGACCGAGCGGTTTTCGCGTGGCGAAGGGAGCCGGCCCACAATTCTGGAACAGATCCGGAGTCGGCGTCAGGCAGCCCAAGGCCCGATTGTGGCGGTCCATCAGGAAATCGAAACGGGGGACTGCAGAAATCAGATCGACCGAATGGTGCAGGAGGTCGAATCCAACCGGCGCGGCGAAGGGAAGCGACGGTTTGGACGGCAGGCTTCTCGGTACCTTGGCCCGGTCGTCAAGAAGTTCTTCAAGGCTGCTGAGTCTGACCTGACCACGGACGAGTCGCTCCACACGCTGCGGATTCGCGCGAAAAAAGTACGGTACACCATGGAGATCACGGCCGCGGCATTCGACACGGCCTTCCGCAAACGCCTGTACCGGCAGGTCACGCTCTGCCAAGACCTGCTGGGAACGATCAATGATCACGCCACAGCAAGAGAGCTGTTTGGGGAGTGGTTGTCGCAATCGGAGGATGTCGCCGAAAAGGCGTTTCTGGAGGGATGGCTGCTGGCGGAACAGCAACGGCCGACGGCTGGCCAGTCCCGACACCGAGCGATCCATCACGGTGGTGGAAGTCATCGCCGCCTAGCCGAGCGGGTTGACCGTGGCCAGTAGCTGCCCGTCGGGGTAGTAGAGCGACGTGACCACGTGTCCCAGCGGGTCCATCACCCTCCCCGAACGCAACCCTCTTCGTAAGTGTTCTCTGCTTTTCTCGCGCCGCAAGTCATGCGGCTGCAATGATTTGCCGATTCCGCGTCGCTTTCGGTGGGGTGGGAGCGGACGCACGCTCTATGGAATTTGGGCGGGGTCGGGCGGGGTACGACCGGACCACGTCGCTTGCCACAGGCCATTGGGTGTGTTACAAATACTGTGTAGTTGTTAATTTTATTCTAGGTTATGAAACACTATGTCCGCACCCGCCAACAGGGATTTTTCGCCTCGCGAGCGCGTCCTGCGCCTGGCCAAGTCACAGGGCATTCTGCGCCCCCAAGATCTCAAGCAGATTGATGTCCCCCGCGAGTACCTGCGACGCCTCCGCGATGAAGGCGTCCTGGAGCAGCCTGCGCGGGGTCTGTACACGCTCGCCAGCGCCCAACCAACCGAACATCAGACGCTTCTCGAGGTGTGCAAGCGGGTCCCCCAGGGCGTGATCTGCCTGATTTCGGCGCTCCAATTCCACGAACTGACCACGCAACTGGCCCACGACGTATGGATCGCGATTCCCACGAAAGCCTGGGCACCAACATTTGATTCGCTACGGCTGCGCATCGTGCGTTATTCGCCTGCCACACTTGCCTATGGCGTCCAAGAGCGGCTCATCGGCGGTGCGGTGGTGCGCGTATTTCATTCTGCCAAGACAGTGGCCGATTGCTTCAAGTTCCGCAACAAGATCGGACTGGACGTGTCACTCGAGGCGCTGCGCGACTGCATTCGGCAGCGAAAAGCGACTCGCGATGAGATCTGGAATGCCGCACAAGTCTGCCGCGTTGCCAACGTCATAAGACCGTATATGGAGTCGCTGGAATGACGCGAGACAACCTTCAGAATGTTGCGGCGTCTGTACGACAGCGACTTCACAATCTCGCCCGCGAGCGCAAGGAAGATTTTCAGTTAATATTGAGCCGCTATGCGCTGGAGCGACTGCTGTATCGTCTCGGACAATCACTGCACCGTGACCGGTTTGTCGTCAAGGGAGCGGTGCTGTTCCACCTGTGGACCGACCAGACTTGCCGCCCCACCCGCGACATTGACTTTCTGGCGTATGGTGACCACTCCGCTATGTCGCTCATCAGAATTGACCCGGGTGTGCTCAGGTAAATTGACCGACTCCTTGGAAAGAAGAAGAGGCTTCTTACTTCCAAGTAGCCGTGTGGTGTGGTCAAACTGTGGCGCGCAGCGAACAAGCGCGGTGCAGGCCAAGTGGGCCGGATGAGCGGAGGAACGTGCCTCGATGGTGTGTAGGGGCGCGGGTGGCAACTTATCCTGGTAGCGCAGCAAAAAACCTCGCCCCACCTCTCGAAGCGTGCGCTGCGATGAAGTAGGACGAGGGTGTGAACAATACGTTTGGCATTCTAACGCGGAGCCTGGCTTTTTTGCCATTGCCGTGGAGAAAGTTTTCTCCTTTCAGGCAGACTGGCACCGGCAGGACCGCGCCAAACCGGTTGTCCAGTCCTATCAGGAAGCGCTCTCGGCGGTCGTGACGTCGCATCCGCATCTGCAGCGGTGCGTCCTGCACCGTGTGGCGTGTGGGATACGGTTCCTGACGCATCCTCGCAACGCGGGTCGCCAGGATCTCCGCTGCCCCTTTGGCTGCCGACAGCAGCATCGCCGTCCACGCAGTGCGTCGCGCGACTGTGGTCGATCCCCCAAACGCGTCCCGGCACATGCCAGATCAACCGGTAGCCGCGGCGCCGATACCGCCGCCGCCCGTCGCTGGGCTTCACTCGTCGTCGGAGCGGTGAGTCGGGGACGTGCGGCTGCTTGGTCTACCTTCACCGGTGTGGTCGGCGCTTTCATCGCTCACCTCCTTCATGCCCTTCGGCGTGCTTCTTCTCCGAGAGGCTGTCGAGCGGTGAGGTCCCGGGGGATGGAGGCGGCGCGTCGGCCGGTTCACCGGCGCCCGAAGGGGGCGCGGCATGCGGACAGAGCGGGACCGGCAGCGGCGGCGTGGCATCGCTGGACAGTGGCGCAGGGCCGGTTAACGTGATCTCTTGTCGAGGTTCGTTCTCCTTGTGCAAAACCAAACGTTCTCCTTCCGCATGCACGCTGAACGATTGACCGTCCACTTGTCCGGTCACGTAGAACGGTTTCCGCGCCTGGCCGTGGCGAGCCAATTCCAGCGCGTTGGCGGCCACCCGTTGCTGCAAGGTTCGCAACACATCTTGCGCGGCGCCAAAAAACCGATCGGCCGGCACCAGGCCGCGGATGCCACGATGGGGCCGCTGAAAATTGTAGTAGTCAATGAAATGACCGATCCGCGCGCGGGCATCGGTCAGGTCGAGAAACACTGCGGCCTGGAGAAACTTGCGCCACAAGGTGTCCCAGAACCGCTCGATCTTGCCCAGCGTTTGCGGCCGGCGGGGACGCGCTACGATCTGCTTGATGCCACGCTTCTGCAGATGCTTGGCGAACTGGCTGGTCCCCCGCCAAGTCACATACTGCGGGCCGTTAAGGCCCGCGTGCGCCTGCGCCGCGCAGATTGACCGCCGAGCCCCAGCCCAGGCAAATCCACCTGCCACGCTGCACATTCATCCTCACTTCCCACGGGCGACGCGGTGTCCGCCTGCGGCGGAGCGTCGTCCTCCTCCACGTCAGCCAGCGCTGTCGTGGGCGCGTCCTCCCCGGCCGTCCATACGCCAGAATCAATATCGCTGACCTCGGAAACTACTTCCTCTGTGGCCGCTGCCAAGTTATTGTCGCCGCCATCGGGCGACCATTCGCGTGGGCTGCGTGGCACTTCCCGCGCACCCGGCTCCGGACTCCCGGCTGCGGCGCTCTCCACATTCTTTTCTTCCGAGAGCACCTCCGACGAGACTTCTTCGACCGGCCTGGCCTCATCCCTCACAGACTGAATTGGTTCGGCATGACGAAACTTCGCGAACATGTCATCCTCCTTGACGGGGTCCACCCGCCGCCACGGAAGAGCACATTACTCCGATGGTTTCAGCTGATTAAGCGGCAACTTCTAGGCGAACGTTGACACTCCTTGCACTCCTGCTTGATGCCGACGTGGCTCGACTGAGAAAGGCGCCGGTCTTGTAAACCGGTTGATGCTGGTGCGAATCCAGTCGTCGGCTCTTGTGTCGCGGTGGTGTAACGGACAGCCGACCACCGCCGACCATGCTGCACATGGTGCCCGGGCGGTGCCCGACTCTGCAAAGGTCTTGGTACTGTTTCGCTTGCAGGTTGCGACGCCTTACAGAAACATGGCCCGCAAGTGTGCCGGACGGCATGTCAGCTTCCGAAGCGGTCGGGTCAGGTTGAATTCCTGGACGGGCTACTGAACAACACGCCCTGCGAGTGTGATGGACGGCATGGCAGACTTCGAATCTGCCGGACGGGGTTCGATTCCTCGGCGGGGTGCTGAGCTATTTGTCCTTGGAGTGTGGTGGATCGTGCACGCGACCCTGCGAAGGTCGAAGCCTGGGTTCGATTCCCAGCGAGGGCATTTGGACTATTGACGCTGGAACCAGATGGCCAGGCGGCTGCGTGGGGCACCGACGCGAAGCGTTGGTCGACAGCCCAAAGCGAGTTCGAGTCCCGCCCCGTCCGCTTTAATTGAACGAGCGGACGGGTTCTCTGTCCAATTCTCTCGTCGAGTGCAACTATGGGATGTCGGAGAGACGCCTGACAGAGGTGCGCGCGCCTACTCATGGCGCAGAGCTTCGATCGGGTCCATGTGTGCGGCTTGCCGGGCGGGATAGACTCCAAATACGATGCCCACGCCCAGAGAAATGAACAAGGACAGCACGACCGACCAGGGCGCGATGCGCGGTTCCAGTGTTTCCACGATCGGCGGCAATAGGTCGGGAGACACCATGGTCAGCAGGGCTCGTGTCCCGCGGAATATCGGGCCACACAGGAGGCCGAAGAGGACTCCCAGCAGGCCGCCGCTGGCGGTCAGCACAACCGTCTCGGTGAGGAACTGCTGGATGATGTGCCGGCGTGTGGCCCCCAGCGCTCGGCGAATTCCGATTTCGCGCGTCCGTTCTGTCACCGTGGCCAGCATGATGTTCATGATGCCAATCCCGCCCACGAGCAGTGAGATGCCGGCGATGATCACGAGCAAGACATTGAACATCGCCCGCGTTCGTTCCGCTTGGCGCAGCAATTCCTTCGGCACAACCACGGCGTAGTCGGCAACCTTGTGGTACTTTTTGAGCAGGTTCTCGATGATGGTCGCCGTTTCATCGACGTCTTCCACGTTGTCCACGCTCACGGTGATCTGACTGAGTTCGACTTTTTCGCCCTGAAACTCACCGCCAACTCGCTTCATCACGAGATCACCGACTCGATGCCGGAGGGTCTCCAGCGGAATGTACGCGTCCAGATTGTAATCCCGGGAGTCGAAACTGCCGCCAATCGCAGCCGACGCCGTGCGCGGCTTGGTTTGGCCAATCACAACATAGAACTCGGCTCCCACCCAGATCGACTTCCCCAGCGGATTCTCGAAGGGAAAGAGTCGCTTGGCAGTGTCATCGGCCAGCACCACGACCTTTTTGCCGCGGTCACGCGGTGTGAGCCACCGCCCGCGCGCCATCTCGAGATGATTGAGCTCGAAGTATTCCTCGGCGCAACCGACAAGCTTGGCATCGGCCGTCCGATTTCCCAGGCGCAATTCGTAAGATAGTTCACGCATCGGCACGGCACGGCGAATGCTCGGAATGTTCTCTACGATGCGTCGGTAGTCGGCTCTCAGCAGGCCATAGGTCTTGACGCGATTACTGGCGTCTTGCCCGTTGCTCGAGGCAGTCGGTTGCTTGGCCCGAATGATGATATTGGTCGCGCCAAGTTCCTTGATCTGCTGTTGGGCCCGATAACTCACACCCTCGCCCATGGCCACCAACCAGATCACCGTAGTGGTGCCGATGAAGATACCCAAGGCGGCCAACCCGGCGCGCATTTTCTGCAGCCGAATGCTCTTCAAGCCAAGTTGAACGGTCTGGAGGAAGGAGCTCTTCATGAACCCGTCGCATTTCTCGGTGGGGCATTTCTCGGAGGTTTATTTCCCGCCGGGTCGGAAGCTGACTCCTGCGGTTTCAACGGAGTATCCGCCTCCGCAGATTTCGGCTGCCCCGTTTCTGCCTGGTCGGGCGGTTTCAGTGCCTCGATTCCGGAATGTCCGAAGGCTGCCGGATTGAGGAAGACTTCGTCGCTTTCGTTCAGGCCTCCCTTGACGATCGTGTACACGTCGTTGGTGTCGCCGAGTTCCAGCCAACGCCGTTGGGGACCGTCGGACGTCTTGACCCAACAGAATGGC
>JBGSHS010000221.1:0-44070 GCA_041752115.1 Pirellulaceae bacterium | reverse complement strand
AGGGCAGCGCCTGACTGCGGGGCGCGGAGCGTTGCTGTGCGGCCGCCCGATACGGGGGCACCTGCCTGAGCGGTTCCCTGCTGCAAGTCGATCCAGTGGGCCTTTGCCTCGCCGGAGAGTTGCGAGAGGTCGACGGTCACGTCGCCTCCTTCGGGAAGGTAGACCAGGTAGTCCCGCCCTGGTTGAGCGAGACAGTAGCCGGTGGATGCCAGCTGATTCTGTGGAGTGAGCGCTGCCAGATCGAGTGACTGCGTGAGTCGGCGGGCGACGCCCATTGCGCCGCGGATTGGTTCCCATTGGGGATCGAACGGTTTGCCGAGCACTGTTCCATCGTACGGATCCATGAACAGCGGATTGAGTCCGCGCAACACGCTCTTCCAGACCCAACCGATATTGCCCCCGATGCCCCACAGGTGATCGGTGTCGCTGAGGATCACCTGATGGCCATCGGCCGCTGGTGGATTATCGCTGTAGCCGCCGTCGGGATTGGGTGAGATCCAGTCGGCCGGGCTGTCGCGGAGCGTCTGATTAGAACCACCTTGGTACTGGAACGTCATACCCACCGGATGCTGGCGCGACTTCTCACGCTCGTACTTGTGGACGAAGTCGATCATGTGATACTGCCAGGGCGTCGACGCCGTGTGATTCTCGTTGGAGATCTCATAGAGGACATTGTCCAGGTCATTGACCGTGTCAATCACGTGGCGCACATAAGCCTCTTGAATTCTGGTGACTGATGGATGGCTGAGTTCGTGAACTTGAACGCCTGGTGTGTCGGCTCGCCAGTCGGGCTCCAGGTCATTGATATGATTGGCCGGATGCAGAGGATGGCAGGGCCAAGCCTCGGGGGCGAACTGCAGAGCCCATCCTTCGAAGAGCATGATGGAAACATAGATTCCGCGCTGTTGTGCCGCGGCCACGCGTGTGCGCAGACGCTGAAAATAGGCGGGGTCGAATCGGGTGAGGTCATACTTGGGCTTGCCGTCGGCTGCCGCTGCTGGTCCCGTGCGAGCCCACGGCTGCGGCGTCGCATGATAAAGCCCTCCTCCACCCCACCCCAGATCGCGCGCGTCCCAGCGATTGATCTCCCACGTCCAGAGCCGAATGAAGTTGTGATCGTACCGCACGAGGAAATCAAGGTACGCATCGAAGTCGAATTGCGGCGGAGGATCTCCCTCGCCAATGTCGACCAAACTGTTCCAGGTGTGCGAGCCGGTGAGCAGGACTGCTTTGCCCTCGGCGTTGGCGAAGTACCGCGGATTCTGCGGGTGCTTCTTCAGTGGACCCGACGCGGGGCGACGAGTCGCAGGTGCCTCCTGCTCGGCCTCCTGTCCCCAACATCGCGTGAGGTCTGGGAAAGCCGCTGGAGTGGCTAACGCGGCTGCATAGGTCAGGAACTCGCGACGTTTCATGGCAGTCTCCCTCAGCACGTATCAGCGACCCCACGGCATGTCGGAACTTCAGCTTCAGCGTTTCCCCGGTAGCCACGCTCGCGTAGAGCGTGGCCAACCACCACGACAGCCACGCTCGCACAGAGCGTGGGAAACCGCACCGAAGCCTTTCTTCCGCGATCCCAAGTAAGAGGTACAGTGGGCACTTTCGCGGCTTACCGCGGAGCCATTGCTCGCACGCGCGGTGAACACCGTGTTTGTAGCATGCCGGTCGTCTGAGTGCGACTCCCTTCGGTCCAGTTGGTGTGCGCAGCAAGGACGGGGATGACGATGGTCGTTGAATCGTCGAGCCGACGGGGATAGACTGGCAGGTAGTTTCGATCCGCCCCTTGGACTGGCATGACCACCGCCGATCGGCTTCGGTTCCCGCCTCCCGCACACTCACGCCTGGAGAATTTTCAATGCGCTGTCTGCAATCTGGCTTCGCACTGCTGCTGATCGTTTCATGTTTCGACCCTTGTGCCCGAGCTGCCGAAAACGAGCTGACTGCTCAGGAGAAAGCCGCCGGCTGGCAGTTGCTGTTTAATGGCCGGGATCATACCGGTTGGAAATGTGACAACGGCAAGCCCATTGCCACGCCAGTTGAGGATGGTTGTGTGGTGCCCTTTGAATCGGGTGGTTATGTAATTATCTACGAAAAGCCATTTGGAGATTTCGTGCTCAAGTGCGATGTCCGGTGGGAAGATCCGCACTGCAATTCCGGGGTCTTCTATCGCGTCGAAAACCCTCTGGACCCGGTGAACACCGGTTTTGAGATTCAAGTGGCCGGTGGCAAAGGGATTGGGAAGCACGCTTTTGGAGCGATCTATGATCTGGTCGCCACCAAGGAAAACGCCGGCCGGGAAACAGGCCAGTGGAACTCGCTGGAGATCCGCTGCGAAGGGCCGCTCATGACCGTCACACTGAACGGCAAAGAAGTGGCCCGCCTGGATTGTGATCAGTTCGATCGACCGGGAGTGTGCCCCGACGGCGAACCGCACAAGTATCAACTGGATGGCAAGCCACGAGCCGTCAAAGACTTCGCCCGCGCAGGTTATCTGGGGTTTCAGGATCACGGGCACAAGGTCTGGTACCGCAATGTGAAGCTGCTGCAGCTCAAGTAGCCGCGCCGCGATCAGCGGTCCCGGAGCGATTCCAGCCTGCCACAAAACAAACAACCTGCACCGTCCGGCGCCTCACTGCGGTAGACAGTTGCCGGCGTCGTCACCCAGGCGTCGGAACCGTAGAATATCGAACCAGGAATGTCCAAGTACCCAGTGGAAGAATGGTGATCTGCAGTCGGCCGCATTCGCTCGACGGTAGTACATGCGATTCATTCTCTGCCTTCTTCTACAGCACGGTCTTTCCCGCAGAGCAATCCCCTGCTCGTGCTCCTGTTCCGGCTTGAATTCGTCGATCACCGCTCTGGCAGGATGCCGGCGACTTGCGTCGCACGTTCAGGAAGGACTGCCCAGTCCGAACTGAGCCAGCAGGCGGCGTGGCACCCCGATATCGAGGACATGCAGCTGGCCGACCCACGGTTGGGCTGCAGGGGCGAGCAGTCCTGGTTTGGCGGCGACGAAGGTGCCCGTGTGGTCGGCGCGAAACGTACTCTGGGAGATGGCGCCGCTGTCACAGTCGATGCCGCTGGGGATATCAATAGCCAGTTTCCTGGCGGGGCACGCGTTGAGCTGTTGAATGACGTCGCCCATCGGTGCTCGAGGTTCGCCTTGGGCACCGGTGCCCAACAGGGCGTCGACGATCCAGTCGGCGTTCTCCAGGTACTTGCTCAGCTCCGAGGGATCGAAGGGGGATGAGAAGGCGTGAAGGTCCAGGCCGGCGTGGCGAGCAATCTGGTAGTTCTGACCTGCGTCCCCCGTCAGTTCGCGCGGATCGGACCAGAAGAGCAGTCGCGGGCAATAGCCACGCAGTTCCAGGTGCCGCGCGATGACCAGACCATCGCCGGCATTGTTGCCCTTGCCGCAGCAGATGATCACGGGGCCCGCGATTCCGAGCGAGCAAAGCAGGTCGGCGCATCCACGGCCGGCGTTTTCCATCAGGACCAGGCCAGGGATGCCGAACTCCTCAATGGCTCGGCGATCCACTTCGCGAACGGCTTCTCGAGAGAGAACGGGAATGGACATAATCTGCCTCGCGGGTTGATCGGTGCGGCACCAAGCAGGTGCTCGCTCTGGTCCTCGTGCCGGGGCTTTTCGAGCCGTGACCGCGTGCCCGCCCAGACCGCTCTCGACCGAGCCTGCCGCGGCCCCTCTTCTCGCTCGGCCACAGCGTATTCTAGAATTACGTCAGTGGCCAGTGCCACGACCTCATCGATCCAGGTTCAGGGAGTGCGATGGCGATGCCAATCTACGAGTATGTCTGTCCGGGCTGCAATCATGAATTCGAGACGCTGGTGCGAGGCGATGAATCGCCTCAGTGCCCGCAGTGTGGCGGGCGGAAGCTCACGAAACTGATCAGTGTTCCGTCGGCGCACAGCGGAGTGGGGGTGAATCCTCCCGGCTGCCCGTCGGAGTGCCGACCGCGCAGCAACTCGCCGATGTGCGGCAATGGCGGCTGCTGCATGATGTAATGGTTCACGTGGCGTGACAAGAAACGCAAGCCGGCGGGACGCGCGGACGCGCCCCGCCGGCTTGACGAGCCAATCGCTCCCGAGTTGCATGATTTGGATTACGGGAAGAGGTAGATGCCCCCCACGAGCACACCGGCTTCCGTCAAGGCGCCTCGCACACTCAGCGGTACCGGCGGGACCAGCCAGGGAGCACAGCTGCCAGGACGATAGTAGCCCAGAGCGTACTGGCATTCCCAGGGAGGATTGATGCCCGCCTGGTACGGCAAGGTCACCAGGTTCAGGAAGAAGTGGGCACCCGAGAGCACCTGCTGCCGGACCGGACCCGCCGTGTGTCCGTAACGCTCCAGCTGAACCTCCTCAAAATACAGCGGCTTGTGACACAGGGCCGAAGCTTTCCAGGTCATGGTGATGGGGGCCCAGTTGCGGCCCGCATACAACTCGTCCCCGAACGTGCACTCGGTCGGCACTCGCCACCAGGCTGTGAGGAAGCAGAGATCATCGTCGCTCAGTTCATGAAACGGCAGGCTCAGAATCTGATTGTTCTCGTCCAACACCAACACCTGCCCCTGCTTGATGTTGGTCAGCCGTCCCGTGCCGACCGGATTGCCCTCGCGATCACGCCATGTGCGAACCGGTGACTGTGCGAGGTCCTTGTCACGCTCGGCTTCTTCCCGATACGGATCCAGTTCGTCGGGACGCAGGCTCGGTGTAATGTCCAACGAGATCTTGGAAATCGCGTCGAGATCCCACTTGCGTCGCGCGTCCTCACACCGCTCCCCATCCGCACAGCAGTTGCGGCGGTTGTAGATCCGATCGCAATCCGACGAGTCAGCGGGTGCGGCCGGATGGGCAGTCACGCCGGAGCCCGGCTCGGGAAGCACTTGCGGCACCGGAGCCGGATCGTCCTGCCACGATTCGTCGTCGGCAGGAGCGGCGGGAGCCGACGGTTCCGTCGGTTGCTGAGCCAACAGTTGAGCGGTCGGCTCGATCGGCAGCGGAGCCGGTGGCCGCTGAACACTGCGGGGCGGAGCTGCGCCATCGCCAAATGGATCGCCCACCGCGTCCGGAATCGCAGCCGGAAGATCGGCGTCAGTGGCCGATACCTGCCGCACGTTCGAACTGCTGCCAGGCACTCCAGTGAGCGTCACGATTCGAGTCGTTGTCGAGCCGGCATCAGCGTCACCGCTGCGCGACTGGGACACATCAGGCGTCCGCCAACGCAGCACCGTCAGCTGGGCGCCACTGGTCGGTACCCCCTGGCTGGCTCGGTCGTGCGAGGCAATCGGACTCCCCAGGCTCAGATTGTGCTGTGCCGTTCCACGCTCTGGCAAGGATCCTTTGCGAACCCAGTTCAGCTCACCCGAGGCACTCTTCGAGCTGGCGGCGGAATCCACTCTCGGATTCGCTGCGTTGTCCGCCCCCCATACCGCCCTGCTCCCTCCCCATATCAGAACCAACAGGCCACCGATCATCACCGTCCCACGCAGGTATCCTGCCAGGGACTCCACCGAGCGGCGACACCTAGCTGTTGTCGCCTCCCGTGTGGTACTCGGGGCTGTAATTCGGTGATTCCTGAGTGATGGTGATGTCATGTGGATGACTTTCTCTCACACTTGCCGGCGAGACCCGTATGAATTTCGCACGCGTCCGCAACTCTTCGATGGTCCGCGTGCCGCAGTAACCCATGCCCGCTCGCAAACCGCCCACTAACTGGTAGACGTACTCGTCTAACGGGCCCTTGAAGGGGACCCGGCCCTCGACTCCCTCAGGCACCAGTTTCCCATTGTCCGGATTCTTCCCCGCAATGTCGGCCTGCCGATACCGCTCGCTCGAGCCCTTCACCATCGCGCCAATCGATCCCATGCCACGGTACGCCTTGAACGTCCGACCCTGGTACAGAATCGTGCGGCCAGGACTCTCCGCCAGACCGGCGAACAACCCGCCGATCATGACACAGTGGGCACCTGCCGCAATCGCCTTGGTGATGTCTCCTGAATATCGAATGCCGCCATCGGCGATGATCGGGACTTCCGTCTGCCTGGCCGCTTGCGCTGCTTCGTAGACGGCCGTCACCTGCGGAACACCCACTCCCGATACGACCCGCGTGGTACAAATGGATCCCGGACCTATCCCCACTTTGACCGCGTCGGCTCCGGCGGTGAGCAGATCGTGGCATCCTTCCCTGGTTGCCACATTTCCCGCAATGACCTCGATGTCCCATCTCCGCTTGATTTCCCGCACCGTCTCGATCACGTTCGCCGAGTGCCCGTGCGCACTGTCGACTACCAGAATGTCCACACCCTTCTCAATCAGGCTCTGTGCCCGCTCGTAGTCGAACACACCCACCGCTGCACCCACCCGCAACCTGCCCAGCGAATCCTTGCAGGCGTTGGGGAACCGCTTCATCATGTCGATGTCTTTAATCGTGATCAGTCCGGTCAGTTTGTATGATTCGTCAACCAGCAAAAGTTTCTCCACCCTTTTTGCCGTTAAAATTCGCTCAGCTTGCTCAAGCGTTACATTTCCCGTCGCTGTGACCAGATTCTCGCGCGTCATTACCTCGGAAATGGGGGCCTTGCTATCTTCCAAGAAGCGGAGATCCCGGCGCGTCAGGATACCTGCCAGCCGCCCATCAGAGTGGATGATCGGCACTCCCGAGACGTTGTGCAGCTCCATGACCTCCGAAGCACGCGAAATGGGCTCTTCCGGGGGCAGCGTAATGGGGTCAACGATGATCCCGTTGGCACTCCGCTTGACCTTATAAACCTCTTCGGTCTGCGCGGTGATCGACATGTTCTTGTGGATAACCCCCAGACCACCGCATTTAGCCAGGGCTATGGCCATGGCTGATTCGGTGACGGTGTCCATGGGCGAGCTGAGCAATGGGATCTTCAGCTGGATGCGGCGAGTCAGCCGAGTGGTAATGTCGACTTGTGACGGAACAATCTCACTGTAAGCCGGCAGCAGCAGGACATCGTCAAAGGTGATGGCGGATTGGCTGATCTTGTCGTCCATTGTCTCTCACGCGGCTCGATAAGGGAGGGGGAATTCGAAGAGTAAGCCCGCATTATGGCCGTCGCTCTATAGATTGACAACTTGGCGACAAGGCAAGTTGGTCAGATGCGGGAGCCGACGAGTTGAGCGGGTCAGGCCACCGTCGAGAGGACCATCCGACGACGCTCTCTGCGTGACGATCCCCTTCAGGCATCAGCGAAAAGTAACTTGGGCGCATTTCGTGTAGCCTCGCTCGCGCAGAGCGTGGGAAACCGCCCGCCGACTGGCGACGGTATCACAAACACGGAAGTTATTCTTCCCGCGGTCCTAAGGAGCTCTGGCAAAACGCGGAAGTCGACTGGGCCAGCGGGGTGAACTCGGCAAGCAACGTGCCGAACAATCGGCTTTGTGACGGCTCCCAAGCGAATCTCCGTCTCTGGGGTGATCTGTCGTGCCGGGCATGCGGCCCTTGTGCGGCGTCAATCTCACCGGCGCCGAAAGACCCGTCGCGGCCGGCCAGGACCATAACCGACCAGTTCGAGCTCTTTGCGGCTGACCAGCTCTCCGCTCGCATTGCGTTCTTCGATCAATTGCGAAACGAGTTCGCCGGGTACGTCGCGGCAGTTCACTTCCTGAATCGTCACGGTTCGATCGGGCAATTTGATCTCGGTCGTGACCGACCACGTGCATTTCATTTCACCCAAAATGTCAATCTTGTGGCCCAATTCCGTGACGGTCACCGTCGTATGCGACGTCAAGACGGGCGATTGGGTATCGATCGAAGTCGTGACCCGTTTGAGCGTTTGGGGAGATGTTGTGGCACATTGATACAGCGTGCTCGTTTCGCGCTTGGTACCGTTGACCGTGACGAGCGAAATCAGTTGCACAGGATACTCAACCCCGTCCACAATCAGTGTCTCGTCCCCCACAACCTGCGTGGATTCCACTTTGGGTGCCACATCGCGTGTCAACTCCTGAGGGTCTGAAGGGAATTGACGCCCGGCCACCTCAACCGTGGTCGATACGCAGAGGGAGAAGGAATGCAGCCCAACTCGCAACACCCGAGTTCTCGCCGTCGTGACACTCGTCCGCTGCAGTTGACCCTTCTCATGGTAGGCATCCGTCCGGACGCGCACTTCCTTCCAGGCGCGAGGTCCGAACCGCGCCCACGCGTGGGTCTCTGCGGTGGGAATCCAGTCGGAGTCGGCCGCCGGCAAAGAACGCACACCGGCCAAGCAGAGCGCAAGGACGATCAGCGTCGCTGCAACTGGCGACCACCGCTCCAACGCTCGGCACAAAGGGATCATGACACCGCTGTTAAAAATGGGGAGGTAGGATGATTGCGGGGATAAACGCAGCCCCTCAACCTATGCTAACCTAGCTCAGTTTTGCACCACCCAAACGGATTGTGTTTAGCAGCATTTAAGGGGGGTGAGTGTTAGTGGCGTGGTCACGGCCCTGTACGCCAGCAACGCCGAGGTCGCTGGAACAATGCCTCGCCCCAATTCCTCGCCGCACGGCGGCCAAGGAACGGAAAGGAGAGCCCAGCGAAGCTCGATGACCACCCGGCTTCTTCTGAACCTGCTTCAGTTCGCTGGCTTGTTGCCCTTCCCGCAGGGCAGTGGCGATCGGATGGAACGAGAACAGCAGCCGGAGCATGCAGAACTGATCGTAGTGCAGCTGCCGGTTTCCGGCTCGATCTCCCGGTCGCATCCGTCAGAGTGCGAGCGTTCCAGCAGCGGTGTGAGCTGCTCGAAGTACTTCATGCCCGTGATGTTCTGTTCCTCGTTTTTTCGCTTTCCAGTCGTCATGCACCTCACGAGCGGAGCTCGTGGGGGTGGGGGAGGGATGGGTCAACGGAGTCTGCCTCAGATCTGGCTGGATAGGCAGCCGCCGAGTTTGTCCACACGTGGTCCCGTCGCAGCGGTCGTATACCAGCAGGTGAGAGACAAAAAGATCGCAGGACAAGAAGATCCACCGCTGAACACATCTTCATGTCATCCCATTCTTCTGTCCTTTTGGCCCCAGCCCAACACCACCGTTCTTGCCTGGTCGCCGGCCGGGCTCGTCGGCGAGGGCGGACTTAGCGCGGCTCGCTCAGTGCCTGCACGGCCTGAACCAGCAGGCTGTCCTGTCGCGGAAAGACGCTCCGCAGGTCGAGCAGCAGGGCTTCGTTCTGGATCCGTCCGCACACGGAAGGCAGTCCGGTGCGCAGCCTCTTAGCCAGCGCGTCCAGACTTTCGTGGGCCGGTTTGAGAGCGACGCACCAGGTGCGAATCTGTTGGTTCGGCATGGCCCCGCCGCCGAGGAAGGCGACCTCTTCGACCGGTTCGGCGCTGGCGATGGCCGCCGCTTGCGCCAGTTGAGGCGTCAGGCGTTCGGCGCGGTTCTTCAGGTTCTCGCACGGCGTGCTGAGCAGGGTGAGCAGCGGGATCATTTGTTCCGCCTGGTCCGGATCCTGATAGAGCCGCAGGGTCGCAGCCAGCGCAGCGAGGGTAATCTTGTCGACGCGCAGGGCTCGGGCCAGAGGATGCCGCATGATCTGCTGGACGAGGTCCTTTTTTCCCAGGATGATGCCGCACTGCGGGCCACCCATCAGTTTATCGCCACTCATCAGGACCACGTCGGCCCCGGCGCGAATGCTGTCTTGTGGTCGAGGTTCTCCGCCGATGCCATAGCGGTCGAAATCCCACAGGGCGCCGGAGCCAATATCATCGATCATGGGGAGGTTGTTGCGGTGTGCCAGGGAGACGATTTCGCTGAGCGCGGCTTCTTCCGAAAAACCTTGGATCACGTAGTTGCTCGTATGCACGCGCATGAGGGCGGCCGTTTCGGCTGTCAGGGCCTGTTCGTAATCGGCGATGCGGGTCTTGTTGGTGGTGCCCACCTCGCGCAGTCGGGCGCCGCTGGCCTGCATGACGTCGGGGAGTCGGTAGCTGCCGCCGATCTCGACGAGTTGTCCGCGTGAGACGATGACTTCACGTCCAGCGGCGAGGGCGGCGAGTGTCAGCAGGGTGGCGCCGGCATTGTTGTTGACGACGGCAGCGGCTTCGCACTGGGTGATGTTCTGCAGCAGGCGCTGGACAGCCACGCCGCGGGAAGACCGTTGCCCGCTCTCCAGATCCATTTCGACGCTGGCATAATCGCGACTCACATCGGCCATGGCGGCAATGGCCTGTTCAGCCAGTGGTGCGCGGCCCAGGCCGGTATGCAGCAGGATGCCGGTGGCATTGATTACCGGTTGCAGCGTCGGACGTTCCTCGTTGACAATCCAATGGGCAATGCGTTCCGCCAACTCGCCGGCCGAAGGAAGCCGGATTTCGGTAGCTGCGTTCTGGACTTCCGAGCGCAGGTTGTCCAGGAAGTCGCGGACGCCGGAAACCACCACGTTACGACTCGCTCGATCCAGCAGTTTCCTCAGTGGAGGGCTTTCGAGCAGCTCATTGACGGACGGGATGTTGCGCAGCATGTTGGCCATGGTAAAGACGCCTCATTTTGGCAGATCGGAGCGAGGACCACGATTATTGAGTGGATGCCGGGTGGGCCAGCAGACGCAGATCGCCGTTGCGCCGGGTGAACCCACTCCGATCCAGGTATTCGCAATACGGGACGGCGAACTTGCGCGACGTTTGGAGGATTTCTCGAATCTGGCTGACCGTCAGCCCCGTGTCATGATCCATTGCGCTGCAGAGCAACTGTCGGCAGCGAACGTCGACCTCCCGATGCAGGTAATAGTCATCGGTGATCTGGACCAGATCACCATTGGCTGCGGCCAACGCAATCAACTGTGGGACGCTGCGCTGGTTCTTCACCGCTTGTTGCTGCACTTGTTGGACGGTGGGCGCTTCGATGCCGGCCTGACGGTAGTCGTCGAGCAGTTTGGCGAGCAGTTTCTGTTCGTTCTGGGACAGTTTAGGCCCCTCGCCTGTCAACGCGATGCCACCCGGTGTCTTCTGGAGCTGCCCGGCCTGTCGCAAGGACTCGACGGCCGTCGCGAAGACCGCTTCATCGAGGTAGTGGAAACCCTGTCGCAGCTGGAGGGGATCGATGCCGGTGCGAAGCGGATTCCGCTGGTGGAACTTCGCCAGGGTCGCCGTGATGCGCTGCCCCAACTGATCGATGCATTCTCGGTGGACACGCAGGGTGCGTGTCGGAGAGGCCACGATTTCGATCAGTTCACCCCGCTCCTGCAAAGCGGCGGCGACCGGTTGAACGCGGTACACGCCGGCTGTGCGAACCAGATCGTCAGGACGCCACGGCTGCCAACCCGAAAAGTAGAGTGCCGCGGAGGCGCGTGTTAATTCCTCGTCCGCCCTCAGCTCCGTGAGCCGGCGGAGCTGCTCCTGGTCATGGCGTGTCAGCCGCATCGATTGGGGAACCAGGACGTGTCCGCCGCCGACCGTCTGCACGGGAGATTCGCTCCGCAGCACAAACGGCTGGTTCCAGGTGGTCACGGCGTCGTGCGAAAGATACAGCTGGCACAGTGCGTTCTCGCCAGCCTGAACCTGATCGCGGTCCAGGAGTACAAGGCCTGCCAGCAACTCGGCTGTACCTACGTGAACACGGACTCGGCTCCGATTCTTGATCGGCCGGGGCAACGAGGCAACCGCCTGCAGGCTGGCGCTGAGCAAGCGGCTGGGACGCAGGTGACCGGGGGTCGCCAACTCCTGGCCGCGCTCGACTTGCTCATGGTGGATGCCGGCCAGATTGATGGCCGCACGCTGACCGCGATGCACCTGATTTGCAGGGCGGTCATGGTTGTGCAGGCCGCGTACGCGGACCGCAATACTTCCCGGCTGGATTTCCAGTTCGTCGCCAACCTGTACCTGGCCGCGGCTGATGCTCCCGGTCACGACGGTTCCGTGTCCCGCAATCGTGAACGACCGGTCGATGGCCATGCGGAACGGACCGTCGTATAACTCACTCTGACGCGAGCTGCCCACCTCGTGGGCTGTCTGCTGGAGTACGTCACGCAATGACTCGAGTCCCTGCCCTGTTGCCACGCTCGTGCGAATGATCGGCGCGCGCTGCAGGAAGGAGCTGGCTACCAGTTCGCGGATCTCCTCTTCCACCAGATCGATCCAGCCCGGTTCGGCCAGATCGCACTTGGTGATGGCAATGACGCCCGCTCGCAGATCCAGCAGCTTCAGGATGTCCAGGTGCTCGCGCGTCTGCGGCTTGATGGAATCGTCGGCCGCGACCACCAGCAACGCCAGGTCCATACCGGTGGCACCCGACAGCATGTTCCGCACGAATCGCTCATGACCGGGAACATCGACGATGCCCAAACGCAGTTCGCCGAGCATCAGCTCGGCGAACCCCAGATCAATGGTGATACCGCGTTTCTTCTCTTCGGGCAGTCGATCCGTATCCGTACCGGTCAAGGCTCGGACCAGAGAGGTCTTGCCGTGATCGATATGGCCGGCGGTTCCCAGAATAAGATCGGTCATCATGACCGTCTATTGTAGTACCCGCCGCGCGGCTGGTAAGCCCGCCGCCGGCGGGCAGCGGAGTGCCGGGACCACTAGCTGGGACGGTCCTGTGCGAGGAAGTCGCCCACCGTCTTTGGCTTGGGCGGCTCTTTCTTCTTCGGCCACCAGGAGCTGAGGAACGATTTCTTGGACGGCGATTTGGGGGCAGAGGGCTTCTTTTTCGAAGAGCTCTTGGACCAGGGAGTCAGAGTATCTTTCGTCTTGGTGAAGAACGACTTGGTCCCCTGGCTCATCTTTTCGAAGGTGGAGGGTTCTTCTTTTTGCCTGGTGGTGTAGGAACGAGTTGAAGGACGCGAGGCCGACAAGAATGACCCGCTCTTGCCGGCGTCCGTCAAGTTGCCACGTGCCCGCTTGTCCGTAGACGCTTTCTTGAACGGATTAAGGCTCGACATGCTCCAGCCGTCACCGGCAATCGCGGGGCCGCTCAACGCGAAGAATAGCAGTGCGGCCAGGCACCTCGCGGTCCAGTTGGCGGTTGGTTGGGGGGCTGCCTGGCGGGCAATTCGTGATCCTCTGTTCACCGTGTGACTCCTGTGGCGACGACAACCTCGGAAAATGTGTATGCTCGGAGCTGGACTTCCGGATCAAGAACTCGAGCTGACGGGCGAGCCTCGACGCTGATTCGGCACGTATTCCCTCTCTGGTGGCCCCCGGGACCGCTCGAGCCGGTCGTTGAGCCCGCTGGCAGCTCACCGGTCCGACCGCGGCCCGACCGCACGAAACGCCAGCGATCCTGTGGCGGAAGATGGCTCGGTTTCCGAGAACTCGGGTCAGTGAAAAGTCGCGAGAGTGTCTCAGATCAGAAGGCGGGAGTCCAGATCAATTTGGGTCCTGGCTGTTCGGGCCTAAGTTATTAATTAATATGGTGTTATGGTGTAAGTCGGCGCATGAGGTTGAGGACTCGTGCCACGCGAGGCGGTGGCGCCGGCGACCGCTTCGTCCAAGGCAAGTGCAGGAGCATTGTTCGAATCGACCGTTTTCCGTAGCATTGAGGCCTATTGGGGGATCAGGAAAGCAGGCACGAAGCCCGGTCAGTTTTCCGCTCCGGGGCATGTCGCTCCTCACGCGAAGTACGACTACATTAACTCCACGGATTGATTAAGGCGAGGAACGAGCGGGCTGGCCTTGGCTTAAGGCAGATCGGTGAGCGTCGCGATGGTCGAACAAGTAATGGTCAAGCAGTCGATTGCGCTGATTGGTGCAGGCCAGATGGCTACGGCGCTGGCGCGCGGGCTGGTGGGCGCTGGTTTCTGCTCCCCGCAACAACTGCTCGTATATGATCCGCTTCCTGCTGCGTTATCGAAGTTCGCTGAGGTTGTGGGAGGAGGCCAATTCACCCCTGGAAATCGGCAGGCCGTTCAGGGAAGCGGCATCGTCGTGTTGGCGGTGAAACCTCAGCACATAGCGGGGGTTGCCGAGGAGATCCGAGAGGGGCTGTCGGCCAGCCAGTTGGTGATTTCCCTGGCGGCGGGTGTGACCCTGGAGCGGCTCTGTCACGGGCTCGGGACGCAGCGTGTGGTGCGCGTGATGCCCAATACACCTTGTCTGGTGGGCAAAGGGGTCTCGGGCTATGCGCTCGGACCACTGGCAACACCTGAGGACGCTCAGGTGGTGCAGCGGATGATGGGAAGTGTCGGGCTGGCTGTGCAGGTGGACGAGCCGTTGCTGGACGGCGTGACCGGGCTCTCCGGCTCAGGCCCCGCCTTTGTATACCTGATGATCGAAGCACTCGCTGATGGAGGCGTGCGAGCGGGGTTACCGCGTGCAACGGCATTGGCATTGGCCGCGCATACCGTCCGGGGGGCTGCGGAGATGGTGGTTTCGCTGGGAGAGCATCCGGCTGTGCTGAAGGATCGGGTGACCAGTCCTGGCGGGACGACGATTGCCGGACTGCAGGTATTGGAGGATCATTCGGTGCGTGGCACATTGATGGCGGCGGTGATGGCAGCGACGGGTCGGGCCCGCGAGTTGGGGAGGAACGTGTCGTGAGGGGCGGATTATTCTTATGGCGTCACCGAGGGGCTCCGGTTGCGGATCCTCGAGCCAGGGAATTGCGCGGCGAAGTGTATTCCAGGTCAGGAAATGACAGTCCGGATCGCGCCGGCTCCAGGAGGATCGGAGAGCGACCGCACGGATGTCGCAGTGCGAAGATGATTGACGAGAGATCGTAAGCGAGGGAACATCATGGCATCGATCATGTGCCTGATCGACGATAAGCATGTACCGCTTTACCGTGTCATGTGGGTCTCGGCCGTACCCCATTTCTGCGGATCGGACGAATGCATCTGTGAGGGGCAGTACGAAGTGCGTCTGGAGCAAGATGAATCGGTCTGGGCCAATCGCGAGGAACGGGACCGGCTTCTCGAGGCGATCGAGATTTGGCAAGGTGGCTTAGGTACCGAGCAAGACGACTGGCAATAGTGGCATTGGCTGTCGCTCCGGTGGCGACGAGGCGAGGCGGAGGGAGTTACAACGGGTTGACCAGCAGCTGCGCAGCCGCGGTGCTGGCGACAATGAGGGAGTTTCCTATGTCCCTGTTTGAGAACGACGAATACCGTTGGCGGGACACGTATTTCGTGTTGTTCCATGACAAGGATCGGCCGTCGGCCGATGCCACACTCAAGTCGTTAGAGACGCTCGGACCGCGTTACAAGGTCGAGGACGTGCGGTACGACGACGAAGGACGTCTGGAGTCGCTCACCCTGCTTTCGCCCGATGACTTTGCGGCGATGGATATCTGCTACATCGTCGGCAAGGAGGTGGAGGAACAGGTCCAGAACCTGTCGAACGAAATCAAAGTGGGGCAGTTAACCAAGGAGGAGACGAAGAAACTCAAGACGCTGCAGGGCTGCAACGCGCGTTTCGACATCTATCACTTCGAGCAGGTTGTGGTCCCGGATGAGGATGACGATGAGAGTTTCCTGGATCCTGGAGCCTTGCTGATTGTCATGCAATGCCTCGCCGCGCTGTGCCACGGGGTGGGCATCGATCCGCAGACAGGAACCGTCCTCTGAGAACGGGCCGCCTGAGAACGGGCCGCCTGAGAACCCCGGGTCGTTCTCGCTGACGTCCGACCTCGTTCGTCGCGACTTATCCCGCCGAAGTGATGAAGACACGCACACGAATCAAGGCGGTCGGCCGAGAGCCCCCGTGATTCGCAGGGTCTGGGACCTTGCCGTCATCGGTCTTCGTCCGCTTCTCAAGCCTGGCGGCCCGGTATGCCGATCCGTTTCACCAGTAGAGCGGCAGCAGCGCAAAGTCGCGCAGCACTCCTCGTCACTGTGGAATTCGTATTTTCATGTAGCTGGTGCCGAATCAGGCCCGGTCAGCCAGTCGGTTTCAACCCCATAGGTGAGTTATGCAAGCCAAAGAGATTAAGCCAGGAATAGTGGTCAATTTCCAGGATGCGCCGATCATGATCGAATCGGTGAACGTGCAGACCCCTTCGGCACGGGGCGCGGCCACACTCTATAAGTTCCGCGGACGCAACCTGGTCACCAAGCAGAAGGTGGACATCACACTCAAAGGAGGCGAATCGCTCCCCCCCGCCGACTTCGGCCGTCGCAGCGTCAAACTGATGTACTGCGACGCGACTCACGTGCACGTGATGGATCAGGAAGACTTCAACCAACTCAGTATTCCGCGTGAAGACGTGGAACAGGAACTGGGCTACATCACGGAAGATCTGGAGGGCATCCTGGCTATGATCTACAACGACGAATTCGTGGGGCTGCAGCTTCCTACGGCCGTGGAACTGACGATCACAGAATGTGATCCCGGCGTCCGTGGCAACTCGGCGACGGGACGCACCAAACCGGCGCTGTTGGAAACCGGTTTGACGATCCAGGTCCCGGAGTATATGAAGCAGGGCGAGCGGGTCAAAGTCGATACGCGAACCGGCGAGTATCTGTCTCGCGCTTAGGTACGAGGGACATACAATCTCGGCGTTTCTCTTGTAGCCACGCTCGCGCAGAGCGTGGAAAACCGGCTAACCACGGGAGTTGTTTTTCCCGCGATCCTTAGGAGTTCTACAGCCAGACCACATGGAACGTCCGGTGACTCACGACGGCTGAACCGATGGCGGCGTTGGTCGCCGAGGCGTGGGAACCGCAGAATATCGAACAAGGAATGTCCCATTACCCGCTGGAAGAATCACGTTGGCAGTCCCCGGCGAACGCTCCGTGCGCAGCTCAAGCCAGACCTCCTCGTCCTTCTTCCTGTCGCGGCTTGTTCGATATTCTGCGGTTTTCTCTCAGACTCGTTTCTCGCAGAGCCCTTGTCCCGGTCGCGAGCGTCACCTGCCAGGGCATTCTTTTGGGCGCGACGGCCGGGGCGATTCTCATACATGCCGATGAGTCAGAGGGGGTGTCAGAGACGGCCTCCGATGAGTTGGACGATGGCCTGCTCATCGGGGAACTTACCGGTAGCCAGCTTGGAATACACCAGCTCACCGTCGATCATCAGTTCGAAGCAGCCGCCGTGCGAGGGGATTAACTCCAGGCTTTCCAGCCGCTGCTTGTACTGGGTCAGAATCTTGCTCGCCAAACTGACGGCACGTGGTTCGTAGCTTCAAGCAGCACAGTAGCGCAGATGCAGTTTCATAGGACAGATCCTCGGCGGCTTTCGATGTCTCAACGGCAGGCCGCACACTGCGAGCGTTCACCTGCAACTCGACATCTCTCGAACACCGCTCACTTGGCGTTCTTCTTGGGGGCCGATTTCTGCTTGGCCTTGGCAGCGGGCTTCTTGACAGATGCTGTCGCGCCCGACTTCGCCGCGGCAGCTTGCTTCTTGACGGATGCTGTCGCGCCCGACTTTTCCACAGCAGCTTGCTTCTTGACGGATGCTGTCGCGCCCGGCTTTTCCGCGGCAGCTTGCTTCTTGGCAGTCTTCTTGCCTCCAAAAGCACCTTCCCAACCGCTCGCATACTTCCGGTTCGCACCGACCCGTTTGATTGTCACAGCCTTTCACCTCGCTCATAAAGAATACTAGGACCAGTCGGCGATCAAGCCACCCTCGGCTTTGAATTCACCTACCGCCTATTGTGTCGTCTGCCACACCAGGGCGTCAACACACGCAACGTGTGGCGGTCGAAGGTAACAGGTCTAATGGATCAGGAGAGGCTGGTCAAGGGACAGCCCTTGCTGCTGCAGCTGGGGCGAGGTCTTCCGGATCTAACGATTAGGGTGTCCAGGCCGAATGGTTCGACGCCGAATAGCTCGACCACCGCGGACTGCCGCCGCTACGACTGCCACCGCAGGTTCTGTGCGAGTGGGCACCACGAGAGGCGGGATTTCCGGCATCACGTCGGCAGAGGCACGCTGTTGCCCGGACGGGTCCGTGCCACTCGAACGTCACCGCTTGAGTTTCTTGTAGCGGAATCGCTGGGGAGTATTTTCGTCGATTCCCAATCGTTGTCGCCGCTGCTGCTCGTAGGTTTCAAAGTTCCCTTCACACCAGTGCACGTATCCGTCCCCTTCGAAGGCCAGAATGTGCGTGGCGATGCGGTCGAGGAACCACCGATCGTGGCTGATGACCACGACGCAGCCGGCGTAGTTGAGGATCGCTTCCTCCAGTGCGCGGAGTGTATCGACGTCCAGGTCATTGGTGGGTTCGTCCAGTAGCAGGACATTCGATCCGCGACGAAGGAGCTTGGCCAGATGGACGCGATTCCGCTCACCGCCCGACAAATCCCCAACCTTCTTTTCCTGGTCGGGACCGCGGAAATTGAACCGCGACACATAGGCGCGAGCGCTGATTTTGCGTCCACCCATCTCGAGCGTGTCGTGGCCGCCTGAAATCTCCTCAAACACGGAGTGTCGGGCGTTCAGGGCATCGCGGTTCTGGTCGACATAGCCGAACTCGACGGTGGGTCCGATTCGAATGTCGCCTCGACTCGCTGGCTCCTGACCGGTGATCAACCGGAAGAGGGTCGTCTTGCCAGCTCCGTTGGGGCCGATGATACCGACGATGCCACCGGGCGGCAGGCGAAAGGTAAGGTCGTCGATCAAGGTCGTATCATCGTAGTCCTTGCCCAGGTGCACCGTTTCCACGACCAGTTCGCCCAAATGGCGGCCCGGCGGGATCTGGATTTCAAATTCGTCCAGCCGCTCTTCAAATCCCTCGGCCGCCATCTGCTCGTACGCTTTGATGCGCGCCTTGCTCTTGGCCTGCCGCGCGCGAGGCGCCATCCGCACCCACTCCAGTTCACGCTCCAGCGACTTCTGTCGCGCCTGAGAGCTTTTTTCCTCGCGCTCGAGTCGTTCGCCCTTTTGTTCGAGCCAAGAGGAGTAGTTTCCTTCCCAAGGAATCCCTCGGCCACGATCGAGTTCCAGGATCCACTGAGCCACGTTGTCCAGAAAATACCGGTCGTGCGTGACGGCGACTACGGTACCGTGATACTCCGCCAGGTGACGCTCAAGCCACTGGACCGCCTCGGCGTCCAGGTGGTTGGTCGGTTCGTCTAACAGCAGGAGGTCCGGTTTCTGCAGCAGCAATTTGCACAGCGCCACGCGTCGCCGTTCGCCTCCCGAGAGCGTCGTCACGTCGGCTTCGCGGGGAGGCAGATTCATGACGTCCATGGCGATCTCGATGTCGTGGTCCAGATCCCACAGATTCTCCGCGTCGATCCGGTCCTGCAGCCGCGCCATTTCGTCGCACAGCTTCTGCATCACGTCATCTTCGAGCGGTTCACCTAACTTGAGACTGATGTCGTTGAACCGATCGACCACCGCGCGACGCGGCGTGATCGCCTCCTGCAAATTGCCCCAGACGTCGAGCGATTCGTTGAGCCGAGGCTCTTGCGGCAGATAGCCGCGGGAGAAGCCGTCGGTCAGGCGAGCTTCGCCGTCGAACTGCGTGTCTTCGCCCGCCATGATCCGCAACAGCGTGCTCTTGCCCGATCCGTTGCGGCCCAGAACGCCGATCTTGGCTCCCGGATAGAACGCCAGCCAGATGTCCTTGAGCACCTCTTTGGTCACGTGCTTCTTGGTCAGACTGGCGATCGTAAAGATATATTGCTTGCCCATACTGGTTATCTCTCTGAGTTCAGGTCGTCGGGCGACCGGTTCGTCGCGGCGGGCCGCCGCGATCCGCTGGAATTACCGCTGCGTCGCTCCGCCCCAGGAGCATTGCGGACTGTTAAAACAGGCAGAGTCCGTAAGGCGTACCGCGTAGGTTGAGCCTGCCGTTTTTGACGGCTATGCGCTGCAATCCGAAAATCATGGTTGAAGGGATTGCCCGACGCCGATGCGTAATACCGGCAAACTTCCGCGTACTTCACTTGCCAACCGCTCACCAACAAAGGTACCGAGCTTTCCGCGTGCTCGCCCCGCAACCGGAGTTGGATAGAGCATCCGCGCACCTCGAGAACCCAGCCGTTCCCCGCGGTTGGGTTCTTACCCGCAAAGGTGCCAGAAACCATCTCGCCCAACAGGTTTCTGGCACTTTTTTTATTGCGTCACCGAAAACGGCGTTTGACCCGGTAAATCAAGCTGTGTTCGAATCCCAGACCGTCGCTCCAACTGGCCCGTTGACACCCACGCTAACACCAAGAGAAATCACCTGGATCGTCCACCGACTCACCCAGGTTGAACCGCAGGCGGCGCGGGTCACCGGGGCGTCCGAACCGCAGAATATCCCACCTGGAATGTCCAATCTCCACGTGGCAGAGACACGTCTTATTGTCCACCGCCCGTTGCCGAAGCGATGCCTTCTCTTGCTTCCGCAATCTGCGCTGCTCGGTTGATATTCTGCGGATCTTTTTCGGGTTCTACGGATGGCCACGAGTTCGACCCCCGCAGTTGGGGCCTGCGAGGGCCACGGCCCCCCTCCCTTTTTTTTCAGCTTCAGCCCTGTGGTGACACCCACGACCCCTGTGGTGACACCCACGACCAAGTCTAGCAGGACACCCACGCGTAAGCCAAGCTGACGTCACCTATCCCGATTTCCCCGCCGTGCTGATTGGGTCGCCGCGAAGTGCGGTTCACGTGTCCCAAGAGGGGCGACTGCTGCGACTTGCCGCAACTGGCATCCCAACCCCCTCCGCGCGCGGAGGGTCTTGGCATTGCTATTACATCGCGGACCTCACCACCAGATCTACCGCGGAGAAAGGTGAATCGTTGCCCACAACCGCACACGAGGGTTCGCTTGCCGAGCCCCACACAAGCCGCGACTGGGTGATCGCGAGCCAAGGAAGGTACCACTCCCAAGGCACTTGTCGCATGATGCGGTTGCCGGCACGCATCGGCCCGAAGGATCGCTCGCGGCCTTCAATGGCCGGTACGCTGAGCGTGGGCACGCGGCGCTTGCCGGAGCTGGGGGAATCGGGACGGGGCGGTGGGTGGTTGCGTCAGCTTGATCGGACCGATCAGTCAGATCAGTCAGATCCGTCAGATCCGACCGACCAGACCGATCTGGCGACCGCGCTGCCGATCGGGCAGGATCGGCACTGAGGGTCATCCGATGCGGTACGGCGCGCTCAGCTGCACGCTCAGACGCTGGACGAATCAACGCAACTGCTCTCGGATGACCTGTTGGATCTGTTCGCGCCCATCGACCGGTGAAATTCTGTGGCGGTATGATTCCTCCGCAGCGATCCGCCGCCGGGTCACAGGGACCCGGCGGCGATGAGCGTGTCAGCCGCCTCCACGTGCTGCGCAATCGCGATCGTTGATTCGGGTCGGGCGTGTGCTCTTCTGCCGCTCACTCCCACTCGATGGTGGCCGGCGGTTTGGAGCTCACATCGAAGCAGACGCGGTTGACACCCTGCACTTCGTTGATGATCCGCGTCGAGATGCGAGCCAGCACGTCGTAGGGCAAGCGGCTCCAATCGGCCGTCATGAAATCGTCGGTGTTCACGCAGCGCACGGCGACGGCATTCTCGTACGTGCGGGCATCTCCCATCACCCCCACGCTTTGGACCGGCAGCAACACGGCAAAAGCCTGGGACGTCTCGCGATACAGGCCGGCGGCCTTGATCTCGCTGACCACGATGGCATCGGCTTCGCGCAGCACATCCAGCCGATCGCGCGTCACCTCACCCAGACAGCGGACGGCCAGTCCGGGGCCCGGAAATGGATGACGCCAGACGATGTCGTCGGGCAGATCAAGTTCCAGGCCCAACTTGCGCACTTCGTCCTTGAACAGGTCTCGCAGCGGCTCAATCAACTCAAAACCCAGCTCCGACGGCAGTCCGCCAACGTTGTGGTGCAACTTGATCGTCGCCGCGGGGCCATCGGCTGCAGCTCCGCTCTCAATCACGTCGGGGTACAGCGTCCCCTGCGCCAGGAACCGAGCATCGTTGATCTTGGCCGCTTCCTCTTTAAAGCAGTCGATGAAACAGTGACCGATCCGGCGACGCTTCTCCTGCGGCTCGACCACCCCCTTGAGTTCCTTGAGAAACCTCTGTTCGGCTTGCACGACATGCAGGTCGCTCTTGAAGTGCTTCGTGAACTCGGCAATCACCGCTGCCTTCTCGTCCTTGCGCAGCAGTCCGTTGTCGACCAGAATGCACGACAGTTGAGGACCGATGGCTTGATAGAGCAGTGCTGCCGTGACCGACGAATCAACGCCCCCCGAGAGCCCGCAGATGACACGCGATTCCCCCACCCGGTCGCGAATGGCGGCCACCGTCTCTGCGGCGAAATCACCCAGTCGCCACGTACCCTGGCAGTTGCAGACCGACATCAGGAAGTTGCGCAGCAGCAGTCCACCTAGTGGCGTGTGAGTCACTTCGGGGTGAAACTGCAATCCGAATACCGGACGCTGGCGATGTTTGACGGCGGCGATGGGGCAGGTCTGCGTGCTGGCCAGTGCGACGAAGCTATCGGCCACGGCCGTGACCTGATCGCCATGGCTCATCCAGACGTCGATTTCTTCCGGAAGTCCGTCAAACAACTCGCTCTTGGCAGTTACGCGACAATGGGCCGGGCCGTACTCGCGCGTCCTCGCGCTGTCCACTCGTCCCCCCAGGGCCTGGCAGGCCAACTGCATGCCATAGCAGATTCCCAGGATCGGCAAGCCCAGCTGAAACAACTCGGGATCGCATTTCGGTGCGCCCCCTTCGTAGACGCTCGACGGGCCGCCCGACAGGATCAGGCCTTTGGGCGAGTGCCGCATGACCTGCTCGGCTGAAATGTCGTGCCGCACGATTTCACAGAACACATGCTGCTCGCGAACTCTCCGCGCAATCAGCTGCGCGTACTGCGAGCCGAAGTCCAGCACCAATACTCGTTCGCTGGAAATCGCGCTGGTTTGCGACCCGGCCGATTCAGGCAGTCTGCCCATTCACCAACTCCACCAACAAAGGATTGAGAGGACGAGCATTGTCCGGTCCCGCAACCGGGTGAGGGCCTCGTGTTTCAGGTGGCGACACTCACGATCGCACGGCAGTGCCCACGGCCCGCCTGGACTCTGTCCCTGCACCTAACTGCCGACACGTCGGGGGAGCTTGAGCGAAATGAGTAGAAATAGCACAGCGCTTGTCGACTCACAGCGCTCCGTCTGCCGCGCGTCCCTTGGTGCGGGGAGTGCACCGCGGTCACGGATAAATGCAAACATCCCGCGCGACGAGTCCTGTGGGATGAAGGGAGAAATTATAGAGGCCCGATCCGGAAACCTCCAGGGCCTGACCCCTCCTGGGTGGTGAGACGGTCCTTGACTGATCGGAAGCGGCCGATACCTGGCTAATGGCGCTGCTGAGAGCGATTGCATCGGTCCTGCTGCCTGCATGTCGGTTACAATCGCTATGAATTGCGCAATTTGTTCAGTAGCAATAGTTTGCGCTGGTCGGATTGTTGAATTCCCAGCCGTCGTTGACTATCATGAAGGTCGCAAAGAGCGATGCTGGCAAACGGTCTCCAGGTACCGAAAGCGGGGCACTGTGGAAATTCTGCTCACCAACGACGACGGCATCTACGCCCCCGGCTTGGAGGCACTGGAGCAGCAGTTGCGCCAGTTGGGTAACGTTACCGTTGTGGCGCCAGCTACCGAGCAGAGTGGTGTCAGCCATTCGATCACGTTTCTCAGCCCGCTGATTTGTAAGGAAGTGTACCAGGGCGATCGCCGACGGGGGTGGGCGGTCGAAGGGAGTCCCGCCGACTGCGTTAAGATCGGCATTTTTGAACTCTGTCCGTGCCGTCCGGATCTGGTGGTCAGCGGGATGAATGGCGGGCTCAATGCGGGCATCAACGTGCTGTATTCGGGAACGGTTGCCGCGGCGATTGAAGGTGCCTTCTTCGGTATCACGAGTATCGCCGTATCGCTTGAGTTCGATGAGCACGCCGACTTCGAGCGAGCGGCCGTCATCGCGCGGGACGTGATCTCGCAGGTGCTGGTCCTGAAAGGACCGGAGCCACAACTTTACAACCTGAACATTCCCACGGCGGCGATCAGTGGCAAGCCGAACCTGCGTGTGGTGCCGATGAGTATCGTTCGCTATGGAGAAAAGTACATCAAACGATTCGATCCCAGAGGGAGAGCTTACTACTGGGCATCGAACGACCCGGCTCCACGGGCCACGGATACCGAGACCGACCTGTCAGCTCTCGAGCAGGGATTTGTCACGCTTTCACCGCTGCAATACGATATGACGGATCGCGTGGCCATGCGGAAGATGGAACGGTGGACGATGGACCTTCGTCAGGATCCGCCGGAGTGACCTGAGGACACGCGCGCGTCGTGATGAGCAATGTGGGGCGACTGGTATCGTGGAGTGCAACGAATCATGGTTCGAACGCTGCTATGTTTTGCCGTCGGTGCGGTCACGCTGAGTCTGATTGCCGGCTGTTCCCAGCCCGAGCCGCCGAAGCCTGTGACAGACAGGCCGAGCGTCACGGACATGACCAATCCGGCCCCGCCCCTGCCACCGCCGGGACCGAGTCAGTTGCCGTATCCACGTGGCGGTCGGATGGAGCTGGTGGATCAAGGGGACGGGACGGTCGTGCAGCCGCGGTCCGAGGGTGAGCGAACGAAAGCCCAGGTGGGTGTGGGGGCGAAGGGGCGGAGTCTCGAGAATCCGGATCACGTGCAGATGATCGTCACACCGGCTCTGGCCCTGTTCCGGACCCAGGAACGACTCGTGTTCGAAGCAGCCATCCCCCAGGCGATGAATCTGTTTGAGGCGACCAACGGCCGCAAGCCGAACTCTCACGAGGAGTTCTGGGAACAGATCATCGGAGCAAACAACATCAGGCTGCCCGAACTACCAGCGGGGCAGCGATACGTTTACGATCCCAATACAGCCGAACTGATGGTCGAGAAACCCGCGCAGTAATTGAGAAAGCAGGCGTGGGCCTTGTAGCGCAGTTGACACGACGGCACATCAAGGCGACCGCAGATTGGCCAGAAAAAACAGATCGGCAACGAGTGTCCGATCGACACAGCATGTCAGACACGGGGGCGAGTTGGCGCGACGTCGGATGATTTCCCCTCTTTGATTGACCGATTCGACAGGCGTCCTCCCCATGGCTTATCGTTGGTTCTCTCGGTTCGTCGTCGCCACTCTGCTCGGCCTCCCCGCCGCGCAGGGTGCCGACTGGATTGTTGCTCCCTCGTACTACACGCACGACCCGATGAGCGGGCAGCGCGTGAGCCAGTACACACCGGTCGGGCCCTTCTACAGCTACGCTCGTCCCGATTTCGTGCGCAGCGGGTTCCGGCACACGCGCAGCAGTATCCAGGCCGGCAACTCGGCCGACCATATGCACATCGTGGAAGAATGGGGACGACCTGTTCGGCCGTATGGCGAGTGGCGGTTCCCGTTCCGTCCCTATTCGGTTCCCTATGGACTATGGGGACCACCGTTTGCCGGATTGGGAATGCAGGGCTTCGGCGTCTGGCCGCCCATGGGCATGCCGGACAACGGGATGGGCGAGTGGAACGGGCCGTATGATCAACAACAGCCGCCTCCCTACTACGATGGCAGCTATCCCATGTATCGCACGCGACCGCAGGAACCGTGGCCACCACTCAATCCACAGTGGCGCGGGCCACACGATCGCGGCCGCGGGCCCGGACAAGGTGGGGGATCGGGCGGAGGAAGACCGTCCGGCGGTGGAAACGGCCGCAACTGAGCCGTCGTGGAGTGTGAGCACGCGTCTGATTGCCCGTGCTGGACGCGTGGGCCATCGAGGACCCGACGGTGCCCGATGGCCCACCCTGGTTCTCATGGCCTATTTCCGCAGCATCGAAGATTGAAAATCGTCGTGAGCGTAGTCGGCAACACGCCACTGCCCATCTTCCAGCACCATTTTCAGGCGTACGAAGCGAGCAACCGGCTGTGAAAAGCCGGTGGCCAGCACTTCCACATCGACGACCACATTGAACGTGACGTCCGCTGCCGGAGGAGCTGCCGATTGGTCCAACTGCACCTCGACATTCCTCTTGATGTCGACCCGGGAGAACTTGTAGTGCGGAAACTCGTTTTCCGCCCGCTGGTAAATGGCCGGTGCTCCGGAATACACGTGCGACAGGATGCGATCGAGATCATTCGACAGGACATCATCGGCGATCTCGTGCAGCGTTCGCTCAATCTGCTCGGGTGTCGTCTCCACCAGACGTTCCAGGATGAGCAGGCCGGCGGTGATGGCTGCCGCGGCCAGCGTGGCGTGGAGCAAGACACGGGAGCCGGTCTGAGTCCAGGCATAGCCCAGAAACAGCAGCGTCAACCCGCCGAGAATCATGATGTAAACCGGTTGCTCCAGGACCCAGGTCATTCGCTTTCTCCACATAGCCCAGCGCGACAATCACCTGGCAGGTCTGCCAGTCGAACCATGAGGGAACGCGGCAAAGATAACTTCGGTGGATACCGGTTCCCCACGCTCTGCGCGAGCGTGGCTACAAGAAAGACGCCGAATTCGTCTTTCCCTCGAGCCTAAGCTGGTCCACACGGCGTGCTGTGCCCACGGGTCGCTCCGCCGGACCAGCGGCGCCGGGGACAGATCCACGCACTCCCGCCCATTGTAACGCACTCAAATGACCAAATCCAAAACGTGCCAGCCAGAAAAGTCAAGCGGCCGGGAAGTGGCCTGCACCACCCGGCCGCACGTACCGATAAATTCCGCCGCCGTGTGCTCTACCGCTTAAACAGCGGGCCGCCGTAGCGAGCCATGGCGCCCAGCTCTTCTTCGATGCGTAACAGCTGATTGTACTTGGCCATCCGATCCGTTCGAGACGCCGAGCCGGTCTTGATTTGTCCGGTGCAGAGGGCAACGGCCAAGTCCGCGATCGTCGCATCTTCGGTCTCACCGCTGCGATGGCTGGTCACGGTCGTGTACCCGCTGCGCTGCGCCAGGCGAATCGCATCAATGGTCTCGGTGAGCGAACCGATCTGATTCACCTTGATCAGGATGCTGTTGGCGATCTTGGCATCAATGCCGCGCTGCAACCGTTCGGTGTTGGTCACGAACAGGTCGTCGCCGACGATCTGGACCTGGGAGCCCAGCGCGACGGTGAGCTGTTTCCAGCCGTCCCAATCGTCTTCGCTGCAGCCGTCCTCAATCGAGACGATCGGGTATTTGTCGGCCCAGCTCTTGAGCAATGCAACCATGCCGGCCGCGTCGATCGCTTTGCCGTCGATGGTGTACGTCTTCTTTTTCTCGTCGTACAGTTCGGTGGCCGCCACATCGAGCGCAATATAGGCCTGCTTGCCTGCTTCATAGCCGGCCTTCTCGATGGCCTCCATGATCAGCTCCAAGGCCTCGCCATTGCTGCCCAGATCAGGAGCAAAACCACCTTCATCCCCCACGGACGTGTTGAGTTTCTTCGACTGCAGGACTTTCTTGAGCGAGTGGAATACTTCCACGCCGCAGCGCAGCGCGTCGGAGAAGCAGTCGAATCCCAGCGGCATGACCATGAATTCCTGGACGTCCACCGAATTGTCGGCGTGTTGGCCACCGTTGAGGATGTTCATCATGGGAGCCGGAAGGAGGTTAGCGCCCACTCCACCCAGGTAACGGTAGAGCGGCTGATCGGTATACTGGGCAGCAGCTTTCGCAACGGCCATCGAAACGCCCAGGATCGCGTTGGCTCCCAACTCCTTCTTGTTGGGTGTGCCGTCGAGCTTGATCATGGCGTCATCCACTTCCGCCTGAGCCAACGCGTCCATGCCAATCAAGCAGTCGGCGATTTTCGAATTGACGTTGTCCACCGCCTTCAGCACTCCGCGTCCCAGGTAGAACGACTTGTCGCCGTCACGCAACTCCCACGCTTCGTGTACCCCGGTGCTGGCTCCGCTGGGAACCGCCGCGCGGCCGGATGATCCATCACTCAAGGTCACCTCGACCTCGACCGTCGGATTTCCACGGCTATCAAGAATCTGGCGGGCGTGGACGGACGTGATAATGCTCATGTTCTGATTCCTCTGTACGAATTCCTGTCAAGTTTCCACGAGGTCGAGCCTCGTACTAGTTTTGCAGATCCTGCCAATAGCCCACGAGCTGATTCAGGTGGTCGGCCGTCGTAAAGGGTGTTATCGGCCGAGACGAGTTGGCTCTTCATGCGTAGCTGCCCTATGCGTAGCTGCCCTGTTGTCTCGGCCGGCAATGCCAAGTCACATTCGAGCCGATCTGATATGGCCTCGCCGGCCACGATCCCTGCTCGTCACTTCACGGGTGCGGTCGTGCCGGTCCGATCTGTTGGGACGGGCAACCGGCACGGGAGCATCCATCCTTGTTCGGGCATCCATCCTTGTTTGGCGTCGCATCCCCATCCTGCGATCCGTGGATTGCTGTCAGCCGATCGGCTGACACCACAGAGGATCGCTCAGTCCCTCAGGATAGTAACTGCCGAGTGTCCATCGCGAAGCGGTCAGTCGACGGCTGACCGGTTGCGCCAGGCTGTCGCTGCGCGTGAGGGTATTTGGTCTCCGGTATTCTGCCTGATTAGCTCGTTCCTGCCTAGGCGGCAGACCTCTTGCGGGGGGCGCGCAGTTGGCGGTTGCACAGCCGTCGTATGAACTCTACACTTGCCGCTGAGAGGCTTCGGGCGACGCCTGTTATGGCAAGGGCTCATCCCGCTACCGCTGATCGCGGTTGATGGAGCGGAAACAGCCCGTCAGTCCGATGTGATCGCTCTCGCCTCACGGTGAACACCCTTTCCTGTGAAGCCGTTTCTGCGCCCGAACAGTCTGGTGGCGCGAATTCGCTTCTGCGGCGCGCTGCCGAACGATTGGTTCGGAGCAGTTTTTTGAGAACCGTGTTCGCTCGGACGTCGTCATCCGGTGTCTGCGGCGATACCGTGAGGTGTGATGGGCGGCCAGCTCATCGCGGCAGCCTCCCCATCAGGCTGTTGCCCTTTCCCACGAGTGGAGCAAGTCGATGTTTACCGGATTAGTAGAGCTGCGTGCGACGGTCGAGGCGCTGATTGCCGATCCTCCCGGAGTGCGGCTGGTGATTCGAGCCCCTTCGTTCGCTCAGGACATGCAGATTGGCGACAGCATTGCCGTGAACGGCTGCTGCCTGACGGTGGTCGAAGTATCGGACGCGACGTTTGGATTCGATGCCGGAGCTGAGACGCTCAGCCGCACGAATCTGGGGCGTCTGAAGGAAGGGAGCTTTGTGAATCTGGAGCGTTCGCTCCGACTGGGCGATCGTGTGGGAGGACATTTTGTTACCGGGCATATTGACGGCGTAGGGCACCTGGACCAGCGTATTGATGATCAAGACTGGTCGACGTTCTGGTTTCGCGTTCCGCCCCACCTCACGCGCCAGATGGCGAGCAAAGGGTCGGTGGCCGTCGACGGCGTCAGCTTGACGCTGGTGGATGTCGAAGACGAACGCTTCAGTGTGGCGTTGATTCCCCATACGCTGGATGTGACCACACTCGGGCCGATGCAACCGGGCGACCCGGTCAATCTGGAAACGGACGTGTTGGCCAAATATGTCGAACGGCAGCTGTGCGGCGGCGAGCAGCTGCTTGCAGGTCCGTTTGCCAAATGGGGAGGCGGTCAGCCGTCGACGTAGGTTGTAGGTTGTTGACGTACTGACAGCACGATGGTGGCTGCTGTGGTTTCTCGTCCTATGCGGAAGGCATGACGACCCATGACCAATCGACAAACGGTGTCGTTTCTGACCCAGCGCTTTCGCGATGCCGGGATCCGTCCCGATACGCGGCACGGGCAGAACTTCCTGATTGATCTGAATCTGGTGCAACTGCTGGTCGACGCTGCCTCCCTGACAAAACGGGATGTGGTACTGGAAGTGGGAACCGGGACCGGTTCGCTGACTGCCATGCTGGCGGCACGGGCCGGAGCCGTGGTCTCGGTCGAGATCAGTCAGGAACTGCACCAGTTGGCGAAGGAAGAGCTGGCCGACTTCGCCAACGTCACCCTGCTGCACGTCGATGCCCTCAAGAACAAGAACCATTTTCAACCGGTGGTATTGGAGACGATCGCGGAGCAAGTGCAGGCCGAGCCGGGGCGGCAACTCAAATTGGCAGCCAATCTGCCCTATAATATTGCCACACCGGTCATCTCGAATCTGCTCCTGATCGATTCGGTCCCCGTATCGATGACCGTCACCATTCAGAAGGAATTGGCCGACCGCATGGCCGCTCGGCCGAGTACCAAGGATTACGGAGCGTTGAGCGTCTGGTTGCAGAGTCAGTGCGAAGTCGAGATTGTCCGCGTTCTGCCTCCCACCGTGTTCTGGCCTCGGCCGAAAGTGCATTCGGCGATTATTCACCTGAAACTGGACCCGGCGCGTCGCGCGGCGATCGGGGACTTGCCCTTTTTCCATTCCTTTGTCCGATCCCTGTTCCTGCATCGGCGCAAGTTCTTGCGCAGCAGTTTGCTCAGCGCTCACAAGCAGCTGGACAAACCCGCGGTGGACCGTGTGATGAACCACCTGCAACTGGGACCCAACTCCCGCGCCGAACAACTCGATGTGCCGCAGATCCTGACGCTGTCCCAGCAGATTCAGCGCACTCTGGAGACGGGGCAGGCATAATCGGCGGCGAACCGGAAAGCGAATTTCTGCTTCGCCACAGGTGGTCCCTTGTGTATTCTCGCCGTTCGATATGATAGGATGGACCGTGACGATACACGTCCCAGCGGTTCTGTCTCGAACCCGTGGGGGCGTGCTCCTTCCTCCCTTCTGGCGTCAGCCGGCCACCCCTTCTGTGGCTGGCGACCGTGGTGTTGTAGAGCAGTGGTGTTGTAGAGCAGTGGTTTCGTAGAGCAGTGGTTTCGTAGAGCAACAGTCATGAAGTTCATTGAGATGACAGGTAAGTCGCTCAAGGCGATCGTGAAGGACGATGAGTTACACGTGCGCGATCTGCCCTGTGCGGGGGTCAAGGACGACACTGTCGTACGGGTCAATCAGCACGGGGACATCGAGGTGCGTCTGCCACACGGTTGGGACGTGATTGGTGGCCTGTTGGGGAATTTCGAGGAACGGATTCACAAAGAAACCGGCATGGACTGGGCTTGAATGCCAAGAGCAGCGCGAGGGGCTCTGCCGGGGCAGCCCAGCGGCTGGAAGGACGAACCAGGCGAATCACAGAGAGCGAACGAGGAAGTGCTTGCATGGCTGGTGCCGGCCGCGGTCTTCAAAATCGTTGAGCTGCGCGTTACACGTGTGGCTGGTGGGTTCGATTCCAATGCACTTCCGTTTGCCTCTCGTAGCCGCGGTCGCGTAGACCGCGGGCGTAGACCGCGGAGGAGGCGGATAACGGAAGTGAATTCTCCCATGCGCTCCTCGAGCATGGCGACGAAAGAACCGCTCAAGTGATTTCCAGACCCGCTCCTTGAGGGCGTTGCGGTGCCCGGCTCGGTCGGCATCGCCTGGGGAACCCGTCGATCCCTTGGCTCCCTTCTGTCCCACTTCTGAGTTTCTTGCCCAATCCACCCGGCTGTGGATCGAGGCTGGGTGTTCCCTTGGTACGTGTTGGGGGGGTGTTGTGTTGGCTGAGTAAAGAGGTATCAATTAACTTAAATGTAGGGACGGAGTGTTCCGAAACCGCGTCAAAAGACTACAGTCATCGATGACTCGACCCGATTTTGCGTGGTAGGGGAGACTCGCTTGCGATCACTCTTGCGTCAATTGTGAGAGTTTTACGGTCGCGCAAGGCCTGCTGAGCCTTTGGCGCAGCCTCCGAATGTCGACCAACCGGGGGCATTCGTCCCCCCGTGTATTGGGTTGTCCGCAGGGAACGTCGATGCCTTGATGCTGGAGCTTGCACTACGGTGAACTTAGACCGCTTCTTTGCCCCGTTCACACCTCCACCAGACACCAACATCGTCGATGTGCTGGACCATTGGGCGGCTGAGAGGCCGAACCAGGTGGCGTTCTACTTTTCGGATGGAGAAGGGAACGATGAACAGATCACGTACGCTCAGTTGCAGCAGGCGAGTCGGGGAGTGGCCGCTGCGTTAGTGCAACGCGATCTGACTGGCAAGCAGGCCTTGCTGATGTTCCCCCCCGGACTCGATTTTGTGAAAGCGTTTTACGGCTGTATGTGCGCCGGCGTGGTGGCGGTACCCGCCTTCACTCCGCGGAGAAATCGAAACGTACGACGTTTGCAGGCGATTTCCGACGATGCCGAGGCCCGCATCGCACTGACCGTCGCGGATGTCTGCGATCGGACTGAAGGAATGCTCGACGAAACTCCCAACCTGATGGAACTGGAATGGTTGGCGGTCGACAAGATCCCTCCGCTGCAGGGTGAAAACTGGGAGGCACCGGCGATCTGCAGCGATCAGCTGGCATTGTTGCAGTATACGTCAGGTTCGACGGGGACTCCCAAAGGCGTCATGCTGACCCATGGCAACATCATGTACAACGTGATGGCCATCGTCTACTCGTTCGAGCCGACACAATCGGGACTTGGCGTTACCTGGCTGCCGACCTATCACGACATGGGCCTGGTGGGCGGGGTGCTCGAGCCACTCTTTTTTGGCCGCCCGAACGTACTGATGTCGCCGATGGCGTTTCTGCAGAAACCGGTCCGATGGCTGCGTGCGATGACGCAGTACCGAGCCACGATCAGCGGTGGTCCCAATTTCGCCTTCGATCTTTGTACGCAGAAAATCACCGATGAGGACATGGAGGGGCTCGACCTGAGTGCGTGGCAGGTGGCGTTTAATGGTGCCGAGCCGATCCGTCCGGGGACGCTCCGGGCCTTTGCCGAGCGATTTGCGCGTGTTGGTTTTCGCTTGGAGGCGTTCTTGCCCTGCTACGGCATGGCGGAGACGACTCTGATTGTGACCGGTGCCTATATGGATAAGGTGCCCAAGATGGGGCGATATGACGGCAAGGCTCTTGACGAGCACCGCGTCGTGTCGGTACCGGCTGGGCACGAGAACGAGCGAGTGCTGGTGGGCTGTGGTCGCGTACTGCCCGAAGAGGAAGTCGTCATTGTCGAACCCGAGACGTGCGTGCGGTTACCGCAGCACCAGGTGGGGGAAGTCTGGGTCCGCAGTCCGAGCGTTGGATTAGGGTATTGGAACAAACCTGAGGCGACGTGTGAGACGTTCGGAGCTCGGTTGGCAAACGGGAGCGATAATGGCCTGAATTACCTGCGAACGGGCGATCTGGGCTTTATCGGCGACGGGGAGTTATTTGTCACGGGCCGCTTGAAAGACCTGATCATCGTGCGCGGTGTGAATCGGTATCCGCAGGACATCGAACGGACGGTGGAGCAATCAGATAATCGCCTGCAGACGGGGGCCGTGGGAGCGTTTGCGGTCGAGGTAGGCGATCAGGAACGACTGATCATCGTGGCCGAAACCGACCGCCGACGGCAGAAAGACTGGTCGGATGTGGTCGAGAAGGTGCGGCGCGATGTGACGGCTGAGCATGAGCTGCCGCCAGATGGTGTGGTACTGGTGCGATTCGGCTCCATCCCGAAGACATCCAGTGGAAAGATCCAGCGTAGTGCCTGTCGGCAGGATTTTCTGGAGAATCGCCTGCAGATGGTCGCTCAGTGGTTCAGCTGGGAGAAGACGGAGGCCGGTGCGGGGCTGAAGGCGGCTGAGACGGCCGGTTCGGCCAAGAGGAGGCTGCCGGGAAACGCCGCGTTTCTGGGTGAACCCAATTGCAGGATTGCCAATGAGGTATTGGAGCATGTGCGGGCCATTGCCAAAGAAAGGGCTCGCCAGCTGACGCTGGACACCAACATCGTCGTGGAGCTGGGGTTGGATTCGCTGGAGCGGCTCCAGATTGCCAATTCGTTGGAACAGACGTTTGGCGGCCGATTTCCTGAGGAGGTCCTGCAGCAGATCGAGACATGTCGCGAGATCGCCGTGGCAATTGAGAAGTATTTGGGGACGGAACCGCGGGTCGAGGGACGTTTTCACGCGACGCGCGATCCGCAGAGCAATGGCGAAGTGCCGGCCGAATATTACCAGTTTGCCCGCTTGCCCGAGTTTATGAAGTTGCAGCAGACCAAGTCGATGCTCTCGGCCACCGGGCTTCCCAATCCGTTTTTCAGCGTGCACGAATCGATCACCAATGATCGCACGGTCATTGGTGGCTGCGAGTTAATCAGTTTTGCCAGTTACAACTACCTGGGCATGTCGGGAGATCCAGTTGTGGCTGCGGCGGCCAAGGAGGCCATCGACCGTTTCGGAACGAGCGTCTCGGCCAGTCGACTCGTTTCTGGTGAGAAGGTCGTGCACGGTCAGTTGGAGCGTGCTCTGGCCAGTTTCATTGGTGCCGAGGACGCGATCTGCTTCGTGGGGGGGCATTCCACCAACGAATCAACCATTGGCCACCTGCTCGGTCCTGGCGATCTGATCATGCATGACGCGCTGGCCCACAACAGCATCATTCAGGGGGCGATTCTTTCGGGTGCGCGACGGCGGCCGTTCCCGCACAACGATCATCAAGCACTGGACACCCTCTTGGAGGAGATTCGGGGAGAGTATCGACGTGTGCTGATCGCCATTGAGGGGGTCTACAGCATGGATGGGGACTTTCCGGATGTGCCCCGGTTCATCGAAGTGAAGCAGCGTCACAAAGCATGGTTGATGATCGATGAGGCGCATAGTGTGGGTACGATGGGGCCGCACGGGCGAGGGATCGGCGAGCATTTTGACATTGATCCGCGGAGTGTCGACATCTGGATGGGCACGTTGAGCAAGTCATTGGGGAGCTGTGGCGGTTACATTGCCGGCTGCCGCGAACTGGTGGAGTATCTCAAGTACACGGCCCCGGGGTTTGTGTTCAGCGTGGGCATGCCTCCCTCCAACGCGGCGGCTGCGCTCGCTGCCCTGCGACTGATGGAGGAGGATCCGGAGCGCGTAGCGCGCGTGCAGGCCCGATCGAAACAGTTTCTGCGACTCGCTCGGCAATATGGTCTCAATACGGGATTGAGCAACGACACGCCGGTGGTACCGATCATTGTGGGAAATTCGCTGCACGCCTTGCAGTTGTCACGCCGGCTCTTCGAACGGGGCATCAACGTCCAGCCCATTCTCTATCCGGCAGTCGAAGAACACGCGGCTCGTCTGCGGTTCTTCATTACCGCGTGCCATACAGAGATGCAGATTGCGCAGACGGTCAATGCCGTGGCCGAAGAACTGAGCCGGATTGATTCCAAATACCTTTGCCCGCCGCAAGATCCGGGGCCGACCGCGATGACGCCGCCTCCCGGCTCCGCAGCGCATCATGCGGCGGGCGGACGATGAGTGTGGAGGCGGTTGGCCTGATGTGTTGCGATGGCGGCTGGTGGCGACCGTGTAACGCGCGGTCGAGGCCGCAGCACGGTACCGTTGCCGCGATGGGAATCATTCACCGCTCGTGGATCGCCAGGCTCAGCGTTCGCCACTCGGCTCCGACGACTCTGCCCGATCTGCCACTTGTGGAGCACCTGACGTTTCGACAAGCCGGGCTCTTTCTTGCCGGGCCGTGCCGTGTCAAATGTGTGCGCTATTGCAAGGAAGTCATCGTTTCCTAAAATGGAACAGAGACGGTTGGGTTAAGTTGGTTGTCAGGTTGTCGCCTGGTGCACAGCAGATCGGATGCGACCAACTATTTCTTCCCTCCATTAGGCGAGGAGCATGATTTGCTTACCGAATCAGAGGTCCGCCGCAGTTACCTGCAGATTCTCAAGAAAGCCAGCACTGACCCGGATGCGTATGATAAGGCGGAAGCCTTGCTCGACGAACTTCGACCGGAAAGCCCGCTACGCCATCGATTGCTGAGCGAAATCGATGAGCTCCGCAGGCTCGCAGCGTCCAAGGCTTAATGCCGCCCCGGCCCTGCCCTTGTTTGTGGAAATAATTCCGGACGCACGTTGGTGCTTCGTGCGCCAAACAAGCAGGGCCTTCCCGCAAGAGGAAGGCCCCTATGGTTTGGTTCGTGATGTCAGTGTACTTTGTGCGGTCAGCGTACAAGGTGTGGTGAGCGTTCAGGGCTCACAGGTTCAGGGCTCACAGGTTCAGGGCGGCGCCGAACGTGACGCCGTACATGATCACGTCCTGACTGGTGTTGCCGGGGTCGATGCCGCGGCCGATCCCTTTGCCAAAGTCCAGGAACTCGAACCCGACTCGCAACGATAGGTCTCGGGTCACCCGGTAGGCTGCATCAAAGCGAGCTTCCATGCCGAACACGAACTCGGCTTCATGCGAGGCGGATCCAATCTTCGTCATCACCACCGTATCCGGTTCCGTGTCGGCCTGCGGCAGGACGCCGCCGTAAATCGTGGTTTCTGTGTACGTCACGCGGTTCCAGTTCTGGAAGTTCTGGAAAGCCAGAGCCTTGACGTCACCTGAGAAGTTCCAGCGTCGGTAGTCCTGTTCCCAGCGAATTCCCAGTTGTCCACCCACCATATCGTTCACCACGCCAGCTTCCAATGACCTCAACTGCTCGGTCGTTGCGGTCAAGGCGTCGATTGGCGGAACACCGTTCGAGGGAACCGGAAAACCGTTGTCATCGTACCGCGTGTACTCCTGACGCTGGTAGAAGTCGATGAACCGGGCATAGCGGAAGCCAACCAGCGGCTGCAGGCGAGCCCCGTGGTACAGCGGTTTCCAGAGCCAAGTGCGGTTCAATTCGAATCCAGTCAGATCAGCCACGTTCACGCTGTTGGTGACCAGGTAATCGCGATCGCCAGTGAGCCGCAGATTGTTGTCACGTTGCGGCTGCACGCCGTCACCGTCCGGGGTTCCGTCGGTCAGGTAACGGTTGATTCGTTCCGTCAGCAGATAGACGTTCTCGTTCGGGCCGTCGATGTGCCAGATGGTGGCGAGCCAGCCCTTGCTGTCGTCATCCATATACCCGATGTTAAACCGATTGCCGCTGGTGAAGTCGGACATCGTCTCCGACTGGATATAGGACGAGTCTTCCGGACGCGTCACCGCGATGTACATCCGATCGTAGGTGGCGAACCAGCCGGTTCTGAATTCCGGCCCGCCACCGTACGTGTCAACATCGCCCGGCGCGAAGAACTGAAAGTCCGACTCAATTGGCGGAAAGGCGAATGGTTTGAACAGCTGCGCGTGCACGGTTGGCGCTAACGCCAGAGCGGTTACCAACGCCGCCAGCACGGACGTGAATCTAGTGATCGACATGGTTCCGTTCCACCTTCGGATATCGCGTTTGTTTGGCCACGCCAGATGTACGCAAGCGACGTGGGACTGTTTCTCTTTGTGACGGTAGTATCGGATCTGCGTGTCGTGGAAGTTGAGTAAGAACGGCAAGGGCTGCCGAAATTCGGCAGGATTTATCGGTTCTGCCGGTTGAACGGGTCTGCTGCGACGAGATAGGCAGAATGGGAAATTCGCGTGTCACCGCTTCACCTCTTCCACGCCCCAACGTGTGACTGTGCCGGATGAGACAATGGCAACAGTTACTCGTGCCCCAACGGTCATACCGTTTGTATGACGCACTGGCTGCTTAGGTGATCGGCAGGAGGAAGGGAGGAACGCCGCCGAAACTGCCCCGGGGGTGCCGGAATGCGCAAAAAAATGGCCTCCACAGGCGGGGCAGGTTCCTGGGAGGCCGAAACTCAGGTTAGAACCCCTGAGCGATTAACCAAGTATGATCAGGCCAGAACCGAAATCAACTCTCTTTCAGGATATTGACCAGGAAATCTATGGTCTTTGCAGTTTTCCATTCTTCCGTGGGGTGTAATTTACTCTGCAAGGTGTAGTTTGGCAATCGCTTTCTGAAGTTGGTCGTAATCGTCATGCCGCTCCAGATGGTTGGCTTGACCGACCGGTCCGCGCCGCTGGAGGTTGACTGATGTTCTCTCGATTCATGAGACGGTTGCCCGGTGCAGCTGCAGCCGATACCCTTGAACGGTGCGAATGAAAATCGGCGACAGGTGTTTTCCGGGCCGACTTAGAAGCTCAACGTTCACACCGGTAGTAGAATACCAGGTAGCTGTGGTGAAGCGGGAGCTGCTGCGGGCAGGCAGTCTTCTGCCAGCCAGGTGTTGAGCGGCAGCGGGAAACGGGAGCGTGTTGGATGTCGGCTCAGGGCTCGTCCTGGGCGATCGGCGCAGTTTTCGGCGGCGAACAGATGCGATACCGGCGACTCCGGGCGTACGAGCCTTTGGAGCTCCGCTAGCCTTTGCGAACAGAACAACTCGAAAGTAATCCATCATGACACGGTTTCGGTTTTTCGTGCTGGCGTGCGTCTGCTTGAACTCGTTGGCTTGGTGTTCGTCGGCTTGGTGTCAGAACGCCCCGACGGTGCCTTTGGCCGAGCCTGCAGTCAAGAGCGAGCCGTCCCAGACGGACGCGCAAAAGGAGGTTCGCTCCGAAGCGTCCAGCCGTTTTCTGCGGATCGAGCGTGACCAGCGGCAGGAGCCGACCGCCTTGGTGACCTCGGTGACACGTTTTGTTGGCAAGAACGGTGATGGAACGTCGGTGCAGGTGGATCTGGTGGGAGCGGTGCATGTTGCGGAGGGGGCCTACTATGATCAGCTCAACAAACTCTTCGAATCCTACGATGCGGTGTTATACGAGTTGGTGGCACCCGAGGGCACTCGCGTTACTCCAGGGGAAAAACGGGACAGTTCACATCCGGTCAGTGTGCTGCAGAAGATCATGAAGAACGTGCTCAAGCTGGAGTTTCAGCTCGACAAGATCGACTACACGAAAGCGAACATGGTGCACGCCGACATGTCACCGCAGGAGTTTTCACAGACGATGCGGGATCGGGGGGAAAGCTTCTTTAAGATGCTCTTGCAGATGATGGGGCAAGCGATGGCATCGCAGTCGCAGCAGAAGAACATGCCGAGCGATCTGGAGATGCTAGTTGCGCTTGTGGCGAAGGATCGTGCGAATCGCTTGAAGCGTATTATGGCCGAGCAGTTCGAGAACATGGAAGGGCAGCTCTCCGCGATCGGTGGACCGGATGGCTCGACGATTATTACCGAACGCAACAAGAAAGCGTTGTCGGTGCTGCGCGATCAACTGGGCAAGGGAAAGCATCGGCTGGCGATTTTCTATGGCGCAGGCCATCTCTCCGACATGGCGCAACGACTGGAGACGGAGTTTGGATTGCGGCAGGAGAGTCAGCGTTGGCTGGTGGCGTGGACGATCGTCCCACCCCCGCTGCCGGCAACTCAGGGGGATGACGTCAAACAGGAGCCGACTCAATAGCGTTGAGTCTGTTGAGCGCGTGAAGCAGGTGATGAGTCTGCTTGGGCCAGTAACCAACGTTTGGCCCGTGGATTGTCTGGAGATCCGCCTGCTGGTGAATCATCGCTCGGCCGTTTCCGGATTGGGCAGATCGGTCGGGCGCAACGACTCGCTATAGTCAGGCATGCGGAAGAAAATCTCTTCGGTGGATCTCTTGTCGCCACGTTCGCGCCGAGCGTGGGAAAACGCCGCCGTCCGGCGACGGCATCTTCGAACGCAGTAGTCGTGCTTCCCGCGATCCTAAGTGGACGAGTCGGACGTGTGCAGGAGTTCCTTGGCCCCTGCAGCTTTCATGGGCCCCCCGGAGCATCGCACCTTCCTTTACACTCGTGCGGTGATGCGCCATACTGGGTCGGTTGTGGTGAGCACGGCACGAGCTGCTGATGGGATCGTGGAGGATGTTCGGCAGCCGTGGGGGGAGCGTGAGCGGGTTCACTAGAGTGCCTGCGGTTTGGCTCGTACGCTCATGGCCGGTCCATCGGACGATGGGTTGGTGCGGGTGTGCGACGGAGCGAAAAGGAGGCTGCACGGATGGCATACATCTCGATGAATGAGCTGACGACCTATCGCTGGTCGTTTGAAGAAGACGTACAGCAGTACACCAAAGCAGGATTCGACGCGATCGCGGTGTGGCGACACAAGTTGTCGGACTTCGGGGAGGAGAAAGGGGGAGAGCTCATCGCCGACTGCGGATTGAAGGTGTCGAGTCTGTTGTGGGCGGGGGGATTCACCGGCAGCGATGGCCGATCGTTCAAGGAGAGTGTGGAAGACGCGCACGAGGCCATTCGATTGGCTCGGAGCCTGCAGGCGGAGTGTCTGATTGTCCACAGCGGTCCGCGGGCGGGACATACTCACAATCACGCTCGCCGTCTCTTGGCCAACGCCCTCAAAGAGATTCTGCCGCACGCCAGTGAGGCCGGCGTCGAGTTGGCACTCGAGCCAATGCACGAGCAGATCGCCCACGAATGGACGTTCTTGACCAGCTTGAAAGCAACGCAGGCGCTGTTGGAGAGCGTGAATCATCCGCACTTGAAGATCGCATTTGACACCTACTACTTTGGCCTCGACGACGAATCGCTGCAAACGCTCGGCCAATTGGTCCCTCACCTGGCGGTCGTGCAGTTGGGTGATGGCCGTCATTCTCCACAGGGAGAGCAGGACCGTTGCCCGCTGGGAACTGGCATCATCCCGTTGGGCAAGGTCGTCATGGCGCTGACCGAGGCAGGCTACGATCGGTTCTTCGAAATCAAGTTGATGGGACAGGAGATCGAGACGATGGATTATCTGGAACTCCTGCGCAGTTCGCATCAGACGGTCGCTCAGCTGGTGAACGCGGCTGTATAGACGAGGTATGCGACGCCCGTTGTTGCCGATCGCACCACAATCAAGCGGAATCCAGTGGACGACGCGTCCCGTGGAGTGGTGTACGGTGGCGTGACGCCCCGTGGCGTGATGCTGTGCGGCGTGATGCTGTGCGGCAGGTTCCTGCGAGTCGACCTCAGGGAGTTGATTGTGTTGGTTGTTGACGCTCAAATTCAGATCCCGCTCAGCGAACTGCAGTTCACGTTTGCCCGTAGCAGCGGACCGGGCGGGCAGAATGTCAACAAGGTCAACTCGAAAGTGACTCTCCACTGGAACGTGGCTCAATCGCCGAGTCTTCCGGAACCGCTGCGGGCGCGCATCATGACACAGTACGGGCGGCGCATTACGGCAACCGGCGAGTTGGTGTTATATAGCCAGCGCAGCCGTGATCAGAGCCGCAATCGATTGGATTGCCTGGAGAAGCTCCGGCAGCTGATTCTGGCGGTGCGACATGTGCCCAGAGCGCGGCGGGCGACACGGCCGTCGCGAGCCTCCCGCGAGCGGCGGCTGCGGGAGAAACACCAGCGAGGGGAACGCAAGCAGCAGCGGAGTCGTCCTCCGGGAGCCGAGTAGGGGCAGCCGACGTCCGGGCAACCCTTCTCGCTCTGCGGTGCCTGACCACCGCGATTCAATTCACCCCGCTGGCCCCGCAGCGATTCCCGGGATTTCTGCCTCTCCCTGTCCAATAAGGCCAGCATCGCGGCGAATAGCAGTGCATGCCATGTTGCCACGTCACCAATCTGCAGAAGGACGAGAGATCATGTTTGGCAAGCCGGAGTGGTTCCGCAAAAAAAAGATAGGTTGGGGACTCCGTCCGATTTCCTGGAAAGGTTGGCTGTATTCCCTGATCTGGGTCCTGGTGATCTGCGTTCCCTTCCTCGCGCTGGTAGCAAATCACCTGCTCCTGGAATCACTGGTGTGGGCAGTGGTGATGATGATCACACTCCTGTGGGATGTGCAGCAGGTGATGAAGCAGATGCACGCCCCTCGTCCTACCCAAGAGGCGGATCTGTTGATCATTGACGATGACACCCATCCCGACTCCTCCCAGTTCGCCACCCGATCCTTCGATTTGCGGGTGCGGCGCTAAGGAGTTCGAACAACACCGCTTGGTCAGCACGCTGCTCGCGGAGTTCACCCCCCTACCCCAGTCGACCCTGCTCCAGTTGAAGTCCGCATCTTGGTGGAGTTCCCGAGCAAAGGGTGCATGATGGCCCGCATGGAGCCCAGGCGGTTCTGCCGTCAAAGGGCAGCAGGGGGACGGCTGAGGAATTGTGGCGGGCTGGCAGACTCGCCCAGACCTTCGCCTTCTCGCGGTATCTCGGTCTGCTATAATCACAGAGTCGATCCGGTTGGCGAGCGGAATGCGAACATCCGGGCAGGGCTACCAGACGCCGCTGGCGAAGGCTGGACCGGCGGCGCGGCCGCCGCTCGCGGGGTGCTCTGGTGTGATCTGAGCCCACGTCCCCGTGACCGACTGGCGTATCGCCGTAGCGGGGCAGGCGGCGAGCGATCTGGTTGTGTCGCACGACTCTCCCTCGTGGCCGACTCGTCCGCCGGACACGTTCCCTCGCGTGGCTCCTTCAGAAATCGGGTGACTCGCTGCGCGGCTGGGGTATAAGAGCTGGCTCTTGAAGAGTAAGTGGTGATGGCAAGAGGCAAACATATCGATCATCTTCTGCAGAATTGGCCGTACGATCCGAGTTCGGTGAGTGTCCGCGTCTGCGACGGGTCGGACGGTCGCGACGTATTGCAGATGCGCGTGGACATGGGACTCCTGCAACTGGAGGTCGAAGGGCGTCCGGACGGCTCGCGCCCCTACGGATTCGACACGTATTTGGACTATCTGCTGAGCCGCGTCTTGCACGAGGGAGACGATTTTGAACTGGACGACGAGCAGTATGTGGAAGTTGATCGCGAGTTCGTGCAGTTTTACCATCGCCGGATCTGCTGGCTGAAACTGCAGCACTACCAAGAGGCGGTGCGGGACGCCGATCACACCCTCTCGCTGATGGACTTCTGCGGAAAGCACGCCACGGACGAAAGCTGGGTCGTATCCCACGAACAATATCGCCCTTTCGTGCTGTTTCACCGCATTCAAGCAGCGGCGCTGGCCGAATTGGGGGAAAGCGGTCCGGAGGTCGCCGTGCAGGAAATCAACCAGGGACTGGAGCGTATTCGCCGGCTCTTCGAAAGCCATCAGCTGGACGAGCGGTTCGAGAACGACGAATTGGTGCAGCGATTGGTTAAACTGCGCGAATCGCTCCGAGAAGAATACCGCGTAGGTCGCACTCTGCAGGAGCGCCTCGCCGACGCGGTGGAGTCGGAGCAGTACGAATTGGCCGCCCAACTGCGCGATGAATTGGCACGTCGCGGGAGCACACGGTGACCGCCTGATCCTTGTCGTCAGAGCGGCTGAGTCTTGGCGGATCCTCGCTTCACGCTCGGTTTCGCGTCCAGGCAGGTGTGCCGTGTGCTGTCTCTTCTGCGACCGATCTCCACTTGTCGTTCTTACACGATTTGGAAATCTCTACAGTCGCTGCCGGCCGGAAGGGACCCTGCCGGGACCGGTGTAAGTGCTTGCAGGATAATCGGTTTGTAGCGGTCTCGAAAAAACGTAGGCCACTTTGGCACGCCGTCTGCATTCATCAGGGACGGTCTTGTCAGCGATTCGTCTTCTTTTCGATTGTTGACGACGACGCCCGAATTCGAACCGGCTGCTCACCAAGAGTGGCTGGCCTGCAGCGGATGCGGCCAGGCAACTGGTTCTCCCTTCCACAGAGCGGCAGCGTCGACAGTCTCAGGTACAAAGGAGTGTGCAATGTTGGTTTTGACACGCAAACTGCAGGAACAGATCACAATTGGCCAGGATATCACCATCACCGTGCTGCGTGTTAAGGGGAATTCGGTCCGCATCGGCATCGATGCTCCACGCAGTGTGCACGTCGTGCGCGGAGAGTTGGAACGACACGAACCGACCCAGGAAGTTGCGGCCACGGAGTCATTTGAGCTGGGGCCGCCGGCCTCCCACCGTGCGGACGCTGTTCCGCGGGTCCGCGGACTGGCACCTCTGATGCGTGAGATCGAACACCGCTGTCGCGTTTCGGATTCGTTCCTCTTGACCGCCTCGATCCCGGCCGTCGCCGCGACTTCGTGAAGACCAATAGTGACGAAAAATTGTCATAACAGGCGGAGCTGCTTTCCGAATCGACTCCGCCTGCTCCTGTGATGCCGATCAGGCGATTCTCGCAGGGTTCTGGAGGGAGCGGTACGAGGAAAGCGGCGAGGCGGAAAAGGGGCTCTGGAGATCCGGCAGGCGCGAGGAACTCGTGGATTCTCGTGACGTGCCACCCATTTCCCGCTTCCCTCCTGACCCGTGTCACGATGCCGTCGCTCCTGCATCAGCGGCGGTCGGCACGCTCGAGGGCGAACTGACTCTTCCGCGAACCCGTCCTGCGTCCGGCCAGGGCATCGCCCCCTGATAGGGCACGCCTTGCGGATCTGTGGTCGGATAGCGTGGCGATGTCGATGGCGGCGGCACTCCGTAGCTCGGCTGCGGCGGTGTTGGGCGAATCGCCTCCATCGACGCCGGCACGACTGGCCTGGGCGGCG
>JBGSHS010000220.1:0-3894 GCA_041752115.1 Pirellulaceae bacterium | reverse complement strand
CCGGCTCACCGTGGTTGCTCCGGGCATGGCACCAAAACACTACTGGGTTGATCGAGTGCACGGCGGCTTTGGGCACGTAGTTTTAAAATACAACAACACCGGAACGCAACTTTGGGTGGAGTCCGACGGTAAGGTAGGTGCATCCATTGATCTAACGATTAATGATTTCCGCGCCGAGTCTGACACGCAACACAATTGGGCAGCATACGGGACCGGAACAACGCTCGACTCAGGGAACACAAGCAGTATCTTCTATGTGCTCAGCCCGTGGTAGCCAAACGCTTCATCGAACAATTGCAACGCCGTATAACAAAAAAATGCACCCGAGTTGCCGATCGGGCATTTCTCGTAGTCGATGTCCATGGGCGGCAACCGGGTGATTTCTGTCGTTAGCATGAGACTTCCCAAGATGTGATCGTGCCGGATGGCTTCTCAGATCGTCTTGCCATGACCTTGATTATACGCCTGCAGCTGTCGCGATTCCTCCTCTCAGACGCGTCTTGTTCAGAGCGGTGATGATGTCGTCCACAATCCGGTCGGTGTCGAATTCCTCAGCAGCACTCTCCCGCACACTGTGGCGATCCATCGCCTGGGCTAGTTCAATGGCCTCCATGAAGATCGCCAGAGCCCGCACGTCTTCGTCCGATTCCGCACATTGACGCCCGGGAGGCAGCCGGTCAACGACGACGCCTGTTTCCCCAGTCCGGACGAATGAACCTCCGGTCCGGACCCCCACAGTCGGACAGCCGGCAAGCAGGATCTCCTGCAAGGCAAGCGGCCCGTGGTCGTCGTCGGCCAGGTAAGCACAGGCCCGTGATCGACGGGCGGCCTCGAAAAGTTGCTCACGGTGATACTGGCCGTAGTGAATCTGGATGTGTCGCGGAAACAACTCGGCCAAGTGTTCCAACAGCATCGGCCGATGCCCGTTCTTGGCGTAGATCAACAAGTCGTATTCATCAGGCAGTGGCTTGCCCGGCCAGGGATCGATGGGGTATGGCCACATGATGATGGGCGATTGACTGGCTGGCCCGCGATGCTTGGCGATTAGGTCCCGATACCATTGGCTGTGGCAGAACATCGCCCGGCAGTTGGTGGCATCGAGCAGGGCACATTCTTCGGCGTCGATCCGTGGTGTGGCCGAATTGAGAAAGAGCATGTTGGGCCCCTGGACGAACGGCAGGCCCTGTGAGTCCCACCAGGCGGCGTAGCGACGATCGGCCCAGTTCCAGAACCAGGGGATCGCATCGCGGCTCGCCGGCAACGACTTGATCGTGAGCCAATCGAGCCCCTCGTCGATCCGCTTTCGCAGTTCCTTCTGCAATGCGTGCATGCCGTTGCTCGGGCCGTTGCCGCCCGGGGTATCTACGGGACCGATCAGTTCGATCCGCGGCTTGTCGCTCGGGGGATTCACGTGGGGAGCAAACGCAAAGCGGCGTTTCACCGGCAAACGGTCGTACTCACGCAGCCAGTTAACCTGCACTTGGCACTTGCTCGCATCGCCCAGCGCTTCGGTCGCTTCGCGGAGCCGGTCGGCACCCTGCGATACGAGTTCCGCCGCACCAGCAGCTTGACGTGCTGGGAAAATGGTCCCCAGGGACCTCAGCTTCTCGCCCGAGCCGGCACCGGCCAGGGCGTTTTCCAGGTCGGCGATGATCTCTGTCAACGACCTGACGTTACCGGCGCTGTCGAGCACACGCACCCCCAGGCGATCGAGCTCCTTCTCTGCTTCGGCCGACGGAGCGGTGAGTGATAACAGCATCCCGCGCAGCGTCGTGCCCGCCATTTCGCCTTGGATGCCGGCGTTGGAGAGCAGTTGAATGGCGGCCGTGACTTCCTCGAGCGACACGCCGGCGGTCTTCGCCATTGGTCCCACGAATTTGAAGGCATCGCCGAGCATCATCAGGTCGGTGTTGGCCGTGGTCATCGCCTTGGCCATCACGTCGACCGCATTGCCGAGTTCGTCAGCAGAAAGCCCCATGCCCGCCATGATCTTGGCCGCGATGTCAGCCGCCTGCGCGATCTCGATCTGCCCTGCGGCCGCCAGATCGAGCGTCGGTCCGATCGCCCCAAGGATTTTTTCGACGTCGAAGCCGGCCAGCGCGAAATAGCTCTTCGCCTCGGCTGCCTGGCTAGCCGAGAACACGGTGGTTGCCCCCAGACGTTTGGCGGCCTCCTCCAATCGCGCGAAGTCATCGGCCTGTGCGCCGGTCAGCGCTCTGACGCGGGCCATCTGCGACTCGAAGTTGGCGAACGTACGGGCGGAGAGGGCGAAGGGCGTGGCGGCGAGCGTCCCGGCGGTGAGCAGTTGCCGGCCCATCTGCGAGACCGAGCGGCCGAAGGCTTTCAGTTTGGCCTGCGCTCGTCTGAGTCCGCGCACGAGCTTGGAATCGTCGACAAACAGTTCGACGAACGCTCGACCGGCACGAATTCCCGATGCTGTCGCCATGGTCTACTTGGCGTCTCCCCTGGGACGATCGACGAACACCTGTTTCAGAATCGCGACGCCCGCGCGAATCGTGACGCTCCACCGGAAAGCCCGCTTGATTCGACCGCACTGCTTGTTGACGTAGGGGCGTGACCAGCCTTTGCCGACCATCGCGTCGCGCACCTGCTGGAACCGGAGGGGGCCGAACTCACTGGCCGGCTCGGCTCCGAACAGTTCGACCGACACCGTGAGCGCCTCAGCGATTGCGCCGGCCTCGCGCGTGCTGAGCCCATTCTTCCGGTAGTAGACCTCGGCGTGACGGTTGTACTCCTCGGCCAGTGCGGCGAGGGAAATATCGTCCGAATTGCCGGCGGACACGATTTCCACTCGGGACGGTGGCGCCGGCGGAGAGGCGATCCCCATGTGGACATGCACATCGACCTCGCCCACGCAGAAGTTGGCCAGCACGTCATCGGGCAGGTTGCGGCCATGCTGCAGCCAGACGGCAATCAACTGATCGTAGAGCTCGCGACTGCGGCGAGACTTCCAGGGACCAAGATAGACGTCCCGGTGATCGAAAGAGACAACCGCCAGATTGCGAGACTTCTTGCGGCGGTACTTCGGAATGGAAATTAGGCATCTGGGCATCCCAACGGCTCCGTATAGCGGTACAAACCGACTTACGTTGCCGCATCTGGGACCCTCCCAGAGTGACCTAACTTCTTGTCTCGGCTGAAGTTGTGCGAGCCACGCAGATTTCGAACATCCCAACAGAGACCCTTTTTGTCGCGCGCCTTCATAACCCGGACCAAGGGTTGGAAACTGCGACTGGTGGGTTATGAGGTGCGGAGACAATGAGCGCAACTCCCTGTATCCTCGCGGTCGTCAGCGGCCACCAAGGAAACGTTGTCGTAACGTCGACCTTGCGCAGAACCTGAGGTAGGACACAACGCTCGTTTCCGGTTTAGCTTGCGATAGTCAACGGGGTCGCATTCAGGGTTCGGGTCGGCGACGCGTGAACAGATTGACTGAGCGGCACCTGTGCGGATAATCACAGTAGGAGCGGGCAGGCGAATCGGGTACGACGTACTCGGTCTGGTCGCCCTACCAGGCCTTCGACGGCGCAGCCACGCCGCTCCGGGTCTTGGACGAAGATAAGGCCGGATCGTGACCATTGCACGTTTCCCTTACGTCGAAGTCGATCCATCGCTTGGTGCTAATAGCGCCATGCCCTACTTGCCGATTCGGCTGATTCACAACCAGCAAGAGGTGCTGGTGTCCGCACTGGTTGACAGCCGAACAGATCGCGGTGTTCAGCCACGGGATGCTGGATCTGAGCGATGTTCTGCTCGGCTTCCAGTTGGCTGGATGCGAGGTGTTCGCCTAGCATCGTCGGGCGATGTTACCAGCTCATCGATGATTGTCGTTTCTGGCAGAGTCGCCCAGTACCGCTCGGGCATCTGGGCGCG
>JBGSHS010000219.1:0-30947 GCA_041752115.1 Pirellulaceae bacterium | reverse complement strand
GAGCTTCTCGACGGGCAGCGGCAGTGGCGAGTCGACCTTTACGTTCAGCGGCAGTGCGAGTGACTTGAACGCGGCGCTAGCCACGCTGACGTATCAGGGCGTCACCAATTACACCGGCCCCGATGCGCTGCAGGTGACGGTTAGCGACCAGGGGAACACGGGCAGCGGCAATGTACTGAGCGACAGCGGCACGGTGACGCTCACTGTGCAGGCCGACAACGATGCGCCGGTGCTGACGCTGCCCGGCGCACAGAGTGTGCTGGAGGATGCCAGTCTGGCGCTGAGTGGCATCTCGGTGTCGGACGTGGATGTGCAGAGCGGAACGCTGGAAGTGACGCTCAGCGTGTCGCACGGGACGCTGACGCTGGGCCAGACGACCGGCCTGAGCTTCTCGACGGGCAGCGGCAGTGGCGAGTCGACCTTTACGTTCAGCGGCAGTGCGAGTGACTTGAACGCGGCGCTAGCCACGCTGACGTATCAGGGCAACGCCGACTACAACGGCCCCGATGCGCTGCAGGTGACGGTTAGCGACCAGGGGAACACGGGGAGTGGCAATGTACTGAGCGACAGCGGCACGGTGACGCTCACTGTGCAGGCCGACAACGACGCGCCGATCTCCCATGGCATTGACAAGATTGTTGTGCGCGAGGATACGTTTACTTCCGTCGTCAATCTGTTTGACGCGTTCGATGACGTGGAAGATGCCGATAGTCAGCTGACATTCCAGGTGGTCGAGATGTCCAATCGAGACCTGTTTCGCAATATCATCCTGAATGATGAGCAAGGTCTGCTGAAGTTACGTTATGCAGCCGATGCTTACGGACAGACCGACATAACTCTGTTGGTGACCGACACGGAAGGAGCGACGACGACCGAAACATTCCGGGTGGAGGTTGAGCCGGTCAATGATGCTCCGGTGGGTTCGGTTGACTACTATACGGTGCACGGTGACGAAGTACTAACGACTGACGCTCCTGGCGTGCTCACGAACGATTCGGATATTGACAGCAGTGTCCTGAATGCGGGGATTTTGGTTCAACCTCAGCACGGTCAGTTGGTGATGAATCCGGATGGTTCATTCCGCTACATCCCAGACCCGAGTTTTGTGGGGACCGATTCGTTTGTTTACGCCGCGTCGGACGGTGAAGCGAGTTCCGGTGGCGTGCAAGTATTTGTTAAGGTGCTGGCGCCGACTTCACCCGTTGATCCCAACGGCAGTGACTCGTCCTCGAGTTCGAGCATAGGGACTCGGAAGGGCGACGTGGCAAGCGATCTGTCGGAACTCGTGTTAGCGGAACTGCCCACAGGAATTGTTGCGTGGGACAATGACTCGGGTATCACGCTGCGGCAACGTGAATCGTTGTCGGACGGCCAGTTGACCGAGGGAGGTGAAATGTCGTCGGCTGCAGGGCGACTGGTGCTCGAGATCGGAGCTGCGGAGTTGGAGGAGTCCCGCCAGACCGCTCGCGAACGCGACGGAGACCAGCCGCTGGAATCGGCGACACTTCCGATCAACGACGTACTGCCGACTGGTGCCGTTGTCGAACCTGGAATCGCAGATGCGTCTCCGCTGTGGGAGAATCTGGATGGTCTTGAGGAACTGTTGGACGACGAGGGGTTGCTTGATCGTCTGGCTGACGTCTCTGCCCTCAGCCTGGCTACAGGTTTGACCGTGGGGTATGTGTTCTGGACGGTGCGGGCGGGATATCTGCTGACCGGCCTTATCGCTCAAATGCCCGCCTGGCGGTTAATTGACCCATTGCCGATCCTCAATTCGCTCGACGGTGGCATGGTCAATGCGGACGGGGAATCTTTGGAGTCGATTGTTGAGTCTGGCCAGGAGGGGTTGTCTGGAGTGCCGGCGTGACGAGGTCGGCGTCCGACGAGGAGTTCAGCTCAGAATTCTCCGGTGAGGGCACACGGCGAGGTTCATCGCAGTTCGGTGTGGGCCAGCGGGTAACGCGAGGTCCGGGCCGTTAGCACGGAATCGGCGCTGCTGGAGGCAACCATCGGAAACAACGGTACAGCCGGTACGATTGTTACGGTCGTCGCGGTCCAGTCAGCGGTGACAGACATCAGCTGCGACGGCACCCGTGGTCGCACAATCAGCGAACTATGCTTTCACGAGTAGTATATTCCTCCTCGTGCCATCCTTCTGGCGGGCACATTACGCGCCAGCATCGGGCTGCGGCACCGGATTCGTTCCGGTGACCTCGGACGACAACTGGCAGCGTTGGGTGAGCAGCCTGGAAGGGGATCGTGGGCACTGGTCGGTGCGAAAGCGATAATCATGTTTTCAGCGAGATCTCGGCTGGCATTCGGCCTGACCAGCACGGTCATCAGCATCGTGCTGATCGGGTTGAACATTGGAATCATGCCAGACTATCGCACTGTGGCCATGCATGACCGTGCACAGTTGTGCGAGGCAGTGGCTGCCAACAGTTCCGTCGTGGTGCGGCAGAGGGATTTGCGTCGTTTGCAGTCGGTGCTGGAGTTGCTGGTAGAACGCAACAGTGACGTTCTTTCGGCGGCGGTTCGTCGAGCGGATGGCGATCTGGTCGTTGCCGTTGGGAATCACGAGGCGAACTGGGAGCCGATGGAAGGATCGGAGTCTACGGAGACGCAAGTTGTTGTGCCGATTCGAGCGCGCAATGAAGACTGGGGACGGTTGGAACTGCGTTTTGCTCCTTTGACACCACCGGGTTGGTGGGGCTACGTTGCCAGTCCGCGGGTTATGTTGGTGATCTTTATTGGTGCCGCGACCTTTGTGGTGACCAGCCTCTACCTCGGCAAGACACTGCGGCATTTGGACCCGTCGAAGGTCGTGCCGGGGCGTGTGCGGTCGGCACTCGACACGTTGGCGGAAGGTCTGCTGGTGTTGGATCACCACCATCGGATCATGTTGGCCAACCAGGCTTTCGCCGAGATTGTCGGTGAACGTCCAGAGAAACTGCTGGGCCGCAGTGCATCGAGCCTGTCGTGGACGTTTCCCCACCAGTCAGGCGGCAGCGAGTATCCGTGGGAGATCGCCTTTCGCGATGAAGCTCCGCTGGCGGGCGTGATGCTCTATCTGACCGATCATGACGGGAAGAGTCGGTCGTTCATGGTGAACTGCACACCGATTCCTGGTACCGACGGCAAGAGTCGGGGCGTGTTGGTGAGCTTTGAAGATGTGACTCAGCTGGAGGAGACGCAGCAGGAGTTGAGCCGATCGAAGGAGGCAGCGGACGCGGCTAATCAGGCGAAGAGCGAGTTTCTGGCGCGGATGAGTCACGAGATCCGGACGCCGATGAACGCGATTCTCGGATTCACCGACGTGCTGCGCCGCGGCTTCGAGAACGATGCCGCTGAGCGGCAGGAGTACCTGGATACGATCCATGCGAGCGGCCAGCACTTGCTCAACCTGATCAACGATATCCTGGACCTGTCGAAAGTCGAGTCGGGTCGCTTGGAGGTGGAGCGCATCGTCTGTTCGCCGCTGCAGTTGATCCATGAAGCCGTGACGGTCTTGCGGGGGCAAGCTGAGAACAAGGGCATCGCGCTGACGTATGAGGCGCCCGAGGGGCTGCCTAAGAACATCCTGACCGATCCGGTCCGGTTTCGTCAACTGTTGACGAATCTGGTCGGCAACGCGATCAAGTTCACCGAGAAGGGCGGCGTGCGGGTGGTGGCCCGCTTAACGGACGACTGGCGACATCCGCAGTTGCAGGTCGAGGTCATCGATACGGGCATTGGTATTCCGGAAGAGACGCTGGGCAAGATCTTCGATCCGTTCGTACAGGCGGATACTTCGGTCACGCGACGGTTTGGCGGTACGGGGCTCGGGTTGGCCATCAGTCGCCGGTTCGCGGAAGCACTCGGGGGCGAACTGACGGTACGCAGCGCTTACGGCAAAGGCAGTGTGTTCCAGTTCACCGTGGATACCGGTTCCCTCGAGGGGGTACCGATCGTCGGCCTGGACGAGCTTACGAAGACGCTCAAGAAGGCGACATGCAGCAAGCGGATTGGCAATCATCTGTCTGGCGCCCGGATCCTCGTGGTTGATGACGGTGATTCGAATCGGAAGCTGATCACGCTGGTGCTCAGTCGCGCCGGGGCCGTGATTCAGTCGGCGCGGAACGGCAAAGAGGCGGTGGAGGCAGCCACGCGTACTGCCTTTGAAATCATCTTGATGGACATGCAGATGCCGATCATGGATGGCTATACGGCGGCAGGGATTCTGCGCGAACAGGGCTACTCCGGACCGATTATTGCTTTGACGGCCGATGCGATGAAGGGGACGGAGGATCGTTGTCGCAGGGCTGGTTGCACTGGATTTCTTACCAAACCGATCGACATGGACAAGCTCGTCAAATCGCTGTCGGATACTCTGCATGATGAGGGGCATGAGTTCGAATCGCCTCCGGCGGCGGAAGCAACGAGGCCTGAATCGCTGCCGAGTGGGCGCGGGCCGGTCCATTCCACGCTGCCCACCGACGATGCGGATTTCTGCGAGATCATCGCCGAGTTTGAGTTGCGGCTGCGCGACAAGATCGCCGGCATGCGTGCCGCCTTTTCGCAACAGGACTGGGAATCGCTGGCTCAGTTGGCGCATTGGTTGAAGGGATCGGGGGGAACTGCCGGTTTTCACGAATTTACCGATTTGGCAACAGAGCTGCAGCAGCTGGCTCGTGACGAAGCGCCGGAGGAGCATATTGAAGCCATGCTGCGCGAGATCGAGGATGTCGCGCGGTGCCTGGTCGTGCCCGAGATTCCAGCCTCAACCCCGTCATGACCGTGCTGCGGGGCAGAATCCGCATGGTTCACGCTGATCGGAAAAGTGGCTGTCAGTTTCCCTGGTTTCTCCTGGTGCCCGACCAGAGAGGCTGCCGAGCATACTCTATGCTTGTGGTTGGATACGACTCGACGGGCGGTGTTCCGCCGGTGAGGCCTCCGCGACTGAGTCGGCGGTGAGCGCATCCGAATCGGGCGATGGCGGACTCGTGGACCCGATACTCCCTTTGCAACCGAAACCCTCCCATGACCTACGATCTCTCCTCGGCCCTGCTCGAGAGCCTGACTCCGTCAGCTCCCGTTTCCCCGTCGCTGGCGGCGGTCGCCGCCCAGAGTCAGGATGGAAAAGCCAATCCGTCCCGAGCTACGACGAAGTCGTCCAAGATCCTGATCGTGGATGATGAGCCGATCAACATCAAGGTCGTGCAGAAGTACCTGCAGGGATACGGATACACGAATTTCCGGACTACCACCGATTCGACTGCCGTGCTGGAACTGATGCGAGTGGAACGCCCCGATATCACGCTGCTCGACATCATGATGCCGGAGGTGAGTGGCATTGAGATTCTGCAGCAGGCGCGCGCCGATGTGGACCTGCATCGCTCGCCGATCGTGATTCTCACGGCGGTGGGAGATGCCCGCATCAAGCAGAAGGCGCTGGAGCTGGGGGCCACGGACTTCCTGACCAAACCCGTGGATCCGAGCGAACTGGTGCTGCGGGTCGGCAATGCGCTGATGGTCAAAGCACACTACGACCATCTGGAAGATTATTCGGTGCAGTTGGAACGTCAGGTGCGAGCGCGGACGGCGGAGTTGATGGCGTCGCGACGAGGTCTGGTCCAGACTTTAGCACGTGCGGCGGAATATCGCGATAATGAAACCGCCCACCATATCATGCGTGTCGGGCGATACGTCGGCCTGATCGCTCGCGAACTCGGCATGCCGGACGAGATCGTGGAACTGCTCGAAGAGGCCTCACTGCTTCACGACGTTGGGAAGATCGGGATCCCCGACGCCATTCTGCTCAAACCGGGCAAGCTGACCGACGACGAATACGAGACGATGAGGCAGCACTGTGCCTTTGGACGCCGGATCATCCAGCAGTCTCCCGATAGCGCCTGGGAACGGTACGGTACCCGCAGCCAGCTGGATCTGATTGAGCCGGGCAATGCGACGGCCTGGCTGATCCCGGTCGCTGCCACCATTGCCCAGACCCATCACGAGCACTGGGATGGCAGCGGCTATCCGCTCGGCCTGCGTGGCGAGCAGATTCCGATCGAAGGACGAATGACGGCCGTGGCCGACGTGTTTGATGCGCTCCGGTCGAAACGTCCCTATAAAGCTCCGTACTCGCACGAAAAGTGCATTGAAATTCTGGAGCGGGGACGCGGTACCCATTTCGATCCCACGGTCCTCGATGCGTTTCTCCGGCGCTCGGATGCCGTCCTGCAGGTCCAGGTCGATCTGGCGGATATCGGCTGAAGGACGTGCCTTGACACTGTGTGAGTGAGCAGAGACACTCACACCAGAGGTGCGAGCCATGGCAGCCGTGCAGGGAGGAGTTCTATGATCCGACGACTGATCGCGTTTGCCGTGGTTGCGGCGCTGCTGGTGTCGGCCATCATCTACAGCCAGTATCGACCGGAGTCGAACAAGATCAGCGGCTTTCTGGAGGCGGACGAAATCCGCTTGGGCTCGCGAGTCGGAGGGCGCGTGGCGATCGTCCATGTTGAGGAAGGGCAGCGGGTTGCCAAAGGAGAGATCCTGGTAGAACTCGAACCGTACGATCTGCTCGAAATGCGGAGTCAGGCGGAGGCCACGCTCGCGGCGCGGCAGGCGGATCTGGGGCGTGCGGAGAACGGTTTTCGTCCGGAAGAGATCGCTCAGGCAAAAGCTCATTTCGAGCAGTTGGTGGCCGAGAGCAAGAAGCTGCATGAAGGCCCGCGCGAGCAGGAGATCGAGGTGGCCCGCGCGCAGCTGCGGGTGGCTCAAGCGCAGCTGCTGCTGTCCAAGCAGAATCATGATCGGGTCACCGCCTTGGTGGAGAAGCGTGCGGCCTCGGCCGAGGAACTTGATGCGGCGGGCGAGCGTCTGGAGGCGGCCACGGCTACGGTTGCACTGCGCGAGCAGGAACTCGATCTGCTGCTGGTCGGCACACGGCAGGAGGATCTGGAGCGGATCGCGGCGCAGGTGGAGGAAGCACGCCAGGCCTGGGAGCTGCGCAAGAACGGCTACCGCAAGGAGGAAATCGACGAGGCTCGTGCCGCCCGCGATGCGGCTCGGTTCGCCCTGGCCGCGATCGAGAAACAGCTCGAGGAATTGAAGATCCGCAGTCCGCTGGACGGTGTCGTGGAAGCTCTGGAACTGGAACCAGGGGACCTGATAGCACCCTCGGCCCCGGTGCTTTCCATGTTGGACGATAGCCACGTCTGGGTGCGTGCCTACGTTCCGCAGAATCGCTTGAGTGTGGAGATCGGCCAGCAACTGCCGGTGTCGATCGACAGTTTTCCCCACGACAACTTCGTCGGGACAGTCAGCTTCATCTCGCGTCAGGCGGAATTCACTCCCAGCAACGTGCAGACTCCGGAAGAACGCGCCAAACTGGTCTTTCGCATGAAGGTCGACGTGCCCAATCCGACACACAAGCTGCGGCCAGGCATGTCAGCCGACGTCGTGTTGCCGAGTGTGGAGTCGGTCCATGAGTGATACGGTTGTGGACGTCCGACAGCTCACCCGCCATTTCGGCGACCTGATCGCCGTCAGCGATGTCAGCTTTCGGATCGAGCGGGCGGCGATCTTCGGACTGCTGGGCCCTAACGGCAGCGGCAAGTCGACCATTATCCGCATGCTGCTGGGAATCCTGGCACCCACTTCCGGTGAGGCCTCCGTACTGGGATACGACGTACGGACCGAATCGGAGTGGATTAAACGCCGTGTCGGCTACATGTCACAACAGTTCAGCCTGTATGCCGATCTGTCGGTCATGGAGAACATCTCCTTCTACGGCCGAATCTACGGTCTGCAAGGGGTCCGACTGACCGAACGGTCCGAGGCCGTCCTCGAACTGGCTGCTCTGCAGCAGCGTCGCAACCAATTGGCCGGCACTCTGTCGGGAGGCTGGAAACAGCGGCTGGCACTGGCATGTTCGCTGATCCACGAACCTGAACTGCTCTTCCTGGATGAACCCACCGCCGGCATCGATCCGGTGGCGCGTCGCCAGTTGTGGGATCTCTTGTTTCAACTCGCCGGCAGCGGCGTCACACTGCTGGTTACTACGCACTACATGGACGAGGCAGAACGCTGCACAGATGTGGGGTACATCCATCTGTCCCGCCTGCTGGTCTGTGGCAAGCCGAGTCAGTTGAAGCAGCTGCCTGCGGTGACTCCCGCCGGCACACACCGCTACGAACTGCGCGTGCGCAATCCGGCCCACTTCCTGGCCGCCTTTCGCCAGACGTCCGGAGTGCTCGACGCTACGCTCTTTGGCGAGACCATTCATCTGCTGGTGGCTGATTCCGTTTCCGCAGACGCGCTGTCACAGATCGTCCACGGGGCCGGAGGGAATCGGCCGGAGGCGCGCGAAATCCCTCCCTCCCTGGAAGATGTGTTTGTGACCCTCACACGCGATGCCGAACGAGCGGCTGCCACGCGGTTGGCCGAACCGGGAGACGCTGCGACGCGCAGCGAGTCACCAGCCACGGATCCCTCGCCGTCATCAGACCCCTCTTGGCAACGTGAGTCGACAGGTGGCGAACCGAGTGGCGAAGCAGGTGGCGAAGCCGTGGTGGCCGCTCCGGCTGCAGCTCCCGCGGCTCCGTTGCAGCACGAAGGGGAGGGGCCGGAGCAGCAGGAGCCAGAGCGGCATGGGGCTGCTGCTGCGCCGCGGCGTCGACGGCCGGTCGGGAGAACTACTGACGGCTTGATCGCGATCATCGTCAAAGAGTTCTCCCATATTCGCCGGCAGCCTTCCACACTCTTCTTCATGCTGGTCGTGCCAGTCATGCAGACAATCATCTTCGGCTGGGCGATCGATACGCAGATCGAGCACATACCGATGGTCGTCTTCGACCAGGATGGCCGGTCGAACAGTCGGCGACTGGTCGAGGCGTTCGTCAATACGCAGCGGTTCGACCTGTTGACACGCGTGTTTGACGAAGAGTCGTTTCGGCGCGCGATGACATCAGGTCGCGCTCGCGTGGGACTGAGAATTCCTCCGGATTACTCGGATCGACTGCTGAGCGGCGAGCAGGTTACCGTGCAGGTGCTGATTGACGGCAGCGATTCACAAGTTGCCACCACCGCCTTGACGACCGCCAAACTGCTCGGTGTCAATCTCTCGCTCTACTTCGCGCGAGCCCGTGGAGAAGCCGCTCACTTCGCCCCTTCACGTACCGCCACCGGCGACGTGGCCCTACCGATCGATATCCGCCCCCGGTTGCTCTACAACCCGGATCTGGAAAGTGCCTTCTTCTTCGTGCCTGGCTTGATTGGAATCATTCTGCAACTGGTGACCCTCTTTCTCACTTCGTTTGCCGTCGTGCGCGAACGGGAACTGGGGACATTGGAACAACTATTTGTCACTCCCGTCGGTAAGACCGGATTGCTGCTGGGGAAATTGCTCCCCTATGCCCTCGTCGGGTTCGTCGAGCTGTTGATTGTCCTTCTGGTGATGGTGTACGTCTTTGGCGTGCCCATTCATGGCAGTATCGTGCTGTTGCTGAGCCTGTCGATGCTCTTCATGGTTTGTTCGCTCGGACTGGGACTGCTCGTTTCGACCGTGGCCAAAACGCAGCTGGGCGCCGTGCAGGCAGCGTTTGTCATCATGCTGCCATCAGTACTGCTGTCGGGCTTCGTCTTCCCGCGCGCCGAGATGCCGGCTCCCATCTATGTTCTCACGTTCGGTATTCCCGCCACCTACTTCATCGAGATTCTGCGCGGTATCGTCCTGCGAGGAGCCGATTTCGTCGATCTGCTCCCCTGGATCGCCGGCCTGATCACCTGCGGACTCGTCGTCCTGACATTGGCGATCGGTCGCTTCCGCAAACAGCTAGCATGAGCTCTGCCAGGGATCGGGTTGATCGTGACGCTCGCTGCGAAACCACTCGCTCCGGTTCCTGAAGACCGGAGAGATGCGGACATCCCGTTCGTCATGCAGATCCGATACGCTCCCCCCCAGCAGACGAGTCGTCACGCAGGTTCTCGCCAGGGATTTCACAACAAGAAAGCTACACTTCACAGGAACACTGGCCGACCAGGGAGAGGGGAGTCACGAGGGACCCCAACCAGTCCTCCTTTCACGGTCGTTCGGTTCGCACCGCAACTCGAGTGAGTCGCGCAGTCCCAAGGTGCCGCGCGCTGGGGTCACTGTTTCTGATTCCGTTGTCGTATCGAATCTCTTTCGCAGGATATCCCCGACCGTGCTCTCCACAAAGCTCCCGCAGCCGTCGACCGTTCAAGCCAAGACCGGTGCTCGCATGTCACTCTATCCGGTCCCGATCGGAGCCACGAGCCCCGGCATCTCCCACTTCGACTGGCTCGCCGCAGTTGCTCTGCAAGGACTGATTACCCACGGTATGGAAGTCCAAGCCGATCGGGCGATGACGGAAGAAGACAAAGACCGGGAAATGGCCGAACGGGCCTACCGAATGGCCAATGAGATGCTTAAGGCCCGCGAAAAAGCTCAATGCTCTGTCTGACCGGCCCGGCTTAACGCGACCTCCATTTGCACCGGCGTGAGGAGTGCCGATCTGCTCTCCTGGCTCGCCGAACGCCGCGTCTTGCGCCTGATTCAGAAACGGCTCCAGGCAGACGCCGTGGAGGAATGCATCACGTCGGTCGGCACGCCGCAGGACGCGGTCACCTCACCGCTGCTGGCCATGGTAGCCACGCTCGCGCAGAGCGTGGGAAACCGGTTGGCTAACCACGGGAGTTGCTTTTCCTTCGAGCCAACATCCACGAGCGTAATCCTGCGGCACGCCGCTATCCAGGACGGAATTCCCCATGACAGGGAAGACGGATCGGCGACAAATCCTGCCGGAAGCGTTGTTCGTCCAGCTCTTGCGGGCGGTTCGTTCAGTATTCGAACTTCGTCATTCCCTTCGTGATTGGGTACTTCGTCATTCGTCATTAGCTCTCGTTGTTGCCACATCGAGCACGGCCAATTTGGGACAGGACAAACAACACAGATCGTCCCGTGACTCACTATGGTCGAACCGTGGGCGACGTTGGTGACCGAGGCCTGGGAACCACAGAATCTCCAACCACGAATGTCCAATTACCAAGTGCAACATCCGCCTCTTGTCGCTCCCCGGATGGCCCGACTGCCGACGAGGCTGTGAGTTCTCTGCCTCCTGCGGCTGCTTGTTCGATATTCGGCGGTTTCCGGTCGGATCCCAAGCGAGAGCCCCTCTTAATCCGCTCTGTCGGGGGGTTGATCCTCATCGGCAATCTGCCACACTCAGTGCTCCGGAAAAGTGAGCTCAAACCACCTGGATTGACACCTTCTGCGAGAGTGAGCTGTGACCATGGGATCGTGGAGTCTGATAACTGCCGCCGTATTTGCATCGATGGTGAATCTTACCGACCCAGTTCCGGCGACCGTGCCGTTGCATGAGCACCCGACGATCGTGCAGATGCTCAAGGAGAATAACCGGCTGCGTGCGAGCGTGGGGTTAGCCCCCCAATCACTTTGTCCCGCGCTGACCAAAGCGGCTCAAGATCATGCCTGGTATATGGCTCGCACCGGCCAGCTCAGTCATGAAAGTAACGGTGGTCCGCAGGGTCGAGCCGTGCGGCACGGCTTCTACGGCCTGGCCGGCGAGAACATCGCTATGGGACAGCCCACGATTCGCAGTGCCTTTCAGAGCTGGCGCACCAGTAGTGGCCACTGGTCCAACATCATTGCGCCCAACAAATTGGTCGGGTTTGGCTATGGGCTCAGTCCCAGTGGCGCACCGTATTGGGTGGCCATGTACGGTAACTGATTGGCACGGCAACGGAGCTTCGAACTGGTCCTCGTCTTCCCCGCCGCTTACACGACCAGCTGTTTGAGCATGGCGACGGCTGTGGAGGCGAGCGTCCGACCTGCGGTCGTGACAAAGGGAGGCAAGTCAAGGATTTTCGGGACGACCAATGCCTCGTACTCGCCCCGGACGTACGAATTCGGATCAGGCAGGTAGCCGACGCAGTCATCGGTGTAGCCGACCACCAGAGTGTCAGGCAGTGGCGAGTCTCGTCGGATGGTCAAGCCGTAGCAGGTGTACAGTTCCGCGGGATGAAACACCATTGCCACGTCACCCAGTTGCAGCACGGTCAGCGGCGAGAGCAGCTGTTGTTGTTGTTCGCGCTGTGCGGAAGCCTCAAACCACGCTTGGGCGAATCCAGCATCAACCCACGGGCCGCTGGCGCACTGCGACGGGTCTCTGCGATAGGCCTCGAGCCATTCACCAAATAGCTGCATGTCCAGTGGCAGGCCCACTGACTGTGAATGCAGTTGCAGCCGATCGTTTCGGACGTCGCGTGCCGATGCGAGGGCTTGGGTGATCGCGGCAGCGACACGTGTCGCGGTGTTCTCTGCAGTACCAATCCACTTCTCCCCGTCACTCGCATTGACGTCGCCACAATGCCCTTGCAGAAAGGAGGGACGGACCTGGTGCTTTTCACGCACCAGGTCGGCGACCATTCCCGGCCAGTCTGGGCCTGCCTGTTCGTCGCTGTAGCAAACCGGATGGGCCGTGAAGTGGTACCAGAGCAAGTTGGGCTTTCCTGCTCCTCGCTCAAAGTGGAGCACGTGGACCATGGTGTCGAGCCATCGTTCGGAATCGTCCGATTGTGCGGTGAACTCCTCATCGGATTTCCAGGTCTTTACCGTGCGGTTATTGCTGGCCCCAGGCGCTCTGGCCTTGCCCAGCCGTGCTGTGGCTGGAGCCAGATCGGACTTGGCCATCTCGACGGCTTGGACGATGTTCTTCTCCACGGCAGCCATGTATTCCTGGGGTATGGCACCCCACTGCCGCAGATAGCAGAACGTTGGCATGGAGTGCGTATGGGTGGCGCAGAGCCGCACATGATGGGCCGGTATGCCGACTTGCTGAGCGATCTGCTGTTGGACGCGCGCGGTCATGTCGGCTGACACGCAAATGGCATCGAGCGAGACGATGGCTGTGGTTACCTCGCCCTGTCGAAGGACCAAAGCGCGAGCTGCGGTTGGCTGGCGGATGCCGGTGATTCGGCGTTCCTGACCCACTGGCCGGTGAAACCCGGCCAATTCCAGGCCGAGGGGCGGGGTTGTATCCACGACCGCTTCGCCTGCTTCCAGCGGCGCGGCGCTTTGCCTCGCCCATCCCTCGCGCACCGGCCAAGTGATAGCAGTTGCTCCTGCAGCTGCCGTTGCCAGAAATGAACGTCGCGAACCGAGCCATCTTGCCATGACCAATCTCCCTCCAACGTGTGGGACCATTTCGAATGCCGCTCTTGTCCAAATTACACCGCCACACTCCGGCCAGCATACCATGTTCGCTGCGCTGATTTGATACCCGGTCTGGCCAAAGCGGATGAAAACGGGAACCTGCAAGAATTCGACTTCCGCGGAAACTACAAGTACTGTAAACGGAGAGCGATGGGGGAGCTATTGTCGGTTCAGCCGCTCGGCAGGGTGAAACGGATTACCAGCCGATCGGCTTTCGGGCCCGTGGCGAGTGCAAGCGGGCCCCAGGGAATCGTCCAGGTTCCAGCGAGAGTTATCTGCGGGGGGGCGACTGGCAAGCGTGCATCGACTGTCGAGGCATGCGCGGAAATCGAATCTTGAGTGTGGGAGTCTCCAGCATGAAGTCTGTTGTCTGCAACGTTTTTGGCATGGCTGCCATCGTAGCTTGTCTGGCCCTGGTACTGACTCGCCCGGCGGGTGCGGGAGATCAGGAGAAGCAAGAGACGAAAGAAGTCACCACCACGACAGTTATCACGACCGATGCATCGGAGACGGCGGAGGTCGATGTTGCTCAGGCTCTCCACAAGGCCCTGCAACAGCGGCTGGAGGGACTGCCGGGCGAGATCCAGGCCAAGATTCAGCAGAAGCTGCAGGAAGCGGGCAAGACGGCTCGAGTGAAAGTCGCGATTCAGCCTCAAGCAGACGTTGAATCGGCGAAGGACGCCGAAGGGACGACGACCCGACAGAGCAAGACGCTCGCCATTACGGTTGTCGGTGATGGTGCGGCTGACGTCACTCACGACGCGAAGGAAGTCGAAGTGCGGACGCTGATTGTTGGAGATTCGCTGAAAGAGACTGAGGCCGGCAAGCCACTCGTGGTCGCCCTTGAGGGCGGCCAACTGACGGTCAATGGCAAGGCCATGGGGGTCCCGCTGTTCAAGCAGGACGGGCAGCAGGAGATCGTGTTGCAGGTGCAAGCCGCTGACGGTAAGGATGGTCCCAAAGTCCATCGTCGCAAGCTGATTGTGATGGGGAAGGATGGCCAGCCCAAAGAGCTGTCGCGCGATCAAGAGCTGTCACTGAAAATTGATGTGGATGACGAGTCTCCTTCCGATGAGCCATCAGCCAGCAAGACGGTGACGGCCAAGGCGCACGCGTTCGTTATTCAGAAACAAGAGGATGGCGCTGCAAAACACCTTACGGTGACCGTCGATCCCCAGAAGCGTGAAGGCAAACGTCACATGTTGCTCGTCGGTCCCCAGGCCGACCAGAAAGTCTCCGCGCACGTCATCCGGGTCGATGCGGCACAGGCTGACAAATCGCATGCCGAGGTGTCGAAGCGGCTCAAGAGCATTGAGAGTGAATTGAAGAAGATCCGCAAGCTGCTGGAGAAAATGCAGCAGGCCGACAAGCCGTAGCGGGGCGGCCCGTCACGTTGCCTGGCCGTCACATGGTTGCAGGCGACACGACGAGCAGCCGAGACACGCAACGCTTGATGACCGACCTGCGTGCCGGCTGAAAGTGGCGCCCGCCAGTCCGTGGTGACAGCTTGACTTTCGGGTTGGGTGCCACTGGCGGGTTGGGTGCCACTGGCTGCCAGTGTAGCCTTGCCCGGGTCGTGCCAGTGCAGACTTGCCCTGACAGCCGGAGGAGCACTGGCAAAGCCAGTGGCACCCTTTATTTCGGCTGTTACAGAACACCAGCGTCTGATGGCCCGGCCGCCCAAGCACATACGTGTGACGAGCGGGTAGGCTGCTCTCGGTAGACTGTTGCGTACAGTCTGCTCCGGGCAGTCTGCCCGCTGGTTTTTTTGTCCGCTGGTGATTCCATCTGCAGGGTGGTTTCTTAGTCCGCGGCCTGTCACGTCCACGCCCGCAAGAACCGGCAGGCCTCCCCACCAGTCCTTCGTCGGTGTGTCGGACCGATGGAGTTTTTGCGCGATGGAACGTGAGCAGGATGTGCGCCGGCCCCGCACGTCGCGATGGGGTGAATCCGCCGACATCGGACAGTCGGGATGTCGCACGAAAACAGGCATCCACGCCATCACCTCGGTGGCATCACTTGGCCGCACCACTCAGCCGAAACTGCACCAGGTGGATGTGACCCAATCGCGCAAGCAAGCCACGGGTGGGCGCGTCGGTGACGGCGACCGAGGCGCGCTGCGGAACAACTGCTGTAACCGGGCGACGATGGATTGCCCACGGCAAATCCGCGCAGCTTCGGTTCACAGAATTGTCTGTCGCTCCGGAAGCGGACGCGATCATAGGTAACTGAGCCACCAATCTCGCCGCCGCGATTTGAGATCGGCAACATACCGGCAAAATGGGAACAAAGCAACTAACACTACTAACCAAACGACGTACATGCCTGGAAGGTTCAGACCATACCCTTCGGGGAAGAAGAGGAAATGCGTCATGAAAGAACTTGCATCGAAGCCTTGAAACAAACCCAGCATCAGGCTCAGCACGTGAATTAGATAGAGGTGTGCCACGTAAAACGCGAACGGCGCGCGACCAAAGCTAGTCAGTTGTTTCAGCACTCGACCGGGCAACCTCTCGGCAACTGAGCACGCGATTGCAGCCGGTCCTAGCGTCATTAACAAGAATTGCAGGCTCGGCGGATATTTCGTTGTGTCGAGAAATCCGATCCACGTGCGGACCGTGTTACCATCGTGAATGAACCAGCTGTGTGGATCGCCGTAAACACCTACGCATCGCAGCCCGATGAACAAGAGCGTGAGCAGCACTCCCAACCTGAAGAGGACTTTCTTGCGAGACTCTGCGCCCCATTCAAACACCGACGACAACCCGAATCCAGTAAACATTACTCCGATCCAGGGTAACAACGGATATTGGAAGAAGACAACGAAGGGCCCTAACGGAAATGCCATCTGCGAATGCAGCGTAACCCACAGCGGCCACGTCTGCTCAGTAATCTCACTTTCCGGCCAAACCGGGTCTAGCAGATTATGGCAACAGAGAATCATGAGACCGAACAGACAGCACCACTTCCGACCGAGCAGTTGGGCTACTGACAGTGCGACCATACTCGCTCCGATCGCCCAGATCACCTGAAAGAACACGGCAACCTTTCCATCGATTTCGGCCGAACCAAGTGGCGAAAAGGTGAAGGCCATAGAAATGACGAACCACTCGACTGCGATGAACCACAACCCGCGAGTGACCAGGAATCGTGACAGCTGCCCTTTGCTCTTTCGAGTAAGCATCAGTCCCGCGCTAACGCCTGCTAGCAGCACAAACACCGGCGCGCAAAAATGCGTGATCCAACGGGTTGCGAAAAGCCCAATCGAGATATCCGGATCTGTCATCGGATCCGGAACCGCGCCAGCAAAGAAGAAATCACGCACGTGATCTAAGGCCATCACCACGATCGCAAGCCCGCGAATGGCGTCGATGGAAGATAAACGGTAAGAGCGAACGTCCTTTAAATCGTCACTCAATTGTGCTTCTCCGATCGGTTTCGTGGACGAACTACGCAAGCATCCCGCCAGATTCGCACGGCTGCGCGGTGCATTATACCGTCTGCCTTCGGGTTACAACATTTAAGGGAGCAAGGTCTTGTCCGGTGTAACTCGCCGCGTGCAATGGCGTGAGCGGAGCACGCCCCATGCGTAACCGTTCACGGTCCGCCAAAGGCGACTTTCGCTCCGCGAAAGTAGCGATTCTTTCGCGGAGCGAAAGGCGACTTTCTGTGCCAGCTCGCGGCCAAATCAACGTCGTTCTGTGAACGGTAACAGAGGCGACATGAATCCTCTGACCGTAGCCAAACTTGAAACATTCATGCAACATGAGCTTTCGCTCATTACGCCGGGAGAGGTAAACGATCCAAGAGCGTTGTCAGTTTTAATGCTTGGAACCTTTACACCTATTAACATTTTTTGGCCGTCTCTCTGGGTTGCCTGGTCATTTGCGACCCGTGGAGGATTGGGCTTGTGGCTTGTGAAAATGGCCATTGTCTGCCGCGATGGTCGCCCGGCGTCGCGCCTTCGATGTGCCTGGAGGACTGTTGTCACCTGGGCACCAGCTTTCTCCATAGCAGTCTTTATTCTTTGGTCCCGCCCTCTCTGGTTAGGTGCAGTCTGGGTTGGCTGGGTGCTATGGGTTCTTGGGTGGCTGGTACTGTTAGCGGATGCCACAGTGGCGTTGGTCACTCCGGCACGCTCTCTGCATGATCGAGTCGTCGGCACATACCTCGTACCCCGGTGAGACTAGCGGGATAGGCGAGCTTGGATAATCGTATTGGCGAGATACCTGGTGTACAGGACGTAGAGGTGCCGACAGCCTCAGGAGGGACATTCAAACTGCGAACCGGTAGTTCGCAGGGAGAATTCTCATGGACGGGATTGTCTCGAAAGTGTCCCGAGCTGACAAACAGAGATTGAATAAACGTTTGTCGGAATCTCAAGGATGGGGACCAGAAGACACGATAGTTGATCATTCTAAACTTGGCAGATGGCCGTTCAGCGGTAGATACAGCCAGAGCACTCAAGGTCTGCCGTGTTCGTGCACGTCAGCTTGATGGTGTCGCGCGGATCGGCATTTAATAAAGCTCCGGTTATACCGATTTCTCGGACGACAGTTAAATGCGGGGGTGGATCGGGCACCGGGCCAAAAAGACACATGCGTGGATACCAAACCTCAGGAAACCCTGAGGATTGCGAGGTTTCGCATCTACGGGGCCGTAGAAACGCTCGTGCACTCGTTCCCTCGCCGCACATCCACCGCGCGGCTGCCTCAAGCACCCGCCGCCGCGTCAGTCTCGGTTCGGCCGGCATAACTGGGACATGGAAAGGACGCCTGCGCTGATGCTCCGACGGTCTTGATCGCAACACCTCGTACAGAACGGCGACAAAGGCCTCTTGGACTACCGGGTCGTCGAGAATAGAGGGGACAAACCGCTGGACATTGGCGCTCGAACACCGTCTGCCTCGCGACCAAACAGCAGGGTCTGGTTGCGGCCACTGGAGCGGGAGCACGAGTAGCCCTGCGGTGCAGTCAATTCGACGACATCGACTGTGCGATGGGGTTGGCGGAAGTTGCCCCAGGTGGATGTGACCTGCTGCAGTTGGCAACGCGCGTTTCGGTGCCGAGGTGGTAGTGACCCACCCCCGTTAGCTGCACACGCCTGCAGGGCACGCTTGTCCCAAGGAAAGGTCCATTGTTGGGAATTCCATCAAACGGTTGAGTCAATGAATCGATCCGCGCGTCGCGGTGTCGCCAGTTGCATGGACGAGAAAAGCCGCCGGGCGTGTGGAACCCGGCGGCGTGGTGTGTGGCAGTTCGTGTTACGACAGGGCACTCGGCGGGCTACATCCCGAGGTTTGGCAGACTCAGCAGTTCGAGCGGGTCGGAGTCCCACTCGGCGAACAGGTCGTCCACTTCCGTGTGGTGATGGTCATTAGCCACGCGGTCGTTCGCGACGCGATACGCTACGGCACCCACGGTGTAGCTGAGATCGCGGGTGTGCGATTCCACGGTGCGTGATTCACTCCGCTGCACGGTGTCGATGCGGATCTTCTTCAGGGGCACGTCGTACATGCTGGCCAGGGCACCGGCGTTGCCACGCAAGGCTGCTTCTGCGGAGGGGACCGGCGTCTCGGTTACCAGCAGGCTGCCCGGAGCGGGCGGATCAGCGATGCCTTGCGGGTTGGTGTTGCCAGGGGCCAGAGCGAAGCTGACGTCGGCCGCATGGCTGCTGCCGTTGGCAAACGTCGCGGCCGCGTTGTACTGATACACGCGGTCGGTGCCACTGTCGACAATCCAGAGATTGCTGACGTTGGCCGGATCAATCGTGATCCCGGTCGGACTGGTCGCACCGGCGGTGGTGATGGTCCAACTGCTGACCAGCGCACCGGCGGCGGTGTACTTGAATACCCTGTCCGTGGTCGAATCGTTGACAACCCACAGACTTGCTCCGTTGGTCACGATGTCTTTCGGGCTCGTGTTGCTCTTGTTCAGGCTAAAACTGCTGGCCGCATTCTGGCTGCCGGTGAGGCGTGACGCAGCTCCCGTATACTTGTAGACCTTGTCGCTGTAGGCATCCACGATCCAGACGTCGGTGTCGTTCGTAGCGATGCCCTCCACGACGGCCTTGGTGCTCAACGTACCAGCGGTCCATGAGCCGAGCAGTGTGCCGCTGTTGCCGTAGACGTACACATTGCGGTTGGCATCGACGACCCAGGTCTTGTCACCTAAGGCCGTGCTGGCCGCGCCGCGTGGAGCGGTGTTGCCAGTGTTGAGGCCATACGTCTCGACCGACGTGCCGGTGGCGTTGTACTCGTAGGTGCGATTCAGCGCGGCATCGTTGACGACATAGAACTTGGTAGCGAGCGAAGTGTCGCCGAAGTCGATCCCCGAAACAACTTCGCCTTCTGCCAACGCGACGACGTGGCTCCCAGGCACCGGCGCGAAGGGGTTCCCCGTGACGAAGGCGTCGGAAAGTCCATTCGTATCGCCGGACACGAGGTTGCTGGCGACAGAGTCAAATGCCACGTGGCGACCGTCGTCACTGATCACGGGAGACATTGCATTGCCGGTCCCTTGCACGCCGTCGGCAGCGAGGCTGGCCTGCGAGATTGAATCTACCTGGCGATCATACACGAAGATGTCGTAGAAGCCATTTGTGTCGCCGGGGACGAGGTTGCTGGCGGCAGATTGAAACGCGACGTAGCGGCCGTCCGCGCTGATAGTGGGACTAGACGAAGCGGCATTTCCTTGCGTACCATCGGCAGCGAGGCTAACCCGCTCAACAGCGTGTGCTTGGCGATCGTAGACGAAGGCGTCGGAAAGTCCATTTGTATCGCCGGAGACGAGGTTACTGGCGAACGATTCGAAGGCTACATAGCGGCCGTCGGCGCTGATCGACGAGTCCAGGGCAGAGGAGTAGGAAGAAGAATTTCCTTGCGCGCCGTCAGTAGCAACGCTCACTCGTTCAATTATGTCCGTCTGGCGATCATACACGAAGGTGTCAGGTTTCCCATTGGTATCTCCGGGAACAAGGGTGCTGGCAGATGAGCTAAACACAACAAAGCGGCCGTCAGCATTGATCGAGGCCAAATAACAAAGGCCATTTGCCTGTGTACCGTCGGACGCGACACTCACGCGTTCGATCGTGTGTGGCGTCTGGCGATCATACACGAAGATATCAGGTGTCCCATTGGTATCTCCGGGAACGAGGGTGCTGGCCGATGATTCAAACACAACAAAGCGGCCGTCGGCGCTAACTGAGGCTTCACGAGAATTGCCGTCTCCCTGCGTGCCGTCGGCAACGATACTGACCCGCTCGATCGTGTGCTCCTGGCGATCATACACGAAAACGTCTGCCCATTCATTAGTGTCGCCGGGGACAAGGTTACTGGCGAACGAGTCGAAGGCTACATAACGGCCATCAGCGCTAATCGAGGGGGAGTACGAATTAGAATTTCCTTCCGTGCGGTCGTTCGCGACGCTCACTCGCTCGGTCGTGTTCGCCTGGCGGTCATAGACGAAAATGTCGGAAGCTCCATTTGTATCGCCGAGAGCGAGGTTGCTTGCGCGAGACTGGAACGCTACGTAGCGACCGTCCGCGCTGATCGAGGGGCTTGAGACAATAGAAGAAGCACCGGTACCTTGCGTGCCGTCGGAGGCAACGCTCACCCGCTCGATGGCCGGAACACTACCGGGTGGAGATGTTTGCTGCCAGCCCAATTGCTGGACCTCGGCCACGGTGTAGGTGCCTGCGGCCAAGCCGTCGAAACTGTAGCTGCCGTCGACAGCCGTGGTCGCGGTGATTTCGCCGGTGCCGAGTTGGCCGTTGCCGTCGGCATCGAGGTAGACGGTCCAGCCGCTCTGGCCCGACTCGCCAGTGTTCTTCACCCCGTCCGCATTGAGGTCATTGAACACTGTGCCGGTAATCGTCGCCAATAACTGGCGGTCTTCCAGGCGTTCGGCCTGCAGCCGCCGGTGGCGCAGGCGCGCTAGTTTTCGCGGACGGGAGCCGCGCAGTGAGGCTGCCAGATCCCGACGCGATGTGGACTGAGAGAGATGCGTGTGGGACATCGTACGTTCCTTCTGGTAAAGTGCCGGTCTGGCTATAATGCAAATGTGAAAACACCATCGCCCGGAGCGCGCAGACCGAGCCGCTCGGGAGATGTCTGGCCCGGTGAGGACTGTGGTTGCTGCCTTGGACCTCACCGGGCATTTCTACTTCTTGATGCGAAAACGTTTCAGCGTGCTACGTCACTTCGGTGGCTCCTCTTCTTTCGCCGCCTCCGGTGTGGGCGTGGACTTCGGCAATTCCTGCGCCTCCTCGACTTTCGCCGCAGGTGCGGGTGCTGGTTCGATTGTGGGCAGCGTTACGCCGAGCAGAGCTGCCGCTTCGGCTTGGAGACGTTTCAGTTGTACTGGCAGTGGTGTTGACATGATGCGTTGTTTCCGTTTTTCTTCACAACGCTGCTCGTAACCCTTCAACCACTCGCTATCGCTGAGGAAGTGGGCTTGGGCCTCCGCCTTCTCGCCCAGTTGCCAGAGGGCCATCGCGGGAACGAAGTCCTTCTGGCCAGCGTCGGGCCCATGCCCACTGGCCTCGAGGGACCCGCGATAGTCGCCCGACCGGTACAGTGCCCAGCCCAGCGATCGCATGTTGTGGCCGTCGTTCGGCTTCAGCTCCACAGCCCGCCGGGCCAATTTCAGCGCGAGGTCAGGATCGCGGAGTGGCTCCGGGGCTGTGGTCAACAAGTCGGCGATATGAAACTGGTCTGGATCATCCAGTGATTGCTGGGCCGCGTCCTTGACGAGTGCCCGGAAGATCATGTAGCACTCGGCCACGACGTACTCCCGTCGCTGTGGATCGTTATCAGGCCGCTGTGCCGTTTCCGCATTCGCGATCATCAGCTCGCCGTGGAGCGCGGCCCGCAGTGCTCGGCACTCGGTCTTTCTATTGATGTGATGCGCCCAGGCTTCTGCCGTGCGTGCGGCTGCCGTTGCGTCGTCCAGAGCGAGTTGGACCTGAGTCAAGTTTTCCAGGTGCGCGCTCAGGAAGATCGAGTACTCGCTCGCCCCGGGGTTAATCTCCAGGGCCGCCGTCTGGTGCACAATCGCCTGCTCTAGCAGCTGGCGAGCCTCTGCCCAATCCCCTCGGTCCATCAGAAGGAGGGCTATGTTATTCGCGCCAGCGCCGACGGAACTCCGATAGTCGGGCACTTTGGGATAGGCGGTCGCCAGCTTTTCCATGATCTCCAGCGACCGACGCTGTAACTGCTCCGATTCCTCGGACTGGGTCGGAGAGCGTAGTACACTTCCAAGATTGCCGAGTGCATGGGCCAGCGAACATCGGTACCTGGGCACCTGTGGAAAATCTCGAGCGAGTCCCTCACGTATCGCCAAAGCTTGTCGCAGAATGGCCTCCGCTTCGGGCAAGCGTTCGGCAAAAAAGTGCAACAAGACTCCACCCCAGGACTGCAGGATTTCGGCCTGGAAATCTCGATATTCGGGGTTTGTGGGATCGGCTGCCACAAGTTCTGCAGCGCTACTCGCGACGGCTCGATAAATGCGATCCGCCTCCGTCGGGCTCGTGTCCCCGATAATCGGCGCTAGGTGTGCCTGGGATTGTGCCAGTTCGAACTTCAGAGCATGGTCGTCGGGTGAGCGCTGCAGTAACGACTGAAACAGGGCAATGCCCTGCCGCAACACCTCTTGAGCTTCGCCGATCTTACCAATTCCGCGCAGCACTTGCCCCAATCTGTCGTGGCTCCTGGCGAGGTCCCGCTGGTACTGGGCGTCGTCGGGAAACTGAGTGGCCAGGGATTGGAACAGTGTGAACGCGAGACGTTGTTCCTGCTCCGCCTCCTGGGGCCGTCCGGTGAAAAGCAATAGCCCTCCCAATCCACTACGCGTCCACGCGAGCCCTAACTTGTATTTGGCCGGTTCCTGCGCCTCGCGCGCCAATTGTTCGAAGAGCGCGATGGCCCGCCGGTAAGCCGCTTCCGCCTCGGTATGTTGTTCCAATTTACTCTGGATCGCAGCGACACGTTGCTCGGCGATGGCCGCCTCGAACAAGACCTCCGGGTCGGCACTTTCTTCGGTGGCCAGCCGCTGATAGAAGGCGAGGGCCTTTTCCAGGAACTCCCTTTGCACGACCGTTAACTCCGCCTGCTGCGCCAGCCACTTCTCGGCGAACTGCGTGTACATGTCGTCCACAGCCTGCCGACCAAATTGCAGGCGATCCTGGGCCGTCAGCAAGGCCTGGGCGGTCCGCTGTTCGGCGCGCGTTGCTCGCAGGGCCAGCTGTTTGTTTTGGTCGCGCTCGGCAATCGCGATCTTCTCCGCTCGCTCCTTCGCATCACGTTCGGTGATCGCAGCCACCTCGGCGTTGGTTGCTCGGATGGCCTGCCAGACGCTCACCCCCGTACCCACGATCAACAGCAGGGCGAACAACGCGCTGGTCACTAAGGCGACTTGGTTGCGGCGGGCAAACTTTGCGAAGCGGTACGTGGCCGAGGGCGGACAGGCCTGGACGGGCTCGTCGTGGAGATACCGCTCGACATCAGCAGCCAAGTCGTTGGCCGTCGCGTAGCGCCGATCCCGATCCTTGTCCAACGCTTTCATCACGATCCAGTCCAACTCGCCGCGCAATTGCTGGCTGAGCTTTCCGGGTTCAACGTGACGGCGTTCCGAAATCGTCGAAAGATCGGCCGCCTGCAGCGTGCTGACCCGCGCACTGGGACGTGGTGGATCGACTTCGCGAATGATCCGCCGCATCTCATCCACACCAACGGTGCGTAGCGAGTCCTTTTCAAACGGCGTGTAGCCGGTGAGTAGTTCGTAGAGCAGCACGCCCAGCGAATAGATGTCGCTGCGTGTATCAACGTCGAGGCCACTTTGACCAGCCTGTTCGGGGCTCATGTACAGCGGCGTCCCCACCATCTGATCGAAGGCCGTGTGCAGCGATTGCTCGGACAGTTGCTGGCCCACAGCTTTGGCGATACCGAAGTCGATGACCACGGGTACAGGTCGCACATCGTACACTTTGATCAGGATATTGCTCGGTTTGAGATCGCGATGGATGATGCCTTTCTGATGAGCGTGCTGTACGCCCCGGCAGACGGCGACGAACAGCGTCAGCCGCTCGCGGGTCGAGAGTTGCTCGCGATCACAGTATTCGGTGATCGGCTTACCTCTGACCAACTCCATGGCGAAGTAAGGTCGCCCCGCACCGGTCACACCGCCATCAAACACCTTGGCGATGTTCGGGTGATCCATCATGGCCAGGGCTTGCCGCTCGGCTTCGAAGCGTTTGACCACTTCCCGCGAGTCCATGCCCGGCTTTATGATCTTCAGGGCCACGGTGCGGCGGACGGGCTCGCGTTGTGAGGCATGGTACACGACGCCCATGCCCCCTTCGCCAATCTGTTCCAGCAACTTGTAGGGACCGATCTGGGTGCCGGGGAGTTCGACGATGGGAGGGAAGTCGATGGTGGCGGTGACGACATCGGGAACATCTAGAAGACCCTGCGCGGTCGCGTGCTCCCGCAGCAATGCCCCAACGTCGGCACGAAGTTTCGGATCATTTCCGCAGACTCCATCCAGATACATTTTCCGCTCATCCGCAGAATTGATCTCGATTGCCGCGAGAAAGATCGATCTTTCGTCCTGTTGCCGATCAGCCATTGCCTATTACCTCCCGGTGAAGCAGAGCCCTCATATAAGGCAATGCGCCGTTTTGGCAAAGTGCGGGCCACAAAATGAAAAGATTCTCGTAAATTGCTCTTTGATAGCGACTTACGCGGCCTACTTATGGACTTCACGGCCCAGCCATGCTCTGGCATAAGCCCAAGTCCGCTTGGCAGTGCGCGGCGACATTCCGAGAAACTGAGCGACTTCCTCGACGGTCATTCCCGCAAACAACCGCATTTTGACCAACTGGGCCGCCTGCTGATCGACCATCCCTAGACTGGTGATCGCGGTGTCCAAGTCAATCAATTCGTCACTGATTGGGTACATCACGAGATCGTCCTCGGTTAGCTCACAGCGTTGAATCGCCCCCCCGTGCCGTTGACGGTTCTTTCGCCGAGCCGCATCGACCAGAATCCGCCGCATCGCCTCGGCGGCAGCAGCAAAGAAGTGCCCCCGACTGTCCCAGTGCTGTGCCTTATCCACATCCACGAGTCGGATATACGCCTCGTGCACCAACGCCGTCGCCTGCAGCGTCTGGTCCGGTTTCTCCTGAGCCATCCTGGCAGCGGCTAGCTTCCTCAGTTCGTCGTAGACCAGCGGCAAGAGCTGCTCCGCCGCTTGCGGTTCGCCCTGTTCGATCCGCGACAGGATCAGAGTCACGTCGCCGGTCACATGGGCGGGCGCAGCAGGCTGAGTGGCGTCCGGTTCGTCGCCAGCGCTATCCTGAGGTAGTTCGTCGTTGACCATCGCGGTTCCCCAACTGCCCCAGGAAGGATCAGCCCGGCAGGCTGCAAGTATACCCAGTCAAGCGGCCACCGTGTCCGGCGCTGGTCCTGTCACGACGAATGTACCACACGCGGGTGGTGGATACATCTCACCGGTGGCCAGCGAATGAATGGGCGGGTGACTCGCGGACGACGTCAGGCATCGCCCTCCGCACGCCCGGTTCTCTGCCGGAGGACCGGGTAATGCCCCGATAGCGGCTAATTGGCCGGATACACCGAGGCAGTCTTCGACGAAGCCTACGCATGTAGAGACTTGCGGTCCGTTGCGCGCCCAGGTCTGACAGACCTGCTCCAGTTGCTGAGCGTCGTCAGTCTGATTATGGGGTCCACGCGAGCGAGGCCGACCGGTGTCTCACTCTGATGACACTCACCTTCCAGGGAATGTGTCCCGGGTGGATGTGACCTGCTGCAGTTGGCAGCGCGCGTTTCGGTGCCGAGGTGGTAGTGACCCACCCCCGTTAGCTGCAAACGCCCGCAGGGCACGCTTGTCCCAAGTAAGGCTGTTAGGAATCCCAAAACGGTTGAGTTAATGAATCGATCTGCGCATCGCGATGTCGCCAACAGCAAGAACGACAAGAGCCGCCGGGCGTGTTGGACCCGGCGGCGTGGTGCAGTTCGCGTTATGACCAAGCACTCGGTGGACTACCTGCCGAGGTCGGGGAGGCTCACCAGTTCCAGCGGGTCGGCATCCCACTCGGCGAACAGGTCGTCGACATCGGCTTGGCTGTCGTGGTCAGTGGCCCAACGGTTGTCGCCTGTGAGGTAGCTTGGCGCGGCCCCGACGGTGAAGTCGGCAACGCTCACGCCAACCACTGCGTTGCGCGAGGCAACACGCCCAGTGCGGTCCACTCGAACTTTCCTTTGCGGCTCGTAGTACATGCTGGCCAGGGCCGCATCGTGGGCAACCAATGCTGCTTCTTCCGAGACCGGCTCGGCGAGAACGGACGCATCGGTTGTCAATAGGCTGCCCGGAGCGGGCGGATCGGCGATGCCTTGCGGGTTGGTGTTGCCAGCGGCCAGGGCGAAAGTCGTCGTCGCAGTTTGCGTTGTACCAGACGTGGCGTTACGTCCGTCAGCGTACTGGAACACCTTGTCCGTGGTGCTGTCGACGATCCACAGGTCCTGACTGACGTTGGACGGGTCGAGCGTGATGCCGGTGGGGCTTCCTCCACCACCGCCAATCGTCCAGCTGCCCTGCAGCGCCCCGGCCATGTTGTACCCGGTGACGCGTGCCATTATCGCCAGTCGTGGCCGCAACGAAACACAACGTGGTCCAACGTCCGTTATGCCGATTCACATCGTAAGTCGTGTGACAAACCAACTCATGGCCGAGGCAAGTTCCAATTAGGCGAATGTTGCGGTCGCCTAGCCACACTCCACCGCAACTGAGAGGATACCCGGGGCGGCAATTCGCTATGTACTCCAGGACGACCGTGTGCACGTGCTTGCCATCGGCATGCGTTACCCCGACGAGAGCGACACGAACATCAAGAACTCCCCGCGTTCTTGTGTGCACGGCTACTGCGAACGCCACCATGGAATGGAGACTGGATGATATGAACCGAGAATCAAAGCTCACGAGACGTGATTTCGTAGGCGCTGCTGGATCAGCGGCTGCGTTCACGATCGTACCGAGACATGTGCTGGGCGGCATCGGCTACGCTGCCCCGAGTGAAACGATATAACCTGGCGCTCATCGGCGCCGGGGGTCTTCACCATCGCCGGCGATGGACACATCAGTGTTCTCAACCAGGCCGCGAGCCATGGGCGCTTGCCGCCCATCAGCGCCGCGAGTCCGTGGGCCAGGCTACTGATTCCAAATGGTGCGACGGCACGGACTGGAGACAGCTGGCGCACTACCAGCGAAACCTGCTGATTCTGGCCGAAGGAGGCGTCGTTTCGTTCTCGCGGGGCCTAGTCTGTGGTAATCTGATCGAGACGTTCACCGGACTGATGTACCAGACTGGATTCCGTCGCCCGGCGGCCAACTACGTGGCGGGCCGTTCGGGCAGACTTGTCGACCCCGATTGAAAACTGCTCGCTTGTTCCTTCAGGACATCGAAATTGCCTCAGAGGATGATTGCTCATGAGTCGCACCGCTCTTTCACGGCGAAACGTGTCCCGGATGTTTCTCAGACTGCTCGTTGCCGCCGTCGCACACACAGCGGCCGCGCGCTGCCTTCACGCCCAGGACGTTCCGGACGACTTCCGGTGGATGCGGGGCGCGAACTACGTGGCCTCGTACGCCGCGACCAGTGTGGAGATGTGGCACCGCTACGATCACGCGATCATCGACCAGGAGTTGGGCTATGCCCGGAAGATGGGACTCAATTGCGTACGTGTGTTTCTGCAGTCGCTGGTCTACCATCACGATCCGCAGACGTTTCTGGAGAACTTCGAGGACTTCCTGGCCACCGCGGACAAGCACGGGCTGAAGGTCATGCCGATCCTGTTCGACTCGTGCTTCGGAGTGTCGCCCAGCCTGGAGAGCCGACACATCTGGGTCGCCAACCCGGGTCCGGATCGGATGGCGCCGCAGTGGTGGCCCGAGTCGGATGCCTACGCGACGGCTGTGGTGTCGGCACACGCGGGTGACAAACGGATCTCGCTATGGGACGTGATGAACGAGCCAACCTCCACGCACCTGTCCGCCACGCCCGAGGGCAAGGCATTGATCGATGCGTTCGTCGCACACTACTGCGCGCTGGTCAAGAAGCTCGACCCCTCGCGTCCCATCACCGTGGGTGTCAACACGTGGGATAACCGCGACGTGATCGACCTGGTCGACGTACTCTCGTGCCACAGCTACGCGAAGGGTGTCGAGGCATTTCGCGCGGATTTGACGGGAACTCGGAATCAGGCCCGCGCGGCAGGCAAGCCGTGGATCGTCTCGGAATGCTGCAATCCGGCCGCCGGCTCAACTTACGAAATGTCCCTTCCCGTGCTCCGCGAACTGGAAGTCGGTTATACGGTCTGGCAGTTGATTATTGGGCGCGATCAGTTCCGCAGTGCGTCGGGACTGGTCTACCCGGACGGCACGGTGCGGCGCATCGCCGAAGTCGAGGCGGTCATGAACGCGCGGGCGATCGGTTTTCAGGAGAAACCGGACGAACAAGGCGCGCCGCACCAGCACGATATCCCCGTGCTGTTGGCCGAGTATCTCGCAGCGAGCGTGAAGTCCGGCGTGACCGATCACACTTGGCGCGAACGGGTGACGCTGATCGAATCGCTGTTGGCGCAGCCGGGCGGTTACGGCAGTGAGGCCGATCGCGTGCGCGCCGCGCTGGCCGACGCGCGAAAGGCGTACGATGCCGGGGACCACGAGGCCGCGTTCGCTGCCGTGGCCGCGCTGGTCGAACAGACGGCGGAACCGTTTCGCAAGAACCCGCCGCAGCCTGCACCACCCTTTACACCGCAGGCCACCGTCTATCGCGATGTGTTCGGCATCCCGCACATCTACGCCGACTCGGAGCCGGCGGCCGCCTACGCCATCGCCCAGGCCCAGTGCGAGGACCTGGGGATGCAGGTCTTTCGCAGCCTGCGACTGGGTATCGGACGTCTGGCTGAAATAGCCGGCGAGGAAGCTCTGGAATCGGATCGCATCATGCACTTGTGGCGCGTCCCCGACACGGCCGCGCGCACCTGGAACGAGAGCCCGTTGCGGACGCGTAGATTCCTGCAAGCCTTCTGCGACGGACTGAACGACTATCGGCGACAGCACCCGGATGAATGCCGCGATGCACTCGAGGCGGAACCGGTGCAGGTGATCGCCCTGTTCCGCTGGACCGATGTCCTGCCGTCGCACGGCATCGTGGTCCTTCAAGCGAAGACTGGCTTGAACCTGCCAGCCCCGAAATTCGACTTTCCGAATCAGTCGAGCACCTGGGCGATCGGGCCGAGTCGCACAGCCTCGGGGCGTCCCATGTTGTACATCGACCCGCATTGGCCGGCCCAGGGCGACACTTCCTGGTGGGAGTTCCACGTGCACACGGGGCGTTTGCAAGCGGGTGGGTTCGCGCTGCCCGGCACGCCGATCGTGGGCGTGGGCTATACCGACGGCGCGGCATGGACCGGCACGGCCGGCGGCGCCGATTCGGCCGACGTCTTCGAACTGAAGATCAACCCCGACCACGCCAACCAGTATTGGTACGACGGGGAGTGGCGAGATCTGGCGGTCCGGCAAGTCGCGATTCCAGTCAAGACCAAGTCCGGCGCGATCGAGCAGCGATCGATCACGTTTCGCGAGAGCGTGCACGGTCCGATCGTCGAGGAGTCGCAGGGCCGCACATTCGCGGGAGCGGCGTGTGGTGTGTGGGACACGCTTCGCATGGAACAGTGGTTGGCCATGAACCGATCGCAGTCGGGGGACGAGATTCGCGATGCCCTGCGGATGGACCAGGCGCCCTGGCTCAATCTGACCTATGCCTCGCGCGACGGCCACTTCGGCTACATTCAGTCGGGCGCATGCCCGCTCCGCGGCGAGGGCCCTTATCACATGCTGTTGCCCAATGACGGCACACGTGCCAGTCACAACTGGCAGGGCCGCGTGGCGTTCGATGACTTGCCACAAGTCCACGATCCGGCGAGCGGCTGGTTGCAGAGCTGCAACACGGGGGCCAACTACGTAACCGAAGGTCATACGCTCAAGGCCGAGGATTTTCCGCCGGGTGTCGTGTGCGGGCACTACTCTCCCGATCTCCGCATCTGGCGTGGACGTGGCCATCGCTGTTTCGAGTTCATGCCCACCATGCATGACATCACGCTGGCCCAGGCCTGTGTTTTCGCGCTCGACACGTACGCGCCGGCCGGACCAATCTGGGCGCCGCCGCTGGTGGCCGCTTATGAAGCGCAGAAGCACCAGGTGGCCGACCCCGACCTCAGTATGAAAATGATGGTCGACGCGGTGCGTGCCTGGGACTACCACGTCCGCAAGGACAGTGTGGGCGCCACGGCCATTCGTTTCTGGCGCGAGCAGTATGGCAAACTGCGACCCGACGCGCTCAGCGAAGCGAACGAGGCCTACAGCGCGCCGCGGACGGAGGCGGAGCAACTCGACGCAGTCAAAGCCTTACGGGCTTCTGCGGACGAGTTGAAACAGAAGTACGGTTCGCCGCTGGTGCCGTGGGGCAACCTGCTGCGTCTGCGACGCGGTGATCTGGACCTGCCACTGGACGGCGACGTGGGTTTCTACGGAGGGCTTGAATGCCTGCGGGCCACCGGCACGGATCACCGCGACGAATCGGGCCGGTTCGTGTTCGGCGGCGGCCAGGTGGTGACGACCGTCGTCGAACT
>JBGSHS010000218.1:0-15530 GCA_041752115.1 Pirellulaceae bacterium | reverse complement strand
CGGCCGTCAATCCCCGCACCAACCTGGGACGTTGCTTCCACTGCGAAACCAACTTCAATCCGATCGACTTCACGATCTGTGCCTGGCGCTGCGACTTCCGCACCGCGGTAGAGCATCTCACTCCGTTGCTGCCCCCCCGCTTACAACCACTTCACGCCTTCACCCCACAAGGACCGGTTCACCGCCGGTCCTTCTTTCTTGCGCATCGAACCCTGCCCCCCCATCACGTTAGTTCAACCAAAACGAGCCAACACCCGGCAAAGAATTCGGGCGGCAGCACGGGCGGGCGGAAGTGGAATGCCCGAAGTTGCTGCGTGGCTGGCTTCGCGCCGTCAAGATTCGCGGCGGAAGACAGAAGAAAGGCAATAGGGACAACCCTCCAGAGACGAGGGCGGAAGCTGTTGCGATGGCTCGCAAGCTACAAGAAAGTCATGTGCGAAACTTCCGCAAGATCGTCGCTGACGAGTACGACGTTACACCGACTACGGTTGGGCGCTGGATTAAGAATGCCTGATCGACTCGTACATTAGATATCTAATGTGCGCGTACGCATACATTAGATATCTCTGTCTCTTCCGCCATGTGATAGACGGCATACCCTTGTGGCATCTGACATTCACAGTCACTTGCTACAAGGGTTTCTTTATGTCAATCGACATCGATAACGAGTCTCTGCTGAGTCTCGCGCAAGCCAGTCACAAGATCCCGGGTCGCCCTACGCTCAGAACCTTGTGGCGCTGGGTCAATCACGGCGTGGAAGGCCAGCGGCTAGAGACGATCAAGTGCGGCAAACGTCGCTTCACTAGTGTCGAAGCTATCCACCGTTTCATTGCCCGCGGCACCAAGGCCAGTTCGGCACGCGCTAATTCCACATCGGCGAGGGTCTGTTCCTAGCACACAAAAAATGGGCCGTTGCCGCGACGCCAATCTAGCAACGACCCAAAGGAGTATCACATGAACGATTGTACACCAGAAGTAAAAGCAAGCCAATTCCAGAAACGAGCCCAGGCCCCAGTGGTCGAGCATTACGCCGCTGCGATCAAGGCCGGCAAGGGCACGGTTCTCCTGAGTGAGTTGGGTAAGGCGGACGGTGACCCGAACTATCTCATCCGCCCGCTGCAGTGTCGCGCAGCCATCAATCACGACGTGGTGGACGACTACGGTTCCCTGATGAAGGGCGGTCGTGGTCGTGGCAACAAGCCTGAGACGTTTCCACCGGTTCGTATCTTCAGCACCGGGCAAGGTCTCTTCCTGACGAGCGGCGCCCATCGCTGGGCAGCTGCTGATCAGATCGGCTTGACGAAGATTGATGCCGAGTTCTTCACCGGAACGTATGAAGACGCTTTGTTGGATGCGGTCACTCAAAACGCCAAGCACGGTCTGCGGCCCAATCGCGCCGACATTCGCCATACCCTGGAGATGCTCTTCCAGCACGCGAGCTATCGGCAGAAGAGTGATACTGTGCTGGCCAAGTTGGTGGGGTGCTCCATCACGACGGTGGGCGATGTCCGAAAGAAGTTGAATTTGGCGGATGACGGCAAGCGAGTGGACGCCAAGGGCCGCACGATCGACACGAGCAAGATCGGCCGGAAGCCGAAAGCGGACAAGCCCCCACTATCCAAATTGGAATGTGAGGCGGAGGTGCCGCTCTGCACCGCCTGCGAGATGCGCAACGCCGTTGATGGCGAACGATGCCAAGACTGCATTGACGCCGGCAAGACTGCTGCGGACCTGGAGCCATTGCCGCCCGCCGAGGATGAGCAGACCGAGGACGACGAAGTTGACCCGGTGGCAGGGTGGAATACCCGTGTCGAACAGGTTGCTCGCAAGATCACAGATACGGCGGAGATCCAACTTGAGTTCCTGGTTTCCAACTGGTTGGACAACGACCGATTGGGCCGCATCTCGGCGCTGGTGCGCAAGATCGCTGACGAGCTCCGCGCGATCAAGTGCCATGCGGTTTGCCCGAAGTGTGAGGGAAACGGGAGCGAATGCGAGTATTGCCGGAATGAGGGGATCGTCCCGCGATCGGTCTTCGATAGCCTGGAGGCCGGCCAGTGATCGCTACACTCTTCGATTCGGAGCCGGGGCTCTTTCGGCTGCGGCCGTATCAGGCGGAGGCGGTCGAGACGTTCTTCCGCGACGTGGTGCATACGACGGCGCTAGGTGGTCTGATTCGCATGCCCACCGGGACGGGCAAGACGGTTGTCGGTAGTGCGATCATCGATCGATGGCTCAACGGTGGCGCCCGCCGGCGGGTGCTTGTTCTCTGCCATGAGCGGCAGCTCGTGCAGCAGTTCGCCAGTGAGGTATCGGAGTTGACCGGCCGGCATGTGCAGATCGACATGGCCGATCAGACAGCTGACGAACGGGCCCGCTTAACGGTTGCATGTCGGGCAACATACCTTGCTCGCGAGGTAGACGGGGAATCGGTCAGCCGAGCCTACAAGTTCGATCCCGATGACGAGTGGCTCCTGATCTGCGATGAAGCGCATCGCTACAAGTTGGGGCTGAAGAGCTGCGCGCACCTGTTCGAGCACTTCGCAGCGAATCCAGCCAGCAGACGCCTCGGCCTGACTGCCACACCAGAACGCGGAGACGGCGTTTCCCTGGAGAAGTTGTTTCCGGTCGTGGTTCAAGATTACCGCTACTTCGACGCGGCCGGCGGTCCCTGCGCCATCCACGACGGGTGGGCGGTGCGGTTCGATCAGCGGTTCGTGGTGGTCGAGGGTGTAGACTTTCGCAACCTTCGCGAGGTGGCGGGAGACTTCGACGAGAGCGAACTGGAAGCGGTCTTGACTGAGACGCAGACGCTGGCCAGTTTGTGCGAGCCGACCCGGGCGCTCGTCGGCGACCGACGCACGATCGTGTTCAACGCCACCGTGGGGATGGCGCATCGCGTGGCGAGCTACTTGAACGCCAAGGCTGGCTATGTGATCGCGATCGCCCTGGACGGGTCCACCCCCGATTTGCAGCGGCGCGACGTGTACGCCCGATTCGAGCGCGACGAGTTCCAGTTCCTGTGCGTCTGCGGGTTGTGCCGAGAAGGTTTCAATTCACCGGGCGTGGGAGCGATCGCGGTGTTCCGCCCGACGAAGAGCCGAGCACTGGCCGAGCAGATGAAGGGACGCGGGAGCCGTCCCCTGCGCGGCATCGTCGATGGCCTGGAGACGGCCGAGGAGCGACGCGCTGCGATCGCCGCATCCAGCAAGCCCGATTGCATGATCGTCGATCTGGTGGGAATCACGGGCCTTGCTGGGAGCCGCACCTGCATCGACATCTACAGCGACGGCGTGCCGGATGAAGTGGTCGAACGTGCTTCCTCCATCCTCGAGCACGGCGACACGCACGACCCGGCTCGAGCGATCCAGAAGGCCGAGGAGCAACTGGCGGTCGAGAAGGCCGAGCGTCTGCAGCGCGAACAGGAAGAGGCAGAGCGACGCGCGAAGATTCAGGCCGAGGTCCGATACCGCGCGGAGCAGGTGAACGACGGGCACGGCTCCCTGCAGAATTTCATCCTCGGACCGGAGAGCCCGACCGAGAAGCAGCTGAAGTACCTGCGATGGCAACAGCTGCCCATGCGGGTCGGCATGACACGCGCGCAGGCGTGCCGCATCATCAGCCAGCACAAGGCCGGGATGCCGGTTGCGGAAATCTGCCGGCTCAACCGGATGAGCATGCAAGATATTCGGGTCGAGCATGCGACCAGCAAACAGTTGTGGAAACTTCGATCCCTCGGCATCAGTCCGCCGGCTGGGATCACCAAACGGCAAGCGTCAGCCATGATCGACGCGAGGATGAAGCGGTCCACTATCCAAACTGGATAGTGAAAGCGGACATAGCCCCAGGTTGGGCAACGGTTAAAGGGGTGGGCTACCCATTGGACGCCAGGAGCGTTGCGACGAACGCCCACCAACAAATCCCAGAGGCAACGCATGGTGCCGTTGCCGGGCGGCCAGCAAGCGAAATGGTCGTCAGCTACGGGGACGTGAGGGACCGGCATTTTATGCCGAGTTGTCTGCGGCGGTTAAGCGCGGTGCCCGGGGGAGAAGTGCGCGCAGAACGGATTGAAGTGGAGGACGGATGATCGTGACAACGCAACGGAAATCGCCACCCATTGGTGAACGGATGGAAGCATACGCCGAGGTGTACGCCGAGCGATTTGGCTTGAGCGTGGTGCCGGTGGCTGGGAAGCTGCCATGCGTCAAGTGGAAGCCGTTTCAAGAGCGACGCCCGACCCTGGAAGAGATCCGTGGGTGGCAATGGGAAGGTGTCGGAATAATCACCGGCGCCGTGAGTGGCCTGGCAGTGGTCGATTGCGACGCGATGGAAGAGGCGCGAGAGTTTTTTCGCAAGGGTGGTAGGACACCGACAATGGTACGCACGAAGCGCGGGATTCACTTCTACTTCCGGCATCCGGGATTCCATGTGATCACGCGGGCGAAGGTGCGGACGGACGCAGGCGTCTACGATCTGCGCGGGGATGGTGGTCTGGTCATTGCCCCTCCATCTGCCCACCGTGAGTGGATCATCGATGAGGCGAAGGGTTGTCTCGGTCTGCAGCACATTGAGAAGCTTCCGCTATTCCAGGCCGACTGGCTCCCACCAGCGGAACGCCGAGTGCGCGAGCGATCGCCGAAAGACATTAGTTCACCGGAAGCGTACATCGCCAAGATCACCGCGGTGGCTGGCAACGGTGGCCACGACCAGACCTATAAGGCCGTGAGCTACCTGCGCGATTCGGGCGTGCCGAAGAGCGAGGCCGCGCTGATCCTAGCTCGATGGAATATGACGAATGCCGATCCGCCGTGGGGTGACGGTGAGTTGGCGCACAAGTTGGATGACGTGTTTGGTGGTTGATTCGAGACTCTTTACAGGTGAGGGAAACATTATGAACGGCAAGATGACCATGAGCGATAAGGTTGCGGAACTATGTCGCCTCGGATGGGTCGCAACTGAGGACGTCGAACAGTTCCGCGCCTGTAAGGTTGCGTGGATGCAGGCGGAGTTCTTGGCCGACGTCGCGCTGAGAATCGCCAAGGGATCAGAGTCGGCTAACGTGTTCGGTGGTTGACTATCCAAATTGGATAGTCGGAACGGTGGAATGTGATTTGAAAGGATGACTGTATGAATCTCGCGAGAATGGGAAACAGACTGATTGCGGTGCAGTTGGCGGAATCAATGGGACAACTGGCGGCGTATACGCTGCATGTGCGAGCGGTCGGGCTGCGGACCGAAACGCTCACCAGTGTCTTGGCTACCATGCGGAACGTGGTGCTTATGCTGCTGGAAGTAAACGGCGAATCCGAGCGGATTGCTGCAGGCATGTTGATTGAAAAGCTTGCGTCGGAAGAGTTAACCGCCGAACAGTTCATTGCCAAACTAGTTGACCTGAAGGAAGGCTCGTGCGTGATATGCGGCCGGTCAGACCAGGAGTTGATCGGAGTGAGGTGTGAGACGTGTAGTTTTTGAAACGGGAAGTGATAGAAGGAGCAAGCAATGACAAGACCAACCAAGACGATCGATGGGCCATTCGGTCCGATGCAGGTTCCAGTGGACGCGACCAAAGACGAACTGCTCGATGCTGGATTCAAGCAGTTCTTGCAGCATCATGGCGGGGTCCGCCAGGTCAGTCATGATGAACTGACCAGCGGCGAGAAACAGCTGGAGTTGTTTGACGGCGAACAAGATGGCGCAGAGGTGAATCCATGAGCGATATACGAGTTCTCGTTGACACGAACGGGCAGATCTTCCCGATCGCATGTTGCATGTGCGGCAGTACGTTTCGATTAGGCGACCCACAACCATGCTTGGCTGACGACAACTGGGAAAGAATATGTGGTTGCGAAAATGGCAGTGACATTTGTCCAGACTGCTTCGACACGTTGGATCTTCACGGTCCGGTGGTATTGGCTGATGAACTGCGGATCGGCGTCCAGAAATGGGCGGAGCAGGAACGGCAGCGGATTGATCACGTCGTTGCCAATGTGCTCGCGACTGCTGAAGAGTTGCGTCGGTCAAGTGTCACTATCCGCCGCACTGGGCAGACATGCGGTGGCACTGTGCGTGGTGAGGGAGACGCACCAGCCATCGAGATGCTAGGCGACGCCCATTGGTGACCCCATCCCCCGTCAGCTAGGGTCCTTCCGGGATGACCTCGCCGTGAGCCTTCCCGCATCGCACGTTGACTATCGACACACTCAGTGTGACAGCGTGACACCCCAATACCTGTAAGGAGACGATTATGGAAGCCGAATTGGCCCGCCTTCTCGGAGCAACGGACGCGCTGTGGCAGCCTGTGCGGGCGCTACGGCAACAGCGGTTTGCGGCGGTGCTAGTGGAACGCCGGGAGCTATTCCGTCGTGCCGGTCTGCAGATGCCGCATGGTGGCGGAGCGGACGCTGCGGAGCGTCAACGCCGGTCACGCGCTGCTCGTGAAATGGAGCGCACCGGCATGGTCACGTTCGGTGGGCGGCGTGGGCAGCGGACGCACTGGCGCCTCACCGATCGGGGCGACTGGCGATTGCGGGCGTCATGCGGAACCGGTGAGTATGAACCGATGATGATGGCAATCGACACGCTCCGCCGGCTAGAGAAGGTCCGGCACGATGCGGAGGACAACATGGTCCCCGAATACTGGATCGCGGGGATGCCGGATGATCCTGGCGGACGTGGGCGGATGTCGGCGCTCGAGTTACTGCTCCTGCCGGCACTGTGCCGAGGGCTGGTAACTGCGTGGTGCGATCTGAATGGCGTGGTCGCGTATCAGACGAATACGGCGATTTCCGCATCACCGCCCCCGAGTGATCTGTCGGAGTTTGATCAGGAGCTATCCGACGCCTATGACGTGGGGTTTGCTGCGGCGGAGCAAGATCTGGCCATAGCTCGTCCGAGCAACGCCAACTTGTGCGTGATCGCGTTGTCGGCCGGTTGCTGGCCACCTATCCCGAAGTCCGCCACCAAGATCGCGGCCGAGCTGCGGCGATGGCTGGAGTCCTGATCATGACATCCTTCTGGGCTGACTGCCTGACGATCATCATCCCGCGTGCCCGATGCCCACATTGCGGCACGAGCCGACCGCCGATCATTGTCCGATCGTGCGCCGGCGGTGACGGGAGTGTCACGAGGCGCTGCGTTTGCCGTGAGTGCTCGCAGCGCTTCTGCATTCTCATTGAGAACGATTGCAGTCCTGACATTGTGCCAACGGTTGGCATATCTGATGACTGAGTTGTGTAGACTTCACGCAAAGGAGTTTCCTATGACGCACGAGTTTTTCCCTGAGACTGAACTGGTCGAGGCAGATATCGAAGCAGCGCGGCGTGGTGAGGTGGCTGAATGGCGAGTAGATCGCAACGGCGTGCGATGGTTCAAACGACGTCGCCCCGATGGCAATCGGGATCCACTGCCGGTAATCCACACCGATCTGCCAACGGACGATCTGATCACCAGTGCGGATGAGGGGCCCAGCGATGACGCCTGATGAGTGCTATCAACTGGCCGTCGCACTGGCGCCAGAGGTGCGTGATCGGCTCGCGATTATCCACGATCCAGAGTGGCCAGCTCCGCCTGGTTGTTCGGCGTGGACGTCATTGGGGCGAAACCTTGCTGTACGTGACGCGCTGATGGCTGATGGTCGATGGCCCGGGCACTTCCCGACAACCATAATCTTCATTGCGGAACCGACGATCGAACTGCTCGCGCATGAACTGGCGCATTGTCTGCCGATTTGCGAGCCGTTGGCGGACATCGAGCCGACGCCGATGGATCGTGAAGTGCAAGCCGTCCAAGTCCGGTCGTGGGCAGCCGGGAATCACTACCGCGATCCAGACCGCCTCCCCTGGACCGGACACGATGCCCGGTGGATCAGGCGACTGATTCACTTGTGGCATCGGCTGGAGCGTCTGGGGATGAGCGTGCGTCCCATCGGGCTGCAGTGCGCCGGATACAACTATGGTTTAGCGCGGGATGAGCATGCCTACCGATTTGCGTTGAACGCCGAGCCCTACGGCTTCTATGGTGCGACGTTCAAGAAGATCGAGGCGGCTCCGATTCCAGACCTGTTCGCTCGCATGTTCGCCGACGATTGCAGGGATTACTTACTGAACACTTTGATTGGAGATTAGCGTGCAAACCTTAGCTGAACTGAAGAACGCGGTCGGCGATCGAGAAGCGACCGCGCAACCGAAACCGGATCCGCCCCAGAACGCGGATGCGAAGATCCGAGCGTACCTTGAGAAATGCGAGCAGGATCGACTCCGCCGGCGGAAGGAAGTTAGGCAGGAGATCGCGCAGCGTGAGGTGGTTGGGCGTAAGCTGGCCGATATTGAGGAACAGCTGCGAATGCTCGACGCACGAGCGGACCGAGCTGCCGCTGAGCATAGCGAGGAGGCTGCAGCGATTCAGTCGCAACTGGCTGCGGCAGCCGGCGCGAAGAAGAGTGATTTGCTCGCGAAGCTAGTCGATTTGAATCTGAAGTTGCAGCAAATGGTGGACGCGATCAATCACGTGCGCAATCCGCTGCTGACGCAGCATCGCGAAACCCGGTCCGAGTATGCCAGACTGCCGACCAGTCAACGGTTGTCTGGCGCTGACCTATGCGATCCTCAACTAGCTGCTGAGTTACATGCTGCGAAACAGCGAATTGCCGCCGCTGAATCTCGTGTGAAAGAGGCTGCTGGTCAGCTGGCTTACGCGGAGGAAGTGCTGGAATTGGCTCGCACGACTGGCCGGACGAAACAGGTGTTTGGGTGGTATGCCGAGGACTCCAAGCCGGTGATCGACCTGGAGGCGGTCCGGTCGCTGACCGATCGCGTGCGGCGTTGGAAGTTTGAGGCAACGGCCGCGGCTGAAGAACTGCACGCCGCGCAAGCAGCTGCACAAGAGGTTCATCAAGCGATGATTGCCGAGTGACATTCACAAGAGTGCGGACGCATCCGGCCGGTTGTGTGACTCCTTAACGGCCGGAACGGGCCGGTCGCGTGTCTCCTACATGCGGCCGGCCTTTTTGCTTTCCTTCACTTCTCAATTTCACGCCGTGGCGACTGCCGGTACAATTCGGCCATGAGCATCAAACGCAACGGACGCTGCGCGGGCTGCGGCAAGCTTGCGACCAGGACGGCAATCGACCGGAACGGCAGCCGACTGCCACTCTGTCCGAAGTGCCCCAGCCCTCAGCAGATCGACCTCCGGGCTGCCCGGATCCGAGCTGGCTGGGATGAGTGCGAGCACCGCAGCCGATACCACGGTTGCCCCAGGCCATCGGTGGCCTACCTGCAGCAGTATCGGTTCACCGACCACATTTGCCACATCGTGGACGAACGTGAAGCGGGATAGATTCCACGGTCCCCACTATCCAATTTGGATAGTGGGCAAACCTCTCCCGGGAGCACTGATCTGGTTTGTACTGCAATACGACGCATCATGCCTCAACAGTGCTCGACATCTCCCGACATTCATTGTCACGTATCGACATTTCCGCTATGATCGTAAGTACTGCAAAGTCGATACTGTGGTGACGACCTCCCAGCGGCCTCATAACCTCGAGGTCGCAGGTTCGAATCCTGTCCCCGCAACTTTAGCCGAGACTTGGGTTTAGGTCACTCCAGAGCCGTTCTGGATGCGGTACCGATCACCGATTGGTACTGTTTTGCGGAGCCGCTCCTCATGCCAAAACTCTCTTTGGCCGTACCCAGGTATCGTCTCTATCGCCCCAAGCATCTGGCCGTGGTCAACTTTGGCCGAGGCCGCGACGTCTACCTGGGCCCCTGGAAATCACGCCGCAGTCGCGAGCTCTACGATCAGCTCGTTTCGCTCTGGCTGCAGCATGGGCGCAACTTGCCGGACGAAGTGCTGGCCCGATTCTGCACCGCTGATCCCAACGTGCATGTGCATCTGGACCTGTCAAAGCCAAACGCAAAGAGTGCCGCCTTAATGCCGGCCGATTCCGATGGCCTTACGCTGCAGGAACTCGCCGCGCAGTACGATGCCCATGCCAGAGTCTACTACCGCAAGAGGGGGAAAAGCACCCGCGAGGCAGAGCAGATCGCCGAAGCCCTGGCGATCGCCGTGGAGTTGTTCGGCGCCCAGCCGGTCAGCCAGTTCGGTCCCCTCCGGTTCCAGCAGGTGCGCGAGGCGATGGTCGGCAAGGGCTGGTCACGCTCCTACATCAACAAGCAGTGCGGTCGGATCAAGCGCGCCTTTCGGTGGGCGGTGACGCGGGAGATGATCAGCTCCGACGTGTGCGGTGCCCTGAAGATGGTGGAAGGCCTGACGAAGGGCCGCACCCTGGCCCCGGAAACGGAAGACGTCGAGCCAGTTCTCCGTTCGGTCGTCGAGGCGACGCTTGAGCACTTAAATCCCGTCGTCGCGGACATGGTTCGGCTGCAGCTGGAAACCGGTATGCGGCCGGGAGAGGTCCGCTGTCTTAGGCCCTGCGACGTCGATCGGTCCGCCGCTGTTTGGTGCTATCGACCGCAGGAACACAAGACGGAGCACCAGGACAAGGGCAGGACCATTTTCATCGGACCCAGGGGGCAATCGATCTTGTTGCCGTATCTGCTGCGACGGGAAACGGACTATTGTTTCTCGCCCAGCGATGCGGTCCGCAAGGTGCGCGAGCGGCGCGAGGCGGAGCGCAAGACGCCTCTGTCATGTGGGAACCGAAAGGGAACCAACCGCAAGGCCTCTCCCGCTTGTGCTGCCGGCAGGATGTATTCCAAGGACACTTATGTTAGAGCTATCCGCCGGGCGTGCGAGAAAGCCAACGTGGAGATCTCTGCGGGACTTCTGCTTTTGCGGATGCATGAATTAGATGCGGCATGTGGCCAGAAGGTACGGCCGGGTGGGAAGCTGGGTCACGAACGCGTCTACGGCAGCGCTTCTGCAAAAGGCGAGCAGAAACAGGTGATATGCTCCACGGTGCGTTGATCGGTGGCGCTACCGGGGACGCGGACGTGGCAGCCGCCACGCAGTGGCTCACAGGCCAGGACGTAAGGAGTCCTCAGCGGCTGGCCGGGATTCTCGTACCCGGAGTGTCCTGGTTGACGAAGCGATGATGCAGGTTAGCGGAACGGGATCAGGCACGGGACGCGGCAGCGGGTCGGGCAGTGGCACCGGATCAGGAACTGGTCGCCACTCAGGGAGTGGTTCGGGAACCACCGGCAGTTCGGGCTCGGGTACTGGGAGCGGAACTGGCAAGGCCTCTGGCTCGGGCAGTGGAACAGGCCCGGCGTCGGGATCTGGCACGGGAACCGGGTCTGGAAAAGGTACCGGCACCGGAAAACCAGTGGGACCTGGAAGCGGGTCCGGAAACGGCAGCGGTTCGGGATCGGGTAGTGGCACCGGATCAGGAACTGGCCATACGTACCGCGAGCACCGCGTGTCCGGAGCAACTCGGACCGCTACTGAATCAGTACACGCCACTTCTGCAGGCGTCCCCGCCATCGCTCATGGCCCGCGCCGCATCACTTGCTCGGGCCACTGCGAAATGGCTCGTAGCCGGTCGCCCCTTGCGCGAAGCATCGGACGTCGCACGCATCTACGACGAGGTCTGCGCGCCGTGCGAGCATCGAGAGAACACGACCGACCCGGAGATTTCGTGGTGCTGTAAGTGCGGCTGTCGACTATCTCGCACCGATCGTGTGTTCCACAAAATTATGCTCGTCACGGAGCACTGCCCGCTGGGCAAGTGGTAACTCGTCGTCACACCAACATGAAAGGACCGTGTTGCATGCCGTATCATTGGGATCTAACACCCGATAGTCCCGTTCCGTGGGTCAAGGAACTGTTGCAGCAACCGCCCGGGCCGTTTCCCGACGGTTGGTTTGGCCACGCGAACGTAGCGCAGGCCTTCCGGGAACTGATGCAGGAAGCCGCGGATCGCGTGCCGGAACCGCCCGCGTGGCAACATGATCGCGGCATCGTGATCTGCGGCGGCGGCTGGCGCTTCTTTCCGTCCCTGTTTGTCACCATTGCCTGCATTCGCAAGACCGGCTGCACGCTGCCCATCCAGGTTTGGTTCCGGGGGATCGCGGCGAGTTTGACCTGCGGATGTTGCGCGCCCTCGAGCCCTACAATGTGGGCTGGATCTGCGGGAATTCGTTCTGCCGTGAACACGGGATCCCGCGGCGACTCTTGGGTGGCTGGGAGCTCAAGCCCCTGGCGGCCGCGTACAGCCCGTATCGTGAAGTGCTTTCGCTCGATGCCGATTCGTATCCGGCCTACAACCCGGAGATCTTCATGGATCATCCAGAGTTCCGCCGCGTTGGCGCCGCGTTCTGGCCGGATCAGGGCAAATTAGAACCGGGCCAGTGGGAACGTTTTGGCATTCCGCACCATGACGAGGCGGCCTGGGAATCAGGCCAGTTCATTGTGGACAAGTCGCGGCACTGGAAGCCGCTCTGGTTCACCTGCTGGATGAACGACTACAGCGACTACGTCTACAAGCATGTCTACGGTGACAAGGACACGTTTCATCTATCGTGACGGTTCTGCGGTCACGACGTGTGTGTCCCCACACAGATCCCGGGCTGGCCGTGGAACCACTGGCAGCCAACGTGCAGTGCCTGCAGTACAACGTCGGTGATTTCGCAGATCGCGTGACCATCCGCCACGTCGCAGCTTGGGAGAGTGACACAACTCTCCTACTCAACGAAGCGTCGTGCCATGAGCCGGGCAACACGTCCACGTTTTCGGCCTTCCTGCCGGCGGCCGATCAGGCCTGGGAAGTTCCGGCCGTGTGTATCGACACGCTGATCGACGAAGCCTGCGTGTTGTCACCCAATGGACGCGTACGTCTGCTGAAAATTGACGCCGAAGGAGCGGAGTATCCCACGCTGCTCACGGCGCAGCAACTGCACTTGGTCGATGAAATCTGCGGTGAGTCACACAACAACGTGCCTTGGCATGATGAGCTTCCCGGCATGTCGGGCCTGACCAACCGCCTGCAGGAACTCGGCTTCGTCGTCACTCACATCGACAATGGCCCCAACACCAGCATCTTCTGGGCGCGGAGGCAGCCATGCTGAAGTCGGCCATTTGGTGGACCACCATGGCCTGCAACTTCAAGTGCAAGTACTGCTGGGAAGTGCAGGCCCAAGAGCGAGGTGAATTCAAGTCGGTGCCGTTTCGGCCAGCGAAGGACTGGCTCGAGGTCTGGAATCGTCTGCGTCCGCAACTCCTGGACATCACCGGTGGTGAGTCGTTCTTGATGCCGGATTTCCTGGAATTGCTCACGGGCCTCGATCCAGTTATCCGTGTGGCCATCACCTCCAACCTGTCGCATCCGCTGATTGAATTCGCAAGGCACGTTAGTCCTGAGCGTGTGATCAACGTGACGGCCAGTTTTCATCCCATGGAGAACGGCACCCGCACGCATCCCATGAACCCCGAGATCTTCGTCGGCCGCTGCCTCTTCCTCCAGAACCACGGCTTCAACGTTACCGTGAACATCGTCGCCTGGCCCGAGCAGATATACCTGATCCCCGCCTGGGCTGAGATGTTTCGGTCCCATGGATTGCGATTCCACGTCGATCCATCTTCGTCGATTGCGTACTACCCCTACGAGTACTCCGAGGCTGATCGACGATTTCTGGAACCGTGGATCTGGGAAAACCGCCGAGCAGGTCTGGAATCCGTGAAGCCGGACGTACCCCACACCGTGTTCTGCTCCGGCGGTGTCGACCACATCAACGTCCAGCCCGATGGCTCTGCGTGGCGATGCATCCTCGAACGGCAACTTGGGCTCAACCCGTTGGGGGATGTCTTTGATCCAGTATTCCGATTATTCGAAGAACCGTTGTTGTGTCGCGAGTCCTGGCAATGCCCGGCATGTGATCGTGACAAGGTGACGGTTCTCTAGTGGGGAGCCGTCACCGTGCGTGCCGTGACGTACTGCCGTCGTTCACAACGACCACGGCCACCAATTTCACGGGGTTCATTAAACAAAAGGGGCAAACTCACACGACAGGCGGCATCTCAACCCGCCATCAAGCTACCCGAGAACCGGATCGACTCAAACGCATTTGTCCGCGTTCATACACATACGGAGACGCAGCTCGGAGTCGACATGCAGCGCATGCGCGAAGCTATCGAATCCGTCGAAGAAATCGGCCACCGCCAGCGCTTCAAGCTCCTCTCGATCACTGAAGCCAGACCGGCCGAGTTCGCGCTTCTGCAGTCCGATCATATGATCGTTTGCCTTGGTGACCGCCACGGCCAATCCCATGAATTGCTTGGTCGAGGCGTCAATCTCCCCGGTGAGCATGACTGTCTGGTACTTCCTCTGACAGTATCTTCGGCTGCTTGCAGCCAGTCGTGCCCCCGTGACACCAAGGAGAGGCCTGACCTGGTTCGCGTCACACCGGTCGGAACGCCACGTTTCCCGCCGTCAGTCCGCCGTCGACCATCAACACCGCGCCTGTCACGAACGACGCCTCGTCGGACGCCAAGAACAATGCGACACTGGCGATCTCTGCGGGGCGCGCGATCCGTCCCAGCGGACAAAGCCTCCCGAGGGTCTCACAGATGCCTGGATTGGCCCTTTTCAGTGGCTCCCAGATCTCCGTTTCCGTCGTGCCCGGACAGACGACATTGAAACGAATATTGTATTTGCCGTACTCGACCGCTAAGGAACGTGTGAGGCTCACGATGGCGCCTTTGGCAGCCGTGTACAGGTGTTCCGGGCCGAGCCCCATCAACGCGTTGGCGGAAGATATATTGACAACACTCCCAGAGGCCTGCTCAATCATCGACGGCAGCACGGCCTGCGTGCAGTTCCAAACGCCTCCCAATGCGACCTCCACGTTCTCCCAGGAGTTACTGTGGATGGCGTCTATCGAGCAGATCGCATTGTTGACCAGAATGTCGACGCGTCCCAGTGACGACAGCGAAAAGTCCACCATGGATTGCACTTGATCTTCTCGCCTCACGTCGCACTCACACACGTGCGCAATGCCATTCTTGGAGCGGATCCCCTCGACGACCGTTCGCCCCTTCACAGCATCTATCTCGGCAACCACGACGCTCGCTCCCCTAGCGGACAACGCCTCGGCAATAGCCCGGCCGATCCCGCTACCGGCACCCGTCACGATCGCCACCTTGTTTTTCATGGTGAGAACTCCAGCCCCTCCAATACTCCTCGCCACGTTCCAGTCCCGCCGACGCGCTGCTTGCCGGCACACCGAGCCTACGATTGACGGTTACTACGTTGCAACTACCGTTCTCCGCAAGCCACCAAGGCTCGTATCGCCAACGCAGTTCCTTGTCGACTCAGGTAATGCCGGCTGTCTTTCCACTGGCTGCGAGTAAACCAGCGGCCGCTGGCCCGCTGATTCGCCTTCAACCAGGCAATACCGCCTTGAATCCGCGAATCGTCAGCTGGCACACCCGCCTGGCGCAGCACACAAATGGCGAAGCCGGTTCCATAGCCGTCGCTGCATTCCTGATCATCCTCTTTCCCGTCGTGCCGTTTCCAGTTGCCCAACGAAACGACACCCCATCCTCCGTCCCGCTTCTGCACAGCGAACAGACTG